>DASYEW010000072.1:0-13973 GCA_036498785.1 Steroidobacteraceae bacterium | reverse complement strand
CTCATGAGCGATCACTGCCAGCAGTTCACCCATCGACGCGAGGCGTTGTGCATGGGTTACGCGACGAGCGGCTTCCTCGACCGCACTGCGCTCCGTCATGTCGATGACCGAACCGATGTAGCCCAGATACTCGGCACTATCGGAATAGCGAGGCACGGCCTTATGCAGGACCCGACGGTACTCACCGTCGTACCTGCGCAGCCGATACTCCACCTCAAACGGCGCACGCAGATTGCTCGCCATGTGATACGCCGAGACGCAGTGAGGCAAATCCTCGGGATGCACGCCCGACGTCCAGCCATTTCCCAGTTCGTGCTCGAGTCGCCGGCCAGTAAACTTCAGCCAGCCCTGATTGCAGAACTGACAGAGCCGGTCGGCATCGGCGACCCAGATCAGCATCGGCGCGGTGTCTGCCACGTTGCGAAAACGCGCTTCGGACTCGCGCACTGCGTGTTCGACACGCCTTCTCTGGTCGATGGACACAGCGACGAGATACACGGGCGCGGCGCGCAGCAAGAGGAAGTTCTGCAGGGCCCGTGCCGTTTCGCTCGCGTCGTGGCCCGTGAACGGACCTCGACCCGTGATCGCTGCGGTGACGGTGGCAACCGCCAGGATCGAGATCGCAGCCGTTGCCCCCAGCATGCCAAAGCGAATGCTCGCCCAGAACAGGAAAGGCACGGGTGCGTAGAAACGCGCATCCGTGAGTCCAACCGAGCTTGCGGCACCGCTGAGAGCCATCTGGCAGGCAAGCACGAGCCCCACCGCCAGCAAGCCGCCCTCGATCCAGTCTTGCCGTCGCGCTTGTCGCCAATTCCATCGACCGCCCTCGATCCAGAACAGGATTGCGGGCGTGAGAACCAGCTGGGCAGTCGCATCTCCGAGGAACCACTGTTCCCACGCTATCCAGAAGTCACTGCCGTGCACGCTTCGTATTGCGGCGCCACCGAACGCTGACACTGCTGGAATCAACAGCACCGCAAAGAGACAGAAGATCGCAAACTGGGGAACCGACCTCATCCATCCGGTCGTCGCAGCAAATCTCCTCAGGATCGCAGCTGCCAGCAGTCCTTTTGCGGCATCGATGACGAATGCGGCGAGCAGAAACCAGACTGGGACGTCCTCGGCAACAGAAGTGAACAACCGGATCGGCAACGGAGCCAGAACCAGGATCCACCAGTGGCTCTTCCGGGAAACCAACAGTGCGCACAGCAGTATCGCGTCCGGAAACCAGAACGGCGCCGCGGATGCCTGGCTGAACGACATGCCGTAGTGGTAGGCAACGAAGTACGTCACTTCGTACAGGCACAATAACCCTATCTCACGCCAGCGCGGCGAGTGAGAGAGCAGACCTAACAATTCCCGCAGGCTGTCTCGATGGATGCGAAGTGGACTGGCGGTGTTCACTTGAAACGCTCGGTGAGGGAACCCGGTCACGGGCTAGGACGCACGTTAATTGTGAACGACGCAAGGCCCGTTCCGGGAGCCCCCGTTATTGCCGATTTCTCGCCATCCGATCGCGGCAACTCCGAACCGTACGGGGAATCATCGCTTTGCCGCACTGGCCGGTGCGAAGGATGCACGCTCGCGGGCTTGCGACATTCCCATCGTGCCACCGCATGCTAGTGCTTGATCGCTGCAGTACTACGCTGATGCCGCTTCTGTCTTTATTGGCTTAGGCAGCCTGAGTTGATGCGGCAAACGTGCCGATTGACCAGGACAAACTACGCCTCCGGATTGCCGACAATTTATGGCTCATCCACATCCACGACCACATGCCCGGCCGGGTAACCGCGCGCAGGCTGAAGCGCGCCTCAGCGGGGCCGCCTTGCCACTCGATCGATTCAGGCGCGTCCCGATCGCTTTCGTGATGCCTTGCGGGGTGTCGTGGACCGTTTTCTCGACGGACTCTTTGCCGTGGCCTTCTGCTTGCGCGCGCGGCGCTCAGCCAGATCAATCGGCGGACCACTCTCTGCGTTATTCACACGCACGTTTTTCGACAGGCTCTTTCTCAGCACCGCCATGAGGTCGATCACCTTCCCGCCCCCCGCGGGCGCCTCGAGGTCATCAGCCGCCTCCAGTCCCGACGGGTGGATGACGCTGTCGCCCTCCTTCTGCTTCGCCTCGACCAGTTGCTGCAGTGCGCGGGCGTCCTGATCCGCCAGTTCAGCGACGTCCAGTTCACCTCTCGTCAGTTCATCGATCTCCTTCACGATTTGATCGACCTTCTTCGCCGGCGCCTTCGCGCGCTTCGGCAAGTCCATCGCCCCCGGTGTGCGAATTTCATCGGCATAGCGCAAGGTGTCCGCGCGCAACACGCCGTTGTCTGCCACGATCGCTACCAGGTACTCGTGACCGCGCAGCACGAAGCTGCCGATCGCGACACGACCGGTGCGCTCCATCGTCGCCGCCAACAGGTGATAGGCCTTCACCGACTTTCCAGCGGGTGCCAGAAAATACGGCTTTTGAAAGTAAATGATCGGAATCTGCTGCAAAGGGACGAAGTTGCGCAGTTCGATATCGGCCGACATCTCCGGAGCGACCGATTCGAACTCCGCGTCCGTGATCTCGACCATCTTGCCAGCCTCGGTCTCGTAGCCCCGAACCAGGTCGTCATTGTCGAGCCGCTTATTTTCCTTCGAGCACCGATATTGCCGACCGAGGGCATGCCCTCCCTTGTCCACCAACTTCAACGCGGTCTGTCGTGGACGCACCGCGGAAAGCAGGTCCACCGGAATACTGACCAGCCCGAAGGTGATCGTGCCCGACCACAGGCTACGAACGGCCGCGCCCGAAGTCGCCTCCGGCGCAGTGGCCGGTGGGCTGTGCTTGCGCCTAGGCAACTTTCTTCTCCTTCGCCGCCGCAATGCTGGCCCTCAGGCTCTCGGCAAGGCTCGCCTGCGGCGCACGTTTCTTCGGCACGTGCCGGTCGATCTTCTCACCGCGGGCCTTCGCCTCGATTAACTGACAGACCCGTTTGCGATACTCGTTGTGCCATTGTTCCGGCTCGAAATCCGCGGAGATGGACGACACCAACTGCTCGGCAAGCTTCAACTCGCTCGCCTGTGGCGCCGCGGTCTTGGCAGGCTCCACGCCGGAGAAGCTGAGTACCTGATCCGCGCGGCGCAACGTCGACATCACCAAGTAGCCGTTGAGTGCGCTCAAGGCGCCGACGTAGCGCTTTTTGCGCATGACCCAACGCGCGATCCCAATCACCTTTTTGCGTTCGATGGCTTGTACGAGCGCAAAGTAGCTGTCCTCGTCCGTGTCGGGTCCCAGATAATAGGGGCGTTCATACCATTGGTCGCTCAGCACCGAGGGGGCGACGAAGCGGCACAGGTGGATATCACGCGACTCCGGCGGAACGAGTTTCTCAAGGTCGGCCGGCTCCAGGAGCACTGCCGTGGTTTTGTTCAGCGCGAAGGCCTTCCTGATTTCCTCCTTGCCCACCTCTTTACCGGTGTCCTTGCGAATGATGTGCTGCTCGACCGGTGCATCATCTGTGCGATGAAGCATGTGGAAATGCACCGTATGGTCTTCGACGGCGGAGTACATCTTCACACCGACCGAGTGTCTGCCAAGTTCGATGACGCCCTTCCAGATGGCTCTAGCCATGGGCGCGACTCCGCACTGTGGACATGTTCTGCCTCGTGTTCAAACACTCTGGGCACACGTGGTGGCCTTCGGTGTGCTGTGCCTTGCAGTGCGGGCAACCGGGACTGTCACACTCCGGGCATCGGAACTCAAGCTCATAAAGGTAGGTTTGCCCGCAGTGGGGGCAGTCCTCGTCCCCGGCGAACAGCCACCATTGCATAACCCCGGAGGTTGCCTTTGCCCTGCGTTCGGCCATTCGTACTCCTCGACAGTCGCTACAAAACCGGTGACGCACTCACCGTCACGTCTGCTTACCGTATACGACAGAGCCGCCTGCGCGGTTCCCCCGCACGGGCCGAATTTGTGAGCCTGCGGGGAACTTATCCATTGAGCGGCGCATGAACCTCAGCATGAGCGATCGACACGGGCTCGGCAGCGCTCGATGGCAGCAGGAGTTCTCTTTATCTGGGCGATCGCGGGTCCACGTGCTGTCACCTTCGGACGAGTTCGCCATGTCCAATGCACCAGCCCTCCCGTATTACGTGACCGTTTTGTTCAGGCATGGGCATGGCGATCACTTCCATTCGCTCGAGGACGCACTGGAATATGCCGAAACGGAAATTCACAAACTCCTGGGGGAGTATGAGGACTTGGCGCTACAAGAATTTGAGGGGATCTATTGCCAACGCCAGGACACGGCCGAGCTTTGGCGGTTTGAATACCAGTGCGGTGTAGCCCGTTGGGTTGCGGAGAAGGAAGAGCACGGCACCGGAAAACCATCGTCCGCAATCATCCTCTCTTTCCGGCGCCCAAAGTCCGCCTGAGGAGCAGGAAAGACGCTGGCGATTTGGCAATTCTCTTGTGGTACCAGGAAAGTCGCGGACGCTGCGGCAGACGGACACCGCCATCGCCCTGTCGCGGGCAGTCCAGAGTAATTACCTGACCCCATCATCGGACGACTTCCGCCGAGCGACCGGCGGCGACACGGTCGCCAATGTTCAAGCCCTCCTCGTTACGCATTCCCTCATTTCCAATCCCTGTCAGCAAGCGGCGTTCACAACTGCACGTTACGATCGGTCTTATCGACCACCAGATCGCGGATGCGCTGTGCCCGGCATTCCGCCTCCACGGCCATGTCCTGCGCGTCTTCCCTTCCCCGATCCGAAAGTGCCTCCATCTCGCGCAGCACCAGCGCTCGTTCTTCGATTGCCCCAATGGCATTCCACAACGAGGCGTCGATCGCCTCGTCAATCTCGCTCAGCAGGGTTTTTAGGGAGTACGCGTGCCCGGTATGGCATCGGTAGCGAACGATCGATCCTTCGCGAAGCCTCACGAGCACGCCATGGCATTCCGGGCAGGAATTGGGCGAGATCTCGCCCATGTTCATGACTCCGCGTTTCAGGGCATTGCCCTCTACGGCGATCTTGGTTTCCAGCATTAGCGATTCACTGGGTCGCGAGGCGGCCGTTGTGACGAGTGGCTCGTGTGTGAGCTGCGTGAGTACCTGAGCCATCGCCGACAACGGCAGCGTGCGGTCGATCACCACGTGCTTGAGCGCGCTTTCAGGCATTCCCGCGTGCTGGGCATCCTCAGGACACTGGACGAGCGTGAGTCCACCGCGATCCTTAATGGCCCACAACCCCGCCGTACCGTCATCGAGCATTCCCGTGAGTACGACCCCAATGACCCGGGGTCCGAACGCGAGCGCAGCTGACCGGAACAGCACATCGATGCACGGACGTACGCGATTCTCACGCGGCCCTCGGGTCAGCCGTATACGCTCGCTCTCGATCACGAGGTGCCGATCCGCAGGTGCGACATAAATCACTCCCGTGGTTAGCGCTTCGCCATCCTCAGCGAGCTTCACCGGCAGTGGTCCTGCCCGATTCAGAATCCGATCCAGTGCCGTGGGGGTATGAACCGGTATGTGCATTACGATCAGCACCGCTGCTTTCAGATCGGCAGGCAAACCACCAATCAAACTGTGCAGCGCCGCCACCCGCCCGCGGATGCGCCAATCAGGATGATGTCTCGTTGATTCATTCAGCCTCCGATGATTCAGCAACGGATCGATGTCTCCGCGGTGTCGCGTGGCGCTGTGGAATCTGGATGTTCACTCCCAGCGTACGTCTTTGGGGAAACTCACTGATCCTCTGACCTCTCTGCAACGACTCTCGGACACTTCAGAGGCTCATGGCCTCACAGCACATCGCGAAGAATGCACGCGCGCACGCCCGTGCCTCGGCTTCGTTCAAGGCTACACCTGAACGAAACGGACGCCGGACAATTCACGGTGGGAATTCTCCCGAGGTGTCGCACTTGCCAGAAGCCGATCGCCTTTGACGCTTACTCGAACAAAACCACTTGATCTCGGCGTGCCGGCAGCATCCTGGATGTCGAAGGGACATTGGCGTATCGATCAAAGAAAGTGGACTCAACCCGGACCCTGCTCGACAAGTCGAGCAGCGCGGCACCAACCTGAACCGCATCGACTGTTCGGTGACACGGTCGAGGGCACTGCCGCTATGCTCTGGATGATCAAAAAAACGCCATTGAGCCTCTGAGCCGATGTGAGACCAATCACCGCGTCAGGATGACGCGCGCTGCAGCAGCGATATCACGTGGACGAATCGATCAATGAGTAGCGCGGAAATGCAGCCCGCGTACGGGGGCATCGCCAGGGAACTCTGGGGGGATGAAGCACATCGCTCTGGCACGTGAGAATAGGCCCAGGCCGATCTCTCTTTTTTCGACAGAATCGGGCGAGATCTGCCGGTCATTCCCGATCGAGCACGGTCCGGCCGCCATACTCGTCGGCATGTGCGCGCTCGTCGGCGACGAAGGCCGCAAAGGAGGTTCCTCCCACCTGTCCGTCGAGCAGGCGCGCTTGCTCGTCCAAGCGGCGGATTGCGGCGAGCCGGTCATCATTGCCGAGCTTCGCGCGTTCAACCGCATGCTTCAGCACGCGGATGGTCTCGTCGTAGACCGCCAGCGGCACGGGGAATGGATGCCCGTCCTTTCCGCCGTGGGCCAGCGAGAACCGGGCCGGATCACTGAAACGTGACGGCGCTCCGTGGAGAACCTCGGCCACCAGCGCAAGGGCCGCCACTGTTCGGGCGCCCACCCCCGGTGTCAGCAGCAGATCGACGAAGTCACGCGGGCCGCGCTCGGCAGCCGCTGCCAGCGTCGCATGCAGACGCCGAAGTACCACGTCGGATGCGCGAACATCGTGGTGTGCTGGCATGCGCAGATGAGGGGTCGCCGGATTGAGCAGGGGCTCGGATTCCGGGAACAACGACAGCGCTGCATTGCCCGAGTCACGCCATCGTCTCAACCAGCTCACAGGCTGATCCGGTCCCGCACGCACCAGGTCGAGGCCGGCGCATCGATTTCGCTCCGCGCGTGCGTCGGCGAGATTGACGATTGCCCCCTGGTTTTTGCCTTCGATCGCCGCGTGCGGGGAATCCAGAAAGCTCCGCAAGTTTTCGGATTGCCAGTGATACCGGCGCGCCTCGCGCCGGATTTCGTTCATTCCTTGCTGAACGACGCACCAACGCCCCTCCGCAGTCACGATAAACGCGTGCAGGTACAGATCGAAGCCATCTTGAACCGCCGCACTGTCAACCTTGGCAACCAGACGGCTTGCATGCGTCAGTGGTCGGGCGTCGAGTCCGGTGCGCTCGCCGATCACCATCAGTTCCTGGGGTGTTCGGCGCGAGTGAGCGCCTTTGCCGCCGCAGACATAAATTCCCAACTCATGCTGCACAGGTGCAAGGCCGCGCTTCAGCGCGCCGATCACGCTCGTCGTGATGCCCGAGGAATGCCAATCCATACCCATCACCGCGCCGAAGGATTGAAACCAGAACGGATGTGCCAGTCTGCGCAGCAATTCATCGCGCCCATACTGCAGCACGATCGCCTCAACGATCACGCGTCCTAGCTTGGCCATGCGCACAGAGAGCCACGACGGTACGTGGCCACCGTGCAGAGGAAGATCCGCACTACCGGTGCGCTTTGCCATCGTCAGTCCCAACCCTCGGTGTCATGGACTTGCCGCTCGAGCATGCAGCTCGACGCGGGGACTCTGCTGGAAGGTGTCGCCTTGCCGCTGACTTGTTTGCCGCATCCACTGCGCTTCTGGTTCCAGCACCCACCGGGCAGAAGCGGACCTTGGCAAGTGCTCGAGAACAATCCTTCAGTTTCACTGAACCGATACACACCATATTCACGCGCCTTTGCGCTCACCACTCGCCCACGCGCGATGAACAGATTTTCGGGCAGCCGCGCATAGCGCTCTTCCTTTGTATCAAATGTCAGCGCCATGCGCTTGTAGCGATCGTCCCCCTGCGTAGACGGAGGTTCTCTCCTTCCGGTATCACGCGTGTCATCTGCCAGAACTAACGCCGCGGACTCGATGCGCGGCCGTCAGCCGCCTCGGCGGGACCGGTCACGTCCACGCGGGTAAATCATCGCCGGTGCGAGCTCAATCATGGGGTGCTGTCTAATCGATCTCCTGATTACAATGCATCGGCGAGCGTTGCAGTGCCAGTACGAAGTGGTTGGCGTTTGCCCGAACGATGCCCCGGGAGCGCGCTATTTTGATCGAGTTTTGCCGGCGGAAACCCAGGTTCATCCGTGCTTCCCGTCATTTGACGCCGTCAGGTTCGGCTGCCATTGTGTGAGACGTTGACCTACCCGGAGAAACCGATATGCGCCTTCTGGTAGTTGAAGATGAGGTGGTGGTCGGCCTGTATTTACAGGAAGAGCTGCAGGACGCCGGCTTTAGCGTGACCGTGCGAGAGGATGCCGAATCCGCATTGGGCGCACTTCGCGAAGAAACAGACGAAACATTTGACGCTGCGATCGTTGACGTCGCTCTGCCCGGCGTGTCCGGACTCGAATTCGTGCGCCAATGCCGCCAAGCGGATCCCGCCTTCCCCATCGTTCTCACCAGCGGATTGGATGAAGACTTGCTCAAGGCACAATTTGCCTCGGATGCACGGGCTCGAATCCTGATCAAACCGTACCTGGGCTCTGCCTTATTGGCGTGTCTTCAGGAGCTGGGTGTCGTCAGCAACCTTCGGCCCGGTCCGTGATGAGCTCGGACAGCGAGACCGTCTGGAACCCTTTGTGCTCCCCGGCGTTTTAAGCTACTTAGCTTGGCCCGGAGCGACATATGGACCAGAGCCGGGAGAGCTCCCCGCAAGAAGCTGCCGACCGCAACATTCCGGCTCTTGAAGACACGTTCAGGCGACTCGTGAATGGCATCCGCGACTGCGGCATCTACATGATCGACACCGAAGGTCGTGTGATTTCATGGAATGCCGGTGCTGAGCGGATCAAAGGGTACGGCGCTGAGGAAATCGTCGGGCGACATTTCTCGGAGTTCTACACACCGGAGGACCGCTCCGCCGGAATGCCAGAGATCGCTTTGACGAGTGCGGCCCAGACCGGGAGTTTGAAGGTGAGGGATGGCGCCTCAGGAAAGACGGAAGCCGCTTCTGGGCAAGCGTGTTGATCGACGCCATTCACGACAACGATAAATTGGTCGGCTTTGCCAAGATCACGCGGGATATGACCGAGCGGCGAGCCATGCAAGAGCAGCTCAGCCAGTCGCAAAAGATGGAGGCGGTGGGCCAGCTCACGGGCGGCATTGCGCACGACTTCAACAACTTGCTGACGGTCATTCTGGGCAATCTGGATATGCTCTCGCAGAATGTGCCGGTGGAAGAGATTCGCTGGCGACGGGGGATCGACCAGGCGATGCGCGCGTCGGAGCGCGCTGCCAATTTGACTCAGCAGCTCTTGGCCTTCGCGCGTCGTCAGCCGCTGAAGCCGAAGCCGCTGGATGTGAATCAGACATTGACTCGATGGATGGAGCTGATCCGTCGCATGCTGCCCGAGAGCATTTCCATCAGAAGAATTGAAGGTGCCGATGCCGGCAGCGCCGAGGTCGATCAGAACCAGTTAGAAAGCGCCTTGCTCAATTTGGCCGTCAATGCCCGAGATGCGATGCCCGATGGCGGCACTTTAACGTTGGAGACCTCAAGGACGCTCATCCGCGGGCATGATGTGCATACTCCGTTCGATTTGGAACCCGGTGACTACGTACTGATCTGTGTCAGCGATACCGGAATCGGAATGTCGCGGGAGGTGTTGGAACGCGCTTTCGAACCATTCTTCACCACCAAACCTTTGGGACAGGGAACCGGTCTTGGATTGAGTCAGATATTTGGCTTCGTCAAACAGTCGGGCGGCAATATCCAGATGTATAGCCAGGCAGGACATGGCACCACGGTCAAGATCTACCTACGGCGCATGAGCGACGCCGCAGTGGTGCAAGAAGACGTGCATGCGCGATTGATTCCCAGTGGCAAGCATTCGGAAAGCATTCTGATCGTCGAAGACAATGCCGACGTTCGGGCGTTTTCGGCAGACGCGCTGAAGGACTACGGTTTCAACGTCCTCGAGGCGGCTGATGCCTCAGAGGCACTGCGCATTCTGGAAGGAAAGAACGCCGTGAACGTGTTGCTCACTGACATTGGCCTGCCCGGCTTGAATGGCAGGGAGCTCGTGGCGACGGTCCAGCGCAGGTATCCCAGCGTTCGACTCCTTTTCATGAGCGGTTACGCCCAGATGGCCTCACCCACTAGTTCGCATTGGTTAGCAGAAACTCCCTTATTGTCGAAACCGTTCACCAGATCGCAACTCTACGAACGCTTGACGCAGGTGTTGGCCCCGCGTAGCAATCGTAACTGCCGTCCCCAAAAACCGTAGACGATCGTGGACGGAGTGTCGATGCGACGCAACCCTTGCCTAGGCAAGACCTCGCCCGATCCGAGAGCGTTCAGTACCACACGCTAGAATGTGAACGCGCAAGCCCGACGACCAGTGCGACAAGTCATCAGGCAATCGGCCGGAAGCGAAGCTCTATCAAGGGGATCAAGCCACGGGCCGGATGCGCATTGAACGGATACGCCCGTCGGCAAAGGTGAAGTTGTTCTCAAGATCATTCTGTTTGAGCTGCCCGTCGACGTGGATCATCAAGTGAATGCGCGCGGTAGGGTTTCCCAAACCGTCGCTGAGCGTCACGAGCTCGATCTTGGGATCGGCTGCTGACCATTGCTGGCGCCAATGATCGCGCACGGCAGGCCGCCCCACCAGCATTTGGCCTTCGCCATTGTCCCATTCCACATCCTCATGCAGCGTTGCGAGGGCTGCATCGGCGTCCCGGGCATTGAAAGCGCGATAAGCCTCTTTCACCAGGGCTTCTTTGGATGCAGGGCGCATCATCGTTGCTTCATCAGGCTGTAAAACCATTGTCGATTCGGTGAGTGGCGCCGCTGACGAAGTGCGCCTCGTCACTGGCCAGATACGCGACCAGACCTCCCACGTCGGCGGGTTCACCGAACTCCGGAGTGGCCATGAACGCCTTGAGCTGCTTGCTGTATTGGCCATCCGCGGGGTTGGCATCCGTGGCAATGGGGCCGGGATGCACGCAATTGACGGTGATTTTCTTCGGTCCCAGATCGCGCGCCATCCCCTTCATCAAGCCATCCAGACCACACTTGACCATCGAGTACAGTGCCGTTGTCGGCAAGGCGGCATAATCGGCGATGTTGCTCGAGATGAAGATGATTCGACCATTGGTTGGCATATACCGCAATGCCGCTTTGGAGCCTATGAAAGCGGCGCGCAGATCCACTCTCACCATCTGCTCGAAATCATCGACAGAGAATTCCTCAATTGGCTTGAAAAGCAGCACGCCGGCGCTGCTGACAAAAATATCCAGGCCCCCAAGTGATTCGGCCACTTTGTCGACGGCCGCCGTCAGTGCCTGCGGATCTGCGCTGTCGGCTTGAAAGGCAACGCCTTTGCGATCCTGCTTTTTTACATCCTTCAGCACCGCTTCAGCCGCATCGCGCCGTTCACGATAGGTGAAGCCGACATCAGCACCGGCGGCCGCCAACTTGCGGACGATACCAGCGCCTATGCCGCGACTGCCGCCTGTCACCATCGCTTTCCTGCCGTCCAATCTCGACATGATGGATCTCCATCTGCGCGCACCACGAGGAAATGCGGGAATCCGATGATCGGTTCCATCTATAAACGCAACGCTGGCCGCCCGCACTTCAACTCGCGATGCCCCCCTTCCGGCCGCAAGCGGCGGGCTGGCTGATGTGCGGATTATCGAGGGTATGCAGGGCTCCATAGCGAGCGGACGTTGGGCCCCGATACAGATACCTCAACGCAAGCGCCGGCCAACGCGACGGCAGGAAATCCGCCGGCCGGCCGTCAAGCGCGAACCAACACGGGTGGACGCTAGGGGCTCGAGCCAGTAGCCATGTGCGGGCCAGAGTCGGCGTGTCATTCAGTCGGTGAGCAGCTACCAGAACGCGCGGCGCAATTCGGCTGTGCCGCCTCCTTCGCACCAACGGCTGTATGACAGCACGATTCCATTGCGGATCCCCGCCGATCATGGTTTCCACCGCTGCCCGCAGTGGTGCCTTCTGACTCGCGGACGTCATGCGCGGATCGCACGGCATCTATCCATTGGAAGGCCGGGGCACGGTCCGTCCGCGCGATCGGCTGCAATGATGTGCGCTGAGAAAGAGAATCAGGCAGAGGGACTCGAGCCGATCGATGCATATCGGTCTGTGGCGGTCGTGGAACTAGTGACCTCGGCCGGTACTTCCCGATAAGGGTTGCGAGTAATACCTGAAGGCGAGCAATGCCATCAATATTCCTACCCGCCGCTGATGGTCTCATACACGTGGTCATCGATACCCCGCAGGGGAGCCGCAATAAGTACAAATATGACAAGGAAGTGCGCTGCTTCAGAGTCAGCCATGTGTTGCCCATCGGCACGTGCTTTCCCCACGACTTCGGCGCCTTCCCTAACACGCACGGCGCAGATGGTGATCCGCTCGATGCCCTGGTGCTGGTAGAAACGCCCCGTTCCCCCGGCTGCCTGATGAAAAGGCATTTGATTGGCGTGATCGAAGCCGAACAACCGAAAAGCGTCGGACTCAACGCAGCGATCGCTTGATCGCGGTGGCGGACACCGCAGTGAACAAACCCGTCATCAAGTATCCCCAGGAGGCACCGAAGGTCGCCGTGGATGAGCTAGAGCAATTTTTCATCAACTACAACTGCATGCACGGCCGAGAGTTCAAACCAATCGGCAGGCGCGGGTCGCGAGCTGCGGAATGCCTGCTCAAGGCCGGCATGCGTGCTCACCGAGAAGCGCCTGAGTCATCATGAGTGTTGCGTTGAAACAGGGCGAACCCGCCATGCGTGGCGTGCGCCGTGTACTCATCGATCATATCGACAGAGCCATTCACACCTTGCAGCGGCACTCGCTCGCCGACGGACTTGTGCATGGAACACGCAAAGAGATGAAACGGATGCGTGCCGGCCTGCGATTGCTACGTGAAGCCTTGGGTGAGACAGCGTATCGAGGATTGAACCGATCGGTACGCGACGCCGCCCGGCCGTTAACGCCGATACGCGATGCCAAGGTGTTGCGCGATGCCTTAAACAATGTTCTGCAACAGGCAGGCAACGCAGCGCAAAAAACTCGTCCTTCGGCACTGCGTCAAGCATTGCAGCAAGAGCAACGCTTGAGCCGCGACAAACTCTCAAACAAGGATCTCAACGCAATCAGCACTCGTCTGCAAGAAGTGAAACAACACCTGCAACGCCTGCCAGATTCCCGTTTCGATCGCGCCCCCACCGATGTCGCGCTCAAGCGGGCCTACAAGAAAGCTCACAGGGCCTTCGCGCTGACCGAGCGGGAACCTAGCAACGAACATCTGCACGAGTGGCGCAAACAAGTGAAATATCATTTTTATGAGCTTCAGTTCGTCCAGCCGCTAGCACCCAAGCGCATCGACGCCACGAGCAAACAAGCTCATCGGCTTTCAGATCACTTGGGTGATGATCACGACCTAGCCTTGCTTCACGAGAAAATCGCTCTGCATGCGACGCAAGCTGAGGCCTCCGCGGAGACCACTGCCACTGACGCCTTAATCAAAGAACTCAAGCGCCGGCGCGCGAAGCTGCAACGCAAGTCCTATCGATTGGGCAAGAAGCTATATGCGGACAAGCCGAAGCAAGTTGCCAAGCAAATAGAAAAATACGTCGACGCGCGGCGGCAGCAGGCAGCGTGACAGAGGCGTAACCCGCTACTTTTTGGAGATGCTAGACACTGGTATACGCTCGGTGGAGCGAAGTAGCGCTTGAACCTCCCCCGATTTCGTGGACACCCTCATAAGGTGGACAATATCGGGATCGGAGGTTTGAGATGTCAGAGAAGAAGTCACGAAAGCAGTACAGCGACGAGTACAAGTCCGAGGCGGTTCGCCTGGTCAAAGATTCGG
>DASYEW010000071.1:0-76326 GCA_036498785.1 Steroidobacteraceae bacterium | reverse complement strand
TGCGCCAGAATAGCGGGCCGATGATCGGACGTGACGGATAGATGGTCTTATCCTTGCCGATCTCCCGTGATGCCCCATCGGGAAGAGGCTTATCGGGTGGCAGCGCCGCGTAAATCCTTTCAGTCTCCGCACACGCCAGGCGGACTGTCTCGCTGGATTTCGGTAGATGGATCGATGCCACAACACGGCCGACGATCTGAATCGTGCTGTGCATCGCGACGCCCCCACCATCGGTGGTGCGCAGCCACCATGATCCTGCCAGGTGCTCGAAGATCTTCATCGAGCTAGAGCGGACGAGCCCCATTGGACCTTTGCCGCCTACGAAGTTCGTTACCAACACGGTATCGCCGCTACGAACTGGAAGTGCCGGGTCGCAGAAGACAACTGTGCCAGGCGTGAACCCCAGCCCTTCCATGCAATGACCGGTGACGACGAGAGGACCGACGAGCCGGGTGCCTTCGGCAATATCTGCGTAGAACTCGACGCGCACTTCGCCAGCGGCACGCACGTCTGCCCACACGTCCAAGTCACCGCCGGTTTCTAACTTTGCCCTTGTGAGGCCAACGAGATCGGGATCGCGATCCACGGCCGCTGCCATGCCGGCGACGACAGCGAAAGCAGTCGTACCCTCGGCGAAACCCAGGAACGTCGCGACTGCTCCACCTGCTGCTACGGGCATTTTCTCAACTCCTCAAGAAGATGTGTGTGCCGGTGCTACTCATTCAGGTCTCTCCTAAGTGAAACGATCTCATCATCGATAGCCTGTAACCGCGGATCGGATGCGGCCAATAACTCCCGGACGCGCCGGGCCTGCTTTAGCTCCAGTGCATCAATGCGCGTCTGAGCTTCCGCGCGTCGTTGGTCCCGGTCCGCAATGTCGGCTTTCTTCTGCCATCGCCGGCGGTCGGCGTTCCATTCGTGATCCACGTCGGGCCGCGGTGGCTGGTAATCGACCGGCAGCTGCGTGGCGACATCTAGGCACGTCGCATAGAGATCGAAGGCGCCCTCGTGCGCGACCTGATTGTTTCTCACGTTGCCTGCAACTTGATCTTCAGCACACTTGAAGCGGCCGAGAGGCAATCCGGTCTTCGGGTCGAATAGGGTGTAAGTCTTTGCTTCTTTCATCGCTTTGAAGGAACCAGATTTACCAACGCTTCCCTCCAGAACATGGTCTGAGCAGGCGATGCACCGCTGGTTGTAAAGTTGCGATCCGTCTGGATATAGGCATCAAGCGTCTGCCCAGCCGGGACGGAGAACGACCTGGTGCCGCTGAAGGGACCCCAATTGTCGGTAGCGGTATATGACTCAAGGATGAGTTCGCTGTTGAACACCTCAGAGCTGTTGATAAAAACGCGAATGCGCAAACGAGCCTTGCCGACTGCAACACCGCTTGTCGTATTGCTGATCCTCGCTTGAGCCGACCATGACACATCGACCTGTGTCGCCGTGCCTTCAGGGGAGGTGTAAGACGCCAAGCCGTTGAGGCCGACAACTCCGATGGCAGGCTGTGTGGTAGAGCTGTACGCCTGACTGCCATCGGCGGGCTCAGTCGTGACTGCAGTGTCCGTAACTGCATTGTGGCTTATCTGTGCCGTGACATGCCGATCGACCATGGCTCCAGGCCCGAAGCTGATTGAATTGCAATGGGCTTTTCGGAGCGCTACGAGATCCGCCCCTGTTTGCCTGTCTATCTCCGATTGCTTCCTACGGATCTTGTCGAGCTGTTCAAGCTGGCGACGGGCGATCAATTTCTGTGCCGGGCTCTTCGCCTGCGCGACGAATGCGTTGATGTTCTGCGCGAGGTTGTCATGACGCCTTGCCAATCTCTGTGCAACACCGATAGCGCCGGCCTTGTGCATCAACGACAGACGAAACACGACCGGACCGCGAATGATATTGTCGGACAGCGGAAATCCTTCCGGACAATCATCTGCCGTGAGCAGCCACTCGCCGTCGCGCATAGCCAACCGCTTGATACCGAATACCGGTCCGGCTTCATACTTGAGGCCGAGGACGCTCTCACAGTATTCGCGACGGTCGGGGTGCTGTTCGATCACGACCAGGTCACCAGACACAGGCGCTTTGCGCTCATCCCACCACAGCAGGTCGCCTGCGTCCACCGTCCCTTGCAGGCAATCGCCATACGCTTCAAGCGGTCCGCTGAGCCCAATGAAGGCGTGCAACAGGGCTGACGGTAGCGGCAACCGTTGCTCTTGCCGTTCTCGGACCGCACCGCTGATCTGTACCGCGGCCATGTTCAGGTCCTCAGGAGGTAGGTTGCTGCGCTCGCAATAAGCGCGATAGCCAACTCTGTTGGGGCCATCGCCAGGGCGATGCGGATGCCCACGGTGAGGGATCTCATGTCGACCTACATTCGCAACAGGACGTTCATGCGCTGTGCGAGCAACGGACCAGTGAGCCCGCCGCCTCCGGCGTTCAGGTCACCAAACGCAAAGCTGTTGATAGTCGGAACGACGTTGGCGGCAGCGCCCCAGATCCCGGCACTCCCTGAAGCAACGCCGGCATCTGTAATCGGTCCGATGATCGTCACGCCATCCAACTGAGCTGAAATTGCTGTGCCATTGCAGGTGACGCGGAGTGTCTTTCCTGGAGCGAATGCAGGGCCGTCACCCGCCCAGCTGCGTAAAACTCCCGCCGGTTAGGACCTTGTAGAGCTTGATCTCAACCGCGTTGCCCTGCGCAAAGTAGCCGTTGATGCTGCTGACATCACCCGTGTTGGTGACGCGGTACATGGGACCGACGCCATTGTCCGTCCAGGGTCTCGAGCACCGAACCACCTACTACTTCGGCGTAGCCGTCATTGGGCGCAGCTACGGCCGTGTACGCGTTGGAAGCCAGCAATGGCGACACAGCCGCTTCACCAGAAGTAATAACAAGGTTGGGCGAATCCCAATTGGCGCCGAGATTGGGCGCATCGGCACGATTGAAGTCATCAGATGCAAGTTGCGTCATTCCGAGTGTCCTGTGCTTGTGAAGAATTGCCCGCCACGATCCGATGAAGTAATTGCAGATCTGCGGGCTTTCGCGGTTGCTTTTCGAGGACGGCGGTGACTCGCGAATAAGACCGCCCGATAGATGCTCTGCATTTCATCGACGTCCGTTGCTTCGGGGGTCGATGCCATACGCGATCACAGCCGTGCCGTCAGCGCGGGTGAACTGCACAGCCTTAAGGGGTCTGGCATTCGACGGCCTTGAAAGGGTATTGGTTATCGCGGCTTCATCGGTCGCGATCGGGTCGGACTCGCGAGAATTTCGGGCTAAGTCATCGATGCGGCGCTGCGTGTCCCTGATCTGTGTGAGCAGGTTGCGCAGCCGAGTCCTGGGAGAGGATGCGCGGATATTTGCCACCCATCGGTTGAAGCGCGCGTCCCGCGCTGTTGCTTCGTCCCGTGCTCGTTGCAAATTGACGTTCAGGAATACGTTCGGATTGTCGAACCGGTGGTACATGGTTGGGCCTCAACCGTTCTCAACGAATTGACGCAGCGAGTCCAGCTCGCGCGGGATGTCGTCAGTCGCCGCGAGCTTCAAGGCTTCGGCCTTTTCCCTCGCAAGGCGAATGCGCTGCAGCTTTGGCTCAATGACATGGGCGTTGCTCATCCCCTCACGCCTCGGTATGACGAACGAATAGTCCGTGCGCTCGGTCGATACGTACTGGGCCATCGTGGCGGACTGCAGATTCGATAGCTCACGCAGGAAGTCATCGATGCGCGCGTCAGCCAAGGCGAGCAGCTCGCGCTCGTGCCGGGCAATGGCGTTGTCGCAATCGAAAATGGCAGCGAGCTTTCGGGTTGCCGCAGCCTGCAGCTCGGCCACCGCCTCGGCCAATGCGGCCGTCGCTGTCTCGTGACGCTTCTCCGCCAGTGCCACCGCATGATCCAGCCAGGTCGATGAGTCGGCGAAGCGCCTTCGCTCCTCGCTGATCTCGCGAACCAGGGCGCGTCGGCGCTCGAGGTGTTCGATGTTCAGCTCTGCGACGATTCGCGTTCCCGCGTCGCTCTTGAGAAATCTTTCCAGGACTTGCTGTGGTACGGCCATCGATTGCTCCTCTTGTTGATTCGATACTAGCGGGCGGTTGTCTCATCTAAGTTGAGACTGAGAGAACGAAGGCGGTAGTAACTAGCGCGTGAGATTCCGAGGCGGCTGCAAATCGCGCCGACCCGCTTGTCGGTATCCATGCCGCGCATCAGCTTCTCCAGGTGGGCCACTCGGGCTGCGCGTTGTACGGTGTCGGGACGATGAGCGCGCGCCAGATTCAGTGCGACCACTTCGGAGCGAAACGCATCGCAGTCGGCAGGGGAGGCTCCCCCGGCGATCGCATGCCGCAGAATGTCGTCCAGCAGCATCATTTCTTCGGTCGATCCGGAAACAGCAGGCGGCGTCGATCTGCCATTCGCATGAAGCCCTGACCGAGCATTCGATACAGAGGGCGAACTTCATCTCGGTTCGGCCCGAGTCGCCAGGCAGCGAGCGAGCGCGCTGCGAGTTCAAGCCAAAGGTCGTCCATGCTGCGCAGAACGTCGGGGCAGGACGTCGCAATGTCATGCCATGCCCTAACCGCGTCCTGGCTGAGATGAGACGGCGGAGATCCGACCGGCGCACCTCGGCGCTGAGCACGAAGCAATCGTTGGCCTCTGGTTCGCCGTCTCATTGGAAGTACCTCGCCGTCGGATCTCCCGTATCCGACTCATCGATGGTTCGGACACCGTCACGGGACTGCGGGTCCATTCCAAACGATCGCAGCGCGTCGCGGTATCGCTTCCAGGCACTTTCACGGATCGACACCGCCGGATTCTTGTAGATCGTCGAGCCCCGGGTTAGCGTGATGCCGTCACGCTGCACAAGCTCATCAGCCTGCAAGAACTCATCGCCGGCATGAGCTGCGAGCGCAAGCGCCTCTCCATCGCTGGAACCGATGACGCGAAGTTCCAGCAGTGCTAGTCCCAGGCGGCGATAAATGCTCGTTGCCCGTTCGGTCAGCCACCGCGGAGGGGCAGCAAGTTTCACGGCCGGTCGGGGTGCTTTCGAATTCGTCCTGCTGGGTTTCAGTGTCCCCTTGCGCGCTTTGATCTCATCGGGTATTCGGTTCTGTCCGCCGCTGCGGCCTTTGGTGCCTGCCATGTCGAGCCTCTTTAGCTGGATCGGGGTTTGGATTCGCTGGATGTGTGCGCGGAAAGGAGCAGGTTCGGTCTGCGAGGTGCATCCAGGATGTTGACGATCCCCCCTAGGGGGTGCTGCCTGCGTCACATCGCCCTCTGGCTCTTGCCTTCATCGTCTCCAGCAATCGCAGGCTCGTGGTGAGCTGGTCTCTCACTTGATCGAGTGCAAACCATTGCCTCGCTATTGAATGGCTGTGCAGCTCTTGTCTTTACGCCCATCGGCCATTGCGACTGTCCGTCTGTCACGCCACCATGGCGTAACAACAACAGCGGGGGAGAAACGCGATGGAGATGTGCTACGTCTACGGGGGGATTGGTCAGGTCATCATGGAGATGACGGCTTCGGATTGGGCGGCTTGGTTCAGCGCAGGTGGGACGGTTCTGGCCGTAGCCTCGGCAGTTTGGCTCTATTGGCGTGGTCGAGCCGACGCCAAGAATGACTTGGCAGCGAGGCGCCGCGTACTGCATGCGATGCTTCGTCAGCACGTGATCGCGGCCACGAAGTTTGTCGCTGATGCACATGATCGCATACGACGCGCGCAAGCTGACTTGGCTGGCTTGGATCTGCAGATCCATGTCATGGGCTTTGCTCTGCCAGATGCAGACAGGCTCATGGAGCTTCAGGCAGATCTCATTTCCTTCGGCGAAGATGGCGACGACGACATAGCCGCCTTTATCGAGAGTTGCCGCCAGTACCATGCCACTCAGAGCGGATGGCACGCTCATATACGCCATGGCGGCGAACATTTCGTGGTCGACGGCAAGCCCGTCGTCTTGGTGGGGATCGAGAATGCGCTCAACAAGCTGTCCGCCACCTCCGGCGCCGCCTATGTGGCCATAAAGCGTTTCGACAAACGATGACCTCATCGCGTCACCTGCTCGAGCTGGCGCATGACGATGAGCGGGTGGACATGGAGCAGACTGGAGATGTCGCGAACCTTCAGACCTTGACCGGCCAGCGTCTGGATTCGCCGATTCAGCTCAGCGATCCTCGTCGCGCTATGCGTGTCGCTCACCGGGTCGCTATGCTTGTGTGGGATTTGCATCACGACAACACCTGAATAGGGAAATGCGTATGACCGGGCTCTGCAATGATTCCGTGGAGATCGCCACTGCAGCTCTCGTAGCTGCGCAAACACCGAGCGTCCATGTCCAGACGTTCCTTGATCTCATGGCGGCAAAGAAACCGTCTTCCGAAGTGGTCGCGAGATCCCTCGTTTACTCGTCTGCTCACTACCAAGGCGCATACCACCAACACATCTACGCGATGCTTAATGCGTACCTGCAGTTGGTGCTGACGCGGGAGCACGTTGCAGCGCAGGAGAAAATGTCGAAATCTGCGGGCTATCTGGCTGTTGTTAGCGTCCTGGTCGCAATCTTGGGACTGTTCGGCGGCTTCCTCCGATGAGGTGAGGCTTGGCGCATCGTGCCGGCATGGTGCTAGCAAGGGGCTTGCATGGGGCTTCACGCGCTGGCCCTCAGTTGTTGCAGTTCGCTGCTGGTGAGGCGATACATCTTTGCCAGCGTTCTGTTGTCCGCATTGGGATCAGCAGCCAAGTGCTTCCTCGCCTTCCTGATGCGATCGTCGATTTGTGAAATTCGACCGCCCGCTGATTTGGGACGGGGATTGAGAGCATCAGAAGCCGGAAGAGGAGCCGGATCGAATGCGGCGCCTGGATGCGCCGTCCTAGATCTAAGAGTGTTCCCCATGGTGGGTACAGAAACGGTCGATCTGTCATTCACCATGGGTACGTAAACAGGGGTATCACTCCCCACTATGGGTACACACGACTCCCCACCATGGGTATGAATTCCTGTCGCTGGAGTCCATTTGAGCCAGCGGTGATTTTTCGACTCAGGGACGTCTAGCGGCTGGCCGTCGCGATGCGTAATGCTTTCCCACCCGAGAGCGAACAGCGAGAAGTTGCGCTTGCTCTTCATGCCGCGGCGGGTGCAGACGATCAGTCCGCGCTGCTCCAGCTCTCGCAATGAGCGATAGAGGGTATTGCGGCCGCTGAGGCCGAATCGCCGCGCGTACATCTCTGTGAGCGCCAGGGAGCCGTTGTTCTTCCCACGCCATCCTGATGCGAGGATCACCAGCACCTTAAACGCAGCGTGATTGAGCGTGGTCACTGCTTCCGACTCCAGAACGCTGAGCGGGATGCGGGCGAAGTTCTCTTGCTGACTGCCACGCTTGCGTCCGCCCACTTCACTGGCCCGCCCCAATGAGCTGGAGCGCGCGTAGACGGGAGGATTCCTCCAGCGTGTACAGCGCGACGTAGCAGCCAGCCCTCGAGTAGCCGGGCAGGTGGATGAGCGATGAGCTAATGCTCACGCCGCGCTTCTTCAGTTCGCTCACCGTGCTGTTGAGCACGTGATCGCTGACTGGGTAGCGCTCGGCTTCGAATCGATGGAGTGGACCAGTGAGCAGGCGGCGCAGCACGCGCACGTACTTCAGTTCGGGCTTGAGTGCACCGGCACTCTGAGTTTCAATCGCGGGGTTCATCTCGATACCTCGCGCCTCATCGTCGTGTTGCCCCGCCAGGAACAAGTCACGCCTTTGAGGCGCAGTCGTTTCTGGGAGTTAAGCGGCGCTCTGCTCGGATGCGACAGGACGTGACTCGATCCATGCCTGGACCTCGTCCGATCGCCAGGCGCTGGCGCGGTCGCTGATGCGACGGTGAGATGGGAATCGTCCTTCGCGGACGTATCGGTAAATCGTATCTCTGCCCAAGCCGGTGAGTTCAATCACCTGGGGCAGACGGAGCATGCGCGGGGGAGTTGTCATCGCTCTTCCTCTCAGTTCGCTGACAACGGATGCTGTCTGCGGCCTTAGGACAGGCGATGTAACTATTTAATAAGTCTCCGCGGAACGCTTTCTATGTCTGTTCAGTGGAATTAGAAACCACGGGCTCGAGCTGTTTCTTCCACGCGTAGTAGCCAGCGCGCGCTGTCTCGTAGGAAACGTTCCACTGGTTTGCCGCGGCGTGTATCAAGTCTGTGACGTTGAGCGTGCTATCAGTTCGCCGACTGTTCTCAATCCAGCAGAAAATCTCGAGCCCGCGTTGCTCCGATGGCTTTCGAATTAGTGTTCCGGTCCGACCGGGAAGAGGAAACTCATCATTCCATTCTCCGCCCATCAGTATCTTGAAGAACTGATTGGCGACTGCAGTCATGATCCAAGGGTCAACGGATTCTCCGGCATACACGCGATCGCAGAAGCGTTGAATCATTGCAGCCGTGAATTGCTCGTGATCGCGATCAGTGCCCTGACTTGTCCGCACACGCTGAAACAGCGCGTCGATGTCTTCCGGGCTGAGGCGGTTAAACTCATCCACGGCCGGGGCTTCGAAGATTGAAGATCTTCCCTCCAGCCTTCAATCCGTCGAGATAGTCCGCCCAGGCCTGCATCATCTTGCGTCGCTCAGCGAGACGCTCAGCGCGGTTGTACGCGGCACGTACCTTGTTACGCTCAGCGTGCGCAAGCTGCAGCTCGATCAGATCGGAGTTGAACCCTTGCTCATTTAGGCATGTGGACGCGATTGACCGGAATCCGTGCCCCGTCTGCTCCTGGCCGGTGTAGCCCAGCCGGCGCAGGGCGGCGTTCACGGTGTTCTCCGACATGGGTCGGTCGAATCCGCGGAGCGACGGGAAAACATATTTGCCGGTTCCGCCGGTCAGCGGCTCCAGCTCGCGGAGAATCTCAATCGCCTGCGTGGACAGCGGCACGATGTGCCGTTCGCCCATCTTCATACGAGCTGCGGGAATCCTCCATTCCGCGGCGTCCAGGTCGAACTCGGACCATTCGGCTTTGCGCAGTTCGCCAGGCCGGACGAAGGCGAGGGGGGCGAGCTTGAGTGCGGCAGCCGTGACGGGCTGACCCTCGTAGCCGTCGATTGCTCGGAGGAGGGCGCCGATGCCCGCCGGGTCCGTGATCGCTGCGTGATTCTTTGATACCACCGGCGCCAGGGCGCCCTTCAAGCTTCCGGTGATGTCGTGCTCGGCGCGACCCGTCGCCACGGCGTACCTGAAGACCTGGCCGACCTTTTGCTTGGTCCGGTGGGCCGTCTCATGTTTTCCGCGCTTCTCGATCTTGCGCAGGGCCAGCAGTAACTCGGGCGGTTTGATCTCGCCAATGGGCCGGGAGCCGAGGGTCGGGTAGATGAAGGTTTCCAACATCCATTTGGTCTTGGCGACAGTGACTGAGGCCAGCGCCTTGCGACCGCTCTCCGGCTCCTCGCGCTGCGCCAGCCATTCTCTAGCGACTGCCTCGAACGTGTCGCTTGCGGCTTCCTTCTTTGTCTGTCGGGCGACGCTGGGGTCCAGCCCATCTGAAAGGAGCTTGCGCGCGGCGTCCCGCCGATCACGGGCGGTCTTGAGGGACACATCGGGGTAGATCCCCATGCTGAGCAGCTTCTCTTTGCCGGCCACGCGGTACTTGAGCCGCCACCAGCGCGAGCCGTTGGGGTTGATGAGCAGATAGAGCCCCCCGCCATCGCTCACCTTGTACGGCTTCTCGCGCGGCTTGGCGGCCCGTATGGCCGTGTCGCTCAGCATTGGGGGTAATAAAATGTGACTCGAATTGGCATCTACCACCACATTTACCCCCACTGGTGGTAAGCTGTCAACGGACGACATCGGATGGGATCGGATAGCTGAAGCTTGAAATATCGGGATTCTTGCGAATCCCGGCACGTCATCGGACGCTATCAGAGGGGTGCTTGGTGCCCGGGACCGGACTCGAACCGGTAAGGAGTTGCCTCCGAGGGATTTTCGTACCCGCTACAGCTTTCGCTGCTGAGTCTTGCGACTCATTTGGAGTCTGGACTTTCTCTTTGCCATGTCCGCAGCGTTGCTGCGCAGTTAGGCAGGGGCCGTCAAGTCTCTACACTTTCCTGGTCTGCGCCGACCTGCAGCGCGACACCAGGCTTAGCTCGGGATTGCAGGCACGCGGCGCGCAATCGCGGGCGTGGTGCTGTTTCCCCGAATTTGACCCCATTCGCTCAGCCGTTTCCGTGCTGAGTGCTCAATCTTTAAGTCCCTTGCGTCTACCAATTTCGCCACCCGGGCAACAGGTGCGGACGCGATTGTAAGTCAGTTTGCGCGTGGCGCGTCGCCTATCTCGCCCCAGCTCACCCACTCACGATTAGTGTGCGGTCGTGACGACAGGCCGGGCGCCACGAGGTGTCTGTTACACTTTACGTACAAGCGCCAAGGGCCGCGCCGGTGGGAATGCTTTCCGCCCAACAGCAGCGTCGCGGCCTTAAAGACCAGCCTTACAGACGCCCCATTCAGGATGCCCGATCCAGCCGTTTCCGCGCCAATCGAACCGTTGCTCGATGTCAGCGACCTGCATCTATGGCGCGGCGAGAGACATCTGCTGCGCGGCGTTTCTTTCAGCATCCGCGCCGGTGAGTTGTTGCAGATCGTTGGACCCAACGGCGTCGGCAAGACCAGCCTGCTGCGTTGTGTAGCGGGACTGCTGCCACTGGAGTCCGGGGACATCAAGTGGTGCAACCGCCCGCTATCCTCGAACCGTGACGCGTTTCACCAGCAGCTTGCTTATCTCGCGCACGTGAACGCACTGAAAGCGGATCTCACAGCTCTGGAGAATCTGCATTACTCCGTCAGTTTGCGTCGCACGATCACGCAGCACGAAACGCGCGACATGCTGCAGCGCCTGCAGGTTGCGGAGTGCGCGGACTTGCCGGTACGGGCGATGTCGGCGGGGCAGAAGCGCCGTGTCGCGATCGCGAGGATCCTGCTGACGCAGGCCAAGCTGTGGGTGCTGGATGAGCCGATCACCAATCTCGATACGGCCGGCATCGACCTGTTCGAACGATGCATGGCTGAGCATCTCGACAAGGGTGGCCTGATCGTGACCGCCGCACATCAACTGCTGCTGCGAGGCCGCCCGAACGTGCGCACGCTGGAGCTGCATTGATGCCCAGCCTGCTGCAACTGACTTTGCTGGTGGTGGGGCGCGATCTCAAGCTCGCCTTGCGGCACTGGGATCAGATCATCCAGCCGCTGATTTTCTTTATCGTGGTAACGACCTTGTTTCCGTTGGCCATCAGTCCTGAGCTCGCCGAACTGCGCCGCATTTCGGCCGGAGTGGTGTGGGTGGCAGCGATGCTGGCATCTCTGCTGGCGCTGGAGTCGCTGTTTCGCACCGACGTCGAAGACGGCACGATGGAGCAGTGGACCCTCGCCGGGCAACCGCTGTCGCTGATGCTGCTGTCGAAAACAGTCACTCACTGGTTGCTGGCGGGACTGCCCATCGTGCTGATGTCCCCGATTGTGGGAACTGCACTGGGCATGCCGCAGTCTGCATGGGGCGTACTTGCGGGGTCGCTCGCGCTCGGCACCGGGTGCCTGAGCATATTGGGGGCTATCGGTACTGCCCTGACAGTGGCGGTGCGACGTGGCAATGTCCTGCTGGCGCTGCTGGTCCTGCCGCTGGAGATGCCAGTGCTGATTTTCGGTGCGCGGGCTGTGGATCTGTCGATGCACGGCGAAGCCGTCGCCGGTCCGCTAAACTTACTGGCTGCAATGCTGCTGCTGTTCCTGAGCCTGGGGCCCTTCGCCATGGCCGCCGCGATGCGGATCAGCGTCGAGAATTAGAGATTGCGGTTAGGGGTTGGCGGTTAGCGGTTGGTTAAACAGGAGAATCAGCGGATGCCACGTTCCATAGATCAGCGCCATGTGTTGGCGGACGGGCCAGTGCCACTGCACGGGCTTGCTTCCATCTGCCACCGACCGCTAACCGCTAACCGCTAACCGCTTTCCCATGTGGCTCTGGTTTCACAAGCTCTCCTCACCGCCGTACGCGTATCGCATCGCGGGAATGCTGCGCCCATGGTTCCTGTGGCCGGCGCTGCTCATGATGGCGGTGGCGGCCTACGGCGGATTGGTGCTGTCGCCCCCGGACTATCAGCAAAAGGATGCATTCCGGATCATCTACGTCCATGTGCCGCCCGCATCGATGTCCCTTATGGTGTACGTCGCGATGGCCGTGGCTGCGGCGGTCGGAGTCATCTGGCGCATCAAGCTGGCCCATGCGTTTGCCGCCGCCTGCGCCCCGGTTGGCGCCTGGTTCACCGCCCTGACGCTGGCGGTGGGCTCGATCTACGGCAAGCCCATGTGGGGTACCTGGTGGGAGTGGGATCCGCGCCTGACTTCTGAACTTATTCAGCTCTTTCTGTATCTGGGATACATGGCCCTGCGATCTTCGTTCGACGACACCCAGCGCGCCGATCGCGCCAGTGCGATCCTGGCGATCGTGGGCGTGGTGAACGTGCCAATCGTTAAATATTCGGTGATCTGGTGGAACAGCCTGCATCAAGGCCCAAGTATCTCCAAGCTGGATGCGCCTTCCATCGACTCCTCGATGCTCTGGCCGCTGCTGCTTATGATGCTGGCGTTCGTGCTCTACTTCGCCGCCGTCATGTGTGACCGCGTCCGCACCGAGATCCTGAAGCGCGAGCGCAACGCCAGTTGGTTGATTGAGAATGTAGTTAAATCATGACGTTACGTGATTTTATTAGCATGGGAGGTTACGGCCCGTTCGTCTGGTCGTGCTATGCCCTGACGCTAGCCGTGCTGGTGTGGATCGGCCTGAGTTCCCGGCGCCAACTCGCGGCTGAACTGGTGCGGGCGCGCCGCCGTGCCCAGGTCTCGCTGGACCGGGCTGCCGCCGGTCCGGACATTACGGAGAAGTAATGACCCCTCGTCGCCGTCGCATGGCCCTGGTCGGACTGATCCTGCTTGGAGTCGGCAGTGCCGTCGCCTTCGCATTGACCGCATTCCAGGACAACCTCCTGTATTTCTATTCTGTATCGGACGTATCGGCGGGCAAGGCGCCCACCAATCGCGAATTTCGCGTCGGCGGTATGGTGATCAAAGGCAGCTTCAAGCGACCGGCCGGCAGCCTCGAGGCCCGATTCGTACTCACCGACTACGCTCACGACGTGACGGTTCGCTATACCGGAGTGTTGCCGGATCTGTTTCGCGAAGGGCAGGGCATCATTGCCCGCGGCCGGATGGGTAGCGACGGCACATTCGTAGCGCAGGAAGTGCTCGCCAAACACGATGAGAATTACATGCCGCCGGCCGTTGCCGACAGCCTGCGTAAACAGCACGACCAGCGAATCACTTCGCCCCTGCCGACCACCTGAAGGCGCCATCCAATGATCGTCGAACTCGGACACTTCGCGCTGATCCTGGCGCTTTGCCTCACGCTCGCGCAGGCGTTCTTCGGATTGGCCGGTGCGCACTATCGACGTCCGCACTGGATTGCCGTTGCGAATCGCGCGGTCGCCGGGCAATTCGTCTTCACCTTGTTCTCGTTCGCGTGCCTTGCGTACGCCTTTAATCAGAATGATTTCTCGGTGCTGTACGTCGCGCAGAACTCGAACTCCGCGCTACCTGCCTTCTACCGCTTCGCGGCAGTTTGGGGCGCGCACGAAGGCTCGCTGCTGCTGTGGTTGCTGGTGCTCTCCATGTGGACGGTCGCCGTCGCCGCGTTCAGCAACAACATGCCGCAGGTGATGACCTCGCGGGTGCTCGGCGTGCTGGGCCTGATCAGCGTGGGATTCGCACTGTTCATCCTGATGACCTCCAGCCCGTTCGAACGGTTGTGGCCAGCTGCGGTTGACGGTCGAGACCTCAATCCGGTGTTGCAGGATCCGGCGCTGGCGATCCATCCGCCGATGCTCTACACGGGCTATGTCGGCTTCTCGGTGCCATTCGCTTTCGCCATTGCGGCGATGCTCGAAGGCAAGCTGGACTCGAGCTGGGCGCGCTGGGTGCGGCCCTGGACCAATGTCGCATGGTTGTTCCTGACCGTCGGCATAGCCCTGGGTAGCTGGTGGGCCTACTACGAGTTGGGCTGGGGCGGCTGGTGGTTCTGGGATTCGGTGGAGAATGCGTCGTTCATGCCCTGGCTGATGGGTACCGCGCTGATTCACTCGCTCGCGGTCACTGAGAAGCGCGGGCTGTTCAAGAGCTGGACGCTGCTGCTGTCGATCGGCGCGTTCTCGCTGTCGCTGCTCGGCACGTTCCTGGTGCGCTCCGGCGTCATTGAATCGGTGCACGCTTTTGCCAGCGATCCGGGACGCGGCCTGTTCATCCTGGTGTTCCTGTCGATCGCAATCGGCGGCGCCTTGTCGCTGTACGCGTGGCGTGCGCCGCACTTCAAGTCCGACGCCGGCTTTGCGCTGATATCGCGCGAGTCGTTCATCCTGATGAACAACGTGCTGCTGCTCGCAGCCACGGGCCTGATCCTCATCGGTACGCTGTACCCGGTATTCCTGGATGCGTTGCATCTCGGGAAGATCTCCGTCGGACCGCCGTACTTCAACGTGGCATTCCTGATTCCGATGCTGCCGCTGGTAGTCATGCTCGCCATCGGCATGCATGCCGCATGGAAGCGGGCGTCCTTCGGCCGGCTCAAGCACCAGATCATCGCCGCGCTTGGCATTGCAATCGTGGTTGGCGTGCTGATCACGACAGCGATCTATGGCTCGCATTCGGTGCTGACCACGCTCGGCATCAGTGCGGCGCTGTGGGTGCTGTTCTCCGCGTTGATCGAGCCGGTGCAACGCCTGCGCAACGGCCACAGCCTGCCGGCGAGCATCATCGGCATGTCGGTGGCGCATTTCGGTCTGGGGCTTTTCATCATTGGCGTGACCACCGTGGAGTCATACAAGCATGAAACGGACCTGAGCCTGCGTCCGGGGCAGAGCACGCAGCTCGCCGGTTACGATTTCAAGATGAATTCGCTGCGCAATGTAACTGGGCCCAACTACGACGCACTCGAGGCGGAGGTCGTCATTTCGCGCGACGGCAAGCAGGTCACGGTGCTGCATCCGCAGAAGCGCAACTATCGCGTGCAGAAGAGCGCCATGACGGAGGCGGGCATCGATGCCGGTTGGGATCGCGACCTGTTCGTGGCGATGGGCGAGCCGCTGGGAGATGGCGCATGGAGCCTGCGACTGCAATACAAGCCGCTGGTGCGATTCATCTGGCTGGGAGCCATCGTAATGGCGCTGGGCGGATTGATCGGCGCCTGCGACCGACGCTATCGCCAGCGTGCCACCGCAACGGCAAGCGACGCTGCAAGCGCCACCGTCAAACCTGCCTGAGCTCACACCCACTTCACCCATGTTGCGTTACCTGATTCCAATCGGTCTGTTTGCGGCGCTGGTCGGCTTTTTCTTCGTCAGCCTGCATCGCGACAAGGAAACCCTGCCCTCGGCGCTGATCGGCAAGACCGCCCCGGCCTTTCATCTCAGCAGCGTCCAGGACCCCACGAAGCAGGTCGGGACGAGTGATTTCGCCGGGCATCCGTACGTTTTGAATATCTGGGGTAGCTGGTGCATCGGCTGCCGGGAGGAACACGCGGTGTTGCTGCAGATCGCGAAACGCAACGAGGTGCCGTTGTTCGGCCTCAACTGGAAGGACGAGCGCGACGCGGCACAGCAGTGGTTGCAGCAGCTCGGTAATCCCTACACCGAGAGCGCATTCGACCCCGAAGGCCGCGCCGGTATCGACTGGGGAGCATATGGTGCGCCCGAGACTTTCCTGGTGGATGCCAATGGCACCATCCTTCACAAACACGTGGCACCGATGACGATGGAAATCTGGGAACGGGAATTTCTACCGCGCCTGCGCCAGGCGGGAGCGCAGCGGCAATGAGAAAGCCGCCGCGCAGGAAATCGCTGCTCGCTCAATCGCTGTGCGGATCGCTGCTGGCGCTTACGCTCACACTGTTCATGCAGTTCGCCCATGCGATCGACACGGAGGCGGTCTTCCCGGACAACCCGGAGCTTCGACAGCGCTACGACTACCTGATCCATCAGCTGCGCTGCCTGCAGTGCCGCAGCGAAACGATCGCGGACTCCAATGCCACGCTCGCTGCCGATTTTCGCCGCCAGGTACGCGAGTCGCTGGCAGCAGGCAAGAGCAATGAGGAAATCCTGAAATTCATGACCGACCGCTATGGCGACTATGTGCTGTACAACCCGCCCTTCAAGCCGCTCACCTGGTTGTTGTGGAGTGCGCCGGTGTTGTTGATCCTGATCGGCGGCACCTGCGCGGGCATCGTGGTCGTGCGCCGCTCGCACTTGCCGGATAACGATTCACCCGATCTCAATCCCGACGAACTCGATCAGGGTGCCTCGTGACCGCCTTCGTCATCGTCTGTGCCGTCATGCTGGCGGCGGCACTGGTGTGGATCACGTTGCCGTTGTTGCGGCCCAGGCCGCCGGTCGACCCCGCGAGCACGCGTTTCGAACGGCGCACCGCCACCATCGTGGTAGCAATATCCGTGTCTGCGGTCGCAGTCGCGATGTACGTGGGCCTGAGCAACTGGAACTGGAAGGCGGTCGAAGCTGACGCTGCGCAAAGTGCGAATGCGGAAGCGACGATCAAAGGCCTGGAGGACAAGGTCGCTGTCGATCCGAAGAATGTCGATGACTGGCTGATGCTGGGCCGCGCCTATACGGCAATGAGTCGCTACGGACGCGCAGCAGACGCTTTCCAGCAGGCGTACGACCTGACCCACGGCGATAACGTCGAGGCCATGGTCGGCCTGGGCGAAGCGCTGGCGCTCACCGATGAAACCTCGCTCACGGGGCGCGCTGGCCAGTTGTTCGAAGCCGCTTTGCAAAAGGCGCCGAGTCATCCAAAGGCCCTGTGGTATGGCAGCATGGCCGCGCTGCAGGCAGGCAACCTCAAGCTCGGACGCGACCGATTGCAAGCGATGCTGGCGTTAGATCCGCCAGACCAGATCCGTGGCGTCATCGAACGGCAGGTCCAGGATCTTGACCAGCAGTTGAGCGCGGGTGGCCCAAACACGGCTCCCGCACCCAATGCCGCGGCGACCGCGCCGGCAGGCCAATCACGCAGCATTCGCGTGGCGATCACGATAGCGCCTGCGATCCAGAAACAGCTGAGCGGGCCGCTGCCATTGTTCGTACTGGCACGCGATCCCAACGCGCCCGGACCGCCGCTCGCTGTACAGCGTCACAGCTCCACCGAGGCACCATTGAATGTGGAACTCAGCGAACGGGATGCAATGATTGCCACCCGCTCGATTGCAACGGTTCCGCGTGTGCAGGTGGTCGCGCGGCTGTCGAAATCCGGAGCGCCGCAGGCACAGAGCGGCGACTTCTATGGCCAAGCCGACTATGAATTCGCCAAAGATACAGGCACATTGCAGATCACCATCGATCGATCCGTACCGTAACGCCTTTTGATGTCAGCCAAGACCACGATCTCATTTGCCGGCCGCCCCTCCATGGTGCCGGCCTACGCCAGGGTACTGCTCGGCCGCAAGCCATATATCGCGGCGCCCGACGCAGCGGTCGAGCCGGTCGATCTGGAAGTCCGTCGCGTCAAGCTATCGGCTGCGCACGTGCAGCGTTACCGCGAGATCTGCGGTGTGCCCAATGCCGCTACGTTGCCGCCAGCGTATCTGCATGTCGTCGCAATGCCCCTGCACATGCAACTGTTCATAGCGAGCGGCTTTCCGGTGAAAGTGCTCGGCCTCATCCACCTGCGCAACACGATTCGCGTATTCGACGCTATCGGCGTGGATGCACCCCTGAAGCTGCGCGTGCACTTCGACACGATGCGTCTGACCGATGCCGGCCAGGAATACGATTTCACCACCCGCTACGAACGCGACGGTGTGGTGGTCTGGGAGGAGGTCAGCACCATGTTCGCACGCGGCAACACGGCTCCCAAGGAAGGAGCCAAGCGGCCGACGCTGGAACGCTCCGCGCATCCGAAGGAAGGCACGGATACGCAGACCATCGAGATCGCGGAGAACACGGGATGGCGTTATGCGCGCGTCTCGGGTGACTTCAATCCCATCCACCTGACTGCCAGGACGGCGGCGATGTTCGGCTTCAAACAGGCCGTGGCGCACGGCATGTGGTCGATGGGTCGCTGCCTGGGTGCCGCTGCTGCGCATCTGCCAGCAGGGAAGATTCAGGTGGATACGCAATTCATGCTGCCGGTTTATCTGCCATCGCAGGCTCTCTCGCGCACCTGGGCCGTGGAGAACGGTGCAAATATCTCGATGTGCACGCCGCGTGGCGACCGCTTGCATCTGTCGATGCAGGTGCGATCGCTGTGAAGATTCTCGAGGCGATCGAGTCACGCACCTCCGCCCTCAAACTTGGCGAACCGGCTCCCTCACACGCTCAGATCGAACAGATCATTCATGCCGGTACGCGTGCGCCGGATCATGGCCGCCTGCGACCGTGGCGCTTTGTCGTCCTGGAAGGTGCCGCCCGTGCACAACTGGGCGACGCGATGGCAGCGATGCTGCAAGCCAAGGTTCCGGATATCACCGCCGAGCAACTGGATAAAGAGCGCGCCAAATCGCGGCGTGCTCCGACCATCATCGCGGTTGCCGCCAGGATCACCCCTGGAAAAATTCCTGAGATCGAACAGGTCCTGGCTGCCGCAGCTGCAACCCAGAATATGTTTCTGGCGGCGCAGGCGCTCGGCTACGGAGTCATGTGGAAGACCGGCGGAGCCGCATACAGCGCGAGTGTCAAAACCTTGCTGGGATTGCAGCCCGGGGACCACATCGTGGCGTTGTTATACGTCGGCACGACCGTGACACCTGGACCACTGGTACCGGCGCCTATGGACGGCGTCGTACGGTGGATGGAATAGAGAGGCCGCGCTAGTCGTTCGTGCTGCTCATTCCAGAGCAGCCCCGCCCGAACAATACCAATACGGCCTGCAATCACGGCAGGCACCACCCCGACGCCGGCTCCAGTTCTGGCTCCAATCCACTCATGATGCACTGCAAGGAACTGTTTGGTCAGTACCCGCGTTGCGCTATGCGTGTGCTCCGACTACGTCGCTTCAACTACTGATTGACGCTCGCGCCACGTCGGCGCACAACTCGCGGCAGATAGATCGACCGGCAATTGGCTGGCACAGCAGATGGTGGACCCCACCCGAGGTGTGTCATGGCGGCCCTGATTTTCGCTCATCGCTACGTCGTACTGGTGTTGGCGATTGCGATCATATTGTTCGCGCCGGTGGCTGAAGCGGGCGAGGTCACCAGTGCCATGCTCGGTACTTCCCTACCCACGACCTCGGAGCTGCAATTCGACCAGGCCAAGATCGCCAAGGTCGAGGGCCGGCTGCACGGCAAGGGGTTTCATGAGTACACCTTCACAGCCCGCAAAGGCCAGCGGGTGGCGCTCATGTTGCTCTCCGACGTCGCTCCCTGGATTGCAATCAACCTGCTAGCGCCCTTGTTCTCTTCCGCGCCGGATATGCGGCCGGTGGTGTACTCGAACTTCATCGATGGAACGACGAGCTGGCAGGGAGTGGCGCCGGACAGCGGCACCTACACAGTTCGCGTCGCATTGCTGCACGCGGATGCCAAACGCGCCTCCCAGGTCAGCTACGAGCTGGATGTCGCATTGAAATAGCGCATTGAAATAACAAGCAACAAGGTCGCAAGCATGCATCAATCACGATTGCTCCCCGCCTCGATACTGTGTTTCGCAACGTTGTTATTGCAGGCCTGCGCCACCGATCCGATCGAAACTTCCGGCGATGTCGCCAAGCTTCCGCCGTTTCGTACCTTCAGCGTCGGGGAGGAGCAGTATTCGTTTCCTTCGCCCCCCAGCGAAGCTCAGCGCGCGCGCATAAGTAAAGAGCTGCGCGGAGCCGCCGTCGCTGCTCTTGAGAGCAGGGGCTACCGCGAAGCGACGCCAGGAGATGTGGAGATCACACTCGGTGCCATCAGCCGTCCGACATTCAGCGATGCGAGCGATCCCGAAGAGCGCGCGCACATCACGCATGTCGATACCTCGGTGCTGTCGCCGGGATCGGATTCGCGTCCGTCATCGGACCGGGACGTGCTGCCCGAAGGTGGCGGACGGGAAGGCGATCTGATCCTGTATGTGCTCGATCCCGCCACCAAGCGCGTCATCTGGCGCGCGAGTGCCAGCGGTTCGGCGACGACCCCGAAGGAAGCCCTCAGCAAGGCAAAGGCGACCTATCGTGCGATGGCCAGCCAGTTGCCGGCAGTCGCAGACTAGCGGTTAGCGGTTAGCGGTTAGCGGTTAGGAGTTAGGAGTGATTGGTCGATGCGGGCCGACTTTCGGTGTCGCGCAATCCACCGAGACAAGCCGTGAATTCCGCGCCGAACAGGAAGATCTGTGCGGAGTAGTACAGCCATAGCAGCAGTGCCGCAAATGACGCTGCCGCCCCAAAAGCAGATGGCTGGGTGGAGCGGCCAAGATACAGTCCGATTGCCCAGCGGCCGAGTTGGAAGAGTAGTGCGGTGACAAATGCGCCCAGCAGCACAGGTCGCCAGGGCAGATGTTTTGCCGGCATGTAGCGGTAGATGAGCCCGATCAGTCCACTGATGAGCAACGTCGTCGCGACAAAATCCAGCACGCCTGCCAGCACCACGAGTTCGGCAAAACGCCTGCTGATTACTGCACGCAAGGCGGCTAGTGCGGTCGACAATGTCAGCGACACAAGCAACAGAAATCCGACGGCGAGAATGACGCCGAATGACAGCAGCCGTGTGCGCAGCCATCCCAGCACACCGCCTCGCGCCAGTGCACGCGTCCCCCAGATCTGTTCAAGCGCATCCTCCAGTGCGGCGAACACAGTAGTGGATCCGATCAACAGGCTGACAACACTGACTGTCGTGGCAATCGTTCCCTCATCGCTTTGCGAGCTGCGTGCTGCATCCAGAAGAATGCCGGCGGTCGCCGGCCCGAACAGCGAGCGCAACTGGATGCCCAGTTGCCCGAAGGCCAGTTCAGCGCCGATGAACCATCCGGCAATCGTCATCAGGATGATCAGCAACGGCGCCAGGGAGAACGCGCAATAGAACGCCAGTGCGGCGCCGATGGTCGATGCCCGATCCGAAGCCCAGTTAACAGCGGCGCATTTTGTAACGGCCCACAAGCTCGCGCGGCGGACTGCCGGCGATGACGATTCGTGCACCGGCCGACGTGCGGCATTCTGTTTCGGCAACGTTATCACTCAGGAGGCAATGCGTCGCCTGAGGTAGCGGTTCCGGCGGTGATCGACGCAGTAGCGGTTTGGCAGGGGACGACGTGATGCCTGCCAGCACGTCGTCCCGTGTAACCAAGGGCCTTTGTTAGAGATGCAGTGGTCGTCGCAGCCGCGGCACCATGAATGCATCGAAGCGCGACGCGTACTTCTGTGCCGGTGCGCGTGCATTGCTCGTGGCGAAGTTGTCGGCGTCATGCATTCGTGGCCGGTCACTGTTGTCCTGCTTGAAGGTTCTCAGGAAGCGCGGACGGCGTCGCACGTCGGCTGCGGCCTCGAAGCCCGAAGCAATACGAATCAGCTTTGGCTCGCTCCATGCCGATGCCATGAAGGTAATGCCGACGGGCAGATCGAAGGCGTAGCCACCGGTGACCGTGACCAGTGGATAGCCAGCCACCGCGGCAAAGCCTGAACTGCCGAACAGGAACGCGTCACCGTTGATCAGATCGTTCGGCCAAGCGGGCGTGTTGGTCGGGGCCACCAGTGCATCGAGATTGTTGGCCGCCAGGGCCGCATCGATTCCCTGATCGGCAGCGAGCATGCGACCGCGAACCAGTGCTTGCTGGTATTCCGCTTCGCTGAACGTGTCCGCCTGCGCCATCTCCATCAGTTCCTGGCCGAAGAAACGCAGCTCTTCATCCGCGTGATCGAGATTGAACTGGATGACCTGTTCGAGCGTGTTGGCTGGAACCCCGGTGCGCGTGGCGAGATAGGCGTTCAGGTCCCGCTTGAATTCGAATACCAGGACAATGGTTTCGGACGGATCCGCGTTGAAGGCATCGAAGGAGGGGATCTCGACGGGATCGATGAGGATGGCGCCGGCATCGCGCATCGCCTGCAGCGCTTGCTCGAAGACCTCGTCTGTCTCACTGGTCGTGCCGGTAAACTGTCTGGCAACGCCGATGCGAGCGCCGGCAAGTCCCTTCGAGTCGATGAACTGGCGATAGTCGCGTGAAAAATGACCGATGCTCCCAGCTGTCTTCGCATCGCGTGGATCTGCTCCGGTCAGTGCCCCGAGGACCGTCGCTGCGTCGGCGAGGCTGCGTCCGTGCACGCCGACGGTGTCCTGGGTGAAGGAGATCGGGACCACTCCAGCGCGGCTGGTCAGGCCAACCGTCGGTTTGATGCCAGCGACACCACATTGGCCGGCTGGACACACGATGGATCCGTCGGTCTCAGTACCAAGCGCGACTGCGGTTAGCGCCGCGGCCACCGCCGCCCCCGACCCGGAACTTGAACCGCACGGATTGCGATCGAGAACGTGCGGGTTGCGACATTGGCCTTTAACGCCGCTCCAGCCGCTGGAGCTGGCGAAGCCGCGGAAGTTCGCCCATTCGCTGAGATTGGCTTTGCCAAGGATCACCGCACCGGCGTCGCGCAACCGGCGCGTCACAGTGGCATCCATCGGCGCCGGCGCGCCGGCCAATGCCAACGAACCCGCGGTCGTTTGGGTCGCATCGGCGGTATCGATATTGTCCTTCAGCAGGATCGGTATGCCGTGTAGCGGCCCGCGCGATCCTTTGCGGTGCCTTTCCTGATCGAGCTGCTCGGCGATCCTCTGTGCATCGGGATTGATCTGCAATACAGCGCGCAGATCCAGTCCTTTGTCGATCACGCGGATGCGTTGCAGGTAGATGTCCACCAGTTCACGCGAACTCAGTCGACCCGAAGACAGCTTCTGTTGCAGCTCGGCGATGCTGGCGCCAGCTACGTCGTGATCACCGCCGAAGCGCGCACCGTTCTGCGCGCCCAGGCTATCGGTCTCCTGCGCACTGGCTGCAGGCCACGTGCCAAGCGCCAGGCTGCCGGCAACCGCGCCGGCCTGTAAAAAGGATCGCCGGCTGATGCCGTCGTTCCCGCGGACGGACTGCGAATCCCGAGCGGATGAATTCTGGTCGTGTTCGTGCATCGCCGTCTCCTGTTGGCGGAACTGCCGAACGCAGCGAATCCGGTGAATACGGAACGACCGGTCGACATGGCTGCGACGGCTCCGGAGTGGACTCGAAACTGTGGTTGCGCGCGGCGGCGGCGCCGGGTGCAAGCGGCTTATACCTCTGCGTCGGAGGTCTTTGCATCCGCATGCGACGCACAGTCGCGCGGCCACCAGGCCCTTCCCCAGCAATTGTCATTTTGCATGCGCACCGAAATGGCGGAATATCCGTCGTCGGACATCCCGAGCCGGTGCAGGACTTCAGCTCCTGTACGTTGAGCCGCCACCTTGAACGACGAACAACTACAAAATTGGTCTACGGAAATATGAGAGAGCGCGATGCATAAAGCCTTTTGGCTGGCCCTGTTCGTGTGCTGCATGGTTTCGTCCTACGAGTGCGTCGCGCAGACTTCCGAACCTTCCGATACTGCACCTGGCGTGGAGCTGCGTACGGATGCTATTCCGGCCACTCAATCTGCAGCCCAACCCGCCGAAAGTCGTATTACCGAATACCGTCTCGCGCCGGACAAGCTGGAGAAATCCACGGCGCTCTATCGCACCCGCACAATCCTGTTCGTGCTCGGCACGGTTTATGGAATTGCAGTGCTGTTTCTGATCCTGGGCCTGCGGGTCGGTGCGCGGTTTCGGGATATTGCGGAGCGCAAGAGCACGCGGCGCTTCGTCCAGGTGCTCATCTTCACGCCACTGCTGGTGCTGACGATGGATGTGCTGACGCTACCGCTGAGCGTGTACGGCCATCATCTGGCTAACGATTACGGCTTCTCGGTGCAGAGCTGGGGATCGTGGTTATGGGATTGGGTCAAGGGTGAATTGCTCAGCATCGTCGTTGCGACACTCCTCATCTGGGGCCTGTACGCGATCCTGCGGCGCACCCCCACGCGCTGGTGGTTCTACGGCTGGCTGGCAATGATTCCCGTGCTGTTGCTCCTGGTCTTCATCCAGCCGACGCTCATCGATCCCATGTTCAACAAGTTCGATCCCCTGGAAGCGAAGCAACCGCAACTGGTGGCTGCGCTGGAGCGGGTGACGCAGCGCGGTGGACTGGAGATTCCGCGCTCGAAGATGTTCGAGATGCGCGCCAGCGACAAGGTGACGACCTACAACGCCTACGTTACCGGCATCGGTGCCAGCAAGCGTGTCGTCGTCTGGGACAACACCTCACGGGATATGAGCGTTCCAGAGACGATGTTCGTGTTCGGTCACGAGCAGGGCCACTACGTGCTGAACCACGTTTGGAAGGGACTCACGCTCTCGATTGCCGGTTTGCTGGCGGTGCTCTACATCGCCTACCGGTTGCTGGGAGGAATCATCCGGCGATGGGGGCCGCGCTGGGGAGTGCGCGATCAGGGCGACTGGGCCTCGCTGCCCGTGCTGCTGTTGATCTTCAGCGTCGTATCGACCGTGAGCCAGCCCGTTGCGGCAGCGGTCTCACGGTATTTCGAGCATCAGGCCGATGTGTATGGGCTTGAGGTCATTCATGGACTGGTGCCGGACTCATCGCAGGTGGCCGCGCACGCGTTCCAGAAACTCGGCGAGAAGGCGCTTGAGTATCCAACCCCGAGTGCCCTCGACGTATTCTGGACCTACGACCACCCGCCGATCGACGCGCGCCTGCGCTTTGCCGTCGGATATCACCCGTGGGACGAGGGGAAGCCGACGCAGTTCGTGCACGAGCGATAGTCATCCGAGCAGGCTGATTCAGAAGTAGGCGTTCACCTGCATGAAAGCGAGCGTGCGATTGTCCAGGTCGTTCTGCGGAATACCGTCGTAGAGCCTCGCACCCAGGCGCAGTTGCAGGAACTGCACCGGCGTGTATTCGTAGACCAGGCTGTAGCGGTTCTTTTCGTCCTCAGCGACCGAGCGGTCGGGTTCGAAGTACTCCGCGGTGATCTTCAGATTGTGTCCCTGACGCATCAGCCAGTTGGCTTCGATCAGCCCCACCCACTGCCGGCGTTCACCGTCGGCAAATCCCTTGTCGATGATGTAGTCCGCCTCGCCGAGCCACGCTATCGGGCCGGTGCGCAAGCCTGCGAAGACATTGGCGAGCTTGCGATCGCCTGAATCGGCGTCGTTGAAATTGGCGCTGGCGCCCGCACGCCATCCCGATCGCACGTACTCGGCACGCAGGCTGTACTGCTTACCCTTATCTTCTTCAGGACCCGATGCCGTGCCGTTGGTGACCGCGAGCTGTGCGCTCCAATTGCCCGTCTCAAGTCCCACCTGCACGCCTTGGTCCGGGGTGGCGAAGTTGATGCCGGGCACTTCTCGAATGAAGGCCGAATCGTCCTCCAGGCGCAGGCCGTAGGGCAGGTACATCTGGCCTGCTTGGACATACCACGTGCGATTGTTCCACCAGTAACGACCATAGGCTTCCAGGTTGGTACTGCCGCCCGGCGCGATGCGCTGATCGAAGTACACCGACAGCCGATCCGGAATAGCCGACAGCTCCACGTACAGCCGCGCCTCGTCGAGATCGAATTGCGATTGGGAGGGCTGGTGCGGTACATCGGTGTAGCTGGCGGTAGCACGCACATTGGTTCCGATGCTCAGGTACTTCGAGACCTTGCCGGTCCAGCTATCGCCGTCGGTATCGATGTGCTGCGCCGGTAGGGCCGTCTGCCCCCAGGCGCTGCCGAATTCGTTGCGCATCCCGCCGCCAGTAGGATTGACGTGACACGAAGCGCATTTCAGTCCCGTCTGCACGGCGAAGTAAGGTTCGGCGAAGGCCGCGCCGCTGCCGCTGAGACACAACACCGCAAGCAAAATGCGAACTAACGTCATGCGAGCTGACATCACTGGGCTCTCCCGAGATCGAAGTCCGTAACGAAATCACCGCCAGCATGGCCGTCGGCATCGCCGTCGATAGCAAGGCCCTTGAGGTCGGCGACAGCGACCGCACCGCCACCGGCGATGCGCAGTCGATAGCTGTCTGGAACCCACGCGGAGGCGGGCACTGCAATCGCGAGAACGGTAGGGTTCGCCGAGCGGATTTCGAAGCTCAGCGCCGGCACCTCGACCTCGTTGCCCTCATCGAAACTACCGTCGCCACCGCTGCGGATGAGCGAAACGGTGCCTGAATTCAGGGAGGAGGTATCCAGCTCGACGTTCGCGGAGATGACGATCTGCGCCGGTGCCTTCTCGAGAATGGCATTGGCATCCGGGGTGATCGCTGCCAGCACGGCGGGCGTTTGAGGATCCAGTGACGCGCTCGACTGGGCTGCGCCTTCCAGCACCCATTGACGAATGACCGCGATGGTTTCGGCGGGTAGCGGCGGAGAGTTCAAAGGCATGGTGCCTCCGACCGCGGCATGACCTTCGATCTTCTGCACCAGGTAACTCATATCCGGATTGCCGGGAAGGATGCGCCGCAGAGTCGGAACCTCCACGCTGGGGGCATTGACCAGCATCGCGTACGCGGATGCTTCATCGAGCCGCAGCCCTAGCGGCGCCGAGGCGCCCGCGTGACAGCGAGTGCACACCGGAGTGAATACGTTCTGTTGGATGGACGCGAGCGTTGGCGCGAGGGGGATGGGACCGCCATCGACAGGGCGGCCGTTCTGATCCAGTCCCTCTCCATTGCCCGCGCAACCGGCGATCAGCATCGTTGCTGCGATAGCAGACGCTGTACGATTCATCGATATGTCCCCATGCGGCCGGTGATTGAGTACGGCGTAAGTGCTGCGCGGCGCGCATGAGGTTCAAAGTCTGCTGAATGTTTGTACGTACCGTGCGGGGATTGGACCGATTGTGATGACGAAGCGACGCGCCCCTCGTGACGTCAGTCCTCGGCATCGGGGCCACCAATGACGAGACTGACGAGGAGACGCGATAGCGCTGGGTGGAGCGGTGACGCGGCGAGCGTTGGGGGATTCTCGCCGCGTCACGATTCGACTTCGCTCTAGTTGTTGGCGGCTCCCGCCGTGATCCACGACTTGACCTTGTCAATCGTTGCCTGATCCAGGAACGGACCGCCCAATGGCATGCGTGAACCTGTGATGCCCGCCGCACCCTCCAGCTTGTGCACGATGTAGCTGTTGTCGGGATCGCTTGCCTTCACACGCTGCAGGGCGCTTTGTTCAACACTCGCCACCCCGACTAGGGCTGCGAAACTCGCCGCCGCGGACGACAGGTTCATCGATGAGGGCAGGGCGCCGCCACCACCGCTGTGGCACGAGGAGCAGCGTGGCGTAAAGATCGTGCTTTGCAGCTCTGCAAGCGTGGTCGCAGCTGGAGGCGGCGGAGTCGTCGCCGGGTTAGGCGTGATTTGTCCGCGAAGCTCGCCATCGGGGTGCGCCGGCGTGTGCACATCCACATACCAGCCGTTGGCATTGAAGTCCGTCATATCGGCGGCAACGATGGCGGACAGTTCTGTCGACCAGTGCCCAGGCGTGACGCTGTCTTTAGTAAGGGTGAGCAAGGCAGCTGCGTTGTTGGCGCCCGCGGCTGCTTTGTGAACGTGAGCATCCGTCGCGTCATCGACACCGGTGGTATTGACGTGCACGGTCGCCGTCGACGCGTTCGAATCCACGGTAGTTGCCGCCATGCCGGTCGCTGTGGTTGTCACCGCTGGAACAACGTCGGTGCCGGTCATCGCGGTGAATACGACACTGATGTTATCGGGCTTGAGCTGCCCGCGAATCTCGCCGGCCGGATAGGCGGCAGAGTGCACGTTCACATAGAGCTCGCCGGCGAGCAGATGATCGATCTGCTCCGCCGTCAAGGTGCCGCCGGCCACCGCGTCCCAGCGATTCGGGTCGCCGCCGTTCTGCACGAAGTTCACGATGATCGGTCCCGAGCTGCCGGCGAAGGCGTCGTGAATATGAGCGAGCGTCGCAGTGACGCCGCTTACGGTGACACCACCGGTCACCGCACCGGTAAGCAGATTGAATGTCACATCGCCGCTGCCGCTTGCAGTCGAAGTCGGATGCGGGACGGTTTCATCGGGCGACAGGACAACGTGGATAGTCGGATTGTTGTTGACCGTAATGCTCTTGGCGGCAGTCGTAACGGCCGCGTTGTTGGCATCGGTAACACGCGCAGCGACATCGTGAGCGCCGTTGGTTACTGCGGAGGTATCCCAGTTGGCCGTATAAGGCGCTACGGTCACGTTCGCGATGACGGTGCCGTCCACCAGGAATTCGACACGAGTCACGCCTGCAGCAGCAGTCGGAGTTGCAGTGAGAACCACGGTTCGATTGACGGTAGCGGCTGTCGGCGCAGCCAACGTGATCGTGGGCGGAACCGGCGCGGGTGTGCCACCGCCACCGCCCCCTCCATATCCACCACCACCTCCGCCGCAGCCGGCGACAACCAGTGCGCATGTGGCGATGACGCCGATTCCGACGAGTGCTCTTTGCTGAATGCGCATGCTTCGCTCCGCCCGTGATTACGCGAGTGCCAATGGTTGCAATGCGAAGACGCAGCATGTGCTGCATCACGACTACCGGATGTGTAGTGGCGAAACTGAGTACCCGTAGGCACGTGGCTGGTTCAATGGGTGGAACAAGTGACGGGAGTGACAGGAGTGACAATGGTCACAGGGGTCAGAGAGGACGAATCCGTTCCCTCCCGACTCCTGTTGCTCTTGTCACCCGTGTGACTACTGTCACTCCTGTCACCTCCGCCTGCCCGAATCGCTTACGATGTGCACGCCACGCAGGGGCCTTCCCGGCATAGCGAACACGACGAAAAATCCAGGCGGACCCGATATAGATGCGAGTTTTCTTCCCCAACTGGGTACGCGTGCCTCTGGGCGTGCTGCTGCTCATCGCGAATACCGTGCTGCACGTACTGCCGTTGCTCGCGGTGGCCTTGCTGAAGGCATTGCTGCCCTGGAAGGTATTGCGGAGAACCTGCAACCTGGCGTTGATGGCGCTTGCCGAGAGTTGGATCGCCGTCAATACCGCCCTGATACTGAGGATGACGCGGACCCGCTTTATCGTGAGCGGGGAGGTGGCTTTACACAGGGATGGGCACTACCTGGTACTGGCCAACCACCAGAGCTGGGTCGACATTCCAGTCCTGCAAGCGGTCTTCAACAGGCGTATTCCGCTGCTGCGTTTCTTCCTCAAGAGCCAGCTATTCTGGGTGCCGTTGCTGGGGCTGGCGTGGTGGGCCCTGGATTTCCCCTTCATGAAGCGCTACTCGCGTGAGACCCTCGCGCATCATCCCGAACTCGCCGGCCGCGACGTGGAGGCAACCCGGCGCGCCTGCGAGAAATTCCGGGACATCCCCGTCGCGGTGACAAACTTCGTCGAGGGGACGCGCTTTACCGCCAGCAAGCACACCGCCCAATCTTCACCCTTCCAGCACCTGCTGCGGCCGAGGGCGGGTGGGGTCGCCTTTGTGCTGACGGCCATGGGCGAGGCATTGCACGCCATATTGGATGTGACGATCGTCTACCCGGGAGTCGGGCATGGCAACCGGCCGACCTTACTGGACCTGTTCACCGACCGGGTGGGAGAAGTGCGCATTCATGTTCAGGAGCGACCGATTCCCGAGGAATTGACGCGCGGCGATTACCAGAACGATCCAGCTTTCAAGCTGAGCGCCCAGGCCTGGATGAACGAGCTGTGGACACAGAAAGACGCGACCGCGACACGGCTGCTGAGGGAATAGGTTCGGCGGTCGTTGATATAGCAAGCGGTGCGACCCCATGCGGGCGTGACGCAGGCTTGGCAATGTATACGCGATCCATGCTGGAGCATCGGACGCTGCTGCTGCCCCGCTTCGGACACCCCAAAGCGTAGGTGCGATGTATCTTGCTTCCTTACAGCGCCGTCGATAGCCTACGAGAGCCGCGATTTACTGAGAATCGACCGGGGCCGCGCTGACAAAGAATTGGGGAGTCGCCGATCCGTTCAACCGCATCATTCGGGCGCCGGGGACTATCCACCCTTCCGACGCAATTGCCGGTTCTCATCCGCGCAGGAACCCGCGGAGGAAGCAGATGAGTGCGACCGCGGAGCCAGTAGGCACACTGGAAGTTGCGTTGGCGCATACCGCCAGGTTGCTCGAGACCGGACCCCAGCTTGCCGCCGAGCAGGCAACAGAGATTCTCAAAGCGGTTCCCCGGCACCCGATAGCGACGTTGATGTTGGGTATCGCACGACGCTCGTGCGGCGATGCGTCCGCGGCACTGGGCATTCTTCAGCCACTCGCAGCCACGTATCCGGATTGGGACGCCGCTCACTATGAGCTCGGATTGACACTTGCCAGTGCAGGGCAGGGGGACACCGCCCTGTCTGCGCTGCGTCGTGCCGTCGCCGTAAACCCGGAGATGACGCAGGCGTGGCGAGCGATCGGTGATCACCTGACGCTCGCAGGTGATGTCGCAGGTGCCGACGCCGCGTACGCCAAGCACATCAAGTCTTCTGTCCGCGACCCGCGCCTGATGGAGGCGGGGGTGGCCCTGACGGAGAATCAGATTCCGCGGGCGGAAGCCTTGCTGCGCGAACATCTCAAGCAATACCCGACGGATGTTGCTGCGATACGGATGTTCGCAGAGGTCGCGGCACGCCTCGGACGTTATGCGGATGCGGAAAACCTGCTGGTGCGCTGCCTCGAGCTGGCACCGGGATTCACAGCCGCAAGGCATAACTACGCCATCGTATTGCATCGCCAGAACAAGGCCGCGGCGGCGCTGCCCGAGATCGACCGGCTGCTGGCGGTCGAACCGCATAACCCCAGCCACCACAACCTGAAAGCCGCGATTCTGGCGCGCATCGGGGAGTACCAGGAATCCATCGAAATCTATGCCCGGGTGCTGCGGGACTATCCCCAGCAGGCGCGGGTGTGGATGAGCTACGGACATGCCCTGAAGACCGCCGGGCGCGAGCAGGAATGTATCGACGCCTATCGCAGATGCATCGAGCTGCTGCCGACACTCGGAGAGGCTTACTGGAGCCTCGCGAACATGAAGACCTTCAGGTTCGACGCCGACGACCTGGCGGCAATGCGCCGCCAACTGCAGCAACCGGAACTCAGCGACACCGACCGGCTGCATTTCCATTTCTCGATCGGCAAGGCGCTGGAAGACAACGGCGAGTTTGCGGACTCGTTCGCCCACTACGAACTCGGCAATAGACTGCGACGCAGCCAGATCACGTATGACGCTACTGCGAACTCGACGCATGTGCGGCGTTCGAAGGCCCTGTTCTGCGCGGAGTTCTTCGCTCAACGCAAGGATGCGGGCAGTTCGGCACCCGATCCGATCTTCATCGTGGGACTGCCGCGCTCCGGCTCGACATTGCTGGAGCAGATCCTCTCGAGTCATTCGGCGGTGGAGGGCACGATGGAGCTGCCCGATATCCTGGCGATGGCGCGAGCCCTGGGCGGCAAGCCCTCCCGGTCACAGCGCTCCAGCTATCCCGAAGTCCTTGCCGGCCTGAGCGCACAGCAGTGCCTTGAGCTCGGTGAGCAGTACCTGCTCCAGACGCGCATCCAACGCAAGACGGATGCGCCCTTCTTCATCGACAAGATGCCGAATAACTTCGCGCACATCGGCCTGATCCATCTCGCTCTGCCACGAGCCAGGATCATCGATGCGCGTCGTCACCCGCTAGGTTGCTGCTTCTCGGGCTTCAAGCAGCATTTCGCGCGTGGCCAGAGCTTCACGTACAGCTTGGCTGAGGTAGGCGGGTATTACCGGGACTACGTCGAACTGATGGCCCACTTCGACGCCGTGCTGCCCGGCAGGATTCATCGCGTGCACTACGAGCACATGATCGAGGACACCGAAGGCGAAGTCCGCCGCCTGCTCGACTATTGCGGCTTGCCGTTCGAGGCGGGCTGCCTGCGCTTCTACCAGAACGAACGAGCGGTACGCACCGCGAGTTCGCAGCAGGTGCGCCAACCCATTTTTCGCGACGGCGTCGATCACTGGCGCCATTACGAGCCATGGCTGGCCGAATTGAAGGATGCCCTGGGAGCGGTGCTCGACACCTATCCCGCCGTACCGCCATTCGATACTGATATTTGATATTCGATGTTGAAGTGTGCCCGCGGCTCGAACCGCGGCGCCCGGGAGAATTCACGACGCTTGGGGTATCAGAATAACTGCTGGGGAGAATTTTCATGACGCGTAGTCGAATGAGGAAACTGCAGCGCACCCGTGCCGTGCTCACGAGTGTACCGCTCGCATCGATCATGCTGACCGCCATGCCTGGCGCGTTTGCGGAGGAGCGCACCGGGGTATTGGAGGAGATCGTCGTCAGCGCCCAGAAACGCAGTGAAAACCTGCAGGACGTTCCTCTCAGCATCCAGGCGTTGGGCACCGCCAAGCTGGAGGAGATGCACATAACCAGCTTCAACGACTACGCAAAACTGCTGCCCAGCGTCGCTTACCAGAGTGCCGGACCGGGATTCGCACGAGTATTCATGCGCGGCGTGGCGAGCGGCGACAACGGCAATCACTCCGGCCCGCTGCCCAGTGTCGGCACCTATCTGGATGAGCAGCCGATCACCACCATCCAGGGCGCGCTGGACCTGCATATCTATGACATCGAGCGAGTCGAGGCCTTGGCCGGACCGCAAGGCACATTGTACGGCGCAAGCTCCCAGGCCGGCACCATCCGCATCATCACCAACAAACCCGACCCCACCGCATTCACGGCAGGCTACGACTTGCAGGGCAACACGGTAACGGGCGGCGCCGGGGGTTACATCGTCGAAGGCTTCGTCAATCTGCCGATCACGCAATCCTCGGCCATTCGCCTGGTCGGCTGGAACGAGCACGATTCGGGGTATATCGACAACCTTGCGGGCACGCTGACTTATGCGGCGATACCGCCGGATTCCGGACCGCTCGGGGCCGGCCGCGATGCTGTCTGTATCAGCAACACCAACACGCCGGGTTGCATTACCACGCCTAACCATCCCAAGCAGCATTACAACGACGTTGACACGTACGGCGGGCGCGCGGCGTTGAAGGTCGACCTCAACGAGAACTGGTCGATCACGCCGACGATCATGGCGCAGACGACCGAAGCCAACGGCATCTTCGGCTACAACCCGGCGCTCGGTGATCTGAAGGTCGCGCACTTCTATCCGGAGAAATCCAAGGACACCTGGGCGCAGGCCGCACTCACGGTGGAGGGGAAGATCGGCAACTTCGACCTGGTCTATGCCGGCTCCTATCTCAAGCGCCATGACGAGACGGAGACGGACTACACCGACTACTCCTCGTTCTACGACTACTACGGCAGCTATTTCTTCGACAACTCCGGCACGCTCATCAATCCTTCGCAGCGCGTCGACGGCCGTGACGTCTATACCAAGCAGAGTCACGAGCTGCGCATCTCCTCGCCGACCACGAACCGGTTTCGCTTCGTCGCGGGATTGTTCATGCAGCGCCAGACTCACAATATCCAGCAGGTCTACGTCATCGATGACCTTGCCACGTCGCTGAGCGTGACGGGTTGGCCGGACGCGTGGTGGCTGACCAAGCAGGAACGTATCGATCGCGACTACGCGCTGTTCGGCGAGTTGACCTACGATCTCACCGAGAAGCTGAGCCTGACCGGCGGCATCCGCTTCTTCGAGGCGAAGAATTCGCTGGAGGGATTCTACGGATTCAGCCTCAACAACGACTTCACCTCCGCGACCGGCGAGAAGTCCTGCGTGCCGGGTCTCACGACGATTGCCGGCGTCCCCTGCAGCAATCTGCAGAAGGAGGTCAAGGAAGACGGCAACACGCCGCGGGTCAACCTGACCTACAAGTTCACGCCCGATGCGCTGGTCTACGCCACGTATTCCGAGGGCTTCCGGCCAGGGGGTGTCAATCGTCGCGGCACTTTCAAGCCCTACAAGTCGGACTTCCTGAAGAACTACGAAGTTGGCTGGAAGACCACTTGGGCAGGCAACCGCCTGCGCTTCAACGGCGCGCTGTTCGTCGAGGACTGGGATGACTTCCAGTTCTCCTATCTCGGCGCGAACGCGTTGACGCAGGTGGTGAATGCCGGCGGTGCGCGGATCAAGGGCCTGGAAGCCGATGTCAATTGGGCGGTGACAGAAAGCCTGACAATGAACGGCGCGATGGCGTGGATAGATGCCGAGCTCACCCAGTTCTTCTGCCAGAACGTGGACGATAACGGCACGCCATTCCCGGCGGATCAATGTCCGGAGGGCAGTGGCGCGCCGAAAGGCTCCATGCTACCAGTCACTCCGAAGTTCAAAGCCAACCTGACAGCGCGTTATGGGTTCGGTATCGGCCAGCACGACGCGCATTTGCAGGGCACATATGCCTATCAGAGTATGAGCGCATCCGCATTGCTGCAGTCGGACCGGGATGTCCTGGGCGATCAGAAGGCGTACGGGGTAGTCGACTTGTCCGCAGGCATCGACATGGGCAGCATTTCAATGGAGGTGTTTGCGAGCAACGTATTCGACAAGCGCGCCGATCTGTATCGCTACGCCGAATGCGACTCGAGCAAGTGCGGTGCTACTGCCACTTACATCGTGCCGAACATGCCACGCATGATCGGTGTGAAGTTCGGACAGAAATTCTGAAGCGACTGCGGGTAGCGCCGCTGGCGCTACCCGCAACGGCCGTAACGTTGCCGCTGAGAAAGCGAACCGCCCGCGAGGGAGCCCCTTGATCGACCTATTGATCGACCTTTAGAGCTTCGCTTCGCGCGCCAGCAAATCCGTAATAGTCACTCCGACTTCCGGCACCCCGCCGAATACGGTGCCAAGGCGACCGTCGTTGAAGTGTTGCAGCGCTGTTTGCGAGGCCTGCGCCGGCAGCGGTACAAATCCGACCTCGGCTGCCAGGGCCGGCCCCTTCGTCAGATAGAATTCGATGAACTGTCGGATCTCCGGGCGGTGGGCCGCAGCCGCGTTGATGTAGATGAACAGCGGCCGTGCAAGCGGCTGGTAGGTTCCGTCCGTTACCGTACCGATGCTCGGTGCAACCGCTCCACCGGCGGCCTGTTCTATCGAGACGGCACGCATGCGCTCCTGGTGCGAAACATAGTAGGCGAAGCCGAAATAACCAAGCGCATTCTTGTTGTGCTCGACGCCTTGCACCAGCACGTTGTCGTCTTCGCTCGCGGTGAAATCGCCACGGCTGGCTTTGGCCTTGCCGACCACCGCTTCGGTGAAATAGTCGAATGTTCCGGAGTCGGCACCGGGACCGAACAGCATGATGGGGAGGTCCGGCCATTCCGGACGAATCTGATTCCAGCGCGTGATCTTGCCCTGCGACGCCGGCTCCCACATCTTGCGCAGGTCTTCCACCCGCAGCGTGCTTACCCAATTGTTCTGCGGATTCACCACGACCGTGATGGCATCGAAGGCGATCGGCAGCTCGATGAACTGGATGCCCGCGGCCTTACATTTCTGCATCTCGTCGGCCAGGATGGGGCGCGAAGCGTTGGCGATATCGATATCGCCCCGGCACAACTTCTTGAAACCACCGCCGGTACCGGAAAGACCCACGGTCACACGAACTTTGGCGCGCTGCGCGGTTTGAAACTCTTCGGCGACGGCCTCTGCGATCGGAAACACCGTGCTGGAGCCGTCGATCCTGACCACCGAGGGTCCGCCGGACTGTTTATGGCCGCATCCGGCAGCAATCAACAACGTCGGGGCCAGCAGGCAGCACAGGACGCGAAACCAGGATGTCTTCAACGGTTGGACCTCAATTCAGTGGCTCAATTCAATGGCGATATCTGGTCAATGGCGATATCTGGTGGCACCCCGAGGGGGGGCGACGACAGGGCATCGCAAATCGGGTCGCCATTCTAGCCGATCGTATGTCACCGCAAGACCCGGAGTGTCGCGACGCGGTCCCTGTGCGAAAGTGGCAACCATGAACTCAGTTGCAAGCCTCGAACGAGACCCTCTCCCGAACATCGGCACACGCCTGTCCGAGCTCGATTGGTCCCGGGTATCGCGGGATCTCGATGAACACGGCAATGCGACCTTGCAGGCACTTCTCACCCCTGAGCAAAGCGATGCCATTGTCGCCATGTATTCCAGCAGCGATCTTTTTCGCAGCCGCGTCATCATGGCGCGCCATGGCTTCGGACGCGGGGAATACCAGTACTTCAGCTACCCGCTTCCCGAAATAGTTGCCGACCTGCGCATGCAGATCTATCCGCACCTGGCGCCGATGGCAAATCGCTGGAACCAGTTGCTCGCTATCGATGTGACCTACCCGGACGATCACGCGCAGTTCATCGAACGCTGCCACGAAGCCGGGCAACGCAGACCCACACCATTGCTGTTGCGGTACGGCGTCGGCGACTACAACTGCCTTCACCAGGATCTCTATGGGGAGCACGTATTTCCGCTGCAGTTGGCCGTGCTGCTGTCACGGCCCGGCGAGGACTTCACCGGCGGTGAGTTCGTACTGACCGAGCAGCGCCCCCGAATGCAGTCGCGTCCGGAGGTTGTGGCGTTGCGCAAGGGCGACGCCGTGATTTTCGCGGTTCATCATCGCCCAGTGCAGGGGTCACGCGGCTTCTACAGGGTGAATCTCAGGCACGGCGTCAGCCGCCTGCGGTCCGGACAGCGCCATACGCTGGGAATCATCTTTCACGACGCGCAGTGACCGAAACGACGTCACTCCTGTGACTCTTGTGACTCCAGTCACCGGATCCTCACTCCCGAATCGGAACCACGTTCGCCCTCATCCGGGTATCGCTCGGGGCGCGGGTGCATAGACGGTAACGCAGGTCGCCGAACTCCAGCACATCGCCTTCGTGCAATTGATGCTGCTGGACCTGCTGACCATTGACGAAACAGCCATTGGTGCTGCCCGCGTCCTCGATGACGACGCCCGAAGCACCTACCAGCAACCGCGCATGGTGGCGGCTGACAAGTTTCGATGGAATGCACACATCGTTTTCGCTGGTGCGTCCGATGGTGATGAGCTTGTTGTTGAGGAAGATGGGTTCGGCGTCGTGTGCGACGGGTTCCAGCATCAGGTTGAACTGGGCGAACGCGTCCGAATCGGCATCCGCTTCGGCACGATCGACGTCGCGCCGGATGGCGGCAAGCGCGTCCGAACGCGCCGACAGATCCGCCCGCAGGGCAGCAACCTGGTTATCGCGCTGAAAGATCTGCTGCGCCATCGACTTGACCCGCGCGCGGGACTTCTCCAGCTGACCGGCCATGATCGACCACTCATCCTGGGAAGACTGCAACTGGCCGCGCAGCTTCTCCGTCAGTTCATCGCGCATCCGGATGGCCTGTTCCATGCCGCGCATGGCCATATCATGCTCGCTGAACCTGGTGTGCAATCCCGCAAGCTCATCTGTGCGTTCATCCAATAGTTGGATGCGTGCCTGTTCCTCATCGCGCATACGCTCGAGAGACTGTTGCGCATCCTCCAGGGCTTCCTGCAGCGAATCCCGACTATACCGCAACTGCGTTACGCATTGCTGCAGGGACTCGGACTCTGTTTCACGCGTTTGCGCCGCCTCGATCTGCGAGGCCACTTCAGCGCGGGCCTGCGCAAGGTCCGCATGCACCCGTGTCAACTCGGAATGACTCCGCCCGAGTTCTGAGGAACGTTCGACAAGCTGGTCTGCCGCCGGCAGCAAAGCATCTCGCTCGTTGGTCAGGTTACGAATCAATTCGAGTGCAGCGTCGCGCTCGCCAGTCAGTACAACATTGGTCTGCTGTATCTGCTGCAACTCACTCCCCCGTTCAATGTGCAGGCGTTCCTGTTCGATGGCTGTGGCGGCGGCCGTCGAGAGCTGTTTGCGGGTCTCGGTCACCGAGCTCTCAGCTAACTGCAGCGCGCCACGCAGCTCATGGATTTCCTGCAGGCGCAACGACAACTCATTGTGGGATTCGCTTTGCGCCGCCCCAAGATTCGAAACGCTGCGTTCCGCCTCGGCGTGCTGTTGTCGCTCAAGCGCGAGTTCGTCGCTGACACGTGCGAGATCGCTCGCCAGCTGAGCGATTCGGTCGTCCCTCGTCGCGATGGAGTCTTCACGTACAACCAGCACCGCGCGACTTTCCTGCAGCGCCTTGCTGGCGACCTCCAATTGGGCCGTCAGTTCGATGCCTGCTGCGGTTTGACGCTGCAAACGCTGATCCAGATCGTCGCGAGCGCGGCTCAATTCGCCGATACTGCGGTTGCGTAGCTCAACCATCGACGACAAGGTTTCGTAGTCCGTCAGTTTGGAGGCCAACTGGCGGGCGAGTTGTCCGGCACTGGATTTCTCTTCGCCGATCGATGCTTCGAGTGCGGCCAGCGACGCGGCATGCCGGTTGGCAAGCGTCATCGATGCATGCAACTGATCCTGGAGCTTGTGATTGTCCTGCTGCAAGGCCGCGACCTGAGCCGCCATGGAGGTGGCCTGGCGACGAAAATCCTCGCGTTCCTGGTCCATCTGCAGCCGCTCGGCAAAACGCGCCGACTGCAATTCCTTGAACTGGTCATCGCTATGCTGCGACTGTTCGCGCAACTGCTGTTCGAAGCGCTCCTGCATTCCATCGGCAAGTGCGTGATGCCCGGCAAGCCGGGCGTTATCCGCTTCGAGTGCCCGGATCCGCACCATCTGCTCGTCGCGCGCCGAGTGGATCGACTGGTTGCGCTTATGCAGCGCCGCATTGGCCTCGTGCGCCGCGACAATGTCCGACTCGAGTTGCGCCATGCGCTGCAGAATGCGCGCGATGTTTACCGGGGGTTCGCCCGTGCCAAGGTGGTGTGGACCAGGGTTGCGCGGGCCAGGCCATTGAGCAGGAGGGGGTGGATCGGGTTGCTGAGCTTCGGCGATATCATCCAGATCCTGCAGTGCTTCCACAGCCCAGGTATCTGTTCGTGACAGGCCATCCCGGGCGGCCTCCGCCAGGCTCGCCTCGTAAGCAGCCACGTCCAGACGCGGCAGTTCGTCGGTACTGTCCAGATCGTCGTGAGATTCGGGTTGTGTGGACATCGAGATGGATTCAGAAAACAGCGCCAGGGGCTCACCCTGTGCGGAATGATGCCATGCGTCCGGCCGGCTTCGATGTAGGGCGATCCATACGAAGTGCGGCTGACACGGAGTATGCGCTATTCGTGCCAGGAGGCCACCGGACCTGGGGCTGATAGCGGGGCTGAGTGCGGTGAGTCATCGCAACCGCGTCGTTTTGTACGACAACTAGCCAGCGACTGAAGAGGAACGCACCGGTAGACCCGTTGGGCCATGGCACCGATCGCTCCTGGATCGATCACACTGCGTAGCGGACCCATCTTCTCTTCGGCGCGCTCGCTCGCACTTCAGTAAGCGCGGTATGTTCGGCCATGCGAGACCCCATCGACTCGCGTTGCCCCCGAATCCCACTTGAACCCCACTTGATCCTCTTGGCGAATCTTCGCGTTCGCAGCGGCCAGTCGTCCGATTGCACCGTTACGGTTTGCCCCTACATTTTTTTCCGCGTTGCGGCATTTCAGAGCCTCCGACGGCACCCGACGATGGCGTCGTCACGCAGAAATACACTGGAATTTTCGAGGTCTGTCGCGCAACGGCCACGCCCGACATAGGGCCCGTGATATTCCGTAATTGCCCGCTTTGCGGGTGGTGATTCACCATCTCAACGCTACGCCAAAAGCAGCGTCGCACATCCAGCTCCTGTTTCTTCAATGCCATGTCCAGTGGCAGAGGCTTCGTTTTGCCTGTTGGCGGTGATCATGAAAATAAAATTGTCCGCGGCGAGCACTCTGGCAACGACGTCGAGGCTCGCAGCGCTGATAGGAATACTGACAGCCTGGAGTCCTTCGACATTCGCACAGCAACTGCCCAACCGGCTGCCGCCGGCAGCTGAGCCGGGCAGGGATCTGCGGCAGCCGCAACCGGTGCAGCCGCTGCCGGAGGGCTCGGCGATCGCGGTCCCACAAGCACCGGCGGCACACCCGCCGCCGGGTGCCGCAGGCATTTCCTTCACGCTCTCGAAAGTGACGGTGGAGGGTGCCACCGCCTTATCGCCGCGGGAACTCGAGCCTCTTTACGCACCGCTCATAGGTCGCACGGTGACAGTCGCGGACGTGTTCGCCGCCGCCGCCGCCATCGAGAATCGCTATCGCGAGAAGGGCTACATCATCACGCGCGTACTGGTTCCGGAGCAGCAGATCGAAGGCGGCTCGGTGCGCCTCGTGGTCGTGGAAGGATACATTTCCGAAATCGCGTTTGCCCAGAACGCTGGTGCCAGCATCGGCGCCGCCCGCGCGCAGGTCGAGGCCCTGTTGGCGCCGTTACGAGATGTAAAGCCCGTCGACATTGCGGCCATCGAACGACGCCTGCTGCTGGCGAACGACCTGCCGGGAGTCCAGGTCCGCGGCACCCTGCAACCCTCAACTGGCACCAGAGGCGCGGCAACGCTGGTCATCGCAGCACAACGCGATCCGGTGGACGTCGGCCTGCAGGTCGACAATCGCAACTCTCCGTATACCGGCGAGGATGAAGCCATCCTGCGCGGCTCGCTCAACTCCTTCAGCAGCAATGCGGCGACCGTATCGCTGGTGGCCAAGAGCGCGTTTCCCTACCGTCGAGAGCACTTCGCCCAGGCCAGCTACGACCAGAGCGTCGGCAGCAACGGCATGACGGCGGGTGTCACGGTGTTCGCAGCCAGATCGCGTCCGGGCCTGAACATCCAGCCGCTAGACGTGGACAGCACGGTCGAGTCGGCCTCCGCCAGCGTCGCCTACCCGCTGATCCGTTCGCGCCGCGTGAAGCTGAAGCTGGACGGCACTTTCGATTACACCGACCTGGATACCGATGTGCTCGACCGGCCGTACACCAGGGACCGATTGCGGGTGTTGCGTCTGGGAGCGACTTTCGATCGCAGCGACGGCTGGAACGGCGTCAATGCGGGGCGGGTAGTCATCAGCCAGGGCCTGGATATTTTCGGTGCATCGCAGCCGCGAGGCGAACTGCTGTCGCGCTACGAGGGTCGCAGTGACTTCACCAAGATCGGCGTGCAGTTCTCTCGCTTGCAGACGTTCACCCAGAACTGGAGCTTGCTCGCGAGTGCAGTAGGGCAGGTTACCTGGGACTCGCTGCTCGCCAGCGAACAGATCGGCCTTGGCGGCCCCGACTTCGGTCGCGGCTACGACATCAGCGAAGTGTCGGGCGACAAAGGTGTCGACGGCGCGCTCGAACTGCGCTTCCGGCCAAGCGGCGTAAGCCCGTTCTGGAACGCCACGCAGTTCTTCGCCGCCTACGACCTGGGCAAGGTCTGGAATGTCGGCATCGAATATCCGCAGGAGGAGAGCCTGGCATCCGCCGGGCTTGGAGTGCGCGTGCGACTACCCGGCGATCTCTTCGCCTCGTTCGAAGTGGCCAAGCCGTTGACGCATGGCGTTGCCTCCGAAGGCGGCGATCGTCCGACGCGGGTCTTTTTCTCCATTTCCACGCAGCTCTAAGCCAGGGGCGCAACATGGCCACGTATTCAGTCCGTCCCTCCGCGGCATTCAAGCGCCGTGTGCTGCGTTCCCACCCGAGCGTTGCGAGGGGAGGCTCGCTGGTTCTGCGTCACGAAGTGTCGAGCCTGCTGCGCCGACGCCTCACCGGCGGACTGACGCTTGCCAGCCTGATGCTGGCGCTGGCCCTGCCGCAGAACGTGAAGGCGAATCCCGAGAACGGCACCGTCACTGCAGGCAACGCCATCATCGTCAACGCGTCGCCCGATCGCTTGAACGTACTGCAATCCTCGGATCGCGCCATCATCAACTGGCAGGGATTCAGCATCGGCCAGGGCGAACGCACCGACTTCCAGCAACCCAGCGCCAGCAGCGTCACGTTGAATCGCGTCACCGGCAAGCAGGCATCGCAGATCGCCGGCAGCCTCACGGCCAACGGCACGGTCATGTTGGTCAACCCCAACGGCGTCGTGATCGGGAAGACCGGCACGGTCGATGTCGCTGGCCTGGTTGCCACTACGGCGAACATCAGGGACGACGATTTCCTGGCACAGCGGCTGAACTTCGGCGCAGCGTCGCCCAATGCGCAGGCGGCCGTTCGCAACGAAGGCCGGATTACCGTCAAAGACCAGGGGCTCGCCGCATTGGTGGCGCCGCGCGTCGAGAATTCCGGTGTCATCCAGGCTCGCCTCGGCACCGTTGCGTTGGGTGGGGCGCAGACCTTCAGCCTGGATTTTCAGGGCGACGGCTTGCTCAGCTTTAGTGCTGGATCAGCGGTGGCGGTAGCACCACAAGGTGGCGATGGCAGTAGCGGTAGTGCACCGGCACTGGTCACCAATTCGGGACGCATCATCGCCGCAGGCGGCACGGTGCAGCTAGCAGCAAGTGCCGTGAAGGATGTGGTCGATCACGTTATCGACACCAGCGGCATCGTCGAGGCGCGCACGGTCGAAGCTCGCGACGGCAAGATCATTCTCTCCGGTGGGGACAGTGGCCAAGTGGCTGTGACTGGTACGTTGGACGCATCGGCAGAGCAGGGCCATGGCGGCTCGGTGCAGATCAATGGTGAGATCGTCTCGGTAGCAGGCAACGCGCATATCGATGTCAGCGGTGCAAGCGGCGGCGGCAACGTAGATATCGGCCACACTGATGGCGCCGAACTCGCGCAGTCGGTGAGTATCGATCGCGGCACGCGCATCGACGCCAACGCAGTCGCACAAGGCGATGGTGGCAGCGTGGTCGTGTTGTCGTCGCAAAGCACTGCATTCGCAGGGAGCATCAGCGCACGCGGCGGTTCGCAAGGCGGCAACGGCGGCTCCGTCGAAATCTCAAGCCGGGATCGCATCGGCCTTAGCGGCAGCGTCGATCTGAATGCGCCGCATGGCATTACCGGCAGCTTGCTGCTGGATCCGGCGACCCTGACCATCGTGGATTCCGGCGCGGGCACCGGCCAGCAGGACGCAGCGGCAGGCGACGGCACCATCAGTGCTGGCGACGGCAACACGCCGGACAACACCGTGTCGCGCGGCACACTCGAAGCTCTGTCGGGCTCGACCAACCTGACGCTCGAAGCCACCGGCTTGATCACCATCGATGCCATGGCCGGCAACCTCATCAACCTGCAGACCGATGCCTCGCACAGTTTCACCTTGCGCTCGACCACGGCGGGCGGCATTCACTTCCTTAATCCCAACACCGAAATCCGCACACAAGGCGGCGACATCTCGCTGCAGGCGCTCAAGACGGGAGCGCTGCTGAACGTCGGCAAGCTCACCAGCAACGGCGGCGATATTTCGCTGCTTGCCGGCGGTCTCGTGGAACTCGCTGGCAATCTCACCGCGGGTGCTGGCAATGTCTCGGTGACGTCGCTGAGCAACTCCATCCAGCGCATCGGCAACGCCACGGTGAGCGGCGCCAGCGTCACCGTCGATGCCTCCTACGGCTCCGTCGGCGCTGCGGGCGCCGAGATCAACACCAGTACCGGTGACCTGACGTTGGCAACTGGCGGCGACCTGCTCGCCGTCAACGACACACCGTTGTCGCGGTTGTCGATCACCAGCGTACATACGGTCGATCGGCCGTTCGTCTACCAGGTCAGCGCGCCGCAATTGAGTTTCGACGTCACTGACACGGGCTCGGCCTATCAGCTGACCAGCATCGCCAACGCCAGCAATCTCGACCTGACCTTTCGCGGCGATCGCGATCTCATCGTCGGTAACGTCAATGCCGTAGGGTCCAACGTGGTGTTGGCCACTTCAGCGGGCTCGATCCTCGACGATGGCGATGCGGCCACCGGTATCGTTGGCAGCGGCCTGACCCTGTCGGCCACGGGTGCACTCGGCAGCGACACGAATTCGTTGACGAGTACGACTGCCGCTCTCGCAGCGACTGCCGGCAGCGGCGGTGTGTTCGTGAACAACACCGGCGCCCTCGACCTCAGTGCGCTCGCGGCGGGCAATGCCAGCGCTATCGTCACTACCGGCGACCTGACTCTGCATACGGTGGCTGCTGCCGGCACTACTTTGAGCCTGACCAGCAGCGGCGGTTCAGTGTTCACTGCCGGCGGTCCGAACGACACTATCGCGGTGCAGACGCTGAATCTCAGTGGCAGCGATGCAATCGGCACGATAGGCGCGCCGATACTGACCACCGCAACCACGTTGAGTGCTACCGCGGCCAACGGCATCTATGCGGGTACGACCGGTGCGACGACCTTACGCAACGTAACCTCCAGCAGTGGCCCCATCGAGATTGTCTCGGCCGGCGACATGTCCGTCGATACCGTCGATGCAAGTACTGGCGGTGCGGTATCGCTGACGGCGACCAATGGCTCGATCACGGCGGTCAGCGGCAGCGATCCCAACGTCGTCGCCAACACATTCGATTTTTCGTCCACGGCTCCCTCCGGCAACGTCAACCTGCGCACCGCTGCAACGATAATGTCCGGGGCGGCAGGCAGCGGCGGCATCAATCTCACCCAGGCCGGGGCGACTACGCTTGCGAATCTCAGCACCACGGGTTCGCTGCAGGTGGCGTCCAGTTCGGGGGACATGATCCTCAGCACGCTGCAGGCAGGGGCGACGGCGACGCTCAGTACCGCGGCGGGCAATGTGCTCGACGATGGCGACAACGCGACAGCATTGACCGCGAACGCAGCGATCATTGCAGCGCCGGCCGGACTGTTAGGAACGAGCGCCAATCCACTGCAGACCAAGACGCCGTCGCTTACGCTCACCAGCGGCAGCGATATCTATGTCAACAGCGACCGGGCGTTGAGTACGCTCAACATCACGGACACTCATGTCACCGCGGGCGCTGTCAACACGCTGGTGGTCTCGGCTCCGTATCTCGAGTTCGACGTGGTCGACAGCGGCAGCCAGTTCCTGCTCAATGAGATCACCGGCCAGTCGCTCAACACGTTGAGCTTCACCGGCGACCAGGAGGCAGTGCTGACCAAGCTCTACGCGACCGGTTCGGTCAGCGTGCGAGCGATGCATGGCAATCTGCTCAACGACGGCGACGACAACACCCGCGTCACCGGCTCGTCGGTCTCGCTAAGAGCGGATCATGGCAATCTCGGCACCGCGGATCCCAACGGCGCGCTGGATACGAATACGTCGACGCTGACCGCGGGCACCGCCGGCAATCTCTACATCAACGACATCAGCGATCTGTCGTCGCTGAGTCTCAGCAGTACCCATGAAGTACCGACGCAGGACTACCAGTTCATACTCACTGCGCCGGCCTTGCATTTCGATATCACCGATTCCGCGACTGGCTATGCCCTGACCAACGTCAGCGACGTGACTTCGCTGAATCTCAGCTTCCAGGGCGATCGCACCATCACCGCCGGCACGATCGATGTCACGCGGTCGGGCACGGTGGTGCTGAGCGCGGCCCAGGGATCGGTGCTCGATGACGGCGACAAGAACACTCGCATCCTCGGCGATACGGTGACTCTCAACAGTACGTCCGGCGATGTCGGAAGCACTGCTGCCGGTGCCTATATGGACGTCATCGCGCGGCAGCTACAGGGTTCGTCTCCGAACGGCAGCTACACCGTAGTGCTTCCTTACTCGGCGAACACGACGAATTCGAACGGCGCTGTGACCCTGAACAGCATCAACGCCGGAGGTCCGGCGTCAGTGGTCGTGGACAACGGCGACCTGCGGGTCAACAGCCTGACCAGCGGTGAAGCGGTGGCGCTCACCACCAGCAACGGTTCGATCCTGAGTTCCACGACGTTGCGAGGCAGCAGCCTGACGCTGACTGCTTCGGGCGCAATCGGCCTCGCGGCCACGCCTCTGCAAACGCAGGTCAATAACGGCAATGTTACCGCGACCGCTGCCGGTGGTCTGTTGAACATCAACAATGCAGGCGCAGTCAGCCTGCTTACCGCCACGGCAGCCGGACCCCTGACTTTCGCTACGACCGGCGACCTTACGGCAGGTGCTGTCGATGCAGGAGCCAATGCAGTGAGCCTCACTGCGAGCAGCAGCCTGCAGGACGACTCCGATACCAATACTCGCGTCGTCGGCTCCAGTGCGACGTTAACCGCGCAGTCCGGCAGCCTCGGCACGTCCACTGCAGCCATCGGCGTGACGTCGCCGAACCTCTCCATCACGAGCGGCGGCGATGTCTATGTCGACGACAGCGTCGGCGTCGACGCGCTGTCTGTCGCCGGCAGCGTCAGCAGCTCCGGTAAAACCAACGTGTATTCGCTGGTTATACCGGGACTCACGTTGAGTGCGACCGATGATGGCAGCGTCGTAACGCTTGCAAACCTGGCCAACGCGACGCCGCTTGAGTTCGGGTTCTCGACGCAACGAACACTGCGCGTGGGCGCGATTGACAGCAATACTGGCAGCGTTTCACTAGGCAGCGTGTCCGGCAACGTGATCGACGACGGTGACGCAGCGACGACCATCAATGCGCCAGCCCTGACTCTCACCGCAGGCAATTCCATCGGTGCTACCGGCGCAGGCAATGCGCTGGCCATCAATGCGACTACGTTGGACATGACCGCCGGTCGCGATTTCTTCGTCGACGACAGCGCCGCACTGACTGCGCTCGCGCTCACCTCGACTGCCTTTGCCGGTACCGCCAACACTTTCGGCATCACCGCTGCCGGCCAGACCTTCACGCTGACTGACAACGGTTCGACGCACTACCTGCAGACCGTATCCGGCCCCGGCCTGGGCGATTTCAGTTTCACCAGCCACAAGAATCTCAACTTCGGCACCGTCAGTGGCACCGGCGCGGTGACTCTGGTCACCAGCGGCGGTAACAGCAGCATGACCATGGACGGTGTCGTCGGTAGTCGCATCAGCGGCAGCAGCGTGACGTTGAACACCTTGAACTCCACCGGTGGCCACATCGGCACCTCGGGCGCGAGTATCGCAGTCAGCACGCCATCGCTGACGCTGAGTTCGCCGGGCAACATGTACGTCAGCGATAACCAGGCGTTGACGGCGCTGGCGGTGAAGCAGGTGCACCCGTCGACTTCCATCAATTACTCCACTGTCGTCGCTGCCAGCGGACTGAGCTTCGCGCTTGCCGACGGCAATACCGTGGCATTGAGCAACGTCGCTTCCAGCGGCCTGAATTTCAGCTATGAAACCGACAGGGCGCTGCAGGTAGGGGACATCAACGTCGGCGCCGGCGGTTCGGTCGCCTTGACGGGCGTCGGCACGTTCCAGACGTTGGGTATCCAGGACGACGGCAACCAGAGCACACGGATTACCGCAGGCAGCGTCTCGCTCAACAGCCTCACCGGCTATGTCGGCTCGAGCGGCAATGGCGATATCGAGGTCACTACCGCCAACCTGGCGGTGAAGTCCACCGGCGACGTCTACATCAACGACAGCAGCAATCTCAGCAGCTTGTCGCTCGACGTCACTCACAGCAATTCCGGCGACCGCGTGTACTCGGTGGTCGCTCCTGGCCTGACCTTTTCGATCGCCGACCAGAACCTGCTCGTCACTGGCGGCCAGGGCACGGTGATCAACAACCTCAGCGAGTCGGCGCTGGATTTCTCATTCGCCACCGACCGCAGCCTGCAGGTCGTGAGCATGAGTACCGGTGTCACCGGCAGTGTCAGCCTGCGTTCGAATTCCATCAACGACGACAACAACGATGCCACGCGCATCGTTGCCAACCGGCTTACGCTGCTTGGCGGCACCGCCGGCGCCAGTCCGTTCAGCACGCTGAAGGAGCTGGATTCCACCGTCAACATCCTCAGTACCGGCCTGACAGGCTCCCTCAACCTGATCAACACCGGCGATCTCACGTTGGCCGCGAACAGCGTGGCTTCAACGAACGGCTTGAACGGCTTCGCAACCATTACTTCCTTGAACGGTTCGTTCCTGTCTGACGGAGTGTCGCGGTTCGTTACACCCAACCTCACGCTTACCGCCGACAACGGTTCGATCGGACAGAATGGCAATCCGCTGCTGATGGCTGCCCGCTCGGCAACATTGCAGTCCGGCAACGACATCTTCGCCGACGACAGCCTCGACATGGTCGCGCTCAGCGTGAACAACTCGCATGCGGCAGTTCGCACCAACACGCTGTCCGTCGCGGCTCCCAATCTGACATTCCAGATCAACGATGTCGGTGGCGCCCAGTACGACCTGGTGAACGTCCAGGACAGCACCGGGGTGGATTTCTCGTTCACGGGCGACAAGCCCATCCAACTGATTACCGCCGACGTCCGTGGCGGCAATACATTGTCGGTCACTTCCAACGGCGGCGATATTTTCGACGACGGCGATGGTTCCACCGAGCTTACCGGGGAAGTCATCCGCCTGGCCGCGAGTGGCTCCATCGGCCGCTCCGATCCGGTAGAAGTGAACGCCACCAACCTGTCGCTGACCACCAATGGCGACCTCAACGTGCACGACAACCTGGACCTGTCGGCACTCAACATTTTCATGGCCGTGCAGTCGGCGCCGACTTACACGCTCACCGCCCCGAACCTGAATTTCGACGTGGTGGATGACGGCACCACCACTACGGTCAACGACATCAGCGACACCGACGGCCTGTTGCTGAGCCTGCGCACGTCGCACAGCCAGTCGATCCAGACTATCGATACGCAGCGTTATGGCGGCGTCTCGCTTTACTCCGATGGTTCCATCGAGGGTAGCGGCTCGCCCGCGGCACGCATCAACACAGCCACTGCCGTATTCGAGACCAGCAGCGGCGGTGGCATCGGCACAATGTCCAATCCCATCGAACTGTCCGCGCCGCAGCTGACGCTACAGTCTACAGGCGACATCTACATCGATTCGGACCGGCACATCGACCGGCTCAATATCACCAACCGGCACGGCAATCTCGGCACTTATTCGATCGTCTCACCCTCGCTGACCTTCAACGTGACCGACAGCGGCAGCGGCGTTGCGCTCAACGACATCACCGATATCACGGGCCTGAATCTCAACTATTCGGCCGACCACGATTTCACCATCGGCACTATCGACCTGGGCACGCGCGGCAATCTCTCGCTCAGTGCCACTACTGGCGGCGTCGACTTCCTCGGCGACGGCGACTCGAACACGCTGATCACGGCGGCCGGCGTCAATCTCAACACTACCAGCGGCGCCATCGGTGCTGCCGGCGCCGGCAACGAGTTGAACATCTCGGCACAGAACTTCTCAGGCTTTGCCGGCGCGGGCGGCGTGCAAGTGGGCTTCGAAGGACCAGTGGTCATCAACAGCATCTACTCCACTGGCGGCAGCGTACTCAGCGACGATGGCGACCTCAGCATCGGCAGCTACAACGCCAACAACCAGAGCCTCACGGTCAATGCCGGTGGCTCCATCCTGAGCGGCCAGATTTCGGACACGTCCACGCTGACCCTGAATGCTGGCGGTGGCATCGGCACCGTATCGGCAGTGACAACCAATGCGAACGGTGGCACGACTACATTGAACGCCACTGCTGCCAACGGCGGCATCGCGTTGACCGAAGGCTGGTCGCTGAATGCGGCGAATCTGGTCGCTACCGGCCCGGTCACACTGTCGGCGACGCATGACTTGTCGGTGGGCACCATCAACGCCGCTGGCAGCCCGGTGACGCTGAGCGCAGGGCAGGGCAGCATCACCGGTAACAACGGATCCAATCTGATCACCGGATCGGCAGTCACTCTCAGTGCGAACTACTCACAGGCGGCACAATCCATCGGCACGGCCGGCACTGCGGTACGAGTCGCGACACCGGAGTTGTCGCTGAATGCCCGCGGCAACCTGTACGTGGCCGATACCGTCGACCTGGATTCACTGTCGATCGTACGTAGCTCGTCCTCATCAGGCGCTCCCGGCGGCGCGTTGAGCATCAGCGCCCCGAGTCTGACCTTCACTGCCAGCGACAACGGCAGCACGACAGTGTTAACCAATGTCACCGACACCACGGGTCTCACGTTCGCGCTGACTTCCTACAGCGATATCCTGGTCAACACGCTCAACGTCGGCGTCAACTCGGATGTCACGTTGGTCTCCGACCGCTTCAACACCAGTGGCAATATCGGTTCCACCGGCGGCAGTCCACTGCTCACTGCCCGGACGCTGAATCTCACCACTGGCGGCGGCGACATGGGTGCCATCGGCACTTCGGGAACCCCGCTGCGTACCGCCATCGCCAACTTGAATGCCACCGCGCAAGGCGGCGGAATCTGCGTCAGCCAGAGCGGGGCGCTGACCTTGAACAACGTGAACTCCGGCGGTCCACTCAGCGTCGTGACCACCAGCGGCGATCTCACCGTGGGTAGCGTGTCATACGGCAACAATCAGCCGTTGACCCTGAGTGCCGCCGCGGCCAGCTTGCTTGACGACGGCGTGAACAGCACCAGGCTGCAGGGCTCCGGTAGTGGCGCCATCAATCTCAGCGCTGCGAACGGCATCGGCACGGCGACCAATCCCTTCGCCATCAACGACCTGTCGAACAACAACATCAACGCGGACGTGACCGGCGCTGGCTCGGCGTACCTCGACATCGTCAGCAATGCCAATCCGCTGGTGAACATCACGGCAAGCAACGGCAGTATCGATGTGCAGACGGAAGGTATGGTGACTCTCGCCAACCTGGTCTCGAGCACGGATGCCGCGGGCAACAACATCACCGCCCTGGCGCGCAGCGGCAATCTCGGGCTGGGTGTCGTAACTGCGGGGGCCCAGCACGGTTCGCTCGATCTGCGTGCTCCGGGAGGTGCGATCACCGCGCTCAACAGCTCGAATTCCATCAGTGCGTTCGATCCGACGCTGGTAGCGGCGAGCGGTATCGGCTCGCTGGGCTCGCCCTTGAACGTGACCGGCCAGAATATCGTCGCCGATACGCTCGCCGGCGATATCGCTTTGAGCCCGACCGGTGCAGCGGTCCTCGGCTTCGTACGTACTCTTAACGGTTTCATCAGCGTCACCGGCACCAGCGATATCGTTGCAGCCAATGTGCTCGCAGACACCGGCGGTATCAACCTGACGACCTCTGGTTCGAACGCCACGATCTATGCCGGCAACGTCAACGCCGGCAGCGGTGCAGTCACACTCTCCGCCGCCAACGGGCGCATCGTCGACGATGGCGTGCTCGCGACCGTCGTGGCCGGTGGCTTGGCAACCCTCACGGCCGCGAGTGACATCGGAACTTCGCTCGCGCCGTTGCAGACTCAGCTTACTGGGCTCGCAGCCACCGTCAGTGGCAATGGCGGCATCTACATCGACCAGACCGGTGGCAATCTCGCGCTCGGACTCCTATCCAGCGGCGGCGGTCCCATCCGGATCGTCGGTTCGGATTCGCTCACTGGCGGCAACGGACCGATCATCTCGGGCGGCGCCCCCATCGTCCTGGTGGCGAACGGCGGCGGCGTCCAGGTCTCAGGTCCCATCTCCAGTGTCGGCGCCGACGCGACGCAAGCCAGCGTCGACATCACGGGCGATACCATCGAGGTAGGCGCCGTCACCACTACTGGCGACCAGCAGTATCACGCCGCGACCACGGTCAACGGCGATCTCAGCGGTCGTGCCATCACCATCGATGGCGACCTCACCGTGGACGGTGGTGGCACGCGCCAGATTACGACCAACACGTCGGGCCAGACGATCGCGATCAACGGCGGCGTGGAGGGACAAGGGACAGGGCTGGCGCTGACCGCCACGGGCGGTACAGTTACCATCGACGGCGACGCCAGCAACCTCAGCAGCTTCGCGAGCACCGCAGATCAGACCTCGCTGCAAAACGTTGCGACTACGGGCGCCCAAACGTATAGCGGTAGCACATCCTTCAATGGCACCTCGTACACAACCGAAGGCGGCGACTTCAACGCGACTGATGACACCGTCTTCAGCAACAATACAAGCGTTGCCACCAATGGCGGCAATGTCGCATTCGGTTCGACAATCGACGGTGCCGTCGACCTGACCGTCGATGCCGGCAGCGGTGCCGCCGACTTTTCGGGAGCCATTGGCAGCGTAACGCCACTGCACAATGTCATAGTAAATAGCGGCGGACTGACGACGTTCGGCGGTACGTTCAATGGCACATCGCTGACGACGGATGCGCCGGGCTCGCTGGTCATCGTCGGCAGCACAATGCAAACGACAGGAGCGCAGAGCTATGGCGAAGCGTTCACGCTCAACAACGACAAGACCTTCACTGGCACCTTGATCACGTTCGGCGGCGCGGTGAACGGAACGACCAGCGGCCAGGAGACGCTCGATGTAGTTGGCGATGCCACTTTCAATGGAGGCGCTGGCGGTACGGTCGCGTTGCAGTCGTTGAGCGTGACCGGCAACGCTGGTGTCAGCGGCATCATGAGCACCACCCTGGATCAGCAGTATGGCGGTGCCATCGCCCTGGTCGGCGACACCACCTTTACCCTCGGCAACGGCATTTCGTTCGCGTCAACCATCGACGGCGCTCACGCCATGACGGTGAATGCGGGTAGCAGCGATGTTTCGTTCGGCAGGGCAGTGGGCGGCACTGCAGCGGTGGGCGATGTTGTCGTCAACACCACCGGCGCAACCAACTTCAACGGCAGTGTCAGTGCCGCTTCACTGGCCACCGATGCGGGGGGCGTCACCAATCTGAATGGCGGCTCCGTGACGACCATGGACACGCAGACCTACGGTGATGCAGTTATCCTCGCCTCCGACGCAACCCTTGCCGCTTCGAGCGTTGACATGCAAGGCACGCTCGACGATGTTTCGGCCGGACAGCACGCTCTTGTCATCGAAGGCGACAGCGTATTCGAACAAGCGGTCGGCAGCACCGCGGCATTGAAGTCGCTGAGTGTCAACGGTGCGAGCCGTATCAATGGCGGCAGCGTCACTACAACGGCGGGACAGACCTACAACGGCTCAACCGAGCTCGGCGCAGATACCACGCTCACCGGTTCGACCATTGCTGCACGTGACACTGTCGATGCGGCGCCAGCAGGCCAACAGGCGCTGAATATCGTGGGTGACGCCGATTTCGGCGGCAATGTAGGCACGACACAGACGCTGCGAAGCGTCGATGTCAGCGGCACCACGCGTCTCGACGGCGATGTCAGCACCACCGGACACCAGAGCTATTCAGGCGCTATCACGCTGGCGGGTAACTCCACACTCAATATCGGCTCCGGTGGCATCACCTTCGAATCGATCATCGACGGCTCGCCTGCGCCACAGATTGCTCTCGCGACTGCCAGTAAGCCGCTCTTCGCGCCCTCAAGTAGCGGTGGACAGGCTTTGACCGTCAATGCTGGCACCGATGACGTCACATTCAACGCTGCTGTAGGCGAAATGACGAGGGTAGGGGATGTCATCGTCAACACCGGCGGCGCAACCACTTTCAATGCGCCTGTCTATGCAAACTCGGTGACTACCGACGTTCCAGGCACGGTCGCGCTGAATGGCCGTCTTGTCGATACGCTTGGCACGCAGAGCTACGGCGAGATTGTCACTATCGGCGCTGACACGGTACTCACCGCCTCGACTGTGAACCTGCACCAGGCGGTCGACGACGTGAGTGCAGGCCAGCATTCGCTGGCGATCAACGGCGATGCCGTGTTCGAACAGGCCGTCGGTAGCAACGCTGAGCTGCAGTCGCTCTCGGTAAGCGGTACCAGCATGATCAACGGCGGCAAAGTGACTACTGCTGCGAGCCAGACCTATAGCGGAGGCGTCACTCTGGGTACAGACACCGAGCTATCCAGCGGCGACTCTGTGGACTTCGGTTCGACGATCGATGCCACAAACCTGGCGTCGCTGAACATTGCCGCACCCGCAGGCAGCGTCTCCGTCGGCGGAGCAATTGGCGGCGTCGGCCCACTGAATGAGTTCACCGTCGCGTCAGGACGCAACGCTACCTTCGATGGCGCGATCACGGTCGGCGATTTACATGCGACAGCCGGGAACGGCACCACGCAATTCAACGGCCCCGTTACAGCCACGACCGGCGCCATAGCTGTCGAGAACTCCAATGGCGGTGTTGTGGAGTTCGGTCCCAACGCGTCGTCCCAGGCGGCCACGGGCTTCATGATCAACGGCCCTGGTGCCGTGCATGTCGCCAGCAACATCAACGTCACGCAAGGTCCGATCTCTTTCTCCGGGCCGCTGACTCTCACCGGCCGCGAGATCGATATGAGCACCGATGGCAACATCGGCTTTGCAGGTGTTGCCGGCCCCGACACGCTGCTCCAACTCTCCGCCGGCACCGGTTACATCACCGGTGGCACGCAGGGCGGGAGCCCGGATCAGCAAATGGTACTGCGCGATATGGTGATCAACTCGGCATCGGGAGCGCAGCTCTACGGATCCCTGAGCGGTATCGGCGGCGGCGGCACGGCCAAGTTCGTCAAGTCTGGCCTGTTCGGCCCGCCCTACTACTTCAACGACGTGCCATTCGGTCCACTGGAGTTCGTCGACCGGGTTGTTGTCCAGAGCGCCCGCCAGGACGTCAACACCGGGCGTCATCTCGCCCTGGCCGCGGACTCCGAACACACGGGAGACTTCCCGGAGACTGGTCAGCTCGACCTGTTGCGTGCACCGCTTTCACCTGAGCTGCTGACCGTGAAGGGGGCTGCAGATCGTTGCAGCCCCACAGACGGGCGCACCTCAAATCGGACGGAGTGCGAGGTGAGGATTATTCGTCGTTGAGCAGAGAACGCCGTTCCTGACCGTCAAGGACGCCTTCGGCGAAAGATTAGGCGTCTCGTTGACTGTCGCGACGAACGACAATATCGCTTGCTTGATGATTGCCTCCATGTCGGCATTGATTTCAATCATAGATATCCTCCTTGATGTTATTTGATGGGGGTGGTCAGACGGTTGTCATTGGTGTCGAGCACAAAAACAGCGAGCAGCTTTGCCGGCTCGGTCTTGCTCGCGTTGCGGCTGATCGAATGGATCGCTCCTGGCTGTTCGGACCAGCTCTCGCCCGCCCGATAGATGCGCGTCTCGCCGTCATTCACCTTCGACTCGATCGCGCCTGAGATCACATAGGCGTAAATGAAAGCCGACTTCGCGTGGGTGTGCGACGGAGAGGCCGCGCCTGGCGCGTATTCGACCTCCACGGCGATCAGCGACTTGCCGGGGATATTGGGAATGGCCGCCTCGAAGTTCTTCGTGACGGTTTGCGCTTCGCCATCACGGGCGGGGGCGGGGCCGGCCATCGAGAAGGTAAGGGCGGCGCAGGTGGCAGTGATGATGGTTCGGATCTTCATGGGCTTTCTCCTCTGTACATAGGTTGGTCTTCGTTCTTCAGGCCGTCGTCACTTCGGAAGTTCCGTGTTTTCGGCCGGATGGAATCGGTATGAAGATTGGGAATGTATGTCTCGCGCGTGGCGCGGTTCGGGTGGATCGGGTCCTTGCCGCCTGTGCGACTGCGTCATTCCTGCTCTCAGGTCACGAAGGCGACGCGCCGATTCTGACGCCGCTCATTCCAGCGATGATCGCGGCTGCGACAATGGCGCTCAATGCGACGCCGACGCCCCAACAACGGTCGGCATGGCGTCGAGCAACGCCGTGGGCGATCAGCACCACTCTCAGGCCCGACGCGATGTGGCTCAGCACGAAGAAGACGCCAAGCGCATAGTGCGGCAGTAGCCGGATGTTCCAGGCGTCATGGATGAGCCCAGTCGGGGCGCCGATCGCGAAATTCCAATCGGTCGGGATGCCGAGAAAACTGCGGGCATAGATAAAGACCGAGTTCATGTGGCCGAGGATGAACAGCGAGAGATAAGCACCCGAGGCGACCTGGTATGTCCTGTGAAAGCCTTGCGGGGCAGCGCTCCAGCGCCATGCGAGATAGAGGCCGGTGCCGATCTGGAAAAGCATGGCAGCCACCAACAGCGGTTCGCCTACGCCGGAGCGGTAGACCACGCGCCCGATTTTCATGACGGACGCATGTGCCTCGGGACCGACCAGTCCGAACAGGTGATTGGTGATATGGAACAGCACGTAGAGGCAGAGGATCGCGGCAGTCAGCCCATGGACGACGCGCCAACGTCCGACTGCAGGCGCGGCCGTAACGACGGGATTCCGGGCGAGCTGTGACCAGATCGCAATTGCGAGCCAGATCACGCACCAGAGGATTTCGTCGGGGACGGGACTGTGAACCAGCGCCTGGATGACACCGAGGAAGACGTAGAGCGTCGGCGCCGCCACGCTGACATAGGCCAACCGCCTCGCTCCCGCAGCGGCGGTGGGACGGCAGGCGAGTGTGAGCCCGAGAAACGGCACGGCGAACGCGACGCCCAGGACGAAGACCGCGCTGAGGATCGCAAAGGATGAAGGCGTTACGGCCTGTTGGCCGACGACGGCATGGAACGCCCTGAGAAGGAAGGGATAGCAAAGAGTCGCCGCAGCCGGCGCCAACGCCCAGTAGTCGAGGCGCTTCTCAAGCAGGAGGCTCCGACTATGCTGCTTAACCAATGCTTCCATCATCCACCCATGAAATGAGAGTCAGATAGCGTGGATCTAAGCCGCCGTCACTTGCAGCCCGCGCTGCACCGCCGGACGCGCGAGCCCGCGGTCGAGCCACGCCTGCACATGAAGAAAGCGATCGAAGCCGACGAGCTCTCGCGCTTCGTAAAAGCCGATCAGATTGCGCACCCAGCCGAGCAGTGAGATATCAGCGATGCTGTAGTCAGCGCCCATCACCCAGTCGCGGCCCGCGAGACGTTTATCGAGGACATCGAGCAGCCGCGCTGATTCGGTCGCGTAGCGGTCGCGCGGGCGCTTGTCCTCATAGGCTTTGCCCGCGAATTTGTTGAAGAAGCCGACTTGGCCGAACATCGGCCCGACCGCACCCATCTGCCACATCACCCACTGGATCGTTTCGTAGCGGGTGTTCGGATCGAGCGAAAGCAATTGTCTCGTCTTGTTCGCAAGATAGAGAAGGATCGCGCCGGATTCGAACAGCGCGAGCGGCGTGCCGCTCGGCCCGTTGGGGTCGTAGATTGCGGGAATCTTGCCATTGGGATTGAGCGCGAGAAACGCCGGGTCGTGGTTTTCTGCCGCCATGATGTCGATCCGGTGCGGCTCGTAGGCGAGCTTGGTTTCCTCAAGCATGATGCCGACCTTCACGCCATTGGGCGTCGGGAGGGAAAAAAGTTGCAACCGCTCGGGGTACTGCGCCGGCCAGCGCGTGAAAATCGGATGATTGAGTGTCATTTCCTGTTCCTAAGTGAGCGGGCCGCGCTGCGCCAGCGCATGGCCGAATCTTTCGCCTGGATGCGTGTCGAGACGATCGCCACGATCCAAAGGGGCAACGATGATCCAGGAGGAGGGCAGAACCGCTCGCCATCCCGCAGTCCTCACGGACGAACGCGGATGATCGCCTTCGCGCTGAATTCAGATCGAGCCAGCCGGCGCAACGGCGGGAAAGTCCTTCTCGGGATCGAACACGTTGTTGAAAAAGTTGGTCAGGGAGTACATGGCCACCAGCGCGACGATCTCCATAACGTCTGCATCCGTGTAGCCGGCATCGCGGACGGCTTTCAGATCGGCGTCGCCAATCTGTCCTCGGGTCTCGATGATCTTGCGCGCAAACTGCACGGACGCGTCCCGCTTCGGGTCGGTGGCACGTCCCTTCCGAGCGAGAATGATTTCATCGGCCGGTAGCTTGGCCATCTGCTCGGCCGCAAAGCTGTGAACCGCCAGGCAATAGTTGCAACCATTCACTTCGGAGACCGCGAGGCTGATGCTCTCGCGCGTCTTCAAGTCGAGCGCCTTGCTCAAGGAGCCGCGCAGGGTGGCCCATGCGTTGAACGCGATCGGGCTCTGCGCAAACGTCGCCATCATATTTGGGGTGAACCCGAGGTTCTTGGTGAACGCATCGAGAGTCGGTTTCGAATCAGCCGGCACCTGGTCCGGCTTTAGAGCTGCGGTTCTTGCCATCAAATTCTCCGTAAGGTGGTTAGCAGGCTCCACCTTGGGCCTGGCCGATACCAATTTCGAGACTGGATATGCTCAATGAAATGCCCAAAAGGATCGCGTCTAACGCCTCATCCTGGAGCCAGGGCCGTCAAACCCGCTCAAGTAAGGCCACGGTCCCTTGGCCGCCATCGGCGCAGACACTAATGATCGCGCGTGATCCCACAGGCCGCCACCAGAGCTCCTTCACCGTCTGACTCAAGTCTCGCGCGCCCGTTGCTGCGAAGGGGTGGCCAATCGCGACCGACCCGCCATTGGGATTGACCTGATTCCACGAGAAGGTGCCGAAGTTCGCGTCGACGCCAGTCTTGGATCGGATCCAATCATCACGCTCGATGGCAGCGACGTTCGCCAGCACCTGCGCGGCGAAGGCTTCGTGGATCTCCCAGAGGTCTATGTCGTCAAAACGCAGACCGTGGCGGGCGAGCAGACGAGGAATCGCATAGGAGGGGGCCATCAGCAGCCCTTCGGTATGGTGGTCGACCGCTGCTATCTCGTAATCGACCAAGCGCAGATAGGGCGTATCCGCTGGTAGTCGGGCGAGGCCGGCCTCGTTGGCGATCCAGCAGCCGGCCGCTCCGTCGGTTATGGGTGACGAATTTCCGGCCGTAAGCGTTCCCTTTCCGCTCGTCTTGTCGAACGCAGGCTTGAGTGCGGCTAGCTTCGCCGCCGACGTATCGGCGCGCGGATTGGAGTCACGCTCGAGTTCGGGCAGCTTGATGACCAGATCGTCGAAGAAGCCGCTATACCACCCAGCAACGGCACGCTGGTGGCTCCTGAGCGCCCACGCGTCCTGGGCCTCGCGGCTGATGCGCCACTCCTTCGCGGTTTCCTCCATGTGATCGCCCATCGTGCGGCCGGTAATGCGGTTGGCCCATCCCTTAACGGGAAGAACATAGTCTTGCGGTTCGAGCGCCCGCAGCGCGGCCAGGGCGGCAACAGGATCGTGCCCGAACAGGTCGGTCAACCGTTTCGATGCCTCCGATGTCAGCGCGATTGGCGGACGGCTCATCACTTCCGCGCCTCCGACCATGGTGAGGTCGACCCCGCCGCCAAGTATGCCGGCGGCGGCAAACGCCGCGGTCATGCTGGTCGAACAAGCTAGCACCACAGAGAATGCGGGGACGCTGGGATCAAGCTTGGCGTCGAGCCAGATCTCTCGCGCGATATTGCTCCAGCCGAGGTTGGGGATCACGTTTCCCCAGACAACAAGGTCGGGTTCGGCGCGATCGGCCATGGCCTGTACGACAGGAACCGACAGGCTGATAGCATCATAGCCGGCAAGTGCGCCTCCTCCGCGGCCGAAGGGTGTACGCAGCCCGGCGGCGGCGAAGACACTGTGTGGAAAACGGTGCACGGGAGCTCTCATTCCTACGTTAGGAGTTTGTCTTTCTGGCCGACATCATTCGCCCGCTTTGGACGCATCGTCAGTCGAGGTCTGGCTAGTTGGCGAACTGTGGCGAGGATGTCGGATGGTTCTTGGCGGATCGTAAAATCGGGCTCGACGAAGGCGCCTCTGACCACGCCGTCTTGATCGATCACGTAAGTTGCCGGGATTGGCAGCATCCACTGGGTCGATCCATGGCGGCGCGCGAAGTCGTAACCTTGCCCCGTGTAGTGCGCCTTGGTTTCCTCAGGGACGCGAAATAGGACGCCGTAAGATATTGCGACGCCATGGTCGACGTCCGCGAGCATCGTCAGGTCGAGGTTCAACTGCCGTTTCAACTGCCTCGGCAGATCACCGGTCTCGGGAGACAGAACAACTAGGTTCGCCTTTAGAGTTTCAAATTCGGCCTTGACCGCCTGAAGAGCGCGCAGCTCTTCGTTGCAGAATGGGCACCATCCACCCCGGTAGAAGCTAACCACAAGCCGCCCTTCACCGCGAAGCTGTTCGGAGGAATGAAGCCGTCCATGTGCATCGGGCAGAAGAAAATCTGGCGGCCTATCGCCAACCTTCAATGCGTGCGACGCGACATCAGTCGTGCGAATCCAATCCACGAGATGGAGGTACGCTTTCCGGTCGGTGTCACTGAGCCCGGCCAAAAGCTCGTTACGCACCTCACTGAGCGTCTTCGTTAAAGGGTCGGATATCGATTCGGCGCTCATCTGCACGCCAAGCATCTCAAGAAATTTGCGCTCTTGCGCGGTCACGCGGGCAGTCCGGTCGCTTCGAGGTGCCTGTGATGATGGTGTTGGAGAGGCGATCCCGTGTGAGGAGACCAGTCGCGCAGTCGCGCAACCTTTACGAAGGCGTCAAGCGCCGGTGAGTAGCGGCGGCCGTGCACGGCAAGAAGGCGGACTTCCCGCCATACCGGATCCCCTTCGATCGGAAGTGCCTTTAAGGAGGGTAGGCGGGGCATATGCTCGGGAGCGAGGATTATTCCGAAACCCGCTGCAGCCAAATGCTGCAGGTGCAAGTCTCGACCGCTGCGATGATTGTGATTCGGCGGCGCATCAGCAAACAAGAGATGTTGAAATTTCGGAGCCACGTCGCAGTTGGAGCGATCCAGAATAGTGGCTTCGCGCAGTGCTGCAATTCCGATGTGTGGAAGGTTTGCAAGTTGATGCGACGGGGCAAGAACGGCGACATAGCGCTCAGCGAAGAGCGCCCAACCCTCGATCCGTTCTGGCATATCGCCGAGATCACCAACCAAGGCAACATTTACCTCGCCCTCTAACAGAAGCTCGATAAGCCGGCTTGGCGGCTCTTCGCGAAGCTCGACATGGAGGCCAGGGATGAATTTGCGAATCTCAGCGATAGGCTCAAGAAGGAGCGAAGCGGAAATGGATGGGGCGAGACCGATAACTAGTGGAGCCACCTGCTTTCGCTGAAACTGACGAGCGAGGTGTCGAACAGACTCCGTCGATGCAAGTGTCCGCTCAAGCATCGGCAGCACGGCCTTCCCCAAGTCGGTGAGGTGGGTGAGTTGGCGTTCTCGGTAGATAAGCTGGCCCCCGAGTTCCTGCTCCAGCTTTTGCACGCCCTTGGTCAGTGCCGGTTGTGTGACGTTACACATCTGCGCAGCACGCGTGAAGTTCAGCGTGCTTGCAACCGCTAGAAAGTACCGAACCTGGTGGAGTTCCATCGGATGTTCACCGTCAACATTTCCCGCCACGTCTGAGCCCGTGCGATGGCAATTCAGCAACACGCCGTGCGGAGATGCCGTCTATCTTAAAGCCACGTTGCGACTGGTGCTGGGGCGATGAACCCGATTTTGGGCATCCCAGGACGGGTGGACACGCATTCTGGAATCCAGAGCCGGCCAGCGCCGAATTAGTGCGCCAGGCATACGCGAATATGGCGGTTGGGTCGCAGCGTCGGGTGTGCACGAGCTCACGCGGATTGCTTTCGGCCTTTGCTGTTTCCAGTTTTATCTTCTGCCACGCAGTGAGCTTGAGCCAACCTTGAAAGCCCGACGAAGGGCCCGCGGCACTAGTTGTGCTAGCCGCGACGGGGTTGATTGGCGATTCACGGTCCGAAAGCGGCACAGAAGTCTCTGTCGAATAAAAACGTCGGCTTTCGAGCGCCGTGCGGCATGTGCATTCCTCGCTACAGCTTCACGCCGCGCGGGAAGCGACGATAACAATCGTCTATCGACTCGATGACCAGAGGTGATTTCCCTCGGTCGCGTCGCGAAGTCATTATAAAAAAGTTGGTCCAACTAATCTCAGCAGCCGGCACCGCGATGTCTCCGCGCCAGCGCCGGTTGTTGATTGAACGACACAAATGTCGTGAAAGAGAAAGACACTGATGTCCCAGGAAAAGTACGACATTGTCATCGTTGGCGGCGGGTCCGGCGGCTGCGTCGTCGCGAGCTATCTCGCTGAACACACGGATGCTTCGATCGCGCTGATCGAAGCCGGTGCCGTGGATCACGATCCGTTGATCCACATTCCGGCCGGCTTCGCCAAAATGCTCGCGCACGATCGCAATGTCTGGACTTACGAGACGATACCTCAGCACGGTAGCAAGCGAGCCTATCGCTCGGGCAAGGTCCTGGGCGGAGGCTCCTCGGTCAACGCATTGGCCTATGTCCGCGGTCAGGTGCGCGATTTCGCCGCCTGGCAGGAGGCGGTCGGCAATACCGGCAAATGGTCGTATGAAGACCTGCTTCCCGTCTTCATGGCGCAGGAAAGCAACGACACGTTCCACGACGCCTATCACGGCATCGACGGCGGCCTGTCGGTCGAGCAGCCCCGGGGCATCAACACGCTGAACCAATATTGCCTCAAGGCTTTCCAGGAGTATGGGGTTGCCTTCAATCCCGACTACAACGGCAAGAGCCAGATCGGCGTCTCGCCGGTGCAGTCCACAATCGGAAATGCCCGGCGATGCAGCGCGGTCGATGCATATCTGCGTCCGCACCTTGCATCGGGGCGCGTGACCCTTCTCACCGGCAAGACCGTCGTTCGCATTCTCATTGAGAACAAACAAGCCGTTGGCGTCGAGCTGGCCGGCAATGGTCGCGAGATAATCATGGCCGATGAGGTCGTGCTCTCGGCCGGCGCGGTCCATAGTCCCATGATCCTCATGCACTCGGGCATCGGGCCGGCCGAGCAGCTGCGCCAGCACGGCATCGGTGTGATCGTCGACTCTCCGGAAGTGGGAGAAAATCTGCACGACCACCCGATGGTGCCGGTACGCGCCTATGTGAAAGGCGATCTCGGCTATCAGGCGGCCGCGATGGGCCTCGGCACTGTGAAGGCGGGCCTGCGCTATCTCGCCACCAAAGATGGCCCCGCGGCGGGCAGCGGCATCGAGACGGTCAGCTACTGGACGCCGTCGGATTTCACCGCCGACCCCACGATTCAATGCTTTCACGTCCCGATAATCGCGACCGACGGCCTCGCCCCGAGCGGCGACCGCTCGGGAATCAGCTTCGAGCTCGTGGTGCTTCAGCCGAAGAGTCGCGGGTGGGTGCGGCTGGCCGACAGCGATCCGACGTCGATGCCGCTCATCAACCCGAACTTCATGGGCGACGAGCAAGACCTGAAGGCGGCTGTGGAAGCAGTGCGCGCGATCCGTGAGGTCATGGCCCAGGCGTCGCTTGCGGGCGTGATCGAGGAAGAACTGGCGCCCGGTCCGCAGATACAGACGGACGAGCAGATCGCAGAATTTGTGAAGGAGTCCGTGACGACGATGTGGCATCCGGTCGGCACGTGCCGGATGGGCCAGGATGCGCGAGCGGTGGTTGACGCCAGGCTCAGGGTTCGCGGGGTCGATCGCCTCCGAGTGATCGACGCCTCGATCATGCCGAACATCACCAGCGGCAACACGAACGCCCCGACCCAGGCGCTCGCGCGCCACGCCACGGCGATGCTGGTCGAGGATCTGAAGCGGACCTAGCGGCCTCTCGCGCAAGACGGCGACGGCGGTGGCAGCAGCGCGACCGTCGACCTATCCATTCAATTGCAACATTCCAGCTCCTTGGGAAGATCGACGTGAGTGCGACTGACACAACGGAGTGTTCGGCTCCGGCAACCGCGCGCGATCGCGGTTCGTTTCGCCACCTAGCACGAAGCGGCGTCGCGCCGCCGCCCGCGGTCAGCCGCTCCGATCGCGTCACGATGATCGCAGCTATCAATGGAAGGCCGGGTTACGAGCGGAAGCGACGAATTGGTGTTGGCGATCGAATCGCGCGTAAAGAAAGGGTGATCATGCTTCGTATTCCGGCTGCCGTCGTTATGTTGGCCCTCGTCAGTGCCTGTTCCCGCCAGACGCCGCCAGCTCCGCCTCCGCCGGCGGTTTCCGTCGCCAATCCTCTTTTGAAGGACGTCGTCGATTGGGATGAATATATCGGCCATTTCGAGGCGCCGCAGTCGGTCGAGCTGCGCGCGCGGGTGACCGGGCAAGTCACGCAGGTCGTGTTCCGCGACGGCCAAGCGGTCGGGGAGGGCCAGCCGCTCTTCGTCATCGATCCGCAACCCTACAAGGCCGCGCTCGACCAGGCGCGGGCGGCGGTGGAGAGCGCCGAGGCGACGCGCCAGAACGCAATCTCGATCGAGGCGCGATCGGCGATCCTCGAAGCGAAGAGTACGGTCAGCAAGGAGCAGCTGGAGACGGATCAGACGCAGGCCCGTACCGCGACCGCCGCACTCCATGCCGCGCAGGCGGCATTGGAAACTGCCGAGCTGAACTACGATTGGACCACCGTCCGGGCCCCTGTCTCCGGACGCGTTTCGAGCCGCCGCGTATCGGTCGGCGACCAGGTTCAGTCAGGCACAACCCTTCTTACGACGGTGGTGTCGCTCGACCCGATCTGGTTTGTTTTCGACGGCGCGGAGAGCTTCTATCTGAAATATCTCCGGCAGGCCCGCGAGGGGCAACGCCAATCATCCAGGGATTTCGCCAACCCGATCGATATCAGACTCTCCGACGAAACCAGCTTCTCTCATCGCGGAAAGATGGTGTTCGTAGACAACGCCATCGACACCGAGTCGGGAACGATTCAGGCCCATGCCGTCCTGGACAATCACGATCACTTCCTGACTCCCGGCATGTTCGGCCGAGCGCGACTTCTTGGATCGGGGACCTATCGCGCCATGCTGGTCCCTGACGAGGTGATCATTACCACGCAGTCCGTGAAGGAGGTTTTCGTCCTCGCGAGTGATGGCACCGTCACGAAGCGGGCGGTCGAACTGGGGCCGGAGGTTCTGGGGCTGCGAGCGGTAAAGGGCGGCCTGGCCCGCACCGATCTCGTCGTCCTCGACCACATTACCCAGCTCAAACCGGGAATGAAGGTCGCCCCGAACCGCACCTCAATCAAACCGCGCGGTGCGGACGCCGGCCCGGCAACGCTGCCCGGCGGTGCACCTGCGCCGTCCGGCGCGACCGCCTCCGACGCGCGCTGAGGAACGGCTGATGCGTTTTCCGCACTTTTTCATTGAGCGACCGATCTTCGCGGCGGTGCTCGCGGTCCTGATCACCGTCGTCGGTCTTGTCGCTTACCCGTCGCTGCCGGTTGGCCAATATCCGGAGGTCGCACCGCCGACCGTGGTCGTCACCGCGCGGTTTCCAGGTGCGACCGCGGAGACGATGGCGTCTACCGTATCGGTTCCTCTCGAACAGCAAATCAACGGCGTCGAGCACATGCTCTACATGTCGAGCTCCTCGGTCGGTGAAGGCTCGGTAGCGATCACCATCACGTTCGCACTCGGCACCGATATCAATCAGGCGCAGGTGCTCGTCCAGAACCGGGTCGACGAGGCGCTGCCGCGATTGCCCGAGATGACCCGGCAAATCGGCGTCACCGTCCGCAAGGTCTCGGCCGAAGATCTCGTGGGCTTCGCCTTCTACTCTCCCGACAACTCGCTCGATACCGACTTCATCTCGAACTACGTGACCCTGCAGATCAATGACCGCATCAAGCGGATTCCCGGAGTAGGCGATACGGTCCGCTTCGGCGGGCGCGACTACGCGATGAGGATCTGGATCGACCCGGACCAGGCCGCGGCGCGGAACCTGACGGTTGACGAGATCATAGCCGCCATTCGCGCCCAGAATGCCCAGGTCGCAGCCGGCATTATCGGACAGCCCCCGTATGGCACAAACGCCAACGCCTATCAGCTCGGTGTGGACACCGAAGGGCGCCTCACCAGCCCGGAGCAATTCGGCGCCATCGTTCTCAAGCGGCGCGCCGACGGCGGACTGACCCGGTTGCGAGATGTGGCGAGAGTCGAACTGGGCGCGCAGGACTATTCGACCAACGCATTCCTGAATGACCGCAACGCGATCGGCCTGGTCCTCAAGCAACAACCCGGAACAAATGCGCTCGCGACCGAAGCTCGAGCCAAGGCCCTCGTCGCCGAGCTGTCGAAGGACTTCCCGCCGGGCATGGCTTATTCCGTCGCCCACCACCCGCTGAGCTTCGTTGCGGACTCGATCCGGGACGTGAAGCAGACACTTTTGGTCGCGCTGCTGCTCGTCTCATCGATCGTTCTGCTCTTCCTGCAAAGCTGGAGAGCGGCGGTCGTGCCATTGATCGCAATTCCGATCTCCCTGACCGGAAGCTTCGCCACGATGGCCGCGTTCGGCTTCTCGCTGAACAGCCTGTCGCTTTTCGGAATGGTGCTGGCGATCGGCATCGTCGTGGATGACGCGATTGTCGTGGTCGAGAACATCGAGCGGTTGATCGTCGAGGAAAACCTCGCACCGAAGGAGGCGGCCCACAAGACAATGAGTGAAGTGTCGGGCGCGCTCGTGGCCATCGCTCTCGTGCTCTGCGGCGTGTTCGTGCCGACAGCCTTCATCCCAGGCTTATCGGGCGAGTTCTACAAGCAGTTCGCCTTGACCATCGTTTCGGCGACGGTGGTGTCGGCCTTCATCTCGCTTACGCTGTCGCCGGCGTTGGGGGCTTTGCTGCTCAAGCCTGCCGACCAACGATCGCAGGCCAAGCCTGGCATTCTCAGCTTCCCGGGCCGATTTGCCCGATGGTTCAACCACCTGTTTGATCGCCTGTCGGTTCACTACGGCCACCTCACCGGAAAGCTCGTCCGGCGCCTCGTGATCCTCTCGGTCATCTATGTCCTGCTCATTTGCCTCACCGGGTGGCGCTTCTCCGTCACGCCGCAAGGATTCATTCCTTCGCAGGACCAGGACATGTTGCTCAACGTGCTCCAGCTACCCCCCGGCTCCTCGCTCGAACGGACTACGCAAATCGCGAAGCAGGTGCAAGCTGCGGCGGCGACAGTTCCTGAGGTCACTCACTCCCTGACCTTCGCCGGTTTCGATGGCGCGACCTACTCGAATGCCTCGAACACAGCCCTCATTCCCGTCTTCTTGACACCGCAGGCCAAACGCAAGGCGACGATCGACGCGGTCGCGAACAAGCTGCGCAAGGCTTTCTCGAATATCACCGGAGCCAACGTACTGGTGATCTCGCCGCCGCCGGTCCGAAGCATCGGCACCGCCGGCGGATTCAAGATGGAAATCGAGGATCGCACCGGGCTGGGCTATGCAGCGCTTGAGCAGGCCGCGCAGGATGTGATCGCCGAGGCGAACAAGAACCCTGCGCTGGAGCGGGTTTTCACGACCTACAACACCGGGACGCCGCGCCTCCATGTGTCGATCGATCGCGAGAAGGCGGAACAGCTCGGCGTGCCGGTGAATCGCGTATTCTCGACCCTCGGAACCTATCTGGGTTCGACCTACATCAACGATTTCAGCTACCTCGGCCGCACCTGGCAGGTAGTCGCCCAGGCGGATACAGCGTACCGGCAATCGGCGGCGGACATCGTTCAACTCCGCGCACGCTCGGAAAGCGGGAAGATGGTCCCGCTCGGCTCAATCGCGGACGTCCAGGAGCAATCTGGCCCGTACCGCGTCGTGCGCTACAACCTTTTCCCGTCCGCGGAAATCCAGGGCGACGTCGCGCCGGGCTATTCGTCCGGCCAGGCGCTGAAAGAGATGGAGGACATAGCCGCACGCGTCCTGCCGAAGGGCATGGGCATCGAATGGACCGATCTCTCCTACCAGCAGAAGCAAGCCGGCAACACGGGCATCTATGTCTTCGGACTCGCCGTTCTGTTCGTCTTTCTGCTCCTGGCCGCCCAGTATGAAAGCATCGTCCTGCCCCTGGCGGTGATCCTCATCGTCCCGATGTGCCTCCTCGCCGCCATCCTCGGCATCAACTTGCTAGGCATGGACAACAACGTCCTCACGCAGATCGGCCTCGTGGTGCTGATTGGTCTCGCAGCGAAGAACGCGATTCTGATCGTCGAGTTCGCGAGACAAGGGGAAGCCGAAGGGTTGACCCATCGGGAAGCTGCGATCCGGGCGGCTCATCAGCGTCTTCGGCCGATCCTGATGACGTCGATCGCGTTCATCCTGGGCGTGCTGCCACTCATTATCGCGAACGGCGCCGGATCGGAGATGCGCAAGGCGCTTGGTGTCGCGGTGTTCTTCGGGATGATCGGCGTGACCTTCTTCGGGCTGATTTTCACGCCGAGCTTCTACGTCATCAATCGCCTCATGGCGGAATGGATTACTGCGCGGGTGAAGCGCATGCGCTCGCGGCCCGATGAATATGCCGCCGCTGATTCACCAGAGACAAAGCCGACCGCTCCCATCACGCCGACAGGAGACGTAGCGTGATGACTATACGGACGCTCGCTACACCGGTGCTTCTGGCCAGCGCATTGGGGCTTGGAGCCTGTGCAGTCGGCCCGGACTATCGACCTCCGGAGATTTCAAAGCTCGCGACGGAGCCCTTCAGGGAGGCGGCGGCGACCGGCGTCACCTCTGCAGCGCCGGCGTCATCTACCTGGTGGGAGCTCTATTCGGACCCTACGTTGTCCCGGTTGATCGAGGATGCCTTCCGATACAACACCGACATCCGCGTGGCCGCGGCAAATCTAAGGCTTGCTCGCTCGCAACTCTCCGAGGCCCGAGCGTGGCGCTTGCCCACGACGGATCTGTCGGCGTCTTACTCTCGACAGCGGGTAGGCGCCGACCAGATCGGACCGACCCCGGGTGGAATCGGGGCATCAGGCGGCGCTGACGCTGCATTCGCGCCCGATCATTATGATTCAAGTTTGTACGAGGCCGGGTTCGATGCCAGCTACGAGCTTGACGTATTCGGACGGGTTTCGCGGTCGATCGAAGCGGCGCGCGGCGACGCCCTGGAGGCTCAGGCGGCGCTCGACGGAATCAGAATCTCGATCGCGGCGCAGGTGGCACAAAGCTATGTCGATGCTTGCGGTGCGGCCATGCAAGCCGAGGTGGCGCGAGAAACGGCGACGATGCAGGTCGAGACCCGCGACCTGACCCAACGCCTGCTCGATGCGGGCTCGGGCACGCAGCGCGACGTCGATCAAGCCAATGTTCTCGTGGAACAAGCGAACGCCCAAGTGCCGGGCTTCGAGGGGGAACGAGGCGCGCAACTTTATGCGCTGGCGACCCTGACCGGCAGGCGGCCGGCAGAAATCGATGTTGCGGGTTTCGAATGCCGTGTGGTGCCGAAGGTCAAGACCCTGATCCCGATCGGCGACGGCGTAGCCCTCCTGGCGCGGCGGCCGGACGTGCGCGCGGCCGAGCGCAAGCTCGCGGCGGATACCGCTCGGATCGGCATCGCAACCGCCTCTCTCTTCCCGTCCATCACGCTGCTCGGATCGGTGTCACTCGGCGCGCCGAGGGTCGGCGATGTCGGCAAGTCATCGTCTTTCGGCTATTCGCTCGGGCCGCTGATTTCCTGGACGTTCCCCAATTTCGCCGCGGCGCGGGCCAAGATCCGGCAATCGCGGGCAGGCTCCGACGCATCGCTGGCCGAGTTCCAGGGCACGATCCTGACAGCGCTGCGCGAGACCGAACAGGCACTGGCGCGCTATGCCGCCGCACTCGAACAAAATGCCGCGCTCACACGCGCAGCGGCGTCGGCCCGGAATGCCGCCGACCAGACGAAGCAACGTTTCGATTCGGGGCGCGACAACTTCCTTGATCTCCTCGTCGCAGAACAAAACTCGGCGGCGGCGCGGCAGGCGCTAGCGCAGTCCGACACGCACGTCGCCGATTTGCAGGTTTCCTTGTTCAAGGCGCTTGGTGGAGGTTGGGAGAACGCCCCCATCCCTCTCGACACTCCGCCGCCGTCGCGGAGCCCAAATCCGGAGCATGCAGCAACAAAGGGTTCCTAAACACATATACGGGATGTTTATCGTCGGTGGAGCGGTACCTGGCGTGATCTCTCTGCACGAACCCATCACACCCAAGAAAGTGATCAGGCTCGCGTTCTCCGTAGCCAGCGTCGACCTCATGGCACTTCAGTCGATCAAACCAGTTTGAACCGCAGGTCCTAACGCTTATCCGTGTGGGGCAAGGCCGACAATACGAGCGCTGCTGACAGCAAACAAAGCACCACACCGACGAGCGTGGCTCGATTAAATGCATCGAGCATACTCTCCGCGCTTCCCATCATCACTGCCCCAGATGCCGCAATGGCGATCAGTGAGCCGGTTCGAGAAACCGCACTGTTGAATCCCGCGGCCGTTGCGGTGTAGGAGGTTGCAACAGAAGATAAGACGGCGGTCGTCAACGGCGCCACGACGACGGTCATTCCGAGAGCGATCACGAAGATCCCTGGGAATACGCGCAGCCAGTAATTGCCATCGCCGACGTTCCAAAGCAACGCATAGCCCAAGGCCGCGACCACTGCGCCTGCACTCAGCATTGTGCGTGCGCCGTAGGCTTGAGTGAGTTTCGAGGCATGACTTGATGCCAGGCCCAGCATGACGGGAAGGGGAAGCAAAGCGGATCCCGCCGCCGTCGCGGAATAGCCGTGCACTGTGATTAACACGAAGGGAAGAAGCACGAAAAGTGCCCCAAACGTTGCATAGAGCAGAAACGTGTACAGATTGAGGCCAACGAAGCTCGAGGAAACGAACATGTGCAACGGAATCATTGCTCGAACGCCGCGGCCGCTTTCGACCCACGCGAGTCCTGCGAACAATAGGAGAGAGGACGCACCGAAGACGAACGACAACGTGCTGGCGCCTTCGGTCGACCAGCGAGTGACCGCCAAAGTGAGACCCAATAGACCCAGCGTCGACATCAGTGTTCCCGGGAAGTCCAACGGCAACGTCTCGCTGGAGCCCTCAGGAACCTTGAACCAAGTGACACCGAGTGCCGCAAGGCCCAAGGGAATGTTGAGCAGAAATACGAGGCGCCACGTTGTCTCATCAACCATCCAGCCAGCGATCGGCGGTCCGAAGGCGCTTGCGATGGCACCCGCTGCTGTCCACGTGGCAACCGCCTTACCTCGTCCATTTCCGTCGTAAGCGGTGCCAAGCACGGCCAGACTGTTTGGTAACAGGAACGCGGCACCCACTCCCTGTAGTACACGCGCGAACAATAAGTGATCGATATCCCGCGCGAGGGCACACCAGATTGAAGCGAGTGTGAAGGTCGCGATGCCAAACGCAAGCGTGCGCCGATGGCCGTAGTGATCTCCCACTGCGCCGGCCAACAATTGCAGCGCGCCGAGCGGCAGGAGATAGCCTGTCACGAGCCACTGTAACGAAGGTCCAGCGGCTGACAGTTCCTGCCCGATGCTCGGCAGAGCGATGTTGATGACGGCGCCGTCGAGAAAGGCCAGGGTCGATGCGAGGATCGTCGCCACCAGGATCAGCTTACAATCACTGACTGTTCGCCCAGTCCGACACAAGGCAATTGCTTGATCACTACCGGCGGCCAGGTTGACGGTCATTGTTCCAGCCGCCTTGCGAGCGATTCGGTCAGAGTTGCCCATAAATGGGCGCTCGCTAGCGCACGATATGGAGCGCCCCTGCTCATCAGACGCGCGGTCTCTGCAGAGCAAGCAATTCGACGGTCGTCGGTTCGGTTTGAGAGGGCGGGCAGTTGGCGCAAGTCATGTTCTGTCGTAGGGCCAGGCGAGGTGGAGGAGTTTCCCAAACGGCTTGCGACAACATCAACGCCGCGGGTTGTCCCAGAGTCCGGAAATGGGGTCCAAAGATCCAATTGCGTCTGATAAGTCAGTACAGCTTCGCGGCCCCGAGATAGCCTGTCGCTTCCGACCGGCTCCGCTCAATTCCTGTATCCACCTATGTACAGTCTCGGCACCCGACGCAAGCCAGAACCTTCCCTACAGCCCACCGATTTTCTAGACGATGTGTTGAAGGGCCTTGCCCGCACTCCACGGTATGTTCCACCACGCTGGTTCTACGACACGCGCGGCTCTGAACTGTTCGAGCTCATCACGGGGCTGCTGTACGCTGCGACGCGGATTTCAGATGAGGTAACTTGAGCCGCGCCTCGCGATGGCGACGCGGCGCCGCTTTGATGCAGCCCCAGTGCGTGGTCGCAAATCCACGCACGGTGAGCGGCATCTCGCCTATTGAGGTTCGCCATGAAGGCTGAACCTCTATCACGTATTTCACCTTTTGATCTCAACCGCTTGATGGCCTCGCTGGATGTCGAAGTCGTGGCGCTCTCGGAATGCCTGGTGAATACGGGATTCCGCCTGGAAATCGGCGACGTCGAGCGGCCCGGCATTCACTACGTCATGAAGGGTACAGGACGGATCGTTTTCAAGAACGGATTGAGCTTTGACGTCGCGCCTCATTCGCTCATCATCGTTGCGCCAAATACGTCGTTCATGCTGGAACCCGCGCCTGCGGAATCTTCTCGAGATTCACAAACCACAGTCGGCGCTGGCAAAGTTGGGGTGATGGTCGACTCGGTCTTTCGAATCCGGGCAGGCGATGAAGTTCATGAGCCGCAGATGATCGTGATCTGTGGCTACTTCAAAGCACAATACGGCGCTTCGACCGGCTTGTTCGAGGGGCTTGCCGTTCCGATTTTTGAACAATTCTCAGCTGCGGATCAACTCGACGATAAACTCCAGGCGGCGTTCGATGAATTGCTCAAGCAGGAAATTGGCGCCGGCGCCATGAGTGGGGCACTGATGAAACAGGTCATCGTCGCCTTGCTCCGACGTTCGCTGACTTCGGTCGACACTTGGATGGAGCGGTTCGCGATGCTCAGTGATCCGAAAGTCGCCCGAGCATTCGCGTGCATGGTCGCGGACCCCGGTGCGGCTCACACGATCGAGAGCCTGGCCGAGAATGCGTTCTTGAGTCGCTCCGCGTTCATGGCCCGATTCTCGAGTGTGATCGGCCGCTCTCCCATGCTCGTCCTGCGCGACTTGCGAATGCGGCAAGCCGCGGCCCAATTGAGCGCCGGTGCCTTTACGATCGACCAGATCGTGCGTAACGCCGGGTATGCGAGTCGCAGCAGTTTCGTGCGGATGTTCAAAAAGGTGCACGGAGTCGAGCCAAGCGGGTATCGAGAGACCCAGGAAACAGAACGCTAATGGGACCGTTGCCCTCAATCACCTAACGAATCGGCCTTCCTAGCCGCAAGACTATCGGACTCGTAGCAAGGATTCACTGCACGCTCCTCAAACATAAGATGTAGTCGTAGCGCGAGCACCGGTACTCATCACCGAGAGGTCAATAACGCTAGACACTGAGGATACCAGCGTGCTGAAGAACATCGATCCCCTCCTGACGCCTGATCTGTTGTCGTACCAGCTCAAGTCGACGCTGCTTTGATCAAGAAGCCCCTCCTAAGAATTTCGCCTGCCGATCTTAACAATTTGATGAGCACGCTCGACGGGCGCTTCGTTGCGCTCTCGGAGTGTCTGGTGGCCAAAGGCCATCGATTGGAGATGGGAGCGGCGGCCGTTCCGGGCATCCATTACAACTTGACGGGCGACGGCACGATGTATGTCGGTGACAACCCGCCAATCGTTCTTGCTCCTCACACGTTGATCGTGGTGCCTCCGAACGTGCCGTTTCGGATTGAAGTCGCCGTGGCGGATAGCGAGAGTCCCACCCTCAAGACGGTCGACGGACGAGTGCATACGATATCTACGGAGGGTATCAAGCGCTTTATTGCTGGAGAGGGTGCGCCCGATCTCATCATGATCTGCGGCTTCTTCACTGCCTCATATGGACACGCTGCTGATTTGTTCTGCACGCTGACCACACCGATCGTGGAGCAATTCGACGCATCGGATGAGCTGGATCAGAAGTTCAGGCGAGCATTGTCCGAACTGGTCGTCCAGGAAGTGGGGGCGGGTGCCATGAGTGCCGCGCTTCTGAAGCAGGTACTAGTGACTTTGCTGCGGCGATCGCTTGTGACATTGAACACTTGGGTTGAACGTTTTTCCATCATCAGCGATCCTCAGATCGCGCGCGCATTTGCTGAAATGGCGTCCAATCCTGGGGCGGCGCATACGATTCGAAGCTTGGCTCAATGCGCCTGCCTCAGTCGTTCCGCGTTCATGGCGCGCTTCGCCGCGGTAATGGGAAGACCGCCGATGATTGTTTTAAGAGAGCTACGAATGCGGCAAGCAGCCAAACACCTGAAAGTAAATACTTTGTCCATCGGGCAAGTGGCGCGCAACGTGGGGTATGCGAGTCGCAGTAGCTTCGTTCGGGCGTTTCGTGGAGTTTACGGTCGAGATCCTAGTGCGTATCGTGATCACGTCAAACAGGCAAGAGTTGCCTGATGAATTCAGAATCAGAAGGATCAAAGACAGGAACCGGAATTTCGTAGTAGTGCCGACAACGAGCCTGCAGGCAATGGTGTCGTAGGCTCCGCCAGGTGCGAGCGGTCCAGGGGTCGCATGCTCAGGCGAAGTAAGTCGCGTAGGGTCAAAGCACTTCGCCCAGCCGCCGCACCGCCTCGCGAATGTCCGACTCCTTCATGCGTGAGTAACCCAGCATGAGTCCTCGCTTTGAGGGCTGCGTCAGGAAATACGGGGAAATTCCGTAAATGCCGACGCCGCGAGCGGCGGCTCTCTCGATGACTGTGCTTTCCGCGATGCGCGCTCGGGGCCATAGCACCACGTGAGCACCGGCACCGTAGCCAGTGACCTCCACTCGATCACCGAGATACTTGCCTATGGCGTCAAGCAACGCGTCGCGACGCGCGGCGTTTCGACGGCGAACGCGCCGCAAGTGACGCTCGTACATTCCACTGGTGATGAACTCGGCGAGCGTTTCCTGTTCCAGCGTAGCGGTGTGTCGATCGCACAGCCATTTGGCCGATGTAAACACCGAGACCAGCGACTTCGGCACGATCAGGTAGCCGATGCGAAGGGCGGAAAAGACCGTGCGCGAGAACGTGCCGACGTAAATGACGTGTCCTTCGGCATCCAGCCCCTGCAGGGACTGCAGTGGCTGCTCCTCGTAGCGGAACTCACCGTCGTAGTCATCCTCGACGAGCATGGCATCCGTGCGTGTTGCCCAATCCACAAGTGCCAGGCGGCGCGCCAGCGGCAGAATCGCACCGGTCGGAAATTGGTGCGACGGCGTTACGAATGCCACGCGCGCTGCTGCGGGCAATTTTGCGGGATCGAGGCCATCGCGATCTACTGGCAACGGCAGCAGACGGGCGCCCGCAGTGCGCAGAACTTCCCGGGTGCCCTGGTAACACGGGTCCTCCAGCACGACGCGATCGCCGCGCTCTATCAACACCCGCGCGATCAGATCCAGCGCCTGCTGCGATCCGCTGACGACAATCACCTGCGATGGATCGCAGGCTACCGCACGCGACCGTCGCAAGTGGACAGACAGCGCCTCTCGCAGAGCCGCGCTCCCGCCCGCGGGGCCATAGTCGAGCTCGCGAACAGGAGCCTTGCGTGCCTGGCGCAACAGCATGCGGCGCCACATCTCGAATGGAAAGATCTCGATGTCGCTGCGACCGTAGGCAAAGTCATAGCGCAACGGCGCGGAACGCTTGCCCGGGACGTCGACTTTCGACGCCGCCGCTTCGACCGAGCGGCCGAAGCGGGACAATCGCACTTTGGCGCGACCCGCGCCCACACCCGCGCCCGTCCGGCCCGTGGCGAGACCCTCCGCCACGTAAGTTCCGGATCCCGCACGAGCCAGCAGGAAACCCTCAGCGAGCAGCTGCTCGTATGCCAGGACGACAACCGTACGGGATACGTGCAGCTGCTCGGCCAGCTCCCGGGTTGAAGGCAGGCGCTCGAGCCGCGTCAGGGATCCGCACAGGATCGCTTGTCGGAACCAAAGGTAGATCTGCCGCGAGAGCGGCTCGCCGCTCTCGCCGGTACGGGCTAGTGGTATCACGAATGACACAAATAGTGGACCTTTGAAAAGACCATGACCTCAGGCACGCTGAGGATGCCACAACAGCCCGGCTTTTTTTCGCCAGGCACGTCCGAGCCAGGATTCAAGGGGAAAACGATGCGCGCGCGTCGAGATGTTCGGTTCCATCTGCTTGCCGGCAGCCTGGTCTTCATCCTGCAGCCGCTGCAGGGACTGGCACAGCAGAACGAGGGCGCAGCGGCGAAAGTCGCTCAGCATGCTGCGGTGAAACGCGATGGACAACACGATTTCGACTTCGACATCGGCGTCTGGAAAACACACCTGAGGCGTCTCGTACATCCCCTGACCGGCTCCACCACCTGGGTGGAGCTTGAAGGCACTACCGTCGTGCGCAAGGTGTGGGAGGGCAGAGCCAATCTGGCGGAGCTCGAGGCTGACGGCCCGGACGGCCACCTGCAGGTCCTGTCGTTGCGGCTATACGATCCTACGGCCCGCCAATGGAGCCTCAACTCCGCGAACAGCCGGGGCGGCACGCTGAGTCAGCCGACGATCGGTGAGTTCGTGAATGGTCGCGGCGAGTTCTTCGACCAGGAACTCTTCAATGGCAGGACCATCCTGGTCCGCAATGTCTGGTCGGACATCACCACGGATTCCTGTCGCTTCGAGCAGTCGTTCTCCGATGACGGCGGCAAGACCTGGGAAGTGAACTGGATCGCGGTGGACACACGCGTGAAGGATGACGCCGCCAAACCGCGTTAGCGTTTCAGTAAG
>DASYEW010000070.1:0-27643 GCA_036498785.1 Steroidobacteraceae bacterium | reverse complement strand
CCACGCCGACGGCGGGTATGTCGCGCTGCTGGGCGCCAATGTCTCCAACGAAGGCACCATCAACGCCAGACTGGGCACGGTGGCGCTGGCCGCCGGCAATGCGATGACGCTCGATGTGGCCGGTGACGGTTTGTTGAATGTCACCGTCAATCAAGGCGCAGTCAATGCACTGGTCAACAACGGCGGGCTGATCCTGGCCGATGGCGGCCAGGTATTACTGACCGCGCAAGCAGCGGGCAACCTGCTGCAAACCGCAGTCAACAACACCGGCATCATCCAGGCGCAAACGATCGAGAACCACAACGGCGTCATCAAGCTGTTGGGTGACATGCAAGACGGCACCGTCAATGCCGGCGGCACACTCGACGCCAGTGCCCCGGACCGTGGCAACGGCGGCTTCATCGAAACCTCAGCTGCGCATGTCAAGGTGGCGGACACGTTAGAAGTAACGACTGCTGCAGCCCAAGGCTTGACCGGCAGCTGGCTGATCGATCCGGTTGATTACACCATTGCAGCGAGCGGCGGCGACATCACCGGCGCAGCGCTGTCCAGCAATCTGACCAGTACCGACATCACCATCCTCAGCACCTCGGGCGCCGCCGGCGTCAACGGCGATGTCAACGTCAACGATACGGTCAGCTGGTCGGCCAACAAGCTGACGTTGAATGCGCAGAACAACATCAACATCAACACCGAGATGAATGGCTCGGGGACGGCGAGGCTTGCGCTCGAATATGGTCAGGGTGCAGTCGCTGCAGGCAACGCCGGCACAGTCAATGTCAAATGCCCCAGTCAACCTGCCGTCCGGCAATAGCTACAGCACCAAGCAGGGCAGCAATGGCGGCACAATCAATTACACGGTGATCAACAGTCTGGGTGCACAAGGCAGCACCACCGCCACTGACCTGCAAGGCATGAACGGCAACAAGGCACTCAACTATGCGCTGGGTAGCAATATCGATGCGAGCGCGACCAGCGCATGGAATGCCGGTGCCGGCTTTGCGCCAATCGGGACTAACGTTGCGCAATTCAGCGGTAGCTTCGACGGACTGGGCCATACCATCAGCGGCCTTACGATCAACCTACCCGGTACCGACAATATCGGGATGATCGGTTACACCAACAGTAGTGCCCGCATCAGCAATGTCGGCATGGTGAATGTCGATATCACTGGCAGGAATGTCGTCGGCGGACTTGCCGGTAGTAATTCCGGTTCTATCAGCAACAGCTACACGACGGGAAGCGTCTCGGGCAGCACCTATGTCGGCGGACTGGCAGGAAGCAGCAATAGTGGTGCCACTATCAATAACAGCTACGCGACGGGAACGTGGATGCCACCGGCAACTGTGTCGGCGGGTTGGTCGGGACTAATAACGGGGCCATCAGTGACAGCTACAACACCGGTGATGTGACCGTTACGTCGAGCGGTGAGTCGGTCGGTGGGCTGGTGGGATTCAATAATAATAGCGGCACGATCAGCCGAAGCCATGTCACGGGCAATGTGACAATCAATACGTATCATGCGGGCGGACTAACCGGGAAGAACGCCGGCACGGTGAGCGACAGCTATGCGACAGGGAACGTGACGGGAACCGATCATATCGGTGGGCTGGTGGCGGCCAACTACGGCACTGTCACAAATAGCTACGCTACCGGAAACGTGTCCGGCCGCAATAACGTCGGCGGGCTGGTTGGAAATAACAGCAATATCGTCAGTAATAGCTATGCCACCGGTACTGTAACGGGAACGGGCCCGAATCCAGGTGGCTTGTGCGGCGCGTGCAGCGGCACCGTCACCAATTCGTACTACAACATCGATACCGCTGGACTCAGCAACGTTGCGCAGTACGGGATATACAACTCCCAGTTTCAGAATTGGGTCGCTGGAGGTTATGCGGCGCTGGACATCGCCGATTACTCTGCATCCCTGACGCTCAGTGGTGGTTACTACCAAATCGGCAGCGTTCAGGGCTTGAAAGACATGTTGGCTTTTGCCGGTACGGCAAATCCTGCGTACAAGTTTGCCTTCAGTGCAGACATCGATCTCGCAACACTTCCGGCTGGTTATGCCATACCGCGTTTCGCCGCGCCTGAACTCGATGGTGCGAGACATGTCCTGAGCAACTTCACAATCGACAATTCGTCCAGCAATAACGTCGGTTTCATCGGCACGCTGGCGACCGGTAGTAGCGTGAGTAATGTCGGGTTGAGCAATTTCGACGTGACAGGGAATATCAATGTCGGCGCGCTGGTCGGCTGGAATCAAGGCACGGTTACCAATAGCTATGCCACGGGTTCAGTGTCGGGCAGTACCTATGCGGGTGGATTGGTCGGGCGCAACGATGTCACGGTTACCACCAGCCATGCGGCGGTGAATGTATCGGGTAGCAATATTGGTGGTCTGGTCGGCTGGAACAACAACACGATCAGCAGCAGCTACGCAACGGGCACCGTATCGGGCAGTGATGGTGTCGGCGGGCTGGTTGGGCGCAACGAAAGCACGATCAGCAATAGCTATGCAGCCGGAGCCGTAACGGGCAGCGGTGACAATGTCGGCGGTCTGGTTGGGTTTAATAACGCAGGCACCATCAGCAATGCCTACGCGACCGGGGTCGTGACGGGAACAAGCGCCAATGTCGGCGGGCTGGTCGGCTCGAACTTCATGGGCACCATCAGCAATAGTTATGCAACCGGCGCTGTGACCGGCGGAAATTATGCCGGTGGCCTGGTGGGTAAAAATCTCGGTGGAAATGGCGGATATGGATACGGCTACACGGGTGGTGCCGGAGATGCGAGCTCGATCAGCAACAGCTATGCAATGGGTGCGGTGTCAGGTGGCAATTCGGTAGGCGGCCTGGTTGGCGGAAATATCGGCGGGACCGGCGGCGATGCAGCCGACGACTCCGGTACGCCCGGTACCGGTGGGGCGGGCGGTAGTGCGACGATCACTACGAGTTTCTCGACAGGCACGGTGTCCGGCAGCAGTTTTGTCGGCGGTCTGGTTGGCCGAAACGTCACGGGTGGGACTGGGAATAACTATGGCGGTGGCAGCGTAGGGGGCAGCGGCGGTCTGGCTGGCGCGAACAACAGTTTTTGGAATACCACGACATCCGCACAGGGAAGTAGCGCGGCTGGCAGCGGCCTGACGACGACGCAGATGCAGACGGCATCGAACTTTACTGGATTCAATTTCACCACAACGGCTGGTGCTACCGGCAACAATTGGGTGGTGGTGAATACCTTGGGGGGACTCAATAGCGGAACGGCTGCAACCACGCCGATGCTGGCTTCCGAATATTCAACGTCCATCAACAACACGCATCAATTGCAGTTGATGGCGATGAATCTGGCCGGTAACTATTCCCTCGGACAGGATATCGATGCGTCGGTAACCGGCGCGACAACCGATGTTTGGCTGGGCAGCACGTTTATTCCTGTCGGCACTGTCGGCACACAATTTACCAACACCTTCGACGGCCTCGGCCATACCATCAGCGGCCTCACGATCAATGAGGCAAGTGCATCGTACGTCGGAATGTTTGGTGCGACCGCTTTCGGTTCTTCGATCAGCAATGTGGGGCTTGTCGGGGGCAGCGTTACGGCCGCCGCTGGCAGTTATGTTGGCAGTCTCGTGGGTCGCAGTGGAGGGGCGATCAGCAATAGCTTCGCAACCACGAACGTGAGTACAGGTTCCTACGCCGGCGGACTGGTTGGATATACGCTTTCAGGCAGCACGATCGACAACAGTTATGCCGGCGGGGCCGTAGCAGGTGTACGCGCTGCAGGCTTGGTGGGGCGCAACGAAGGCGCCGTCAGTAACAGCTATGCCACCGGGGCTGCGACGGGTGGTGTCAATGGCGGGCTGATCGGCTTGAACAGCGGGGGAGTTGTCACCAACAGTTTCTGGGACAAGACGACATCCGGTCTGAACACCAGTGCCGCCGGCACCGGTATGACAACGGCCGATATGCAGACGCAAGCGAACTTCACTAGCGCGACAGCCGCTAACGGTAACGTGAATCCGGGTTGGGACCTCGCCTCTACGTGGGTAATGTATGAGGGGCATACCTCGCCACTGTTGCGTTCCTTTTTGACACCGCTCACGGTCACCGCGAACAGCATTGTTAAAACGTATGATGGGTTGGGGAGTGTAGGAAGCGGCATCAGCTACTCGACAGCACCGAATGGCAACCTGCTTGGTACCTTTGACTACGGTGGAGCGAAGAATGTCGGCGTCTACAATCCAGGCGGGCTGTATTCCAATCAGCAAGGTTACCTCATCACCTACGTCCATGGCTCGCTGACCGTCAATCAGGCCAACCTGACGCTGTCGACTAGTAACGTCAGCAAAACCTACGACGGCGGATCAACGGCAGCAGGCACGGCGACGGTCACCAGCGGCACACTATTCGGCAGTGACGCCATCAGCGGCGGCACCTTTGCCTTCACCGACAAGAACGCCGGCACAGGCAACAAGACCGTCACCGTCTCCGGCATCACGGTCAGCGACGGCAATGGGGGCGGCAACTACAACGTCACCTACGCGAACAATACGACCAGTACCATTTCGCAAGCCGATCTGACCTTGTCCAGCGCCGATGTCAGCAAGACTTACGATGGCGGCCTGAGTGCGGCAGGCACGGTGACGATCACCGGCGGCACGTTGTTCGGTAGCGATTCGCTCAGCGGCGGCAGCTTCGCATTTACCGACAAGAATGTCGGCAGTAGCGACAAATCCGTCGCCACCAGCGGCGTTACGATCAACGACGGCAACGGTGGCGACAATTACAACGTCATCTACGCAAACAATACGACCAGTACCATTTCACAAGCCGATCTGACCTTGTCCACCGGCAATGTCAGCAAGACTTACGATGGCGGCCTGAGTGCGGCAGGCACAGCAACGATCACCAGCGGCACCTTGGACGGCAGTGACTCACTCAGCGGCGGTATCTTTGCGTTCACCGACAAGAATGCTGGCGCAGGCAACAAGACCGTCACCGCCTCCGGCATCACGATCAACGATGGCAATGGTGGCGGCAATTACAGCGTCAGCTATGTCGATAATACGACCAGCACGATTACGCCAAAGACGCTGACCATCACCGGGCAAACTGCAGCGGACAGAGTGTACGACGGCACCGCGGCGGCAACACTTGTCGGCGGTTCGTTGGCCGGCGTGATTGACGGCGATGACGTTGCGCTGCTCACGTCCGGTGCGTTCGCCACGCCCGACGTCGGCACCGATATCGCGGTGACCGCCGCCAACAGTCTCGAGGGCGCCGCGGCCGGCAATTACAATGTGACGCAGCCGCTCGGATTAAGCGCCAATATCACCGCAGCGCCCGTGGTCGTTATCGATCCGCCGGCGATTGCGCCACAGACGCAAAATGCGATCGCCAGCGCGGTATCGATAACAGCGCCGCTTCAAGTCTCAGGCGGTAGGGTGGATTTGCAAACGTCCCCGAGCTGGGTGGCGGGCGAACCCTCCAGCGAGGGCTCATCGGCCACTGCGCCGTCGGGCGCGGGATCGCCAGCGCAACCGAACTCCGCCGGTGCGAGCGCGGGCGTATGGCTGGGTCTGAACCTTACGGTGGTCGACGGTGGCGTCAATCTGCCGCAAGGATCGCAGCCAACCGATACCGGCGGTGCTGGGCGATAATTGTTAAGGGATCTGATCGATGCCCCAAACTTTATTGGTGTAACCGGATTGCCGCGCGCCGGTTCCACCTTGTTATGCCAGATGTTGGCGCAACACCCCGAGATTCATTGCGACGGACGCAGCTCGCTGTTGTGCGCTGCTGTGTTGGGTATCCGCCGGATGGTTAGCGATGATCAGTATTTCTTGTCGCAACCGCATCATCAGATTGAGCGGCCTTGATCGTGGCCAAGGGCTAGATTGGGGGGTGTTGCTGCGTCGACGTCGACGGAGTCAGGGTTTCCGATGGACGTGGAGGGAGGTTGCCCCGTGATAGTGCAGCGGCTGAGAAGAGTCGGGGCACGCCTGGGTGATGTCGCTGAGCCGTCAAGTTCGCCGAAATCTGCTACGTTCGGCCGGAAAGTCGATGGGTGTCCGAGAAAGCGCCGCGAGAAAGTGATCGCGCGGAAGGCCTTGCCGAACGGAATCGCTAGCTTTGCGGCGCGGCCTGCGCGAACAATAGTGTGTGCGTAGCCAGCATACGGATCACGCCTTCGGTGATGTGTTTCGATGAGAGCGTCGTGCCACTGATGTTCTCGATGTCGCCTTTGCGGCGCAGTGCGCCGTCTTTGCGGCCTGTGAATTGGGCCAGCCATTCGGGCATGCGGACCTTGGAATAGAGTTCCCAGCACTCCATCACCTCGATGCCCTTGACGGCACCCTGCGGCGACAGCGCCAGCGCGTAGTAGACGTTATCGTCTCTTCCCACCACATGGTCGACGAACATCAAGTCGCCGGTCGATGTCTTCCACGCATGCACCTGGCGGTCGACCACCTCGATACCACGGTATTCGCCAATATCGCGCATCTGCTTATCGGTCAGCACCCGAAAGTCTTCGGTGAAGGTCGTTCCCTTGGGGAACAGGAGGCGTTGGGCCTGTTCAATCGTGAGGTAATGCGCGCCGGCAAAGGCTGGGGCGACAACGCCCGTCACACCGGCGACGCTTGCGACGATAGCTACGGGATAAAGCATGAATGAGCTGCGCATAGGATCGAGATACCACGGGAGTTTTTGAGCCAGCGGATTACTTCACTGGGAGGTGCACGCTGGGCCGCGTCTTAAGTCTTGGGGCGGGACTTGGACAGCCAGTGCACAAAAAAGGCCACAATCGTGGCGAGGCCCAGGATCCAATGGGCTTTCGAGATCCACGGGTCCAGTGCCTCGCTGGGCGGATAATAGATCGCATACCCAGTGATGATCAGAACCAGGAAAAACCCGACGACAACTCCGCCGGACCAGCGTCGCCATTTTACGTTCCAACCGCGCACGATATGAATGCCCCAGAGCAGACCAAGGACTGCAACCGCGCCATCGGAAAAGGCCGCGTGCAGACGGATCCACACGGGCTCCAGGGGATTCGTCACTGGACCGAACCGGCCTTCGGTGGCCATGTAGTAGTGGTAGATGAGCCATAGGACGCCCGTCAACCACGTCGCGAACGAAACGATATATACCGCCCAGCGGCGGCCCTTCGGCAACTTCAACGGGCCGCGATCAACGCGCTCAATCATGGAAACGAAATACTCCTCGCACTTCTCAGGCGGATCAGAGGGTAACCCACCCCGCGCCCGCCTCATAGAAATAAGCGATTGCGCCAAAATGGCCAAGAATCGGCTTCGCCTGTAACCCCGCCGCCAGGACCACCTTGGTAAGGGCGTCGGCGGTCAAACAATCGTGAGCGGCTACCGATACAAACCGTTGCGCGCCGACGCTGATGCCGCCGCGTCCGACATGCGGGCCTACGAAGCCGCCGTGGAAGGGGCGTTGATGTTCGCGGCCGCTACTGCTGGCCAACGCGCCGTCGGCGATCTCCACCACAGGGACGGCATCGGTGACAAGGGCGGAGCGCAAACGCACCGGTTCCGCGTGCGAACCCGCGACGCGCAGGTCGCCACCGGCGTTCACCACTGCTTGGACGTGCGCCGGAAGGTCCATAGCGGTCACTGCGCAATCCACAGCATACCCTTTGGCGATCCCGCCCAGATCGATCCATAGGGGTTTCGAAAACCGAGCGACATCGTCTTCAACGATGATATCGCGCCATGAGGCCTCGGGCTTTGGCGGTTGCGTCGACGTCGGCGCCGGAAGGAAGCCCCAGGTCACCAAATGCGCCGCAGCGGTGATATCAAAAAGCCCATCGGAATGCTCTGCGATCTCTTGCGCACGCAAGAGCACGACGCGAGTATGGGGATCGACGCGCACGCCGAAAATTCCCTCCGCGTTGAGACGGCTTACATCGCTGGCCGCATCGTGAAAGCTCATCAACGCGTGGATTTCTGCGACCGCGGCAAAGCCCCGGTCGATAGCGCGATGGGCCGTGTCTTCGTCGAGGCCGACGACGCTGATTTCGACCAATGTGCCGAGCAGCGGTTTGGCGCGTGAGATTTTCAAGCGCGCATCCTAATCGTCCGGTTTTGTCTGGTCGAGACGGCGCGAGAGGTTTTTGCGGCCGATTGAGTCGCTCGTCTTTTCGGCTTTCGCGCGGGCTTTTTGTTTGCGCGCCTGGCGCAGGTTCACGACATCTCCCATGGCCGGTGTCTCGATCAGTTTGATCACGGCATCGGAGCCGTTTTCGGCGATGGGATGGCAATCATCTAGGACACCCACTCGTTACTTCTGCGCGGCAGTCATTCCGAGCGCGAATCTGTGGGTGTCCGACGATGCGACTCCGCCCCGCCTGTGATCAATAGTGGAACCACGAGTAGTAGTCTCCGACTATGTGCCGTGCTTCCAAGGTTTCTATACCGATCTCGGTCTGCCCAGCCGTAGCCGTCCATGATTTGCTTCGCCTATCCGGCTTGAGGAAAATCTCTCCAGTCGGATCTAACGCGATACCGGACGTCATGCTGCCGAACCCGTCGACCGCAATGGCCGCCACTGCCGGTGAAGTGCCCTTGCGTTGCAATTCCGCCACCTGTCGAAGTAGGGCATCTCGGTAATAAATCAGCTGGGCAACATCTGCGACTCTCCGTGACGGCGACTTGGCCACGGTCGGCTGACTCGCCAGTAGCGCGACAGCTATGAGGCCGCACAGCATGGTGGCACCCGAGATCCAGTGATGCCACCAACAGAGCCCGACCAACGTGAGAGCAACTGCTAGCGCGCTGCACACGAGGACCGTCTTTGTGACTGAGACCGTGTAGATCGAGAAGATCACCCAGGCGCCGGGCACCGCAAGCAGCGCTATCCACAACAGGAACAGCAGAAGAGCAATAGCCAACGGAGTCAGTCCAAGCCGAATCGCCGAGCGCACCTGCATAGACAGCCCCTAGTCTCTGTGTCCGTCCGCGAACGATGCAGCGTCATGTTGGCGAAGATATGGCTTAAATGTGGTGAATTGGGATGGGCCGATTTGGCAGTGGATCGCGTCGGGGTGAGATTGAACGGACCTGAGGTGCCTTCGTACAAAAATCATCTAGGACACCCACTCGTTATTTCTGCGTAGAAGTCGATTCCGAGCCCGAATCTGTGGATGTCCCGCGGATGCGGGGCACTGGGGGAAGGCGTCGCCATCAAGTTCGCTGGATTCCGGTCCGTTCAGCCGCGGAAAATCGATGGGTGTCCTGGAAAGAAAGCGCTCGATCGCCCGGTGGAACTATTGAGAACCCTCTATGGCGAAGAGCTCTGCATTGGCGAGCCGACAATTCGCTATCGACAAGGAAAAGATGTCGAAGAGCCGCACATGGGGGTGCGCGTACTCTGTACCGCAACGCATTTCGACGCCGTCAGAGACGATCTTGCCGAGCGTGGCGGCGTCATTACTGCGGAAGTGGATCATTCGATCGCAGTTGTGCGAACCACGGTGCCGCTCGCCAGGTTGCTGGGCTATGCGCAACATCTGGCGCAGCTCACCGCTGGCAGCGGTCGCGAATCGGTATGGCTCAGCCACTATGCGCCAATCAAGGTACGTCGGGACACGGCGGCGTCGGAGGCCGTCGCGGCCCCATGCCATGTGCTGTCGCGGGATCAGTCCTGTGAGAACAGCCGACGGGCGTTGTCTGTCATGGCCGCGACGGCAGGGTGTTTTATCTTCCGCTCCACCGATATCGCATAGAACTCCCCTTTGACACCGTGTGCCATGCCGATGCGTACGAAACCATGCTGCCGTCGAAACTGCGCTTCGAGGACGGAAGGAACGGGTGCAAAGCCATGTCCCGCCAGGGCGAACTCGCGCAGCAACGCATAGTCTTCGAATTCGCCCACCATCAGAGGACGCACACCCTTGCTGTTAAACCATCCGTCGAGTGCTCGGCGTATCGCCGTGTCGTCTGTCGGCAAAAGCACCGGTACACCGTCCAGGGACTTGGGGAAGCCGCGACGTAACGTCTTCGCGAGCGCGGGAGTGGCCATCCAGTAGACCTTACACGTGCCAAGCGGATGGCTGTACGCACGAATATTCAGGTTGGGAGTGGGTGGAGCATCCGACAAGACCACGTCGATCTCGTGAATGGCGAGATCGGCAAGTAGCCGATCGAGAGTGCCTTCGCGGCACAGCATGCGTGTGGGCTGCTTCAGCCGCAGCCCCGGCTCGATGATCCGGTAGGCGATCTCCTTTGGCAGTACATCATCGATGCCCACCACGAGCCTCAGGGGCCGCGCCGAGGGGCGCTGCTCCAGCGCCTCGACCAGTTGCTGACCGAGCCCGAAAATTTCATCCGCGTAACTGTAGACCAGTCGCCCGACATCAGTCGGTATGAGTGTTCTACCCGATTTCACCAGCAGTTTCTCGCCGAGGCGAGCCTCGAGCGTACGCAACTGCGCGCTAATGGTTGGTGCGGATAGCGCCAGCTCTTCGCACGCACGGGTCAGGCTGCCGGCGCGAACCACGGACCAGAAGTACAGAAGGTGCTGATAATTGAGGCGACGAACTACAGCCATCATGACGAGAATCTCCCGCAAAGCTTCTGCACCAGGCGATCACCGAGCTAACAGGTATCGTTTTATATTATCAAACGAACCGGGTGAATAATTCGAATTGTCCGAAGCGCCGGACGGCTGCACGATAACGCCGCCAAGTATTCAAGAAACGGAACAGTACACGTGACGCGCTGCAAATTCGCGCAAGCGTGCAGTGGTTTGACTGAGGAGTCGATGATTATGCGAGATCAGCCCATTGTAGTTAGTGAGCCAGATGCAGGCGTCTTGCGGCGTCTGCTCGGGGCTCATGCTGCCGCGCATCACGATCAACGGCATTTGCACGATCTCGCGGCTGAGCTGGAGCGCGCGCAAGTGCTCAAGCCGAATCAGGTGCCGGCGGGTGTCGTCACGATGCATGCGCGGGTTCGGATACGGAATCTGACGACCGGAGAGCGTCAGGATCTGGTTCTTGTCAGTCCCGCCGAGGCCGACGTGGGCGCACGGCTTATATCAGTACTGGCCCCTCTCGGGACTGCGTTGCTCGGCTATCGAGAAGGTGATGAGGTTGAATGGCTCATGCCGGCTGGACTTCACCGCCTGCGAATCGAACGAGTGCTTCAGGCTGCCGACGAGACACGAGTCACAGCTGCGACATTCTCGCAACCGGCTGGTGGTCACCAGTGTCCCTCATCGAGCGAAAATACTTCAGATCGCAGCATGCCGCCTGGCGTGCGTTCAACGGAGGATTGCACGTGAATGCAGTGCAGGACGTTGAGCAGACTCCGAAGGTCACGACACCCGCCGTAGCACGCGATCGCATTGTCGAGGCCTCCCCCGGCGGCTTGTCGCAGGTTGAGGTGACCGCGGAGCACAACTTCACGCTTGCGGCCCAGCGACTCGGACTCTCCGCCGAACAACGAGTGTTGCTACGAACGTCGTTTCGGGAAGTCAAGGTTGCGGTGCCGGTCCAGATGGACGACGGATCATTGCGCGTCTTCCCAGGCTATCGCATTCAGCACAGTGGCGCGCGCGGCCCGGCGAAGGGGGGCATAAGGTATCACCCGGATGTCGATGGCGGCGAAATGCAGGCGCTAGCCGAGATCATGACCTGGAAGACCGCGCTTGTGGATGTGCCTTTCGGCGGCGCCAAAGGTGGGATCGCGTGCGATCCGACAACGATGTCGACTGGTGAGCTCGAGCGTTTGACGCGCCGGTACGTGTCGCGCATCCATCGATTCATTGGTCCATTTCGGGACATTCCGGCGCCGGACGTCAATACGAACTCGCAGACAATGGCCTGGATTCTGGACGAATTCAGTTCGCGACACGGCTACAGTCCGGCGTGCGTGACCTCGAAGCCCGTCGAGCTTGGCGGTCTTCGCGGGCGGGCAGCGGCGACCGGTACTGGTCTGGGGATGGTGCTGGCGGAGCACATGAAGGCGCGCGGGCGCTCGCTCATCGGTCTGCGGGTTGCCATCCAGGGCTTTGGTAATGTCGGATCGAACGTGGCGGCATTTATCGAAAAACACGGCGGCGAAATCATTGCTGTCGCCGACGTCAACGGCGGCATCCTGAGCGGCGGGTCACGGCCGTTGCGCGTTCGTGAGTTGATCGAGCAGGTTCGGCTTACCGGCTCGGTCGTCGGCTTCCCCGGCGCCGTGCCAATCGATAACGAAGAGTTGATTGCGCTGCCGTGCGACGTTCTCATTCCGGCGGCGCTGGAGAACGCCCTGACCGAGCAGAACGCGAGCACTGTGCGAGCTGCCGTAGTAGTCGAAGGTGCGAACTTGCCAACGACCGCTGCCGCGGATGACATTCTGCGCAGCCGCAAGATCGAAGTCATACCAGATCTGCTCGCGAATGCTGGTGGGGTCATCGCAAGCTATTTCGAATGGGCGCAGAACTTGCAGCAGGCACAGTGGCCACTGGAGAAGGTCAACCGACGACTTCGCTCCTACCTGATTCGTGCCCACCGTAAAGTAAGAAAGGTTGCGCAAGCGCGAGACCTGTCTCTGCGTGAAGCAGCGTGGCTCATCGCGATCGATCGGGTCGCGCGAGCGGAATCACTGCGGGGCACGATGCGGACATGCGAAGCTCGCGGATGATCAGCCAGCTATGGGTCAAGGCGGTCAGACTCGTGCTCGACGGCGATCAACTGAAGATCATTGCGACAGCGAACGCTGAGACGCCCCTGTGCGACGAACGCAACTGCGCTGCTTACGATCGACGTCTGGGAGCACGCGTACTACCTCGACCTCAGCACCGCCGCCTTGATTACATCACTGCGTTCGTAGGGCACTTGGTCAATTGGGAGTTTGCCAACCAGAATCTGACCACCACGCAGCGCCTGGCCGCTCAGGTCCCATTGCAGCGCGATACTTCCGAGCGTGAGGCGGGAATGCCCCGGCAACGTCTTCCTTTCGTGACTCGCTAGGCAACCGGTATGACATGACAGGTGGGCGAGTCTTATCCGGCGGCAAGTGCCGCATTCGTTTCGGCAGGAGGAAAGCGATGACTGACAACGGCAAGACCTGGGCACTCGTCCTCGCGGGCGGAGAAGGCTCCCGCCTGCGAGCCCTTACTACACAACCCGGTGAGCGCCCAGTCCCGAAGCAGTTTTGTTCACTCAATGGTGGTCGAACTCTGCTGGAAGATGCGATTGCGCGTGCAAGCACGATCACTTCCGAAGCGTTCATCTACTCAGTCGTCGCCGAACAGCATCGCGAGTGGTGGGCCGTTCCACTGGCGCACCTGCCACCGGGCAACGTGATCGCGCAACCACGGAGTCGCGGCACCGCCGTCGGCATCCTGTATCCGCTCCTGCATATTCTCGCTCGTGATCCTGACGCGCGAATCGTGCTGCTGCCCTCTGATCACTGCGTGCGGCAGGAGTCCGTACTGAGGCAATCCGTGCAAGAGGCGTTGTCGCAACTCGCCCGCAACGGCGGCGCACCGACCCTGCTCGGCTTGCAGCCGACCGAGGCCGACCCGGATTTCGGCTATATCCTCCCAGGTGAACTTGCGGCAGACGGCGGTCGCACCATTCGCCATTTTGTAGAGAAGCCGCCCGCAGGGCTTGCCAGTCAGATCATTGCGCGCGGTGGCCTGTGGAACACCTTCATCATTGCCGCATCGGGCCAGTCGCTGTTGAACCTGTTTCAAGTCCGCTATCCCCAAGTCGTTGCGGCGCTTCACGGCATCGTCGCGGTGCAGGGGCAAACCCCGCAGGACAGTACGACTCTGCAATGCTTGTTCGAACGCCTGCCGCAGCTCGACTTCTCACGGGACATACTGGAGGTCTGCTGCTCCGCTCTGCGCCTGGCCTGCGTGCCGGCGTGTGGGTGGAGCGACCTGGGAACACCGCAGCGCGTCGCAGACGCCCTGCGGCGTCTTGACCCCAGTCAACTTGAGCGTGACACGGTGTCCTCACCAAGTGCCCCGATCAACCTGGCGCTGCGGTATGCCCATCTTGAGCGCGCCGGGAAGTTCGCCGGCTTGGTAGCAGGCGCATGAGGGCGGTGGGGTTCGTCTGTCGAGAGCGTAAGGAAGAGACAGCGACACCAGGAGTACTCAATGAGTAGTTCACTGTACCCGATGCCATCAGGCGAGCTGGCCCGCAAACGCGCGGCATTGGTTGGCCCCGCAGAATGAGCACGCCTTCAAAGCATTCAGTCAGCAGGTGTTTGCAGATGGCGCGCTGCTGGCCAGGACCAAGGAGCTTATAGCGGTGGCGGTTGCTCACGTAACGCAATGTCCGTACTGCATCCGCGGTCACACGCTCAGTGCCGGCGTCATGGAGTAACGCCGGAGGAGATCATGGAAGCCATCGGCCGCCGAGATGCGGACCGGCGCCGCTTTTGCCCACGCGGCGATCGCGATGCAAGCGCTGAGCGACAGTGACTCGCTTGGCGGCTCTGCCGCTTGACAGTGTTCGACAAGCGCTGGTGCGACTTCAAAAGTCTAGCGCGCGCTGCGAGCTGATTCTCGGGCAGACCCGGCAGGTCGGCCACGCGCCGGCCAGTAGCCAGCACACTCGGCGTCTTGAAATGCGCAAACGCCAGTGCGGCAGCGTCCGATAGTTTGTAGTACGTGAGGTGCAATGCTTCCGGCTAGTCATTCGTCGAGCGCACCCTGTTTCGGTATAGCGCTGCTTGCAGAAGCACGATCGAGGTTACTGGTGCGCTAATGACGACGAACAGTGTGATCAGCAGTTCGTGAAGGCTCGGATGTCCCGCAAGCGCCGACGAGGTGAGCATCGAGGTCACTATCACCGCGCCTACACCAATGGTGTTGGTCATCGACGTTCCATGCATGCGGGAGAGGAAGTCGCGCAATCGCAGCAGTCCGAGTGAACCCACAACGCTCACCAAGCCACCGAGCACCAGCAACAGGGTTCCGGGAATCGTCACCCACAGTGGAAGCGTGGCCGTGTTCATGGCTCGATAACCTCGCCCCGCAACAGGAATTTCGCGAGCGCGACCGTACCGACAAAGCCGAACAGCCCGACCAGCAGGGCCATGTCGAAGTATGCCGACGATCGGGAACGCATGCCGAGAATCAACAACATCAGCATGCCATTCATGTAGAGGGAATCGAACGCAAGGGTACGATCCTGTGCGGCCGGACCGATGAACAGTCTGACCGCGGCGCCCATCATGGCGATTGCCGTGCAAGCCTGGGCGAACCACAAGGCGTAGTCGAATACCGCGTTCATTCGAAGATCCTCATCAATGGCCGCTCATAACGTTCCTTGATCAGGTGGATCCACCCAGCCTCGTCCCTGAGGTCCAGTATGTGCAGTTTCAACATGCGACCGTCGGGCGACACTCCGGCCCACGAGGTTCCGGGCGTCGAGGTCACAATGACAGCGAGGATCGCCAGGCCATGCGGATCGCGGAGTTCCAGGGGAATGTCGAGAAATCCGCTGTGAACCTCTCGATCGCGCACCAGGCCCAGTACGATGCGTGCTACTCCGAGATTGGAGTGCAGGATATCCACCAGCACTGTCGCAGCGAGCGGCAGGGCGAGGCGCAGCTGGCGCACACGCGGACGAACCGGGCGGAGTTGAGCGATTGCAAGCGTCAGCAGCACCGCCAAAAGCGTGCCGAAGCCTAGCTGTGCAATACTCAACTCGTCATTCAGAATCACCCAGATCGCGATGAGTGCCAGAGTCAAAAGCGTCGGCACCTGGCTCATGGGGTCGCTTCCTGCGTGGCATGCACGACCCGGATGTAAACCTGCGGGGAGTGGAGCGAGCGAGCCGCCGACTCCAGATAGGTCATGACCGGCCCTGCACCCGCGGTCAGGGCAAGGCATAACAAGATCAGGAACGCCGTCGGGCCAACCTCGATGATGCGCAATCGCGGCGTCGTGCGACCCCTGACCGCCCAGAACAGGCGCAAGCCCACGCGAGTCAGCGCGATCAGGGCGGCGAGGCCGCTCGCCAGGACAGCCGCGCAGAAGGTCCACGTGTACCCGCTGATCTCCGCGCTCGAATCCTGCCCAAGGGCAGTGCGTAGCAAAGCGAACTTTGCCAGGAAGCCGGATAGCGGAGGCAGGCCCGCTACGAGCAGCACACTGCAGACAAAAGCCAGGCCGAGGAAGGCCATTGCCGCTGGGATGGCCACGCCGACCTCGTCCTTCGGTGAAAGCGGGTCCGCGCTCTGCTTCACTCCGAAGCCGACATACGTTACGTCCGGCAATGGGGCGAGATCCGCCGCTTCGCGCATCCGCAACGTCCGTGTCCGCTGCGCCAGCCCGTTGAGCATGAAGAAGGCGCTCGTGGCTAGCACGGAGTTGACCAGGTACAGCATGACGGGTGCGGTCAACGCGGTTACGCGTAGACCGAGCGCCATGAACAGGAGACCCGTCGAGGCGACGACTGTGAAGCTCACGACGCGCCCTAGCCGATGCGACGCCAACATTCCGATTACGGCATAGGCGATCGTGGCGGCGCCGCCGTAGAACAGACCGACGTCGATGAACGAGGTTTGTTCATCGCCGGAGGCCAGCAGGGTACCGACCCGAAGCACGGCGTAAACGCCGACCTTCGTCATGAGGCAGAACAGGGCTCCGATCGGCGAACTCGCGGCGGTGTACGTCGTTGGCAACCAGAAGTTGAGCGGCCAGGTGCCGGCCTTGATGAGAAAGGCGACGCCCAGAATTGCCGCACCCGATGCGAATAGCGCGCGATCGCGCGGCGCGAGTAGCGTAATGCGACCGGCTAGGTCAGCCATGTTCAGTGTGCCTGTCATGCCGTAGATCATCGCGATGCCGATCAAAAAAAGGAACGACGCTACAAGATTCACGGTGATGTAGTGCAAGCTCGCTCGCACACGTCCGATACCTGATCCATGCAACAGCAGTCCATACGAGGCGGCCAACAGAACTTCGAAGAATACGAACAGGTTAAACAGGTCTCCAGTCAGGAAGGCGCCATTCAGGCCCATGAGCAGAAACTGGAACAGTGAATGAAATGCCGGCGCGACTCGATCCCAGTACGCGAGGGAATACACCAGCGAGGCGAGTGCCACCATGGAGGTCAGCACGAGCATCAGTGCAGACAAACGGTCGACGACGAGCACGATACCGAACGGCGCGGGCCATGAGCCGATCGCGTACACGCCAACGCCCTCTGTCCACATGTGGGGCATCGAATCGGTCGTTAGATAAAGCAGCGTGAGCGCCGTGGCCGCTTGCACCAGCACGGACCCGAGCGCGCACGCGACTCGAATGACGCGTTGCTCTGCAAGGAACAACTGCAGCGCTCCCGCCAGCAGCGGCGCCAGGATCGGAATGATCAGCAGATGATGCAGCACGGTGATCACGCGTCGGGTTCCTTGCCGTCCACATGATCCGTTCCCGTCAGTCCACGCGCCGCAAGTAGCAGGACCAGGAACAACGCAGTCGTGGCGAAGCTGATGACGATGGCAGTGAGGACCAACGCCTGAGGGACAGGATCGGCATAGTCGGAGGAGCTCAGCGCCCCATCCAGAATGATCGGCGGTCGATCGGTCACCAGCCGGCCCATCGCAAAGATGAACAGATTGACGCCGTAGGAGAGCAGAGCGAGCCCCAGGATCACCTGGAAGGTACGAGGGCGCAGGATCAGCCATATCCCGGAGGCCGTGAGTACGCCGATGGCCATGGCAACGACGAATTCCATCAGCGCTCCGCCTCCACCGCCGCCATGACTGAGATTTCGTCCTGTTCACCAGGCGGCAGCGCTTTGCGGGGCTGCCGCAGCGACTGGTGCGCAATGGCAACAAGCATGAGCACCGTGGCACCTACGACGACCATGTATACGCCGATGTCGAATAGCAGGACGCTCGACAGGTGCAGATTCCCCAGCATCGGCACATGCAGATCCCACTCGATGCTGGTCAGGAAGGGCGCCGAGACAAACCATGCAGCCACGCCCACAATGCCGGCCAGGAGCAAGCCGAGTCCAATCCAGTATTGGGGATGCACGCGCAAGCGTGCTTCGACCCACAGCACGCCGCTCGTCATGTATTGCACGATGATGGCCGTCGCCATGACCAGGCCGCCAATGAATCCTCCACCCGGCGCGTTGTGACCGCGAAGCAGGAAATAGACGGAGACGACCCCCGCCACAGGCAACAACATGCGACCGATCGTCGCCGGAATACGCAAGTAATCACCAGGCAAGCCGTCCCCTGATGCCAGCGCCTCGCGCGCGGCATCCTCTCGCTGTGCACGGGGAATGCTTCGGCTCTCGGGTGCCGGTCGAAATCGGCGTAGCAGGGCATAGACCGTAAGCGCCACGATGCCCAACACTGTGATCTCACCCAAGGTGTCGAAGCCACGAAAGTCGACAAGGATCACGTTCACAACGTTGTGCCCGCCCGCATCGGGCAACGCGCGCTCGAGAAAAAATGGGGCCAGGACTGCTACGCTCGGACGCGTCATTATTGCGAATGCAAGACCGGCAATGCCGATGCCGACGACAATGGCAAGCGCAAAGTCCCGTGCGCGACGTGCGCGTGCCCTGAAGGACTGGCGATGCAGTTCGTCGATCTTCGTTCGCCGCGGCATCCATCGCAGTCCCAGCAACAACAGCACCGTCGTAACGACTTCCACTGCGATCTGTGTCAGGGCCAGATCCGGTGCGGAGAACCATGCGAATGTGAGACAGGTCATCAATCCGGCGCCGCCGACCATGATCAGGGCTGCAAGCCGGTGATACTTCGCCTGGGACGCGGCACCAACGGCGCATGCGGCGCCGATCAGCCACAGAAAGGCAAAGACAGCATTCAGCGGTGTCAGCGCCTTAGCCGGCTGCGGCGCTGTCTGACCCAGCAGCGGCGCGAGCCCGCTGGCGAGCCCAACCACCACGATGAGCACCAGTTGTGTCTGCAGGCGGCGCGAGGAAATCCAGCCCATCAGTCGCTCGGATGTGCGAACCAGCAACACCATGATCAGGTCGAAGGCGCGCCTACCATCGACGGACGCTCGCCAGGGTGCGCGGACCGTTGCACGCTGTCTTCGGTGTAACTGAAACGCATACATCAATGCGCCGCCGGCGGTTGCCAGCATGCTCATGACCACCGGTGTGGTGAAGCCGTGCCAGATCCGCAGGCTGAACGCCGGCGCATCGAGCCCGAGAATCGATGTGGCCGCGAGGCGCAGAAGCGGTCCGATCGTTTGTTCCGGAAAAATCCCGACGAGCAGGCACGCGAGTACGAGCAGGGCGCCCGGCGCCAACATGCCGCGGGTCGGCTCGTGCGGCGCGCGCGGTAGGTCCCGGGCAACGGGACCGAAGAATACGCCGTGCACGAAGCGCACAGAATATGCCACGCTGAACATGCCGGCGAGCGTCGCAGCCGCCGGCAGTCCGATGCGAATGAGCGGCCCCTCGCCCGCGAAGATGGTCTCCGCAAAAAACATCTCTTTCGACAGGAATCCATTAAGCAACGGCACGCCCGCCATCGCCGCGGCGGAGACCATCGCGACGGTCGCGGTAACGGGCATTGCATGTGCCAGTCCGCTCAGGCGTCGCATGTCACGTGTACCGGTTTCGTGATCCACGATACCCGCCGCCATGAACAGCGAGGCCTTGAACGTAGCGTGATTGATCATGTGGAACACAGCGGCCACCAGCGCGAGCGGGCTGTTCATGCCGAGCAGCAGAGTGATGAGACCCAGGTGGCTGATGGTCGAGTACGCGAGCACTCCCTTGAGGTCACGCTGTAAGTTCGCCACGACGCCCCCAAGGAGCAGAGAGCACAGTCCCAGGCCGCACAGAATCCAGAACCATTGGGAAGTACCGGCCAGCGCCGGCCAGAGGCGGGCGAGGAGGAACACGCCGGCCTTCACCAGCGTTGCCGAATGCAGGTATGCCGATACCGGGGTCGGCGCTGCCATGGCATTCGGCAGCCAGAACTGGAACGGAAACTGGGCGCTCTTGGTCAGTGCTCCGAGCAGGATGAGCGTCAGCATGACGGGATAGTATCCATGCGCCCGGATCGCATCACCCGCTACCAACACATCGTCCAGATCGTAGCTGCCAACGATATTTCCGAGCAACAGGATACCCAGCAACAGACAGAATCCACCTGCTGCAGTCACCGTGAGCGCCATCCTGGCGCCTCTGCGCGCTTCGGCACGGTGATACCAGTAGGCGATCAACATAAAGGACGTAAGACTCGTCAGCTCCCAGAACAGGACCAGCTGAATCAGGTTGCCTGACAGCACCACGCCGAGCATCGTCCCCATGAAGGCCAGCAGGAAGGAAAAGAAGCGTGGTACCGGGTCCTGCGGCGACATGTAGTAGCGCGCATAGAGGACGACCAGAACACCCATGAATGCGATGAGAAGGGCGAAGAGCCAAGCATAGCCGTCCATGCGCAGGTAGAACTCGAGGCCGAGTTGGGGCGCCCAGGCGAAGCGCTCGCGCAGAACTGCGTCGACGCCGTTTACTTGCGGGTAGAGGTCAATAAGCAGTGCCGTGCACGCGAGGGTCACGAGACCGCTGAGCCAAGCGGCTGCGTTACGGGCGTTCGACGGTAGGAAGGCGGCAAAGAGCGCGCCCAGCAACGGAAGCAGGACTATTAGCGTCAGTCTCATTGCGCCGGAAGTATCTCATGTAAAAGATTTGAGTGGCGGTTCGCCGACTGCGCGCTCTCCACGTTGCTATTGGCGACCAGTGGCAGCAGGATGGCCTGGGTCGCGATCATGAGTCGAGCCTTATGGAGCATCCATGACGAGTCCTATCGCCACTGTCATCGCGGCCAGTGATTTCTCGTTGGCCGCTCAGCGCGCCGCGATGCGGGCAGGTTTGCTGGCGAAGGCTCACGGCGGCTCGCTGCAGCTGATGCACGTGCTCGAGGGTACGGGGATCAACGCGCTACGGCGTACGTCCCCAGGGTCGGACCTGGAGGAGCGTGTTCGCATCGAAGCAATGTGCGCGCTGGATTCGCTGGCCGACGACGTCATAAGGTCCGGTGGCGTCGTCGCCGATCGGCTCCTGCGCGAAGGCAGGATCATCGATGAGATTCTCGCGGCGTCAGCGCAAGCCGAGCTCCTCGTCCTGGGACCGCGAGGCGTGAACCCGATTCGCGACTTCGTCATCGGCTCTACCGCCGAGCGCTTGGCGCGGCGGGTCGTCTGCCCCATGCTAGTCGCAAAGCAGGATCCGCAGATCCACTACGAACACGTGTTCGTACCGGTCGACTTTTCCGAATTCTCCGCCCCAGCCGTGCGTTTCGCGGCAGACCTGGCACCAGCGGCGGTCCTGCATATCTTTCACGCCCTCGATTGTTCGCTCGATGGGACGCTGCGCAGCGCTGGTGCTTCGGCCGAGGCGGTGATGTCCTACCACGAACAGCTGGCGCAAGAGGCTAATACCACCATGAACAGGCTCACAGCCAGTGTGCCAGATCGCAACATAGCGGGTGTCGTGGAGCCCGGAGACGCGCGCGCACTGATCAATAGGCGAGCGGCCGAGCTGCGCTGCACTCTGATCGTGATGGGCAAACAGGGACGGTCCTGGCTTGCTGAACACATCCTGGGGAGCGTTACTCGGCTGGTGCTGGAGCACGCGGTTTGTGATGTCGTGGTCGTGCCGCAGCATGCCGAGGCTTCGTAGCCATGACTTCCATACTCACTGCAGCTCAATGCCGCGCGGCCCGCGCGCTCATCGAGTGGTCAATCGAGTGATTGTCGCAGGCATCGGCGTTGACCTGCAAATGATCGCCGACTTCGAGGCGAGGATCCGCAGGCCGGACGATGGGACCCTGCGGAGTTTGCGTGCCGCGCTGACGCAAGCCGGAGTGGTCTTTATTGCGGAGAATGGCGGCGGCGCCGGAGTGAGGCTCAAGTTCAATCACCGCGAAGTTCATGCGATCAATCGCTGGGAAGCAGAAGGGGGTTCGATCGGCGAGCATGACAATCTGTAGGACTACCGCTCAGTCGTCAATCTGCCTCACCGGGTATGCAGTGCTGCATCATTTACTGACACTTCGCGCGCTGCGATTTGATCGGAGGGTGTATCGAAAATCAATGTCGCGACAGGATCGCTGCAAGGGAAGCTATCGGCGAGTGCTTCATCGAGCAGGCGATCGATGTGTGCACTCCTGCCAGTGGGCGCAGGCGCGCAACTTTGGATGCGTTCTTTCCCGTAGGGGTTTCGCTCTTTGCTCGAAAGGAGACCTTGCATTCTGATTACCTCTGGTTGTCGCGCTGAACAAACGCACCGCGCTCTCAGGACGTCACGGTGTGACTGTCGTTGATCCGAGATCGACGACCGCCGGGCGTGGTGCCCGGATCCGCCGGATCTGCTGAACGGCAGCGGGTGACGCCACGAGCACGTCGCAGGCTACCCTGCGCAATACCTCATTAGCTGTGCTCCTCCCGAGAAGGCGCTTGAGCGCGGGATGACGACTCGCGCCGATGACGAGCAGCTGCGGTTTCGTCGCCGTAACCCCTCGCTCTATGGCGAGAAACGGCGTGGTATGTTGCTGTATGACCATGAAACGGGAGGAGTCCATTCCAGTCGCATCGATCTGAGCGAGGATCTCGTGACGCGACGACTCTCGCAGAGACTGGACATACGTCGCAACATGAGGCTCGCTCACACCGGCCGAGTAGAGCATCACGCGATCGACCTGTCCAAGCCCGTGTACGATTGACACACGAGCGCCAGCGAGCAGACCCAGATCTTCGGTCATGCGCGCTATGGAGACGAACGTATCAGACATGTCGCTGGCCAGCAGTACGTCGCGGTACGGCGTGATCGGGTTGCGGTTGACGATGAGCACCGCTCGATCCGCCATTCGTACGACACGTTCTGCGGTGGTTCCAAAGAACTGGTCGCCGGAGCGCTTGCGGTAGGACCCAAGTATCACCAAGTCCGCATCCCATTGCTTCGATACCTGTCCAATCGTCTTGTACGGATCACCGACACGAACTGAAATATCGAGGTTGACCGCTTCCTTTCCTTGCATCTCCAGCGTGCTGCGGGCTCGATCCACCCGGTATCCAATAATGTCGGGCGACTGCCGTTCGTCCACAACGTGAAGCAGTAGCAGTAAGGCATCCAGCTGACGCGCCAGTGTCACAGCGCGTTGCACTGCTCTTTCAGATCTCGGCGATAGATCCGTGGCACAGAGTATTCTCAGAATGCTCTTGAATGCGGACGCGCTGTGGACGACTTCGTCCGCGGCAGGATTGAATAGAGTCGACATCATGGTCACCTCGTTCGCTAGTGCTCGCGCAGGGAAAGGGGAGTCAGCCGTGCGGCCACGCCGTGCTGCAGCGGCATCCGCGCAGCGCGATCAATGCGTGCGGCCGGCGGTTGTGTAACCTTGTGAATTGTCAAATGGCGGACGCCGCCAGGCATGTGCCATTCGACCTGGTCGCCCTGGCGAAAGCCAAGTAGTGCGGTACCCATGGGGGCTAGTACCGAGATGTGCGAGGCCGCAACGTCCGCCTGAAGGGGCGATACGAGCGTGTATTCCTGAATCTCGCCCGTGGCCATGTCGCGTACGCAAACCTTCGAATCCATCGTAACGACGTCCGTCGCGAGCTCGTGGTCTTCGACGATGGTCGCCTGCTCGATCTCATTTCCCAGATCTAAGGCGTGTTCGCGATCAAGACGAGACGTGTGCGGTTGCCGTGCAAGTATCGCTCGCAACCGCCCGACATCCAGCCTCGTCAATACAATGCGTCTACTCATGTCAGTTCCTCGGTTTGTCGGTGAACAATCAGTCCGCAGCGGGTGCGGGCCCCGCGATCGTGTGACATCTTTGTACCCCCATGAACACCCACAGTCGATTCGAAATATTGACTCATATGCTTAGAGATTTACGAATGATTACGCGATGTCAAAAGACGACGCTTGCTGGTCTATGGAACATGGCGTATGGCGTCTGAAGGTAAAGTTCGAGGGGAAGTGTGGAGGCACCCGCGAGAGCGGCCGCATGCAGTTGGTGTTCGCTGCGCGCTGGTGGAATCAGTCACAGGAGAAGGTTCGGGCCATCGTGACGATGGGACTCCGCGCGGCGCACTACCGTTTCTATATTCGTCGTCTAGAACAGCCAGGATACGCTCAGCGCCCCGAACTCAGAGTTCTGGCGCTGAGTGTCGAATGAGTCAGTGTAGAACGTTGCCGCGAGGCTCAAGACCAAACCGTCGCGGCACACGTTTCATTCCCAGCGAACCCATGCCGACACAAAGTTTCGAATCGACCGACCGGCTATCCTTGAACACGGTCCCGTCGAGCGGGAGATAGTGGGCGATTCCGTAACCGACCACGCCGCCGACGAACGCAACGGACCAGCCGTTCACAGGATGTGTTGCGGCGACGGAAAATGGGGATGGAGCGACCGGCACTAGGAAGTCACGGCATCAGAAGCCAAATAATCCCTGGCAGTCTTCATGGTGCGACGGCGCAGCCCACGGGCACGACTCAGAGTGAATTGTCGCTTGCGAATGCGGTGGGCCAGCTCGATTCCGGCGATGGTCACGGCGGCCCGTACAAATGATTTCAGGCCGTGCATGGCCGAGCATCTTCGTTTGATCGCGCGATGATCCTGCTCGACGATATTGTTGAGGTACTTGCAGGTGCGCACCTTGACGTATCGCCAGAGCACATTCTCCCGGCGAAGCAGCCACAGTGCACGGCGGCTCGGCACGTGGCCGTCAATTGTCACGGTGCGAGGGCCTCGCCCCGCTGTGGGTCGCCAGCGCTTTGCGGAAGAAGGCTTGCGCGGCTGCGATGCCGCGGTCAGGTCGCAACAAGAAATCTACGGTGTGACCCTGCTTGTCGACCGCGCGATAGAGATAGCACCAGCGGCCACGGATCTGGAACATACGTCTCGTCCACCCGCCACGAACAGCCGATCGGCTTGCGCAGACGATCCCAGCGCCGCTCGAACTCCGGAACGAAGCGCTGAACCCACCGCCAAATAGTGGACGGAGAGATATCGAGCCCGCGTTCAGCCAACATCTCCACCAAGTCGCGCAGGTTCAGCCGGTATGAGATGTACCAGCGGACCGCCAGCACGATGACCGAGTCTTCGTGACGGCAATATCGAAACATCGGATAGACGTGGCGATGACGGGGCATGTGGCAGTCCCTAACTTCCGACTCGCGTTCGCCCGGTGGATCTGTCGTCACGTGTTAGCCGATCTGCATCACCGGAGCAGCGCAATATGGGGCGATGCGCACGCCCGGACGCACTCGAGTGGTATGCGTTTTTTTTTAGAAGAATGCTTCAACTACGCTGTGCTACGCCCTCGTTGAGTCCCCGGAGTTTTGGAGCCGACGTCCGGATGCGCCAAAACAGCACGTAAGTATTTGTATTCCTTGGTCGGGGTGACAGGATTTGAACCTGCGACCTATACGTCCCGAATCTATTTTGGCGGGTTGCGCCGCACTCGGGCGTTTGCGCAGAATTGCGCATAACCGACTGAACAGACAAATATTTCCTTACGCTCCAGTACGCCTGCACCCGCTCGGGTTCGCCGGGATCTCCTACCCATTGAGTCCCCAGTGAGTCCCCGAGATGATCGACTTAGGAGGCGTCTGTGCAAGCGAAAATTACTCAGAAGCTAGTCAGGGCCGTACAGCCTGGCGCGGCTGACATCAACATTACCGACGCGTCCCTGCCAGGGTTCGAACTGCGCGTTCGCCCCTCGGGAGCAAAGAGCTGGGTATTCCGATACCGCCTGAACGGCGGGCCGCAGCAACGCTTGCGGCTGGGAAGTTTTCCGGGCTTGCCTGCCGAGGAGGCTCGGAAACTGGCCCTTGCCGCAGCAGCGGACGTTGCCAGGGGAATCGACGTCCAATCGCGCAAGGAGGAGGCTAAGGTCGAAGCCGTCCGACAGCACGCCAGTACGCTAGCTGTGTTCATCGAGGACCACTACGAACCCTGGGTAAGAAACCATCTCCGCAGCTGGAAGTTTCAGATCAAACGCATCAAGTCCGATTTCGAGTCTTGGTTCGATAAGCCCATGGGAACAATCGATACCGTTGTGATCGAAAAATGGCGCGCCGAAAGGCTCACCGCTGGCAATCAGCCGGTCACCGTCAATCGCAATCTGCAGCGGTTGCATGCACTGATGTCAAAGGCGGTCGAGTGGAAAGTGCTCGAACGACTTCCGTTCGCCGTCAAGCAGCTGAAGACTGACCGCACGGGACGAGTGCGGTATCTGGAGGAAGAGGAAGAGGAACAGCTGAGAAAGGCGCTTATCGCGCGCGAAGACGTGCTTCGTACGGAGCGGGACAGTTTCAATCGATGGCGACTTGCCAGGCACAAAATGGCCTTGCCTGCTCGAGATGAAACGTATGTCGATCATGTGATGCCCATGGTACTACTGGCATTGAACACAGGGATGCGTCGAGGCGAGCTGTTCCAGCTCAAGTGGACAGACGTCAACCTGAAGACGAGGTGGCTAACGATCGGTGGTCGCACATCGAAAAGTAAGCAGACCCGTCGCCTCCCATTGAATAGGGAAGCGCTGACAGTGCTCGAGGGTTGGCGAGCGCAATCAAAAACAAGTGCCAATCCGTATGTCTTTCCCGGAGCCGGCAACAGCCCTCTGACGACAATAACCACGTCATGGCGCAGCGTCAGGAAGGCGGCCGATCTAAGAGATTTTCGCTTCCATGATCTGCGCCACCACTTTGCCAGCCGTCTTGTTCAGTCTGGTGTCGATCTCAACACAGTTAGAGAGCTGCTTGGTCACGCCGATCTGCAAATGGTCTTGCGGTATGCGCATCTGGCGCCCGGCGGCCTTGCTAGTGCAGTCGAGAAGGTTGCGAGGGTCGCTGACCAGAAAGCGTTGCTCGGCGCACCCGAAGGCAGCGACACAACTGATAGGAAAGCAGCATGAGCGAAGGGTCGTTCGCGTTGATGCCGATGAATCGTTGCGAATCGCTTATTAAAACCGTTGCGCCTGTGTCCTTGTCATCAGTGAGGAGACAGCACACAATGAAATCACCGGCAGATCACAAGGTTATTAACGTCAAAATGCTGCCCGGAATAATAAACATGTCCGGACGTCAACGTCCGTTTATTGCCTCTTAGCTGATTGAAAATATGGCGAAGCTATCCACGTTTGACACACCGTTCGACGTTTACGAAGCCACGGAGATTATCGGTGTGGGTGGCGCCGGAATTGTATATGGCGTTACCAATTCCAGCGGCGAGAACTTCGCGCTGAAATGTCTGGCTGCAGAGCGAGTCACAACAGAGCGGCTCAAGCGGTTCAAGAACGAGATAGCCTTCTGTCAGAAGCAGGATCATCGGAATATCATCAAAGTTGTTGACACCGGTTTGATGACGATAAAGGGTCGAAAGTGCCCTTTCTATGTCATGCCGCGTTTTACCGGCACGTTGCGAACGCATATGCGCGAATTGAGCGGCGAAGGCGCTTTGAAGGCCTTCGCGCAACTGTTGGACGGAGTAGAAGCTGCTCATATGTCCAACGTGTGGCACAGGGATTTGAAGCCGGAGAACGTCTTATGGGCCGATCGGGATAAGACACTAGTTGTATCCGACTTCGGAATCGCGCACTTCGAAGTAGACGAGATCTATACAGCTGTAGAAACGAAACTGGCTTCG
>DASYEW010000069.1:0-9802 GCA_036498785.1 Steroidobacteraceae bacterium | reverse complement strand
GAAGACCGGCCTGCACCTGGACGGCGCGGGCAGCCAGGGCACGCGCCTGGGCTATACGGCGATGCGGGTGATGGGCCTGGACCTCGCGACCTGGGGCGACCAGAGCAACAACACCTCCAAGGAAATTGGCGAGATTTTGGTCTGAGGCAGGGCATGTGCCGGCCTGCCGCCCATGAGAGCACATCGGGCACATAGGACGCATTTGGTTGAGGTGCGCAGCGGCTTCGAGCGTCGCTGCGCGTAATCGGGGAAAGAAGTGCATTCAAGCGATTCCAACAAGCGCGACAACGGGCAGCGCGCGCTGGTGATTTTCAACGTCATTGCAGCAGCAGCGCTGTTCTCAGGTGTAGCCGCCGCGGCACAGCCGGGCAGTCCGCCTGCTGCGCCTGCAGTTGAGGCCTACGTAGCTGTGCCCATGCCACCGGGATTTCAGGTCGAAGTCTCTCCGCTGGAAGGTCCTGTGTTCGCGGATGCCAAGGGTCACACGTTGTACTCGTGGCCCCTGAAGAGGCTGCGTAACGGCTACAGCGGCGAGAGCAAGGGCAAGCCCGGTTGTTACGACGAGGTACGTACCGAGACTGCCGGCCTGATGAGCCCTTACCCGCCCGGCGTGCTGCTGCCTGAACTCGATAAGCGACCGAGCTGCACCGCCTTGTGGCCGCCAGTTCTCGCCGCTGCCGATGCGCAGCCCGTGGGCAAGTGGACCATTCTCGATCGTAAGGACGGCACCAAGCAGTGGGCCTACGACGAACAGGCGCTCTACACCTCCGTTGTGGATCGTGAGCCCGGCGATGCCATCGGCGGTACGACGCGCAAGAATGACGGCGACTCGCCGGCCATTCGCGTGCCGGTAGGCCCGCCTTCGAAGGTTCCGCCGGGATTCACCGTCAAGACAACCACGGTCGGCCGGATTCTCGCCACAGACAAGACTTATTCGGTGTACGCCTACGACAAGGACACGGCCGACAAGTCGATGTGCGACGACGTGTGCGCGCGGACCTGGGTGCCTCTGCTTGCGCCGCAAACTGCGCAGGCGCAGGGCGAGTGGTCCATGATCGAGCGTGCCGCTGGCGTCAAGCAGTGGGCTTACCGGCATCAACCGCTTTACACGTACGCACTGGATCCGCGTCCGTTGAGTGTGGAGGGTAGCGATGTGGCCGGATGGCACAACGTTTACACCCAGCGCACCCCCTCGCCGCCCAAAAGCTTCACCGCGCAGGACACGCTGGTGGGCCAGGTTCTGGCGGACTCCCACGGCATGACCATCTACACCTACCTTTGCGGTGACGATTCCGTAGACCAGCTGAGCTGCGAAACGCCGAACGATACGCAGGCCTACCGGCTCGCGATCTGCGGCGGCGGCGACGCGGAAAAATGCCAACAGAACTGGCCGTACGTGCGCGCCGAGAAGGGCGAGCAGGGCAGCGGCCGTGCCTGGAGCGTCATTCAGATCGACCCGAAAACCGGACATCTCGCTGCTGCCGGACAGGCAGACGCTCTAAGCGTGTGGGCTTACCGCGATCGTCCGGTGTACACGTACGCGCTGGATAAGCAGCCGGGCGACGTCAATGGCGCCGGCACCGGGGAATGGCGCGGACAGCGCAATGGGCTGAAGGCCTTCTGGCTGCGCGACGACGATTTCGGCGGCACGCTATGACCAGCGCCGCTGCATCCGCGAAGTTCGCGTCAGTTATTTTCTCGAGGTCAGCCATGAAACATTCGTCGCCGGCAAAGCTCGACAGCTCGCGCGCCACGCTCAGCTCACTATCCGCTTCCCTGTTGCCTGCGCTGCGTCGGACATGCGCAGTGATTGGCATCGCTGCGCTTAGCGCGGGTGCTGCAGTCGCTGCCAACGCACCTGCCGCTGCGGACAACAGTGCTCCCGCAGCAAAGTTCGTTCCGAAGGACGGCAAGATCGGTTACGTCATGACCGATCTGTATTGGGCGATCTACCAGACTCCCGACGCCAAGAGCGAATGCCCCAAGGGTTTCAACGACGGGCCGCGCGAACAGTACGCAGTGCTGTTCCCGGGCAGCAAGAAGCGCACGGTGGTCGACACCCAGCTGAAGCTCGAAACTGAAACATGGCTGCCGACGCCGGATGCGGATTCGTTTCCCTTTCACGAAGCGACCGGTGCCTACTCGTACGGGCTGAACCTGGACGGCAAAGTCGGTCCTCACGATTTCACCAGCCCCGATGGCGAGAAGGGCATCGACAACCAGCTGTACCGTGCACTGGGCTGCATCATCGGTTTCCGCGGCCCTGACGGCGTCGAGTACATCTTCGAAAACAAGGCGATCTCTTCCAATCGTTACAACCGGACGATGATCGAGATTACCGGCGTCAACGATCTGAGCAACGACAACGATGTGCAGGTCACGATCTATCGTGGTCTGGATCGGTTACTCACCGACGCCACCGGCAACAAGGTGGTGGCGGGTGGCTCGCAGCGCATCGATGCGCGTTGGGGCAGAAGCCTCATCCAGCAGATCCCCGGCAAGATCGTTGATGGCGTGCTCACGACGCAGCCATCCAAGCAGATGGTCATTCCGTGGATGAACCTTGGAGTGCCGACATTCCAACTCATTCGCGACATGCGCTTTCAGTTGAAGCTGACGCCGACCGGCGCCGAAGGTCTGATTGCCGGCTACGCCGACGTCGACACCTGGTACAAGCAGCTCATCAGGAACGACTCGACACATCACTTGAGCAACGGGCAGATCTCCGGCATATCGCTGTACAAGGCGCTGCGCCGTCTGGCAGATGCCCATGCAGATCCGAAGACCGGCGCCAATACCGCCATCTCCTCGGCGCTCAATGCAAAATTCACGCAGGTGTACATCAATCCGTTGGACGATGCCGTCAAAGCCCAGGTGCTGAAGGCAGCCAAGTCCAGGCAGATCGCTGCGACGCAAAGCGCGAGCGACAGCAAGGGCGCTGCCGCCAGGTAAAGATCTGGTGCGGTGCGGCCGATTCGACTACGGGCAGCTGCCTTGCAGGCGGCTGCCCTGAGATTTTTTCAATCCGCGTAACGCAGCTCTGCGCCAATGCGGTGTGTCTGCCCCGGATCCACATGTGAGTGGTCCATATGTGAGTTCACATGCCAGGGGTTCGCATGCCGCGATCCGCGCGGCGCCAATGCATTCAACCTCCTTCAATTTCATCGGGTCCATATCATCGTGAGAGAAACCCCACCGTCTTCGTCGAACGCCAGTCTGCTGGCACGCAGGAACGCCGCCGTCGCACGCGGTGTCGCATCGGCAACGCAGCTGTATGCGCAGTCGGCCGAGAATTCCCATATCAAGGACGTCGAGGGCCGTCGCTTCATCGATTTCGCCAGCGGTATCGGCGTACTCGCCACCGGCCATCGTCATCCTCGCGTCGTGCGCGCCGTGCAGGAGCAGCTCGATCATTTCAGCCATACGGCTTTCCAGGTCATGGCCTACGAGTCCTACATCGAACTGGCGGAACGGCTCAATACCATCGCTCCGTTCAGCGGCCCCGCCAAGAGCGTGCTGTTCACGACCGGCGCCGAGGCGGTTGAAAACGCCGTGAAGATCGCCCGCATCGCAACCGGCCGGCCGGCGGTGATCGCTTTCACTGGCGCCTTCCATGGCCGCACCATGATGACGGCATCGCTGACCGGCAAGATGGTGCCGTACAAGCAGGGCTCGGGATCCCCGGCGCCTGACATCTTCCGCTTGCCGTTCCCGATCGATCATCGCGGCGTGCGCGTGGAAGACACGCTGCGAGCGCTGAGCTCGCTGTTCTATGGCGACGTCGAACCCAGCCGGGTTGCGGCCATCATCATCGAACCGGTGCAGGGCGAAGGTGGTTTCCACGTCGCGCCGCCCGCGTTGCTGCAGGCGCTGCGCAAGCTTTGCGACACGCACGGCATCCTGTTGATCGCAGATGAGATCCAGGCAGGCTTCGGCCGCACCGGGCGCATGTTTGCCATCGAGCATTCGGGCGTCGAACCGGATCTGGTCACCACGGCCAAGTCCCTGGCGGGCGGCTTCCCGCTTGCGGGTGTGATCGGTCGTGCCGCCATCGTCGATGCGGTAGAGCCTGGTGGACTGGGTGGCACCTACGGTGGCTCGCCCATCGGCTGCGCTGCCGCGCTGGCCGTGCTCGATGTCATCAAGTCCGAAGGATTGCTCGGCCGAGCCAATGAAATCGGCCAGATCATTCGCGCCCACATCGAGCCGTTGATTCAGGGCGGCGCTGGCGTGCCCATTGCCAACCTGCGTGGCCTGGGCGCGATGCTGGCATTCGATGTCGTCAAGACCCGCGAGGGGGCCGAACCCGATGGTGTCGCCGCGAAGCGCGTCGCCGCCAAGGCACTGGAAGCCGGGCTTATCGTGCTGACCTGTGGCACCTACGGTGAGACAGTGCGCATTCTGGTGCCGCTGACAATTGCGGACGGCGACCTGAAAGAAGGACTGGAGCTGCTCACCGGTGCGATTGCGCAGGCCCGCTGAAGGCCTGCGATGAATCCGGCCAGATAGTCGTTTCCCACGGCATACTATGCGGCCCCGAGTTATTCCGGAGTTACCCCACGGGGGTAACCGGGATCAACAGGGGCTCACCTGGAAGCGACGCTGGTCGGCAGCGACATTTCTACATTGAAGCTTTGCCCATGAACTGAATTCCCTTTTTCGGAGGTCCTCATGCTTTTGAACTCTATGCGACGCTGTGGCCGTCTGCTGCTGACTGGAATACTGGCATCCGTGCTGCTCGGGTTGTCTGCCTGCGGTGGTGGAAGTTCGGGCGGTGCCTCGACTGCTTCGTTGAATGGCGATCCGGTGCACGGCAAGGAGCTGTATGCCACTTGCATGGGCTGCCACAAACTGCAGGAAAACAGCATCGGTCCGATGCATTGCGGCTTGTTCGGCCGAACCGCCGGCACCGTGCCCGGTTTCGATTATTCCGAAGCGATGAAGGCTTCCGGGATTGTGTGGGATGCGAAGAAGCTCGATGAATTCCTGACCTCGCCCATCGCTTACGTGGTTGGCACCAAAATGGGCTTCGCAGGTTTCGAGGAAGCCAAGGATCGCGCCGACGTGATTACCTACCTGCAGCAGGCGAACAAGGATCCGGCAGTCTGCCCGAAGAGCTAACGGCATCCGCCCAGCTCAAGACAGCCCCGACAAGACTGCCTCTGAAGGACTGCAAGTAACATGATGAAGAGTTTCTTCGCGTATGCGAGCTTGTGCTGCTGCCTGGCTTTTGCAACAGCAGCCGGCGCACAGGACGCCAAGGCTCCAGGTTCGGGCGCGGCCGGCCGCTGCCAACGGAATATCTACAACTGTGGCGATACCCCGAACCCGTTGCCCAAGGTCGACACGATCTGGCTCGAAGAAATGACCTGGATGGATGTCCGCGACGCTCTCGCCGCGGGCATCAGGACCGTCATCATCCCCACGGGTGGCATCGAACCCAACGGACCCTGGGTGGCCCTGGGCAAGCACGACTACGTGCTGCGGGCGACCTGCGATGCCATTGCACGCAAGCTCGGCAACGCGCTGTGCGCTCCGGTCATCGGCTTCGTGGACGAAGGCGACCTGGAGAACAAGTCGGGGCACATGGATTCCGCCGGCACCATCAGCGTGCGCAAAGAGATCTACGAAGGCTTGGTGACGGATATCGCCCGCAGCATGAAGGCGCACGGCTTCGAGCACATCATGCTCATCAGCGACAACGGCGGCAGCAATGAGGCTGGTATGAAGGCCGTCGCGCAGAAGCTCAATGCGCAATGGGGCGCGCCGATCGTTCACCACATCCCCGAGTACTACCAGAGCTGGGAAGGTGCCGACGCGCTGCTGCTCAAGAAGGGTCTGACCAAGCCGGGCGTCAAGGATGGCATCCACGACGATCCGTCGGTGACGCTGCTGCTGATGCTCACCGATCCCAACTACGTGCGCTGGCAGGCTCGCGTCAAAGCGGGCAAGGCAACGATCGACGGTGTATCGATCCTCGACAAGAAGAAGGCGTTGCAGTGGGGCAAGGAACTACTCGACTACCGTTCGACGGTGACCGTTGAGGCGATCAACAAGGCCATCGCCGGCGATACGGCGCATTGATTCCAGGCGGCGCTCTGCCGCTTCTAGGCTATCGGCGGCGTCGAATCCCCGTGTTTCGACGCCGCTGCTCGCCCCTTGCGGCGGCCGTTGCCTGCGCAAGACACTGGCCTCAAAGCCAGTTACAGTAACCGCGGGACGCAAATGACAACCGCTACTCAAAGCGGGGAGCCGGGTGGGGAGCCCCCGGTCCACGTACCACTCAGGAGGAGCCACAGGCAGGCAGCACGGATCGATGACGCAGCTTCCGGACCGACTGGTTCCGGACCGCGCCGCTGACTGCCAGCGCCATTTCCAGGATCGACTGCTTACATGGATCAGCTGACCAAAAAGATCATCGCGCTATTGCGACGGCATGGACGAATCTCGTACTCGGACATCGCCCGCGAGCTGGAGACCACTCGCGACTACGTCGCGAGCCGGGTCAACCCGCTGATCGAATCGGGCCAGCTGCGCGTCATCGCCGCGCCGCATCCGCGAGTGCTCGGCCTGACGGTCTCGGCTCACCTCTCCATCAAGGTCAGCGGCGATACGCATCCCATCGTGGAAGCGCTCGACCGCCTCGACTCCCTGGTTTTCATTTCCGTCGCCGCCGGTGCGTACCAGATCATTGCCGAAACCGGACTGCCAAGCTTGACCGAGCTGGGGCAGCAGATCTCGATGATCCGGGCGCTCGATGGCGTCACCGAAGTGCAGGCGTTGCTTTACGAACGGGTGCTGAGCAGCTTCTTCCTGAGGGAAGAGCCCGAGTCCTTCAACTACAACTTCGATGAAATCGACATCAGCATCATCACGCTGCTGCAGAAGGACGGTCGCGCCAGCTACGCCGATCTGGCACAGAACGTCGGGCTGTCGCTGAGCGGTTGCCGCACCCGCGTGCAGCGAATGCTCGAATCGGGCGTGATGCAGATCGGCGCTATCAAGCAGCGCTCGGACATGACCGACGATCTGTTGTTCGGCATCGGCATCAACGCCCATGCCGACCTGCGCGAAGTGACGAAGCTGCTCGGAGCGGAGCCTGGCCTGGAATTCATGGCCCGCACCGTTGGCCGCTACGACCTGATTGCAACCCTGAGCTTCAACTCGCTGCGTGACTTCAATCAGATGCTCTCGCAGCTTCTCTCGCTTTCCTCAGTGACCTACTGCGAGCAGTGGCTGCACGTGCAGATCGTGCGCGAGCGCTATGACCGCACGCTCGAGCATCTGAAGGTAACCGCGACTTAACGCTGAGCGGCCTGACAGGCCATCGGTCCCACAGCTCCCGACAGCCCCCAGGCAACAAGACTCCGTTACGCCGTCTTGTCCGGCAGGTTGAGCTTGATGTGCAGATCCCGCAGCTGCTTCGGCGTCACGTCGCCCGGCGCACCCATGAGCAGATCCTGCGCCTGCTGATTCATCGGGAACAGAATCACGTCGCGCAGGCTGGATGCACCCACGAGCAGCATCACGATACGGTCGATACCAGGCGCGATGCCGCCGTGCGGAGGCGCACCGTACTGGAATGCGCGGTACATGCCACCGAACCTCTCCAGCAGCACATCTTCCGAATAACCCGCGATCTCGAAGGCCTTCTTCATGATCTCCGGCTTGTGATTGCGGATAGCGCCAGAGCTCAGCTCCACGCCGTTGCAGACGATGTCGTACTGAAACGCTTTGAGATCCAGCAACTCGGCATCGCTCTTGGCTGACAGCAACGCTTCCAGGCCGCCCTGCGGCATCGAGAACGGGTTGTGCGAGAAGTCGATCTTCTTCTCGTCGGCATTCCATTCGTACATGGGGAAGTCGACGATCCAGGCGAATTCGTAGCGGTTCTCGTCGATCAGGTTCAATTCCCGACCGATGGTGTCGCGCGCGGAACCGGCGAATTTATAGAACTTGGCCGGATCGCCGGCAGCGAAGAACACCGCATCGCCGGTCTCGAGTTTCAGCTGCTCGCGTATGGCGGCAGTGCGTTCCGGGCCGATGTTTTTGGCAATCGGGCCGGCCGCTTCGTCTTCGCGCCAGAAAATGTAGCCCAGCCCTGGCTGGCCTTCGCCCTGCGCCCAGCTGTTCATGCGATCGCAGAAAGCGCGGGAGCCGCCCTTGGGCGCGGGAATCGCCCAGACGCGCACACGCGGGTCGCGTTCCAGCATGCCCGCGAAAACCTTGAAGCCGGAACCGCGGAAGTGCTCGCTGACATCCTGCATGACCAGCGGGTTGCGCAGGTCGGGCTTATCGGAACCGTACTTCGAGATGGCCTCGTCGTAAGGAATGCGCGGGAAGTTCCGGGTCACCGTCTTGCCGCCGCCGAACTCCTCGAAGATCGTCCGGATCAGCGGTTCGACCGTCTGGAAAACGTCTTCCTGCTCGACGAAGCTCATCTCGAGATCGAGCTGGTAGAACTCCCCGGGCGCCCGGTCCGCCCGCGAATCCTCGTCGCGAAAGCACGGGGCGATCTGAAAGTAGCGGTCGAAGCCGCTCATCATGATCAACTGTTTGAACTGCTGCGGAGCCTGCGGCAGCGCATAGAACTTGCCGGGGTGGATGCGCGAAGGCACGAGGTAATCGCGCGCGCCTTCGGGACTCGATGCAGTCAGGATTGGCGTGGAGAATTCCGTGAAACCGCAGCCGTGCATCAGCTCACGGATCCGCCGGATTACGGCGGTTCGCAGCATGATGTTGCGATGAAGCTTCTCGCGCCGCAGATCGAGGTAGCGATACTTGAGGCGCAGTTCTTCGGGATATTCGCGTTCGCCGAATACCGGCACCGGCAGCTCGGCGGCGGCGGAGAGCACTTCGATGCCGGTTGCGGCCAGCTCGATGTCGCCGGTGGGTAGTTCGGCATTGACGGTGCCTTCCGGACGATGCCGTACGCGGCCCTCGACCCGGATGACCCATTCGGAGTGCAGCGTTTCGGCAATCTTGAAGGCGGGACTGTCAGGCTCGCTCACCACCTGGGTGATGCCGTAGTGATCGCGCAGATCGATGAACAGCAGGCCGCCGTGGTCGCGGATACGATGGCACCAGCCGGAGACGCGGACGGTCTTGCCGATGTCGCTATCGCGGAGTGCGCCACAGGTATGAGAACGGTAACGGTGCATGGTTTTACGGGTCTTTGTGTTTGAAATTGCACGCGAAAAGCGCACGCAAGGTCAGTTTTGTCAAGGACATGCCCACCTTATCTGGCCTCGACACACCCTGCCCAATCTGCACACTTTGAGGTCAAACAATAATTCGGATTCGCCGTATGGAGACCATGACCGCCGCCGAGGCAACTGTCGCCTCGCTGATCGCCCACGGCATCGACACGATGTACGCCTTACCGGGCATCCATAACGACCAGTTTTTCGAGGCATTGTTCAAGGCGTCGGACCACATCCGCACGGTTCATAGCCGGCACGAACAGGGCGCGGCTTACATGGCGCTGGGAGCGGCGCTCGCGACCAACCGACCGCAACCCTACTGCGTGGTTCCCGGCCCCGGCCTCCTCAACACTGGCGCAGCCCTGCTGACTGCCTATTCGATGAATGCCCCCGTGCTGGCCATGATCGGCCAGATTCCGGAAGACGACATCGGCCTCGGCTACTGCCATCTGCACGAGATTCGCGACCAGGCCGGTATTCTGTCGCGGCTGGTGGACTTTTCAGCGCGTATCCGCAGCCCGGAAGTCGCTTCCGGCCACGTCGCACATGCCATCCGCGCGCTGTATAGCGGCCGGCCCGGACCGGCCGCGCTCGAATGC
>DASYEW010000068.1:0-71489 GCA_036498785.1 Steroidobacteraceae bacterium | reverse complement strand
GTGTTCCGGATGATCGTGTCGTTGATACGCACGCAAAATCCCTCTCAAAAAGTTACCCAGCCAAAAGTTACCCAGGGGGTATCCGAGTTACCCAGCTAGTTACCCAGCGAAGGCGGTGGATGGGGGTCAATTTGACGGTATCGCGGCGGACGCCGAAAGGCAATAAGTGCCTGATTTACAGACACTTCATGGATAAGTTTGGACGTGCTTGGAAGGGGAAATGGTGGCCAGGGACGGAATCGAACCATCGACACGCGGATTTTCAGTCCGCTGCTCTACCAACTGAGCTACCTGGCCACGGAGGACCCTAGGCCGGGGGCGCTAGGCTCTGGTCTTGGGAAGGGGCGACCAGAGGGCGCGTATTAAAACGGCGGGCCGGCGGGCCGTCAAGGAAAACGCGGGATTCTCTTCAGTTTGTCTCGATCGAGCCCTCTGTGATGCCAGCGGGATCCGATACCCATCGGTCCGGAAGGCCGGGCTGACGGGTCTGGTGGTGTGTCTGCCGACATCCATACCACGATCTTTGCTGCGTAAATGCTCGATTTTGGTCACATCCACCCCCATATGATGGCTCCATGCAATACAGCAGCGCTTCGTGGGGTCTTATGCGGGCTGATGAACGGGCCACCCGAACTTTTGAAGTTCCCAGGGCGTTCGGTCCGGGCGGCATCGGTTGCCGGCGGGCATCCCCTTATAAGTGGTCTGTCGGTGACATATATATGTGATGTGCTGTCTTGGTCTGTACGGCCTTACGGTCGCCCGACCCTCCCCCTCAGAGCACCCGATCAGGATTTCTCGAATAACCCACGATGACGACCCTCCAGACCCAGCGAGCCGAGGCTCTTTCGCAAATCAGCTCACTGGAGTCCCGATACTCCGGCGTGCGTAGCACATCGACCGCGATTTGCGATCCGCTCGAGATCGAGGACTACGTGGTGCAGAGCATGCCGGACACGAGCCCGGCCAAGTGGCATCTCGCACACACGAGCTGGTTCTTCGAGCGGTTCATTCTGCGTCCGCACCTCGCGGCCTATCGCGGCTTTGACGATCGTTTCGACTTTCTCTTCAACTCGTACTACCAGACGATCGGGCCGATGCATCAGCGACCTCGACGCGGTCTGCTGACGCGGCCGACGGTCGCCGAAGTCATCGCGTATCGCAACCATATCGATGAGCACATGCTGGCTCTGTTGAATGAGCGTGCCGATGACGAACAGATTCGTTCGCTGACCACGCTGGGGCTGCATCACGAGCAGCAACACCAGGAGCTGATGCTCACCGACATCAAGCACCTGTTCTCGTGTAATCCACTCTTGCCTGCCTATCGACCAGCGTCGATCTCCGCGCATCAGGCCGGCGCTGCTTCCACCCGATTCGTGAGCTTCGAAGGTGGCATTCAGGAAATCGGCCGTGCGCCGTCCGATACTGCGGAAGATTTTTGCTTCGACAATGAAACGCCCACACATCGCGTCCTGTTGGAGCCTTACGCATTGGCCGACCGGCTGGTGACGAATCGGGAATACCTGGAGTTCGTGCGCGACGGCGGCTATCGACGTGCCGACCTCTGGCTCTCCGATGGCTGGTCCACGGTCAATGCCGAAAGCTGGTCGCGTCCTTTCTACTGGAATGAGTCGCTGGACGCAGAGTTCACGTTGGCTGGAACTCAACCGCTGCACCCCGCAGCGCCGGTATGCCATCTGAGTTACTACGAAGCGGATGCTTTTGCGCGTTGGGCCGATGCACGCCTTCCGCTGGAATCGGAGTGGGAATTTGCAGCGCAGAGCCTGCGGTTGCAAGGCAATCTGCTACCGCGAGATGGCATCGGCCAGCTCCCTCTCCATCCGCAACCCGCGGGCGATGCCACGGGACTGAAACAAATGTTTGGTGACGTGTGGGAGTGGACGGCGTCGCCCTACACCGCGTACCCGCGTTACCGCTCGCCCCCTGGAGCGCTCGGTGAATACAATGGCAAATTCATGTGCAACCAGTTGGTGCTGCGCGGTGGCTCCTGCGTAACACCGGCGGATCACATTCGCGCCACCTACCGGAACTTCTTCTACCCCCAGGCGCGTTGGCAATTCATGGGGATGCGGCTCGCCCGCGCGCTTTGAACCAGCCAATTCACGGACCGCACCCGCTTTAAGATTCCGGTCCGTGCCGCACGATCGATTCAATCGAGGAAAGTGAAATGTCGAAACGTCCCAGCGTCATCCCGGCCAAAGAGGCACTGGATCAGCTCACCGGCGATGTGCTCAGCGGGCTGCGCAAATCACCGAAAGAACTCTCGCCAGTGTGGTTCTACGACGAGCTGGGCTCGTTTCTGTTCGACAGCATCTGCGAGCTGCCGGAATACTACGTGACGCGTACCGAGATCGGCATCATGCAAACGCATGCGGCGGAAATGGCCCATCACGTCGGACCGCACGCCGCACTGATCGAATTTGGTAGCGGCACGAGCCTCAAGACGCGCCTGTTGTTGGACAAGTTGGATACTCCTGCAGCGTACGTGCCCGTGGATATCGCTCGCGAACACCTGCTGGACGCGGCAGCCACGCTGGCACGCGACTATCCCGCTTTGTCGATCTATCCGGTGTGCGCCGATTTCACCCAGCCGTTCGCACTGCCCCGCAAGCTGACCGAAGCCAGCAAACGTGTCGTTTATTTTCCTGGTTCGACACTGGGGAACTTCGAAGTGCCGGAAGCGCGGCGCCTGCTCGCGTCCATGCGCAATATGATCGGCGACAACGGCGCGGTGTTGATCGGTATCGATCTGCAAAAGGATTCGGAAGTCCTGCAACGGGCTTACGACGATGCTGCCGGTGTGACCGCCGAGTTCAACTTGAACGCGCTGCGCCACATCAATCGCGAACTCGGCACCAATTTCAACCTGGGTGCTTTCGAACATTGCGCGATCTGGGTTCCAGAGCAGGGTCGCATTGAGATGCGGCTGATCAGTGGGCGCGATCAGACAGTGGATGTGGGCGACGAGCAGGTCTCGTTCGTGCGCGGCGAATACATTCGCACGGAATGCTGCCACAAGTATTCGCTGGAAGGTTTCGCGGAGCTTGCGGCGTCGGCCGATCTCACGGTGTCGCGCGTGTGGCTGGATGACGAAAAGAAATTCAGCGTGCAATTGCTGGAACCCAGAGCGCTGCAGTAGGACGAGGCGCCTCGCTAGCCGGGCGTCTTCGCAAAAAACCTGCCTGCCAACCTCAGCCTGCTAACCATGGGATCCTGAGTACCTTCAAGAGACGACAGGTACTTCCGGATCCCAGAACCCTCGACGAGCCGACCAGAAAGACAGTTCGTCGGGACCCTCGTCGTCCCGACCTCTCCCTCTATATTTCTTCCCCTCGGATTAGCACGCCATCCGGCGGGAACTCGTCCCGTCGATCGACGCCAGCTTGACCTGCGTCACAGTTCACGCACGGTCCACGTCATTTTTCATAATACCGTGACCAATTCACGCAACCCGGTGGCTGCGGTTGCTTGTGCCGGATATCCGATGGTGATGTCGTTCGCCTTCACCGCAATGGGTCCAACCAAGAGGTGCAGCCGGGTGCATTTGAGTGCATCTGGCCCGGTCCAGTTTCCAGTCATCCTGCCGTTTATGTACGGGAGCAACGGCGGCGGAGCGTTGAATGAATTTCAAGGGGCAGGCCAAAGGCCTGGTGGCAATACTCGCAGGGCAAGCCTCGATCGTCGCGATCCTGGTACTGGTCCTGGTATTGTCCATTGCCGGCGCACCTCTGCTGCAGCAGAAGAAGATCGTCGCCGAGCATATCGGCGCGGATGTTGCGATCGCCAAAGCCGACGCGATCTCGCAGGCACTGCTCGCGAATTCGGATACGCAGCGCTCGCTCACGACTGAGAACAGCTCATTCAGTGCACAGCACCTGGCTCACGCGCTGACCCAGGACCTGAATCTCGAGCCGGGCAGCTTTGCCGAACGCGCCGTCCGTCACCTGCGCAGCGGGCAGAAGTCCGCGGAAATTCATCTGTTCTCGGAATCCGGAACCCCGCATCTGCACTATGCAGTCAAAGATCGCGCCGACGGCGTGCTCATCCTGGATTTGCCGCTGCAACGCGAGCACGCAGCGATCGGTCGCATGCTCGGACAATCCTATCTCTCCTCCAGTGCGGTCGGCTGGATACTGATTTCCCTGCTGCTGTTCGGTTGTTTCGGGCTGCGTTTCTTTCTGCGTACGCTGATAAAGCTCCCGGAAGCCCAGCGTCGCGAAACGATCGAATCCGGGTTGCGCGAAGTCGCTCCGAGCGGCCAGCGCAATCTGCTGCCGTGGCTGCTGGCATTGTGCGCAGTCGTGTTCGCGATCGACCTGACCAACGTGATGGACTCGGCGGTCGGCATCGGCTACGTGCTGGCAGTCATCCTGTGCCTGTCATCGAATCGTGCCTGGCACATTACGGTGGTCGCCGCGGTCGGCGGGACGCTGATGTTTATTTCGCCTCTTGCATCTCCATACGACGCAGGCTGGTGGTCCTATCTTGAAACTCACTCTGTCACGATCTTCGCGATCATCGCTACCGGCTTGCTGGGCAGTGCGCACATGCGCACTGCGCGCGCGGAAGCTCGTGCACTGAGCGAAGCCGCACGCTCAAAACACGAAACCTCCGACTTGCGCGCAGCATTGCAGCGCGCCGAGATTGCCGAGGCGGAATTGCGCAAGACGGCCGAACGAGTGGCAATGGCCAACCAGGCTGCCGGCATCTCCATGTGGGAGTGGGATCACCAGACAGACGTCGTGCACGTCGCCGAGGGGAGTGCATTCGTCAAGCGCCTCGGTGGCGCAACCAGTTACGCTGGTACCGAATACTCAAGCAGATTCGTACACCCCGAAGATCAACGGCGTTATCACCAGACTTTTGTCGATGCGCTAGACATGCCTCCGGGCGGCAACGATCGCATCGAGCAGCGCTACCGCGTGTTATTGCAGGACGGCACGTTGCAGCATATTCAATTTCACGGTCGCGTGATGCGCGCGGAGAACGGTAAGCCGACGGGCATTCTCGGCGTTGACTGGGAAGTCACCCACGAAGAAGAAGCTAAGCTGGAGATTGCGCGCCAGGCCGCCCAGCTGCTCGAAGCACAGCAGCGCTTCGAACGTGCCGTATCAGGTACGCAGGATTGCCTCTTCGATATCGAGGTCGCCAGCGGCTCGTGTTGGGTCTCTCCTCGCTTCTACGATCTGCTCGGCTACGCTCCCGATGAGTACGAGCAGACGGTCGCAACCCTCTACGCACTGATGCACCCGGAAGATCGACCGAACATGGCGCGCATGATCGAAGCGCATTACATGCGCAACGAGCCGTTCGATCTTGAGTATCGCCTGTTGAAGAAGGACCAGACGTGGATCTGGCTACGCAGCCGCGCCACCGCGCAACGCAACTCGCGCGGCACACCGATTCGCTTGTCCGGAGCGATGCACGACATTACGGAAGCCCGGGCCGCTCGCGAGGCGTTGGTACTTGCAACGGCCGATGCCGAGGCAGCGAGCAACGCCAAGAGTACGTTCCTTGCCACCATGAGTCATGAGATCCGTACGCCGATGAACGGCGTCATCGGCATGACCGGCCTGCTGCTGGATACTTCGTTGGATCGCGTGCAGCGCGACTACGCCGAAACCATTCGCGCCAGCGCAGACTCCTTGCTGACCATCCTCAACGACATCCTCGATTTCTCCAAGATCGAGGCCGGCAAGCTCGATATCGAATTACTCGAACTGGACCTCGCCGGCAACGTGGACGACGTCGGTTCGATCATGGCGTTCCAGGCCGCCGCAAAGGGACTGGAACTGGTCGTCAACGTGCGTCCTGAAGTTCCGGATCGCGTGTTCGGCGATCCACAGCGCATTCGCCAATGCCTGCTGAACCTGGTGGGCAACGCGATCAAATTCACCCAGAAGGGCGAAGTGGTGCTGGAGGTCTGTTCGCTCGGGCGGCAGAACGGTCGTTCGCTGGTGCACTTCGAGGTGCGCGACACAGGGATGGGCATCGCACAGGACTCGATGGCGAAGCTGTTCCAGCCGTTTACGCAGGCCGACTCGTCGACCACGCGCAGATTCGGCGGCACCGGCCTGGGCTTGTCCATCGTGCGCAAGCTGGTCGAGATGATGGGCGGCCAGGTCGGCGCACACAGCGAAGCGGGCGCCGGCTCGGCCTTCTGGTTTACCTTGCCGATGGAGACAGCGAGCGACAGCGCCGGCACGCCCGGTGTGTCGTACGAGCCCAAGGGCAAGCGCGTTCTGCTGGTCGACGACAATGAAACCAATCGACGCGTGCTGTCGGTGCAGATGAGCCATGCGGGCTACGCGGTGGAGTCCGCCGCTTCGGCCGAAGAAGCCCTGCAGCGCTTGCATCAACAGGATTCCGCCGGGTTCGACGTCGTCGTGCTCGACTACCAGATGCCGGACATGGACGGCGCCACGCTCGGCCAGCATATCGTCGCCGATAGCAGCATCGCGCCGACGCGCCTGGTGCTGCTGACGTCCCTGGATCGTTCCGGTGACACGCAGCGCTTCTCGGATATCGGCTTCTCGGCGTATCTCACCAAACCGGTCAGAACTCGTGAGCTGCTCGACTGCCTTGGCAAGACGCTGGTTTACGAAGCTCAGGATTGGCACCTGCACAGCCAGCCCATCATCACGCGTGGAACCCTGATCGCGACCGAAAACAAACGCCAGTATTCCGGCAAGGTCCTGCTGGTGGAGGACAACGCCATCAATCAGCGTGTGGCGCGTCGCTTCCTGGAACGGCTCGGCTGCGAGGTGCACGTCGTCGGCGATGGCCTGCAGGCGGTGCAGGCTTATCAGAGCGGGTCTTACGGCTTCATCCTGATGGATATGCAGATGCCGGTGATGGACGGCCTCGAAGCGACCCAGCGCATCCGTGAGATCGAGGGCACGCAGCGACGCACGCCAATCGTGGCGTTGACGGCAAACGCCATGATGGGCCAGCTGGAACGGTGCCTGGCAGCAGGCATGGACGATTACCTGACCAAGCCTCTGGATATTTCGCGCTTGCAGGACGTGCTTGATCGCTTCGTAGGGTCGGCCGCGAGATCGGCATCTGCTGTATTGCCGGCACCACTGCCGGCACCTGCAACCGTACCGCTGGCCGACGACGGCGCGATACGGGCACGCCTCGTGGAAATCGCAGGCGACGACTCCGAATTCATCGCCGAGCTGATCAGCGCTTACATCCTGGGCAGCACTGAAGCACTGGGTGAAATGCTGGCAGCAGTAGACGCGTCAGATCACGTTGCTCTGAGTCGCGCCGCACACAAACTCAAAGGTGCCAGCGCCAATCTGCACCTGCAAAGCCTCACCGCACTATCCCTGGACATCGAAACTCGCGCCCGCGAAGGCCAGGGCAACGGCTGGCATGAGGATGTCAGAAAACTCTCCGCAGAGTTCGAGCGGGTGACGGAGGTTTTGCGGAAGGTCGGATAGCGCGGAGCGCGCTGTGATGGAGGTGATGAAGGTGATGTAAGTGATGTTGGTAACGCGGAATCCCACTCTGGACCCCAGACTTACATCACTTCCATCACCCGCATCACTTCTCCTCCGGCACAAACTCCTGCGGCTTCTGCGAGCCGCCGCCGAAGAAGAACTTCTCCATTTCCGCCACCAGGAATTTGCGCGCCTTCGGTTCGATCGGCGTCAGGCGATATTCGTTGAGCAGCATGGTCTGGTGCTTCAGCCAGCGCTGCCAGCCTTCCTTGGAGACATTCTCGTAAATGCGCTGACCCAGCTCACCTGGATACGGCGCGTAGTCGAGACCTTCGGCATCGGTGCCGAGAATGACGCAATGGACGGTGCGGGGCATGGCAGGAGCTGGTGACGGGTGACGGGTGACGGGTGACGGGTGACGGGGCAAGAGTACCAGACCAGAGTAAGGACGCCAGCGCCGACGCTACTCCTTCATCTTTCCCGTCACACGTCACTCATTCTCACCACCCGCCGCCAGCCATTTACCCATGCACAAGCTGGTCAGTGGTGAGTTCAGATATTCGCCGAACAGGGGAATCTCATCGAACCCCGCACGGCGGTAGACCGCAATCGATTCGGGTTGTCGCACCCCGGTTTCCAGAACGAGCTGCCGCACACCGAGCTCTCTGGCGTGCACCTCCAGTTGCGCCAGCACCTGGCCCGCGATGCCGCGTCCACGGTATGCGGGCACTACGAACATGCGCTTGATCTCCGCGATACCTGGCCCGTTCACGCGCACCGCACCGCACCCTGCGGCGACGCCATCTGCATATGCCACCAGAAAGACGCCTCGACCGGGCGCGACCTCCGCCGGATCGAGCCGAAAATGATTAGCGCCCTCTTCGGGGTAGCGTTCTTCGAGCTCGGCATTCAGGGCAAGAATCAGCTCGGCCACAACTGGCGACTCGATGGATTCGGGCTTGATCGTTAGCGTCATCTGGAATGCGCCTGTGCGTGTAATTGCTGTCAGAACACCTTCATAGCAAATCATGCTGCGGGTCGGCGGCAGCTCGCGCCTGCCCCGCAACGCTGCGGATCAATTCAACCGCCGGCTTTGCCAGCCCGATTTTTGCAGGCTCGCGCGGGTCATACCAGAGGTAGCGATCCGCGTCGGCAACGCCCGGCTGCAAGCCTGCAATACGAACCAGCAGCGGATGCAATGTCAGGTCGTAGTGGGTGAATGAGTGGTGATATGCCGGCAGGCGATGGCCGCGAGCTTCGCCAATTGCATGCTGCTGACTGATCCACGCAGTTGCCGCATCTTCGTCGTCGAACTGCGGGAAAGTCCACAGGCCGCCCCAGATGCCGGTCGGCGGACGGCGTTCCAGCAGGACCGCACCCGCTTCATTCATGGTAATCAGTGCGTGAGCCGCTCGCTGCGGCCGCACTTTCTTTGGCTTGCGCGTCGGCAATTCCACCTGCAGGCCTTCGATGCGTGCGACACAGTGCTCTTGAAGTGGGCACATCGCACATACCGGCCGCGCTCGTATGCACACGGTGGCGCCCAGATCCATGATGGCCTGGGTGTAATGCGCGACGCGCTCCGCCGGCGTACAGGCATCTGCGAGCGACCACAGCTCGCGTTCGATCTTCTGTTCGCCGGGAAATCCCCTGATGCCGAAATAACGCGCCAGCACTCGCTTGACGTTGCCGTCGAGAATGGGATGCCGCTGCGCCAGCGATAGCGCAAGGATCGCACCGGCGGTGGATCGACCGATGCCCGGAAGCTCCTGCACTTCGGCCAGCGTTCGTGGAAAGTCACCGTTGTAGCTGGCGACCACGAGTTGCGCGGCCCGATGCAGATTGCGTGCACGCGCGTAATAGCCCAGACCCGTCCACAGATGCAGCACCTCATCGATGGGAGCCATCGCGAGCGCGTGCACTTCCGGAAAGCGCGCCATGAACCGCTCGTAGTACGGGATGACCGTGGCTACCTGCGTCTGCTGCAACATGATCTCCGAAACCCACACGCGATAAGGCGTGCGATTGTGTTGCCAAGGGAGATCTTTGCGGCCGGACAGATCGAACCAGGCCAGCAGCGCGGGGGCTAGCAGGGCGCTGGCCACGGCTACCGGGGGAGAGTTATTCGGGGTCGATGACTGCATGAATACGCAGGCGTTCGCTCTGCATCAAATCCATTCGGACCCAGGGGCGGGCCATGGCATTCATTGTAGCGGCTTCGGCGGATCCTCTGGCGTCCCTTCCGCGCCAGCCGGGGTCGGAAGGTCAGTGGAGTGCTCATTCGTCACCGCTGCCTCTGCCTTGTTGTCGGCCTGATTGACCTCCCTGGCCTTGATCTCGACGTTGCCGAACAGTTCGGTGGTGGCGTCACGCAATTCGTTGAGCAACCAGCGCCGGCCCGCGATTGCCGGCACCCAGAAACCGGGAATGATGCTGGTGCGATAACTGACTCGGGTTCGACCCTCGCTGACCGACAGCATGGTGCGTGTCTCCCCGAACCTCACGTCGCTTTGCTGCGGATCCGTCACCGCCTTGAGTTCGAGCGGCGATTCCTCGACCCGCTCGACCCGCTTCACGTTGCGGCAGAACGGCCCGAAACAGGCACGCAGCGTCGTTGCGAGAGTCACCGCGTAGTCGGACGTTCGCTCCAACACATGCGCATCGAGAATGCGCCCATCCAGTTCCGGGTATTTTTCGTAGTCGCGTAAAACAGCCTCGACCTTGTCCACCGGGGCATCGAGCAGTGCCACGAATTCGAACTGATAGTGCTTGTCGGCGTAGCGGGCTTCGGAACGTTCGATCTCGAGGCCATGGGCCGGGAGACTGAAAGCCAGTGTCGACAGCAACAGCAGCACAGGCGATGACACCGAAAAAGCAGCAGATCCTGCGCATCCGCGCAATGAAAGTCGCTTGCATTCCTGGCGTTGTCGCTGCCCCGCCTTCATCGCCCGACTCACCTCATCGCTATCGTTGCCTACTTGCCGAACAAATCCTTCAGCTTGTCGCCGAGTTTCTTCTTGACCTTCTCTTCCACCTTGTCCTGCTGTTTCTTCAGTTCTTGCTTGGCACGGTCCTTCACGTAGCCTTCTATATCCGGCCGTACCTTCGGCGCCGTGAGCGAGCCGGTGACTTTGACCGGGATCTGCGCATCGACCATGTCCTGCATCTGCGCCGTATCGGCGCCCTCTTGCGGAATTCTCACCACGCTGGCCACCAGCCGATAGTCGATGCCGTTTTTGGGGATGTCCACAGTGCCCTGCCCGGTCACTTTCAGGTACTGCATCGCGACGTTGAGATCGTCGTTGGAAAGTACACCGTCCTTCATCGCACCGGTGCCTCGAAGCGAGGTAAATGTCGTGCGCTCGGGCCCGGTGCGATCCGGAACCGCCTGTTGCTTCAATAACGCGCGAGCGCGACGAATTTCGTACCACAGGTCGGCACCTTCCAGCGCTCCGTCGGCCACGCTGAAATTGACGTTGCCGTCCAGCGTCTTCACCAGTTCGTCCGTATTGCGGCCGGCACCGCTGACTTTGATATTCGCATTGCCCCGGCCGGAAACGCGGCTGGTCTTGAACAGATCCTTGAACAGTGGCGCGAAGTCGATGCCGCTGAGATGCTCATCAAGGCTGACGCGCGCCACATCGGTCGTAGTATCGACGCCGATGTCGCCGCGATAGGTTCCCCCGTACATAGACGCTTCCGACGGATTCAACCGCAGCTTGCCATCGCGTGAGTTCACGCCGAGCCGCAGCTTGGTGAACTTGATGCCGGAGAAAATCGCCTCGCCGACCTGCAACTGGCCGCGTGCGTTCAGATTGCGCAAGGCCTCCACCGGAATCTCGGTGGGCGGCTGCTTGCCTTCGGTCTTGGCCGGCGCGCCGGCAGCGGGCGGGGCGAGGTAGCGATCTGCGTCGATCCGATCGACATCGAGATCGAAACGCAGCGCCTTGGAGGCAAAGTCGGCCACACCCACCGACCCCTTGGCGGTCGTGTCGTCGAGTTGCAGCGTGACCTCCGCAAGCTCGGCGGAGGTCTTGGTCAGATTCACCTTGCTGGCAAAACTGAGCTTGCCGAAGACCGCCGGATCGCGGGTCGCGGGCAATTTGATCCCTAGTTTGGGCAGCCATTCGCGCAGTGAGATCGGCTCCAGCCGCAACGGCCCGCTGATGTGGGGCGCATCGACGATCTCGGTCCCCTGCAGCGTGCCGCTGAGGTTGGCGCCGGCCACTTCGGCCTGTAATCCTGTCAGCGCCAGAGTCTGTGCCGCCAGGTTCGCCTGCAGGCTCTCGGCGTGCAGCGCAACGGGGACGCCGGCCACCGGTAATCCGTCACCTTTCCAGGTTGTGGTTACCGCCAGACCGTCAAGTTGGTTGGTTTCGTGACCGATATCCACTGTAAGGGACTTCGCGCGGATCTGTACGGGGATTCCGTCAGCGGGATAGCCCTGTCCTGACACTGTGACGTCGATCTCGGGATTGGCGAGGTGGTGGGTATTACGTTCCAGATCCGCAGTGACCGTGGTCGACACATGTACCTTGACCGACAATTCAGCGCCCTGATCGAGCACGAAATCGCTCGTCAGGCTAAACGGCCGGCCGGATTCGAGCCGGCCGGTCTCCAGATTGAATTCACGGATGGCCCGTTGCGAGCGGGTCTGCCGGTTTTCCATGCTGATGGCGGCGTCCTTGATCTGCAGCCCGGCGATGGTCGGCAGCTGCGGGGCCGCGCTGTTGCCCGGCTCGGTCGGACTCGGAGCTTTGTTCTTGCCCAGGTCGGCCCAGTTGTCGCGGCCTTGGGCGTCCGTGATCAGGTGGACGCGCGCTCCGACGAGACGCAGTTCGCCGACCTCGAGCTTGCCTCGCAACAACGGCAGCAAGCGCACGCCCATACGCGACTCCTGGATCGCAACGAATGGTTCGGTGCCGAAGCCGGGAGCGTCGCTCAGGCTTGCCGCTCCGGTCTGCAGCGCCAGCCACGGAAATACCGACAGCTTCAGGTCTCCACTCAGGATCAACTTGCGCCCCGTCTGCTGTTCGACCACAGCGGCGATACGATCCCGGTAGTCGTTCGGATCGACAAACATGACGATCAGTGCGAACGCCACGACAATCGCGGCGATCAGACCGCCCGCAATATAAGCGGCAATTTTCCATGGGCGCATCGAGCATCCTCTAGCAACGCAGGCCGGCCCCGCACGAAGTGTGCGCAGCGTTCCGACAAGGATTCTAGCAGGGCCTCTGCGAGGCTTTGTCAGCGTCCGCCCACAGGCGCGACGAAGCCAGTCTCACCCAGCTACTGGGAGCGCGATGGGCGCGGAAACGTTCAATTTCCGTATGCCGATACTGGTCGGCCACGTGCGCAAACGGCGACACGCCACAGCCTGCGCCTGATTGAGTCTCTGCGTCCGGACTAATCTCGTGACACGCAGCACCACATCGACGGCGCGTTCTACCCGCAGCGACAGACTGCGTCGCGTGCTGCCGGCTGCCGTCACCATCTGCACCGTTGCAATTGCAGCTCTTGCGATATGGACGGCTACCAGTCCATCCCTGCTGTCGCATCTCGCCAGCGTCACCCTCGGCATCGGGCTTTGCTATCTCGTACAGCACTTTTCCCGTCGGCGCGACGTGCCAGCCGCAGCGATGGCGGTCAGCCCATCCACACCACCTGCCACCGATACCGATTTGCAGCAGGAGCTACACGAACTGGTGGAGCGATTCAATCTCGCGGCACGCGCGGCAGGAATCTCGGTGTGGGAGTGGGACATCGAGAAACGCCAGGTGCGAACCGATCCGCGCATGCCAAATGTGGATGTGTACGGCAGGTTGCCAAAACGCGTCGATCCCGATTACTTCATGGACGAAGTACTGCATCCGGATGATCGCGCCGAATTCCTGCAAGTACTGTCCCCTGCTCTGGAAAACGGCACCGACGTCGCTCATCGCTACCGGGTACGTCGACCGGACGGCAACATTGCCTACGTGCAGCTACACGGCCGAATTCTTTTGGACGAGCGTGGGAAACCGTCGCACCTGCTCGGCGTCACCTGGGATGTCACCAAGGAAGCGCTGGCCGCCAAGGAAATCGAACGCCAGGCCGAGCAGCAACAACTGCTGCTGGAACGCCTGAATCTTGCCGCCCAGGTGGGCGGCTTTGGCGTCTGGGACTGGAACATTCGCGACGACAGCATCGACATGGATGCCAGGATCGCGCGTACCTACGGTACGGAAGCACATAAGATCGAGTACAACGCACGCGCGTTCTTCACTTCCGTCGTGCACGAAAGCGATCGCGAGCTGTTCGATGCGATGATGGACCACGCACTGCAATGCGAGTCTGCGCTCTCTCACCGTTATCGAGTGGTCACGCTGAAGGGCGTGACTCTGCACGTGCAGATCAACGGCCATATCTTCCGCGACGCAAACGGCGCGGCGTATCGCATGCTGGGCGTCACGACGAACGTTACCGAGGAAGTCCGTCGCACTGAGATGCTGCAGCGACAGGCCGAGGACGAGCGTGCGGTGCGTGACCGGCTCAATCTCGCAACCCAGACCGCCGGCATCGGCGTGTGGGATATGGACCTGGTAACGCGTCGGATCGTCGCCGACGACAACGTTTACGCCCTGTTGCACTTCGATGGCAGTCTGGACGAAGCGAGCGTGCTGCGCTTGATCCATGACGACGACCGCGCTGCCGTCATTGCTGCCCTGAGCCGCGCATTCCGCGGCGCCAACAAAGATCAAATCACTTCACTGCGTCATCGCATCGTGCTTGCCGACGGGAGCCATCGCCATCTGCAGACGCACATGCGCATCTTCAGGCAGGAGGAATCGCGGCCATCGCGAATTCTCGGAGTGAGCTGGGACGTGACCAAGGAGGTCGAGCACGCCGATCGCATGCAGTCGCTGCTGGACCGCTTTGGCGTCGCCATCCAGTCGGCCGGAATATCGCCCTGGGAGATCGATGCACACACCGGCAAGTTCGTCTGGGCCGAAAACCGCATGACGGCCTTCGGCCTGTCGGAGCTGCCGCTGGAAGAATACGGCGAAGCCTATGAGCGCTTCATGCACGCCGAGGATCGCACCGAGATGCGGGCAATCGCGCAGCGTGCGATGAACAGTGGCGAATCGAACTACTCGTACCGCTACCGGATCCTCAGGCCCGACGGCCTGGTACGGCACATGCAGGCTTACACCCACATCGTGCGCGACGAGCAAGGCAGCGCTGTACGCTTGCTCGGCGCGACCACCGACATCACCAACGAAGTTCAAACCAACGGATTGCTGCAGCGCCAAGCCGCGCAGGAACGTGCGTTGCTCGACCGGCTGAACATCGCGACGCAGGCCGCCGGAATCAGCTCCTGGGAAATCGATCTGGCCAACCACCGGTTTCTCTGGATCGAAAGCCCGCTGCATGGACTGCACATGCACGAGACGCAGGACCTGTCGCTCGAGTCCTTCGACCACAGCGTGCATCCGGACGATCGGGCGATCTTCGCCGAGCAGATGCACATGGCATTCGAGCGGAACAACGAACGTGTTTCGTATCGCTATCGCGCCTTCACCGATACCGGCAATGTAATTCATGTCCAGGTCCATGCGCGATTGGTGGCGGGCGAGAACTCACGCATCACGCGGCTACTTGGGGTGTCGTGGGATGTCACCAAAGAGTTCGAGGCGTCCCAGCGTCAGCAGCAACAAGCGGAGCGGCTGCGCGATGCCGAACGCCGTCTGGAGCGCGCCTCGCTGGTCAGCTCCGAAGGCCACTGGGAACTCGACCTGCGCAGCGGCGACAATTGGATGTCATCGAGCTATCACACATTGCTTGGTTATAGCCCCGGGGAGCTGCCGACCGGTTACGAAGAATTCCGCAACTACGAGCACCCGGACGACGCTCTCAGGTCCGAGGCTCTGTTCGAACGCCACATCGCAACCGGTGAGCCTTACGACATGGAAGTTCGCCTGCGCACCGCATCGAACGGCTATCGCTGGTTCCGTCGCCGCGGTGCCGTCGAGCGTGACGCAAATGGCACACCGATTTCCATGTCCGGCTCGGTGCACGACATTCATCAGCAGAAACTTGCCGAAGATGCGCTCAAGCTGGCGCAGCGGCGTTTCGAACGCGCCATTCACGGTACCCAGGACGGCCTGTGGGAACTGGAGGCGGACGGCACTGCATGGTGTTCGCCGCGTATTGGCGAATTGCTTGGCTATGCCGCGGAGGAATTCTCCAGCGACACGCACTTCATGCGCCAGTTCCTGCATCCAGACGACGTAGCCACGGTAACGGCGGCTTCGCAGGCGCACTTCGAACATGAAGCGCCGTACGACGTCGAAGTGCGTCTGTGCACTCACAACGGCGACTATCGCTGGTACCGGGCTCGCGCCATCGCTGAGCGCGATATCAGCGGTCATCCGTTACGGCTGTCCGGCTCGTTGCAGGATGTTACGGAGGCACGTGCGGCACGCGAGGAACTGGTGCGTGCTACCGAGGCAGCTGAGGCGGCGAACCAGGCGAAGAGCGAATTTCTCGCGAACGTCAGCCACGAGATCCGTACGCCGATGAACGGCATCATCGGCATGACCGGCCTGATGCTCGATACGGCGCTCGACCGGACCCAGCGCGACTACGCGGAAACCATTCGCAGCAGCGCCGACTCGCTGCTGATTGTCATCAACGACATTCTCGATTTCTCCAAGATCGAAGCCGGCAAGCTCGATATCGAGGCCATCGAGTTCGACCTGCGCGGCAATGTCGAGGACGTTGGCACCATGATGGCGTTCCAGGCCGCGGCCAAGAACCTGGAGCTGGTTGTCCATGTGCATCCGCAGCTTCCCGACCGTGTGATCGGCGATCCGCAGCGCGTGCGGCAATGCCTGATCAACCTGGTCGGCAACGCCATCAAGTTCACCCGCAGTGGCGAGATCGTCATCGAAGTGCACAACCTCGGCCGGCGCGAGGACGGCACGGTGGAGATCCGTTTCGAAGTGCGCGACACCGGCATCGGCATCGCGCCCGAGACACTGCAGACCTTGTTCCAACCGTTCGTGCAGGCCGACTCCTCGACCACCCGGCACTTCGGCGGCACCGGGCTCGGCCTGTCGATCGTGCGCCGGCTGGTCGACATGATGGGTGGCCAGGTCGGCGTGCGCAGCGACGTCGGCAAAGGCTCCGCATTCTGGTTCACACTGACGCTCGAACCAGTTGCACCGCCGCTCGAGCTGGAGACGCAGGACTCGAACCGGCTCGGCCGCCGCGTTCTGGTGGTCGATGACAACGAGACCAATCGACGTGTCCTGGCCGGCCAGCTCATGCATGCGGGCTACGAGGTCAGCCTCGCGAGCCGCGCCGGTGAGGCGTTGCAGATGTTGCGCCAGGCGCTCGCCGACAATCACGCGTTCGAGGTCGTACTGGCCGACTATCAAATGCAGGACATGGATGGAGCGGCACTGGGCGAGCGGATCAACGCCGATCCTTATCTTTCCCGCGCGCGCGTCGTGATCCTCACCTCGATGGATCGGCACGGCGATATTCGTCGCTTTGCGTCGCTGGGCTTCGCGGGATATCTCACCAAGCCGGTGCGGGCGCGCGAGCTGTTCGAGTGCATGGACCGCGTGCTATCGCGCGATTCGCGCGACTGGCATCTGCAGAGCCAGCCCATCATTACGCGCGGCACACTCGTCAGCAGCGACAAGGCCCGGCGCTACAGCGGGCATGTGCTGCTGGTCGAAGACAACCCAGTCAACCAGAAGGTTGCCGTACGCTTCCTGGAGCGCATGGGCTGCACGGTTCGTGTCGCCGACAATGGTGCCGAGGGCGTCAAGGCTTACCAGCAGGGCCGTTTCGACATCGTGCTGATGGACCTGCAGATGCCAGTGATGGACGGACTGACGGCAACCGGTCGTATTCGCGAAATAGAGGCCGGCGGCCGCAGCACACCGATTGTTGCCCTGACCGCCAATGCCATGTCGGGACAGCTGGAACGTTGCATGGCGGCCGGCATGAACGGCTTCCTCACCAAGCCTTTGGAGATTGCACGGTTGCACGAAACGTTGGATCGCTATGGCCTGAACACCGCTGCTGCCGAATCCGCCGGCCGTATCGTTCGCAGCACCGGCCTGGATATGCAGACACACAACGTCCCGATTCATCTCGCCCGTCTCAACGAAATGACGGACGCGGATCCGGAGTTCACCCATGAGCTGGCAATCACCTTCATCGCCAGCGGGCGGCAGGTCCTGCAGGAAGTGAAGGAAGCACTCGCTATATTCGATCGCAACGCACTCGCTCGCGCGGCTCACAAGCTCAAGGGTGCGAGCGCCAACATTTATGCTGAACCGCTGCGGGAATTCTCGCTGACCCTCGAAATGCAGGCCCTCGCACTCGATCAGCCACGATTGCGGGACCTGGTGGAGAACCTGGAACAGGAATTCGAGCGCGCCGCGGAGTTCCTGCGAGAGCAGATACCGGCACCGGCGGCGAAGACAGGATGAGGGAGGGGAAGGTCAACCGGTAAATGGGCTGTGGGTAAGGTGGCCAGACGCGAGAAAGAGCGCGTGGTGGCGGCGGTATCGTGAATTCTGGCGGATTGCCAGGCAGACAGCCTGGAGATAACTGGCGATCGTAATCCGAACTCTGGCCGATAGCCGGTTGACCCACCGGCCGGTTGGCCAGATCCCTCTGCCTCTTATCTAATCCATCCCTGCAACGGTCACCCGGTTGCGGCCGGCTGCTTTGCTGGCATAGACGCCGCTGTCGCAGCGACCGATGAGTGCGTCCAGCGTCGAACCTTGCAGCACCGTGTCTTGCCAGCCGGAGACGCCGAAACTTGCCGTAACGGCGAAGGGCTCGCCCGCTGCGTCGAATGTCGCGGCCGCGAGATGCGCTCGCACATGCTCTGCCGCGATCGTTGCACTGGCGAGATTGGTTTCCGGCAGCACCATGACGAACTCCTCGCCACCGTAACGCGCAACCCAATCGCAGGCGCGCACCGCGCTCTGCAAGACAGTGACGAACCACTTGAGCACTTCGTCGCCGATGATGTGGCCATGCGTGTCGTTGATACGCTTGAAGTGATCGACGTCGCACATGATCACGGAAAGCTGCCGCCCGTAGCGCCCTGCCCGTTCCATCTCGCGTGGCAGTTGCTCCATCAGGTAACGACGGTTGTGGGCGCCGGTCAGCGGGTCGGTAATGGAGAGGCGACGATTCTCCTCGTTCGCGGTGCGCAGTGAGCGTTCCAGCGTCACTATGCGCTTGCCAGTGTTGAGCCGCGCCATCAGCTCGGGCTCGATTACCGGCTTGGTCAGGTAATCATCCGCACCGGCCTGCAATCCGGTGACTACATGTTCGATGGAATCGCGGGCGGTGAGCAGGATGGTATAGATGTATCCCTGCACTCCCTGGGAAGCACGCAGCGCACTGCACAGGGCAATGCCGTCCATTTCCGGCATTTCCCAATCGGTGATCATCAGCTGGAAGTCGCCCGACTCTATTCGCGCCAGCGCCTCGCGGCCATTACCTGCCACTTCGACTTCGTAGCCGGCGCGTTTGAGCAGGCGAGCCATGATCAACCGCTGCGTCGGTTCGTCATCGACCAGCAGGATCCGCCAGGTCAGCGGGGGTGGCAATACGGCTGTTGTAGAAATGGGGTCCGACATGCGGGATGAATCGTAACAAGAAGCGGGGGATAGCGGATAGTGAATGGTGAACAGTTCGGAAATTAAGACGCTGCGGCTTACGCTCGCGCTTACGTGCTGCCCTCGCTATCTGCTGTCCGCCATTCGTACGCTCGTATTACAACTGCGGGGCGAAGGATCTGAAGAGCGATGAATAGCCGCGACGATCCGCGCTCGGTCTTACATTCTGCCCATTCACCATCCGCCATCCGCCATCCCCTTCATTCCCTACATATTTCCACGCCGCCGTTCAATGTTTTGACACGAACTCGCGCACCGCCCGCGCCTTCTTTGAAACGCAGCGCATTACCGGGTGCGAATTCGCGAGTCCGCGTCGCCTTCGGGCCGAAGCAGTTGTCGATCGCGCCGTTGAAAGTCTCCACGTCGAACTCGGCGTCCACCGGTTTGCGCAAGGTGAAGCGCAGGTCGCCATTGATGGCCTCGGCATCCACTCGCGCATCGTTGGCCAGCTTGGTGCGCAGCCGCAGATCGCCGTTGGTCGTGTGAATCCGGCCGCGACCCAGCTGTTCCGTATTGATATCCATATCGCCGGTCACCGTTTCCAGCGTCAGGTCTCCGGACGTACCCGACAGCACAATGTCACCGCTGGTGGTCTGCACAGAAACCTCGGAAGGAGTTTTGTTACCGTGAATCTCGATATCGCCGCTGATCGTCTTGACCTGTAACTCCTCCGACCACACCCGCGTGGTAATCGACCCACTGACAGCCTGCAGTCGCTGCGAACCGCGGATATCCTCAATCGTCTGATCGGCGCTGATCGTGCTGACATTCAAGGCGCTGCCGCGGGGTACATGCACGGTCAGGTCGGTGGCCGCTTGTGTCTGGCCGCCGTTGGCGCGCACCACGCGGATCGAGGTGTGCCGGTCGCTGCTATCCAGGCGCAGCTCTTCGTGATCGCCGATCGAGGCCTTGACCTGCACTTCCGGACGGTCCCAGCCCAGTATGTGTATTTCACCGGAAACGGTGACGATCTCCACCTGTCCGTGCGGATCGGCGGGAGCGCTACGCTCGACGTCGTCCGCCTGGGCTACCCCCGTAGCCAGCAGTAATGCCGCGGCAGCCATCGATGAAATTGCTCGCATGGTGATTCTCACATTCGTGTCTCGGTGGTGTTTGTCATATCGGTGACGCTTCCCAGCAGACCCAGCTCGCTTTGATAGGTAGACAACAACAACTCCTGCAGCAGCGGATCGCTCGGGTGAGCCGCCAGCGTCGTGGAAATCTCGCTCGCGGCCCGGCGCAGATCCGCCAGGTCACGCTCCAGCTTCGCACGCGTGACCGGTGGCAGTGTGGCGATGCGCTCGTTGAACTCCTTGTCGAGGGTCGCCCGCGCCTTCAGGTAGCCGGCACTCATCGCTTCCTGTCCGCCGAAGCTGGCCGGCATCGCCGCAATGGCAGGCGCTTCCTGCAACTGTCTTGCCGCAGACTCCCGGGCCTGCAACACCTGCTGCTGCATCGAGCGCTGCACGATGACATACGTCGTGACCGAGGAGGCTGCAATCAGCAGGACGCTAGCCGCGAGCTGCATCCACGAGCGCGTACTGCCGAAGCGACGCCACGGCAAGGCGACAACCACAGGTGATGAAGCAGATATCTCGGCGCTGATGCCCGCCCACAAATCGCGGCTGGGCTGCACGTCGCGCGGCAGCGAGGCCAGCGCGCGATCGAGCGGATCGAATCCGGATTCATCGGTGCGACGTTCATTCATGACACGCTCTCCGGAAGACCAAGCCGTTCGCGTAACAGTTTACGGCCGCGATGTAGCTGCGCTTTGCAGGTGCCGACGGCGATTCCGAGCATGTCTGAGACTTCTTCATGGCTGTAGCCATACACCGCCTGCAACACGACCACGTGCCGCGAGCCTTCCGGCAGGGTAGCCAGGGCACGCTCCACATCCATCACTTCACCGGCGTCGTATTCGTTGACGCCATCGCGCCCAGCGGCCACGGCCTCATCGGACTCCTCTTCTACATCGTCCAGGGTTGCCTCGACGCGGGTGCCATGATTGCGTGCATAGGTAAGCACTTCGTTCACTGCGATGCGATGCAGCCACGTACCGAAGGCGCTGCGACCTTCGAAGGCCGCCAGGCTGCGCCACGCACGAATGAAAGTTTGTTGCACACAATCCTCGGCAATATCGCGTCGACGAGTCATACGCAGGCACACTCCCAGCACGCGCCCGGAATGCAGGCGATACAGGCGCTCGAAGGCACGCGTATCGCCCCCACGGGCGGCAGCAACCAACGCCGCGTCGGAAAGGGGCGAACCCCCGGCGCTCACGACCGTATTGGTGGCATCAGTGCCGCTTGTCAAACTTGGCCCCTATTCCGTTCCAGCTTGTTGATTGGATGCCCGCAACGGCGGGAAGGTTTGAAGGCTGCTGTAGGGAATGAAATGAGAGGAGAATTAGCGGTTGGCGGTTGGCAGGGCGGGCAGGGCTGCAGGCTGATCGGCGTGGCATGGCATGCTCCGGCGGCCTGACCAAGCCGCAGGCTCGAAATTTTCTACTCCTTATTTCCCTTCCAGGGTATCAACCGTCAACAATCGTCCCTTAACCTTTTGGCTGCTTACTTCTGCTTCGAGTTCCACTCGCGCACGGCAGTCTCCAGGGCCGCCCCCGGCATCGGCCGGCCGATGAAATAGCCCTGCGCGCGGTCGCATGCCGCGGTGTCCAGGAAGTCGAGGATCTCCTGCGATTCGACTCCTTCGGCACAGGCCGTGAGCCGCAACTTGTGAGCCAGCAGGATCATGGTTTCCACCATCGTGCGGGCGTCTTCGTGGGCAAAGATATCGCGTACGAACGACGTGTCGATCTTCAGCTCGCTGAACGGCATCAGGTAGAGCTGCTTGAGCGAGGAATAGCCGGTGCCGAAATCGTCGATCGACAGGCCGAAGTTCTTCACCCGCATGCGGGTAAGCACGTCCATCGTGGTGCCAGGATCGAACATCGCAGCGCTTTCCGTCACTTCGAAAATGATACGGCGCGCGTCCGCACCCACTTGCGCCGCCATGCGCGCCACCTGGTCGGGAAATGACAGATCGTTGAGCAGTTGCGGGGAAAGGTTCACGGCGACGCTCAAGTGCAACCCGGCGGCATCCCACTCGCGGCACTGCGCCAGCGACATCTCCAGTACCTGCTCAGTCAAGCGGCGGATCAGAGAATGTTTTTCCGCCAACGCGATGAACCGCACCGGCGAAACGAATCCGAGCGACGGATGTTCCCAGCGCGCCAGCGCTTCCACGCCCTCCACGATCCAGTGTCCCGGCGCAACGCGTGTAGCTTTTGGTTGGTAGTGAACGGTGAGCTCGCGCCGGTCGAGAGCGGCCGTCAAAGCCGCTACCGAAATCGGCGTATCGGTGCGCAGGCATTGCCGCAAGGTCGCTTCGAGATCCGAGAGCATGATCGGCTTCTGCAGCGCACCGAGCATGTTCAAGCCCTGCGCGCGACCGAGCTGCTGTGCAGTCGCCAGCACCCGTTGATCCATGCCGCTGGCCACGAGCACTTGCGCTTTGCTGCCGCGCTCGCCCAGATAGCGCAGCAGCTCGATGCCATCGGCACCGGGCATCTGCAGATCCAGCACCACGACGGTCGGCTGAAATTCCTGTACGGCGCTCTTGAAATCATCCGGGTCAGTGACTGCGCAGGTCTCGAAGCCCATGCTGGCTGCGGCTTCGGAAATGAATTCACACAGATCCGGCTGGTCGTCGATCACCAGCAATCGATTGGTCATGTCAAGCAACTCGAGCCTCCCGATCCAGCACGTAACGCACCCGCATGGCGAGCTCCTCGTTGCGATAGGGTTTATAGATGACGTCGGAGGCGGTAATGCCGGCGACACTGCTCAGCACGCTGTTCTCGGCATAGCCGGTGGTGAACAGCACTTCGATATCCGGCCGCAGTTCGCGCGCCCGGTTTGCCAGCGCCGGACCGAGCATGCCGCCGGGCATCATGACGTCAGTGAACAGCAGATCGATGGGCTCTGGACCAGCCAGGATACGCAGTGCCGTTTCGGCATTCGGTGCCGGCAAGGCGCGATAACCCAGTTGCGTGAGCGCGGTAACGACGGTCTCGCGCAGATCCGCGTCATCTTCCACGACCAGGATCGACTCGCTGCCGCCCGGGGAGAACTTGGTGACGATCGTGTCTTCGCGCAACGACTGCTGTTCCCGGCAGCGCGGCAACAGGATGGTGACCGTCGTGCCCCGCCCGACCTTGCTCTCGATCGTCGCGATGCCGCCGGCCTGTTCGGCGAAACCGTGCACCATCGCCAGGCCCAGGCCGCTGCCTTTGCCGGATTCCTTGGTGGTGAAGAACGGCTCGAATACGCGCGTCAGCACTTCGGGCTCGATGCCCGACCCGGTATCGGTGACGCTCACCGAGACATACTCGCCGGGTTCCACTTGCGGATGATCGCTGCAGAATTGTGCATCCAATCCCACGTTCTGCGTGCGGACGGTCAGGCGTCCACCGTGCAACATCGCATCGCGCGCATTGATCGCGAGATTGAGAATGGCGTTTTCGAACTGGCCGGAGTCGACCCGTGTGTGCCACAACTGCGGGGACTGGACCATGCGCACCTCAACCGACTCCCCGAGGGTGCGCTGCATGAGATCGGTGATACCGGCGAGCTGGCGATTCAGATCGAGCACCGCGGGCGCCAGGATCTGGCGCCGGGCAAAAGCCAGCAGGCGACGCGTCAGATCGGCGCCGCGCACTGCGGCTCGCATCGCGGTGTGAACCTTGCGAGCCATCGCAGGCTGATCCAGTAAATTGCGTTCCAGCAACTGCAGATTACCCAGCACGACGCCCAGCAGATTGTTGAAGTCGTGCGCGATACCACCGGTGAGCTGGCCGATGGCCTCCATCTTCTGTGCTTGCAGCAGCCGCGCTTCAAGCCGCTTCAATTCCGTCAGGTCGTAGACGATTGAAAAGAATCCGCGCACCTCGCCATTGGCGGCCACTTCCGGAACGAAATGCGCCTGCCAGTCGCGCGCGCGTCCATTGCGTGAAGCAGTGTATGTCGCGCTGCCTAGTTCGCCTCGCAATGCCGCTGCCACATGATCCGCAACCGCGGACCAGGACTCCGGCGTACTCAACGCCCGCAGGTTCATGCCGACGCATTCCTCGCGTGGCGCGCCGAGCCAATCCTGGACCGCCTTGTTGGCGTACGTGATCGTCAGATCGCGATCTGTGTAGGTGACCAGCGTGGGCATCGCATCGAGCGTCAGCTCATAGAAATCGCGCGTCTGCAGCACCTGCTGCTCGGCGATCACTCGATCCGTGATGTCCTGCACCGTACCGTGCAAGCGAATGGTCTTGCCGGCGCGGCGTTCGGATTTGAAGATCACGCGCACCCATATTTTGCGACCGCGCGCGCCGGTGAGTTGTATCTGCAGGTCCGCAGTCTTGCCGCTTTCCATCGTGGTAGTAGCGACGGCCAGAAATTTTTCCTGGTCTTCCTTCGAGAAGAAGGAACGCACCAGGTCCAGATCGATGCGTTGCCCGGCCGGCAGGTCGTGAATGGCGTAGACCGCGTCGGTCCAGTGAATTTTTTGCGTGGCGACGTCGTACTCCCAGCCGCCGACCTGCGCGGTGGTTTGCATGTCGCGCAGCAAGCTGTCGAGACGCACGCGATCGGTGACGTCGCGGAACGTCAGCACCGTGCCGACCGATGCGCCCAGCTCCGTGACCGGCACGATGCGATATTCGACCGGCCGCCGCTGACCGTCCTTGCGCCTGAGCAGCGCGCCCACACCGCGCATGATGTCGGTGGTGTAACGCACCTTGCGCACCACTTCGCTGGGTGCGTCGCCTTCATCGCCGGTATTGATCAGGACCTTGTAGTCGAGTCCGGGTAATTCCTCCGGCTCGTATCCGAGCAGGCGGGCCGCCGCCGGGTTCGCATATCTCACCAGCCCCGAACTGTTCAGCTCGAGCACGCCTTCCCCGGAAGCTTCCACGATGGCGCGATTGCGCCGATTGCTGACCGCGAGTTCGCCATGCCCCTTGCGCAGCCGCTGCTGCGTGCGTCGCGAGACCACGAAATACAGCAACCCCGGCAAGCCGGCCAGCAACAGGCCCGCTATCAGGCCTGCGAGACCCGCCGGATGAAAAATGCTGCCGAGAACACTCAAGAGCTCCGTCCTTGTCCGTTCGGGAAGATCAGGTCTTCTGTGCCGGTTCCCGACCTGCGTACCAGTTCACCGCATACTGCATGAGCTGCGCCGAGGTCCGCAGCGATAGTTTGCGCTTGATGCGCTGGCGATGGGACTCCACGGTCTTGACGCTGAGGTTGAGCGCCTCGGCGGTCTGCCGGGTGGAGAGACCCTTGCCGATCATGTGCAGTACCTGCAGCTCGCGATTGGTCAGGCTGTCGATCGGGTTGGCCGAGATGTACGCACCGCCCGATGCGAACTTCTCGATCATGCTATTGCCGACCGCCTCACTGACGTAAATGCCCCCCTCCAGGACCCGCCGCAACGCGATCAGGAACTGGTCGGAGGCCGCCTGTTTCATGATGTAGCCGTTGGCGCCCGCCGAGAGCATGCGTTCAGCGTAGATCGCCTCATCGTGCATCGATAACACCAGCAGCGGCAGCGAGGGATAGTGAGCGCGCGCGTCCTTCACCAGCTCCAGCCCGTCGCCCTGCTTGAGCGACACATCGACGATCACGGCGTCGGGTTCCAGCTCGCGGATCAGCGATTTGGCTTCCCGTGCGGTCTCGGTCTCGCCGCAGACTTCCAGGTCCGATTCGGCTTCGATCAGGCGCCTGAGGCCCTGACGCACGATGGGATGATCGTCCACGATGAGCACGCGCCGCTTGCGGTCCTTCGGCAGCCCGCCGGCAGGCTTGTGGACGGTTTTGAACAATGTCGGTCCGACGGTCATGACAATCACTCCTTCAGAAATTCCGGTCGCGCGCTGTGCGCTGTAATCCCTACCAGTTACCAATCCATCATCTGACGAGACGCTTCAGCAGTTCCTTGCCACCGTTCAGCCAGGCCCTGGAGCAGCTGCCGCAGCACGCCGGCGCGGCTTGCGCGGTGCATGCACAGCGCTGCCAGGAGCTTCAATCGGACACTGGCACGTGACCCGCGTTCCTTGTGGCTCAGCCGCCTCGAAGCTGACCTCGCCGCCCAGGATCCGCGCCCGGTAGCGCATGATTTTAAGCCCCATGCCGGGCGCATCGACCGCGTCGGCTGGCAGCCCCACGCCGTCGTCGGTGATGGTCAAGCGCACATTAGCGCGGGCGGCATGCAGATGCAGTCGTATAGATCGCGCTTTCCCATGCCGGACGGCGTTGCGTACCGCTTCCTGGGCAATCCGGTAGAGATGGTTGGCCAACTCGGGATTCAGCGTACGCGCAGGCTGCATGCGATGGGTGAACAGGATCGGCACGCCGTACAGCTCACTGGCGTGCATCGCCAGGCCTTCGAGCGCGTCCTGCAGGCCACCGCGTTCCAGGTTGACCGGCGACAGGCCGCGGGCCAGCGCACGGGTGCTTTCGATCGCATTGCTGACCAGCCGGGTGATGTCCTCGATCTCCGGCAGGATGGGAGGATGTTCGCTCATGAGCCGCCCGGCCAGCCCACGCAGCATCAATGCGATGCCGGTCAATTCCTGGCCCAGGCCGTCGTGCAGATCGTTGCCGATGCGATATTGCTCCCGGTTCACGGCCTGCAGAATCGCCCGCTCCAGTTGCTTGCGCTCGCTCACGTCCTGCAGCACCACCAGACTGTGATTGCTGCCGGCCACTTCGAAGCGCGACAGAACGCCGGCTGCCGAGAAATGGCTGCCATCGCGGCGCCGTCCGTCGAATTCGAGCGCGATCGACGCTGCCGCGTGCGCTGCAGCTCGTTGTGGCCGCCATGGATCGCCCTGTTCGGACGGCCACCCCGCCAGCACGCTCATCTCGCGGCCAATCAATTCGCCGCGGCGATAGCCGAACAAGGTGTCGAAAGCCGGATTGGTGATTTCGATCACGCCGGTCTCATTCACGACCGCCACTCCCTCCAGCATCGATTCGATCATGCGCGCCTGGGTGGCGATGGCGCGCTGCGCCCGGATCTGCTCGGTGGTATCCGTCGCGTTCAGCGTTACGCCGACGATTCGCGCACCACGACGCACCGGGCTGACCCGCACGTCGTAGTGTCGTACCTGGCCATCCGCGCTGTCTATTTCGGCTGCATAGCTGTCCAGTTCGCCCTTGGCGAGTACGCGCTGCATGGCGGCGAGCGCGGGTGCATGGACCTGCTGTGGAAAAAACTCCGTGAAATGCAGGCCTTCGAGCTGTTCCGCGGTGTGCGCCGCAACACCGCGGTTCGCGAACAGCACATGCAGATCGCGATCCAGCACCAGGACGTAGTCGGGTAGCGAGCCGATCATCTGGCGCATTCCCCGTGCGTTGACGGGAACGTTTTCATCGGCATACAGCCCGGGTTGTCCGACGAACAATCCCAGCGCCGCAACCGCCCCGCCCGCATCGCGCACGGGACGCAGGAACACGTTCACATCATGGACGGCATCGGCCGCATCGCCGTCGGCGAGCGGCAGGCTCATGAGAAAATTCACTGGCCGACCCGACCAGGCGCTATCGAAGTGCGCGGCATGCGCGGCAGGATCGCCGAAGAAATTGCGCGCATGCGCGCCGATGACCTGTTCGTGGCGCGCCTTGCGGGCACGCAGGAAGGTCTCATTGGCCCAGCGGATGATCAGGTCCCGATCGAGGATCAGCATCTGCACCGGCGTCGCGCTCAGCAGGTGCTGAGCAAGCGCCGACATCTGCGTCAGCTCCTGCAGCGCCACAGGAAAGGACGTCGGCAGGCGACAGGCGGATCCGGGATCCTCCACCCGGATGCTTGCGCCGGGGCTGGGTGGATTGCTGGCCGCGTTCACGATCAACCTGTTTCGCCTGAATCGAATCGCCATGAAGGAATCCCGCTCACCGGCAGGTCCGGTGAAGGACCTCCCGCTGGTACGAGGCGTCAGCCGCCAACCTCAAGGTCGCTACGCGCAGGCGCAGCGAACGGCGAACTGTCAGCAAATGGTGTTGCACGGGGTGTGTAGGGGATATCAGGCAATCCCCTAATGTAGCGGCTGGCCCGAGCGTTTTTGTGCAATGTCTCGAACCGTTCCCGGTCACCGAAAGATCGCTATTTTTCAAAAGCTTGGAAGTGAGACGCAGGTCATGGAAAACAGCCGCCGCGAGGCTTTATTGGCGGCTCGGGAGAGAACGCGGCCACACCTACGGTGCGGCGCGATCCGAGACCCACTGCGTGGCATAGCGGATGAGTTCGCTGGTCGAGCGCAGATTGAGTTTTTCCCGCATGTGGCGGCGATGCGCATCCACCGTTTTCATGGACAGGTCCAGGCGCTGCGAGATCTCGCGGGTGCTGATACCGTCACCAATCAACCTGAATACCTCCAGTTCCCGGTCGGTAAGCCCGGACACCGGATCCTCCTGGGCTCCGGGAGCACGTCCACGGGCAACCTGGCTGAGCAGCCGTTCTCCCATCGCGTTGCTCACATGTCGTTGGCCGCGCGCTACTTTGCGCAGAGCACCGAGGAAATCGGTACCGGCGACATTCTTCATTACATAACCACTGACACCGAGGCGCAGCAGGCGTTCGGCGTAGAGAGCTTCCTCCTGCATCGAAAGCACCAGAACGCGCACATTTGCATGATTCGTGCGAATCCACCGTACCAGTTCGACCCCATCGTCCGCGCCGAGCGTGAGGTCGACGACGGCAACATCGGGTTGCGCCGCGGCAATGGTCGTTTGCGCTTCTCCCATCGAAGAAGCTTCGCCAATGAGCTGAAAATCGGCCTGGCCTGCCAGTAATTGCTTCAGTCCTTCGCGCACGAAGGGATGATCGTCGACGATGACTATCCGTGTTTGCTCCGCCATAAGTATTGAAACCCTTTCCAGTAAACAATCGGGGTGGCCGAATAGAGACTTGGTGCGCGCCAAGCAGTGTCGGCGCTTGTAGCATCCAGTCTGAAGCCGTACAAGCCAGCGGCAATCCACATTTTCCACATTGGTGACACAGTGATAGCTTTGACCGACCTCTGCACGGTATCCCCGGAGGGGAAATGACAGGAACCATGTGCCCCAGATGAAAACGGAAGCCGCTGCGACACTGCAATTCGTCCTGCTCGAGGACAACGCGAGCGATGCCGAGCTGATCCAGCTCGAGCTCGCCCGCAATGGTTTGAAGATCCAATGGCGCCACGTCGCCTCGGAAAGGGACTTTCGCGCCGCGCTGGTGGCAGCACCGGATCTGGTGCTGGCCGACTACACCCTGCCGGGCTTCGACGGGCTCGCTGCGCTGAAGATAGTGCTGCAGCAGCGCGCCGACGTCCCTTTCATCTTCGTGTCCGGATCACTCGGCGAAGAACGTGCGATCGAAGCGTTGAAGAGCGGTGCGACCGACTACGTCCTGAAGGATCGCCTGCAGCGCCTGCCGGCGGTCGTCACCCGCGCTTTGACGGAAGCGCGCGAGCGGCGCGAACGACGCCAGGCTGAAACGGCGCTCGAAGAGCAACGACTGTTGCTGGGCACGCTGATCGACAGCCTGCCGGAGATCGTCTACGCCACCGACATCGAGAATCGCCTCACGGTAGTGAACCGCGCATTACTCGACGTGTTGCACAAGAAGCGTGAAGAAGTGTTGGGGCAACGACTCTCGGAGCTGTGGCCCGAAGAGACCGTCGTCGAAATGGAAGCGCAGGCCGCGGCCACGATTCGCAGCGGCCATCCCCTCACCGACCAGGAGCGTGCTTGGATTGCCACCGACGGAACGGTGCGTTGGTTTACTTTCACGCACGTGCCATTGCGCGATCACGGCACCGTCAACGGATTGGTATGCACGGTGCGCGAAATCACCAACCAGAAAGCGCTGGAGCAGGAAATCCTGGAGATCTCCAACCGCGAACAGCGGCGCCTGGGCAGCGACCTGCACGATGGCCTGGGCCAGGAGCTCACCGGTCTGTCGTTGATGCTCAAAGGACTGGAAATGCAGCTTGCGCGCGAGGCGCAGCAGTACTCGAACCAGATCGTCAAGATCAGCGATCTGGTGGCTCGGGCCATTCAAAGCACTCGCTCTCTGGCCCGCGGCCTGGCGCCGGTCAACCTGGAACGCGGCGGCCTGCCCGAAGCTCTCAAGCATCTGGCGGCACGCTGCACGGACATGTACAGCCTGGATTGCACCTTTGTGAGCGGTGGCGGACAGAAACTGCCTGACCTTGAAGAAGGCGCGGCCACCCATCTGTATCGCATCGCGCAGGAAGCGACGACGAACGCCGCCCGCTATGCGCGTGCCAAATCCATCGTCATCGATCTGCGCACCACTGGTCGCAAGCTGCAGCTTTCAATCACCGACGACGGCATCGGGCTGGCTGCCGGCCTCGCACAAGGCCGCCCCGGCATGGGACTGAAGATCATGGAATACCGCGCCCGCATGCTCGGCGGCACGGTGGCCTTCGAGGAATCCAAACCCGGCACCCGCATCCTCCTCGCCGCGCCGCTGCATCTGTTGCGGCAGACGAAAGAGAAAAAGAGGCTGACAGGATAGGAGGTCAACCGGCCAGTGGGCTATCGGTAAGCCGGCCAGAAATCGGAAGACCGCACAACGCGATTTCTCTGGCTGATTTTATTTGGCCAATTTATCTGGCCAATTTGCCGTTGATCACAAGCCGACCACGGCACCGTCGCCAGCAGCTCTATCTGCTTCGCTCGTCCTCTTTTCTAGCCGACTTACCGGTTGACCGGTTGACCGACTGGCCTCCCCTACTCCCCCACCCCCGGCACCAACGTGCGGCCGGCGCCGTTCCACGTTTGAACAAATATTTCGATTTCCGAGGCGGGCATCGATGGCGCGATGAAGTCGCCTTGCAAGGCATCGCAGCCGGTCTGTTCCATGAACTCGAAGGCCAGCGTGGTCTCCACGCCTTCGGCGCAAACCGTGAGTGAAAGGTTGTGCGCCAACTCGACAATCGCACGTACCACGGTGGCGGCCGGTTTGCTCTGGATGATTTCAGCGATCAATAAGCGATCGATCTTCACTTCGCTGAAGGGCATCTTGTAGAGCTGCGTCAGCGATGAGGTGCCGATACCGAAATCGTCCAGCGACAGGCCAACGCCTTTCACGCGCAGACGCGTGAAAATATCCATCACCAGTTCCGGATCGTCGAGCGAAGCCGCTTCGGTGACTTCCAGCGTGAGTTGCTCGGCAGTAGCGTCGAATTCGCGCAGGATGCGGCCCAGGCGATCGGGAAACTCCAGGTCCTGGACCAGGCGCGGCGAGAGATTCACTGCGGCACCCAGATTCAGGCCGCGCTGGCGCCAATGCCCGATCTGGCGAATCGCATCGGTCAGGACGAAGTCGGTGACGCCGTTGATGAGACCGGTCTGCTCCGCCAGCGGCAGGAACTCAGCCGGGTAAAGCAGGCCCAGCCGCGGATGCCGCCACCGCACCAGCGCCTCTGCGCTGTGGACCTGCCAATCCTTGCTATTGGCCCGTACCAGCTTCGGCTGGTAGTGCACGATCAGTTCGTGTTCCTCGATGGCGCGTTGCAATTCTTCCGGCGACAGCCGTTCTCCCGGCTCGATGTGCCTGGCGAGCAGCGCTTCGATGTCTTCCAGCATCGCCGGCTTCTGCAACGTGCCGAGCATCTTCAAGCCGAGCTGGTCGCCGAGTTGGCGGGCACTTGCGAGCACACGCTGGTCCATGCCGCTAGCAAGAAGAATTCCCGCGGTCGTGCCCTGCCGTGCCAGGTAACGCAATGCTTCGATGCCATCCATGCCGGGCATCTGCAGATCGAGCAGGATCAGGGCCGGCTGGCGGCGCGCCAGTTGCTCGCGGAACTCCGCGGCGCTGTCCGCGGTGATTACATCGCAACCGACGCCGGCGCCGATCTGCACGATCAGCTCCAGAAAGTCGATCTCGTCGTCCACCGCCAAAACCAGATTCCGCTCACACCTGGACACGCTTGTTCTCCTGTTGCTCATCCAGAATCGCCCGCACGCGGCGCGCGAGGTCCTGCACCTGATAAGGCTTGGTAAGGACCTCGATCGACCCGTCGAGTATTCCACGATGCATGATCACGCTGTCGCTGAATCCCGAAGTCAGCAGCACCTTCAGATCCGGACGCCGCTCCCGCAATTTGTTCACCATGCTGGTACCGAGCAGCCCACCCGGCAGCATAACGTCCGAAAATACCAACGCAATGTCCGGATGCTGCATGAACAGCTTCAGCGCCTCATGACCGTTGGCCGCCTCCAGCAGTCGATAGCCCAGGCTGCTGAGAATCTCCACTGCGGTAGCGCGCACTTCAGCATTGTCTTCGACCACCAGCAATGTTTCGCGACCCTGCGGCAACTCGGCAGGCATGGCGGAATCGACGGCTGTCTTCTGCACTCGCGCATGCGCGCGTGGGAAACTCAGTCGCACTGTCGTTCCCTGGCCGACCGTGCTGTCGATGGCCACGTGGCCGCCAGATTGCCTGACGAAGCCGTACAGCATCGACAGGCCCAGGCCGCTGCCTTTGCCGACGTCCTTGGTGGTGAAGAATGGCTCGAACACCCGCTTGAGCGTCTCCGGCGACATGCCGGTGCCGGTATCGCTTACCTCCAGCACCGCGTATTCGCCGGCCTGCAGGCCGCCTTCGCTGACGGGGCGCTCTGGATCGATAAGCACATTACGCGTGGCGATGGTGATCACGCCACCCTCGGGCATCGCGTCGCGCGCGTTGATCACGAGATTCAGCACCGCATTCTCCATCTGCCCCGGATCGATGCGCGCCGGCCAGACCTGCGGATCCAGCGCCTGTCGTATCTCGATGTCGCCGGTGAGGGAGCGCCGCATCAACTCGAACATATCGCCGAGCAGAGCATTCAGATCGACCACCTTGGGCTCCAGCACCTGCTGGCGAGCGAATGCGAGCAATCGCCGCGTCAGTTCGGCACCGCGCATCGCGGCCTTCATCGCCGTTTCAGCCTGACGCAGCAAACGGGGACTTTCACGCAAAGAGCGCGATAGCAGCTGGGCATTGCCCACGATGACGGACAGCAGGTTGTTGAAGTCGTGCGCGATGCCACCCGTGAGCCGACCCACGGCTTCCATTTTCTGGCTCTGGCGCAACTCGGCCTCGAGCTGGCGTCTCTCGGTGACATCGCGCGCCGCAACGAAACAGCCGAGCACCTCGCCGAGTTCATCGTAATGCGGGACGAACACCGCTTCGATGTCGACCCGGCGTCCTTGCTCGTCGGAAAACTTGCCCTGGCTCTCGACCGTCTTGCCGCGCAATGACTCACGAAAGAAGGAAGAGATGGCCGCATAGCGACGATCGCCGATGACATCGCTGACCGCACGACCGCGGCTGCGCGTGAGCGGCACGCGAAAGAATTCCTGGAAGCGCCGGTTGGCATACACGACACGTTCGTCGCGATCCGCATAAGCAATGAACAGCGGCAGCGAGTCGAGAATGGTGCCGTAGAAGTCCTGGCTGCGATGCAGTGCTTCCTCGGCGTCGATCTGCGCACTGATGTCGCTGACCGATCCCGCCAGGCGCAATGGCCGGCCGGCTGCATCGCGTTCCGCTTCGCCGCGCAGCCGGCACCAGATGACTACCCCGCTGCGCGTGGTCACACGACAGCGGACGTCGAGCCGGATCTGGTTTTCCAGGTGCGAGCGAATCTTGCCCAGCACCAGCGCACGGTCATCCGCGTGCAAAGCGTTCTGGAATGCATTGAAGGTGTTCGGGAACTCAGCTTCCGGGTAGCCCACGATTTCGCGAAAGCGCGCCGCATACCAGACATGGCCAGTCAGCAGATCCCAGTCGTACAAGCCATCCGACGTACCGCGCACGGCGCGTTCCCAGCGCTGCTGCACTTCGAACGACTCCAAGTGCTGCTGCTTGCGGCTGGATATGTCGCGCAACACACCGAGCACACGCAACGGCTTGCCTTGCGCGTCGCGCTCTACCACTTGGGCGTGCGCGAGGAACCATTTGGTTTTGCCGCTGCTCGTCGGTAACTGGTACTCGCACTCGAAGCTGGGCGTGGCGCCGCGGAAGTGCTGTTCGAATTGCTCCAGTACATCGACATCGTCGGGCGGCAACATCAGACGTTCTGGGAGTTCCTGCAACTTGAGCAGCTCACGCGGATCGATACCCAGCGAGTCCTGCCAGCGATCGTTGTAGTAGACCTCATCGCGCGCAACGTTCCAGTCCCACATCGACAGTTCGCTGGCCATCATGGCGATCTCGAGCCGAGCCTCGCTGGCACGTAACGATTCACCCACCTGGCGGAAGCGCGACAGGTCTTCGCAGGTGATAAGCAGATGGGACAGCTCATTTGCAGCATCCCGTACGGGTTGCACGGTGACGCGGGTCCATAGCGGCTCGCCATCTCCGCTATGCAAGACGATTTCGCCGCTGTGGGCCTTGCCGGCATAGATCGCTTCGCGCAGACGCTGCATCGCCACGGGATCGCTGTGCGTACCCGTCAGCGACATGAGATTGCGCCCCAACAGCGCATCACGCTCATAACCGCTGAAACGCGCGAAGGCCGGATTGACGTGGATCAGGGGCCGCTCGAAGGAACGGGCATGCGCCACCAGCACCCCGGTGGCCAGAGCATCGAGGGCGGCAAATGAATCCAAAGGCAGCGGAGCGTTATCAGCAGTCGTCATGCCGCAATCAGGCGTTTGTTCCGGGGACGGTCGGCTCCCGCGGAGGTCACTTCGCGGTGCGGCGCGAGCTTGAGGAATTGGCGGCGCCAATACTGTGCTCTGTGGCGCAACGGGGAGAAAGAGGAGGCAGAGGCAGGGTGGCCAGTGGCTAGTGGGCGAGCGGGCTAGAGGCGAGCCAGATGGGCGACAGGCCAACTAATCACAGGCTACAGGCTACGGGCTACAGCCAGAACCGGAGCCGCATTTCGTGGGTCGGGCTGTAGCCGGTAGCCTGCTCGACCTCCTCCGCGAGCCCGCCGGCCACCTGACCGGCCGGCCCATTTCCCTCCCCCTATCTCGCCAACCACCCACCGTCGACCGGAATCACCGTGCCGTGGACGTAGTCCGACGCGGCGGAGGACAGGAACACTGCGGCCCCGCCGAGATCGGAGGGTTTGCCCCAGCGGGCGGCGGGAATGCGGGCAAGGATGTCGCGATTGCGTTGCTCGTCGGATCGCAGCGCCGTGGTGTTGTTGGTTTCGAAATAGCCGGGCGCAATCGCGTTGACGTTGATACCCCGCGCCGCCCATTCGTTGGCCAGCAGGCGTGTGATGCCCGCCAGGCCGCTCTTGCTCGCGGTGTATGAGGCCGTGCGGATACCGCCCTGGAACGACAGCATGGACACGATGTTGATGATCTTGCCGCCGCGACCGACCTTGAGCATGGATTGGGCCGCGGCCTGGGACAGGAAAAACGGCGTTTTCAGGTTCACGTCGAGGGCGGCATCCCAATCGTCCTCGGTAAACACCAGCGCGTCGTTTCGCCGGATGATGCCAGCATTATTGACGAGGATATCGACATATCCGGCCACCTCGACAGCCTCGGCAATGATGCGGGGCGCCTCGCGGCTGTTCTCCAGGTCGGCGTGGATCGAATGAAACCGGCGCCCGGTCGCGACGACACTGCGTTCGGTGTCCAGCGTGGCGGAGCGGGACACGGCAACGATGTCCGCTCCGGCCTGCGCCAGGGCCAGCGCGATGCCTTGCCCGAGACCGGTATTGGCGCCGGTCACCAGCGCGACGCGACCTTCGAGAGAAAAATTCGGCATGGAGTCCCTCATTGCGGCTGGCGTCATTTCAACTGACAGATGTCCAGCACGTTCATGTCGGTGTAGTCGAGGTTCTCCCCGCCCATCGCCCAGATGAAGCTGTAGTTACGCGTTCCCGCGCCCATGTGGATGGACCAGGGCGGCGACATCACCGCTTCTTCGTTGCGGATGACCAGACTGCGGGTGTCGCCGGGCTCGCCCATGAAATGCATGACCCGCTGTTCGCCCTGCCCTTCCAGGTCGAAGTAGAAGTACACCTCGGAGCGCCGGTCGTGCAGGTGCGGCGGCATGGTGTTCCAGACACTGCCCGTCTTGAGTACCGTCAGCCCCAGTAGCAGCTGCGCGGACTTGCAGGTTGCCGGCACGATGTATTGATAGATCGTACGTTCGTTGGAAGTCTCCAGAGCACCGCGCTCCAGCGGCACCGCCTTGTCGATCGATATATGCGTCGCTTCGAAGCGCGCGTGCGCGGGCGTGGAGACCAGATAGAACTTTGCGGCGCCGGACGGCGCTTCGAAGATCACATCCTTGCTGCCCATCGGCACATACAAGCCATCCTGGGGGGCGAGATCGAAAGCGCGGCCGTCGACGCTGACTCGACCGGCGGCCTTACCGACATTGATGACGCCAAGCTCGCGACGCTCCAGAAAGGGTTTCCCCGCAGCCGAAGCGGGCTCGGTCTGGTCCGGCAAACGTAACGCTTTGCCGACAACTTTGGCACCGCCGATCACGAAGCGCTCGTAGTGCGCGTAGTTCAACGTGATCGTGTCGTCGGCGAACAGATCCTCGACGAGGTAGCGATCGCGCAGTTGCTGATTGCTTGCACCCGCCATCATGTCCGGGTGCGTCGCGTGATAGGTCTTCTTGAACACGTTCGGAATTCCTCGAAGGCTCGTTAAAGCTTGTAGGCCTTTTTAGGCAGGTGATACGCGAGGTCAGCGGCGACTTGCGCCGCTGCCTCTTCGTCGAGCCGGTGTTCTGCCACCAGGCGCGCGAGATAGACGCAATCGATGCGCCGCGCGACATCGTGACGCGCGGGAATGGACAGAAACGCGCGGGTGTCGTCGTTGAAGCCCACCGTGTTGTAGAAGCCCGCGGTCTCCGTCGTGTATTCACGGAAGCGCAACATGCCTTCGGGGCTGTCGTGAAACCACCATGCAGGACCGAGCTTGAGCGCCGGGTAATGCCCGGCCAGCGGCGCGAGCTCACGGCTATAGCTCGTCTCGTCCAGGGTAAACAGGATCAAGCTCAGTCGCGGGTCGTTTCCGAAGCTATCCAACAGCGGCTTCAGCGCGCGGACGTATTCCGTTCCCGTTGGAATATCCGCGCCCTTGTCGCGACCGTAACGGTCGAACACCCAGCGATTGTGGTTGCGGAAGGAGCCGGGATGAATCTGCATCACCAGCCCATCGTCCAGGCTCATGCGCGCCATCTCCACCAGCATCGCAGCGCGGAACAACTCGGCATCCGCGGCGGTGAAATTGCCGCTCGTCACGCGTTCGAACAATCGCTCGGACGCTGCGGCGGAGAGATCGGCGGTGGCAGCAGTGGGATGACCGTGATCGGTCGAGGTTGCGCCGGCCTTCTTGAAGTGTGCGCGCCGGGCAGCGTGGGCGCACAGATAACCACGCCACGTCAGTGTGTCCTCTCCCGTCATCTCGCCAAATTGCTCCAGTGCGGTGCGGAAGGCTTCGTGTTCGGGATCGACAACGGCATCTGGCCGATAAGCGGTGATGACGCGACCGCGCCAACCGCTGTTCGCGATTGCATGATGGTGATCGAGTGAGTCGACGGGCGACTCGGTGGTTGCCAGCACTTCGATGTTGAAGCGGTCGAATAGCGCGCGCGGACGGAATTCCGGTTTCGCCAGCTGCGCGCCGATGACATCGAAATAGTGATCCGCAGTCGCAGCGTCCAGCGCCCGGTCGAGACCGAACACCTTGGCGAACACGTAGTTGAGCCAGATCGACGACGGCGTACCGCGAAACAGATGCTGGTTTGCGGCGAACACGCGCCAGGCCGCCCGGGGATCGGCTTTTGCGGGCCCCAGCCGCGACGGCACTCCCAAGTCTTCCAGGGTGATGCCCTGGCTGTAGAGCATCCGGTAGAGATAGTGATCGGGGGCCAACAGCAGTTCGGTCGCGTTCGAGAACGACTCATTTCTGGCAAACCAGGCCGGATCGGTGTGACCGTGCGGACTGAGAATGGGCAGGTCGCGCACGACCGCATACAACCGGCGGGCGATATTCCGCATTCCCGGCTCGGCCGGAAATAAGCGATCTTCATGCAAGCTCAGCGGGTTGACCATGGTGATTGCTGCGCTGCGCCACGATTCTGCGTCCCACGCTGCATTACTTTCCTTCTGTCGGTACGCGCATGGTAACCGGTGTCATTTGCGCAGCCAAGCGGCGTGAGGAGGGGTCGCCTGTCGGCGGGCTACAGGTTACAGCCAGACAGGAGACCGGCTCCCTCTTCCTTCCTACTGTAGCCCGTAGCCCGTTTCTCGCTTCTGCCCCTTGCCCTCTCAGTTCTTCGGCCTTCCCGAGGACTCGCGCACCACCAGATGCGGAAAGATCGTCGTTGCGGCGATCGGAGGACCATCGGAGTTGGCAATCTTGGCCATCACTTTTTCAGCAGCGAGCCGCCCCATGTCGCGGATCGGCTGGCGCATGGTGGTGAGGGACGGACATAGACGCGATGCCAGCGGACTGTCATCGAAGCCAATCACGGTAAGGTCGTCGGGGATCTTCAATCCGCGCAAGTAAGCGGTGCGATACACGCCCGCGGCAGTTTCATCGTTGCCGGCAAAAATCGCGGTGGGCCGCGGCGAACGCGACAGCAGCAGCTCCGAACATGCTGCGCCGGATTCGAACGTGTAAGCCCCTTCTGCGACGTACTCCGGCGCCAGGGTCAGCCCCCGATCGGCAAGGGCGTTGGAAAATCCCGCCAGGCGTTCGTGCGCGGAGCGGTAACTCGCGGGACCGACGATCATGGCAATGCGCGTGTGTCCGAGCTTGGCGAGATGTTCGGCCACCTCCGCAGCGGACTGCCGGTCCATCGACAGCACCAGGTTGTCCGATTCATCCAGTGGTGCGGACAGCACTCGCACGTACGGGCACTGCAACTTCCGCAGCAATTCCGGCAGCTCCGCGTTCTCCGATACCGGCGGCAGCAGGATCACGCCGTCGAGCTTCTGGCGGCTGATGAGATTGCGGATTTCGGGCAGAAACTCGCTGCCGTTGCGATCGCACGGATGCACGACCAGCTCGTAACCCATGCGCCGCAGCGCTGCGAGCGCGCCCTCCTGGATGTTGATCACATAGGGCGCATTGGGATTGTCGTAGATCAACCCGATCAGGAACGAACGCCGGAAGGCGAGACCGCGTGCCTGCGGGTCGGGCGTGTAACCCACCCGCTGCATGATCTCTGCAATGCGCGTGCGGGTTTCTTCGCGCACGAACGGCGACTCGTTGATGACGCGCGAGACGGTTTTTTTGGAAACGTTCGCCAGCCGTGCGATGTCATTGATGGTGTGCTTCTTGTCCGCATCCCGCGACGCGGCAGGCGGCTCGACCGGCTGCAGATCGGACGCGGCGCGCTGCGCCGCTTTCGTGGCTTTCTTAGCCATAAGCTGCAAATGTCCTGGAGAGAATGGCGCTATATCCCGATAAAAAAGTTTCCACGCAGAACACCGCGGCAGCGGCATTGCACCAGCGGGTATTTGACACCATGAGCCGACCGCTTGAGCAGTTCACAGCGAGAATTGCATAAAGTTCACGTCCCGAGCGCAGGCGCCAGCACTTGACGGCCGTCAAGGCCGCGCTGTTCTTCATGAAATGACACCGGTGTCCACCGGCGCTAAGATGCCGCATCCGCGGCCCGGCCGCCAGCCCCCTGCTTCGCGCGACGATCCGCGCGTCAACACCGTCCATCATGATCCATGAACAACAGGCCGCTGCGCTCCCTTCCGTTTACAGGATAGAGGCGGATGACGATGTCGGCATCGCGCTGCGCGACCTTGCCGCGGGTGAGCCGGTAGACGTGGGGATCGTGGGACTGAAGCTGATCGAACCGATCGCGCGAGGACACAAGTTCGCCTTGCACCGGATTGCGGCGGGAACTGCTGTCCGCAAGTACGGCTGGCCGATCGGGCAGGCGCTCCATGACATCCCGGCCGGCGCCCACGTGCACACTCACAACGTTGCAACCCAGCTTGCGGGCCTCGACGAATATCACTATCGACCGGCTGCGCCGGCCACGTCCGACGAGGTTTCGCCAGCGGCTACTTTCATGGGCTATCGGCGCGCTAACGGGCGTGTCGGAACCCGCAACGAGATCTGGATACTGTGCACGGTGGGCTGCGTCGGGCGCACCGCAGAACGGATAGCGCGCATCGCTGCATCGCGATTTGGATCGCGCGTCGACGGTGTGCACGCATTTGCGCACCAGTTCGGTTGTTCGCAGCTTGGCGGCGACCTGGATCGCACCCGCAAGCTGATCGCGTCGCTTGCGTGCCATCCCAACGCTGGTGGCGTGCTGATACTCGGACTCGGGTGCGAATCGAACCAGCTCGATAAGTTGCTGGCCGACATACCCGTCGCGGAGCGCGCCCACATTCGCTCGTTTGCCGCACAAGCCACCCACGACGAAACCGAAGAGGGCCTGCGATTGGTAGCGGAACTTGTCGCAGCCGCGGAGCAAACGCGACGCGAGCCGTGTTCCGTAGCGCACCTCACTATCGGATTGAAATGCGGCGGCTCGGACGGATTCAGCGGGATCACGGCAAACCCGCTGGTGGGTCGGATTGCAGATCGTGTCACCGCCGCCGGCGGCTCGGCAATTCTCACGGAGATTCCCGAGATGTTCGGCGCCGAACAACTGCTGATGCAGCGCGCGGCCGACCCGGAGGTGTTCGACGGCATCGTCAGTGTCGTCAACGACTTCAAACAGTATTTCATCCGCAACCACCAGCCGGTGCACGAGAACCCTTCGCCCGGCAACATCGCGGGCGGCATCACTACCCTGGAGGAGAAGTCGCTGGGCGCGGTGCAGAAAGGCGGCCGCGCTACCGTGACGGAAGTGATCCGTTACGGCGAACGCATCCGTCGCACCGGCCTCACCTTGCTCGAAGCGCCCGGCAACGACGGCGTGTCATCTACTGCGCTGGTCGCAGCCGGCGCAAGCATCGTGTTGTTTACCACCGGTCGTGGCACGCCGCTGGGTTTCCCGGCTCCAACGCTCAAGATCAGCTCGAATTCGACACTCGCACGCAACAAGCCGCACTGGATCGACTTCGATGCCGGTCGCGTGCTGACGGGTGAGGACGCCACAGCGATCGCGGATGAGTTCCTGCAACTGGTCATCGCTACCGCCTCCGGCCAACCCGCCAAGAACGAAATCAACGAAGAGCGCGAGATCGCAATCTGGAAGGATGGTGTGACGCTGTAAGCGGAAGATGGAATTTCTCACCGAGCCGTCGGACGCACGGATATGCTGACGGCCTGGAACGGATCAGCTCCTCGATATGACATCACTGACCAACGGCACCCTGGACGTACTGCGCGGCCGCGACGTATTGCTGCCGGCCTATGATCGAGCCCAGGTCCAGACCGGCATCGTGCATTTCGGAGCGGGGGCATTCCATCGCGCGCACCAGGCGTCCTACTTCGACACTGCGCTCAACTGGGATTTGCGCTGGGGTATTTGCGAAGTAGCGTTGCATAGCGCCGGCGTACGCGATGCGCTCGCGCAGCAAGACTGGCTGTACTCGCTCGCGATACTGGATTCGCAAGCGAGCTTGCGCGTCATCGGGTGTATCACCGAGATACTGGTTGCACCGGAATCTCCCGCCGCCGTACTCGCCCGCCTCGTACAGCCTTCCGTGCATCTGGTCACCATCACCATCACCGAGAAAGGCTACTGCCTGAGTGCCGGCGGCGGTCTCGATTTCTCGCATCCGGATATCGAGCACGATCTGCGGCATCCCGGCACGCCACGCACGATCATCGGTTATCTCGCCGAAGGACTCCGGCTACGCCGCGCAGCGGGTATCGCGCCACCCACCGTTCTGAGCTGCGACAATCTCGCCGACAATGGCAAACGCCTGCGCCGCGCAGTGCTGGAATTCACGCAGCGGCTCGACGCCGGCCTGTCGAGCTGGATCGAGTCGACAGTGCGCTTCCCCTGCTCCATGGTCGATAGCATCACACCGGCGACAGATGATGCCCTGCGAGCGCGCATAGTCGAGCAGCTCGGGGTGACCGATCGATGGCCGATACAGCGAGAACTGTTTTCGCAGTGGGTGATCGAGGACGCCATGAGCGGTCCACAGCCTGATTGGGCCGCGCTCGGCGTGACGATCACGAATGATGTCGCCGGTTACGAGCGCGCCAAGCTGCGACTACTCAATGGCGCACACTCTTCGCTCGGCTACCTCGGCAGCCTCGTCGGCTACGAAACCGTATCGCAGGCGATGACCGATCGTACGCTCGCCGCTTTCCTACACCGGCTGATGCAGCACGACATCGCGCCGAGTCTCAGCCTGCCTCGCGGCCTCGATCTCAATCGCTACATCGAAACAATACTGCAGCGCTTCGCCAATCCTTTCATACGCTATCTACTGTCGCAGCTCGCGTGGGACGGCTCGCAGAAGTTGCCATTCCGCCTGCTCGGCACGATCAGTGACAACCTCGCAGCCGGCCGCCGTGTCGATCGGCTCTGCATCCCGGTCGCGGCATGGTTCCACTTCGTGCGTCGCAGAACGCTGAGCGGCGAACGCATCATCGACCCTCTCGCGCAGAGGCTGTCCGACATCGCGCGCGCATGCACCGGCGACCCGGTACATGACGTTCACTTGTTCCTGTCGCTGGAGACGATGTTTGCAGCCAACTTGCACGACAGTCAGTCGCTCACACCTGCTTTGATAAAAGCCTATGAGCAACTCGCTGGCGTCGACAGTCCGGCACATCTTGAGGCTGTCCTCAAGGACTGAACCGGCGCGCGGCCGAATTTTCTCTCAGTTCGGCCCTGCCGCGGCAACCGCAAGACCAGGAGTGAAGAATTCACTCCTGCTTCACTGCGCTGGTCGCGACGCGAGAATCGCCTGCACGAGTGCGCTGAACTTGCCGTTGTAGTGATGCCCACCGGGCAATACTTCCACATGCGCAAGGGCCGGAGTCAGGGATTCGCATAGCGAGTCTTTTTCTTCCGTGCCACGAATGCACAGTACAGGCACGCGTGCCGCAGCCAGTTTTTGTATTTCCGGCAACACGGCCTGCTCGCCCGCTTCCTTGCCGAGCCAGCCGGCGACGCGGATCTCGAACGACGCCTTGGGCTCGAGTCCGATCAGCGAAACCGAATCCACGCGAGCCTGCACCGTCGGGTCGAGTTGATTGGCAACGGCGGGCAACACGTTCGCACCGAAGGAATACCCGACCAGTAGTACGCGATTGCGTTGCCACTGCTGCGCGTAGTGCTCGACGATACGTTCGACGTCCTGTGCCGTTTGCTTCGCCGGGTGCGCTTCCCAGAAATACTTCAGTGAATTCAGCACGACCACGGGAATACCCGCCTTGGAAAGGCCAGCCGCGAGATCGCGATCCAGCCCTGCGTAACCGCCGTCACCGGTAATCAGTACCGCGAACGCATTAGTGGGTTTGCCGCTGGCCGGCACTTCGATCAACGGCAGATCGTCCACTTCCTTCGGCAGGGCCGCGCGGGCTACTGGTTTCTGCAGGTCCCGGTAAGCATCGAGATATTGAGGATGCCAGCGCTTGCCCGCCGCGAAGCCGTGGCCGACTTTCTCCAGCGGTACGAGTTTCGCGCCCGGAACCTGCTTCATGAAGTCGTCGGTAATCTCGAATGAACACGCCTCGTCCGTACGCCCGTGCAACACGGTCCACGGTTCGCCCAGTGTACGCATCGGTTGCAACGTAAGGCCCAACTTGATTGGCAGCGTGGCAAGGCCGCGACCGCCGCACACCGCTCGATGCAGATCCATGTCCTTGCAGAAGCCGAGGCTGAGTGCGCCTTTGAACGTGCCTTTGGGCGCTTGCGCGAGCGCTGCGTACACGAGCGATGCGCCGGACGAATAACCGGCAATCACAGGCAGCATGTAGGTCTTCAGCGCGTAGCGCTTTTCCGCTGCGTGTGCGAGCGCTTCCAGATCCGCTGCCATGTAACCGCAGCGCTCCGAGGAAGCATTCAGCGATTCCAGGTAGGCAATCGTATCGATGCCGATGATGAGCGCACCGTCGTTGGCGAGGAATTGCGCCATGTCGCCGACCCCTTCATCCCAGCGGCCGTCGCCGCCGGCGAAGATCGCCACATTCTTGATTTCCCCCAGCGGCACGTACATATGGATGGTACCGAAGCGTCCGAACTCGAAGGTCTCGATCTTGGTGTTCATCGGCACGACGCCCAGCGGAGCCTGGGCGAATACCTGCGCAGGGGCCAGCAGGATCGAAAACACAACCGCCAGCAGTGCGTGGCGCGCAAGGAACGGAAAATTCATTTGATGACGATCTCCTTCAGGCCACCCGCGATCAGGGTGGTCACATCGAACAACACTCGTGGCAAGGCCAGGCCGCCGGGGGCGGCAAGATAACGCGGCTCCCAGACCGGCAGGAATTTTTCCTTGTAGCGCCGCAGACCTTCGAAATTGTAGAAATGTTCACCCATGTCGAAGACGAACTTGCCCATGCGATGCCATGCCGGCGCGAGCGCGCGCTGCTCCAATCCGGATAGCGGCGCCATGCCCAGATTGAACCAGCCATAACCCTGGGCCTTGGCCCACAGCATCAGCTCGACGAACAGATAGTCCATGACGCCCTTGGGCGCCTCCCGGGAATGCCGCATCAGGTCGACGGAGACTTCTTCGCGCGCACCGGAAAACCACAAGTTGGTGAACGCGACGATCTTGTCGCCGCGATACACCAGCGCAATCGAGAAGTTCGCCAGATAGGCCGGATCGAAGTAGCCGACCGAGAAGCGCTTCTCGCCGGCCGCTTTCTCTTCCAGCCATTGATCGGACACCGCGCGCATCTGCTCCATCACGCTCGCGCTGACGGGCGCTTGCACCACTTCGAATCGCGCACCTTCGCGTTCGGCGCGACGTTTGGCAGTCCGCAACTCGGCGCGGTGACTGCCTTCCAGTCCGAATTCCTGCAAGGGAACGCGGGCTTCTTCGCCTAGCTTCAGCAGCGACAACCCCAGATCGACATACACCGGCAGTGCCTGCGCCGTCGCCTGGTAGAAGACGCTCCAGCCGCCATGCTGATCGGACAGTTCGCGGAACGACCACGCGAGTTCCATGGCACGTGCCGGATTGCCGCCAGGATCTCCCATCGCGATCCAGCTACGCCGCACCACCTGGTACATCAACATGCCATCGCCCTGGGGATGGAACAGCAGGCGCTTGTCGCCCAGCAGCGCAAGATTGGCGACTGCGTTGGTGGATTGCGCCAGAACCGACCTGGCGCGATCGACCTCGCTGGCGTCGGGCAGGAATCTTGCGGGTCGCGCGGGCGACAACCAGTTCAGAAGAATGAAAGCCGCGGCAAGCAGGCTCACCGTGAGTGCGGCACGCAAGACGCGCGAAGGGTCCGCATCCAGCGCGAAGGTCCACCACAACTCACGCGAATAACTGATATTGCGCTGAGCGAACATCGCCACCCAGATGACGACGCCGACCAGCACGGCAAAGCCGGACAGCCAGCCCGGCGTGAAGCGGAACGAGGACAGCGCGGCGCGACGATAAAAGGCGTCGCCGCACAGATACAGCACAATCCCGACGATGGCGGTGATCGAGGCCTCCTCGTAGTCGAAGCCTTTGAGCAGCGAGAACAGCGCACCGATGGCCAGCAATGCGAGTGCGAGCCGCCAGGCTGCGCGCACGCGCCGGAACAGCGCCCGTGAAAGGATGACGAGTCCCAGTCCAGCGACGCTGCCGAGCAGGTGCGAAAGCTCCAGCACCGACAGCGGCACGATCGGTTCCAGAAAATCCAGGCGCTGATCGATGGAAGGCGTCGCACCCGACAGCAGCAACACCGCGCCGGAAAGAAATACCAGCGTTCCCAGCGCCTGCGGGGCGGCTGCAGTCATCCAGTCCCTTGCAACATCGGCTGCGGCCCGCAGCTGATAGCGGTGCCGCCACGCCTCGTGCGCTGCAAGCAACGCGGCGGCGATCGCCAATGGACCGAGGAAATAAATGACTCTATAGGCCAGCAATGCCGCCAGCAGCCGATCCGGTTGCTGCTGTGGCATGGCGATCAGGACAATCGATTCGAGCACACCCAGGCCGCCGGGCACGTTCGACAACAGCATCGCAACCGTCGCCAGCACGTAGACGGCCAGGAATGCCTGGTACGAAAGTGTTATCGGTTGCGGCAGCAGTACGTACAGCGCGGCGGCGGCAAGACACAGATCGACAGCAGCCACGAGGACCTGGCCGATGGTCAGCGGCAACGAAGGCAGCCTGATCGACCAGTTGCGGACCGAAAGCGGCGTGCGCCGGATCTGTACCCAGGTGCAGTAAGCCAACAGCACGACTGCCAGCAAAATACCCACGTCGCGCGCCACACCTTGCGACACGTGCAGCATGGTGCTGGCTTCTGCGGGCTGGGTTATGAGGGCGTAGGCAACCAGTGCGGTCGCCCCAAGGGCCGTAGTCAGCACGCAGAATCCGCTGATCAGGGCGATCTGTACGCCACCGACGCCGACAGTTCCGTACATGCGGGCGCGGATTGCTGCCCCGGTCAACGTCGCCAGACCGATATTGTGGCCTACGGCAAAGGCAATAAAGGACGCAACCGTGGCACGGGACGCCGCGACCGGCTGCTCAACGTACCGCAGCGCCAGCAGGTCATAGCCGCTGAGCGCGATATAGCTGGCGAGCGCAAACCCACATGACCAGCCGATCGTCGTCCACGGCAGCCGGTGCATTTGCGCCAGTACGTCGTGGAGGTGGTAGCCGGCCAATGCCTGCCGCACGACCACCATGACCAGGGCGAATATCGCCAGCGACAGCGCTGGCTGCCACCATCGGGCGATTAGTCGGGTTATGCGTGATGAGTCCTCGGCCATGATCCGTGCGGGTTCGATCCGTCTGATACGGGAACGCGCATTGTGTCATGAGTGCCGCCGGTCACGATGCAGGACCGTGCCGCGCGGGCCCGCCGCCGGTGCCGGCCTGAAATCGTGGACGGATAAATACCGGGCGGCCGGGCGGCAAATGCCTATTCGCGCTGGGGCCGGCCGTACCTCAGGGGATTCGCGTGGTCGCCGAACGGAGACTGCTGGAGCCAGGCCCTTATCGATCCTGGCGACCTGGTCGCGGAGCGGCGCAAGCAAGATGCGCCACCCACCTCGAACGGATCTCAGGTTCTTGGGGCCAGGGCGACCCATCCTTCTTTAGTCAGCCGCATGCGCTGCTGCAACTGCAGGGTGCCGGCACCCTTGATGAGTCGATCCAGGACCGGAAACACCTTCTGCACCCCCGGATCCTTCACCCAGTCGGCGCTCGTCGCCTTATAGGTATAAGTGAGTGTGGTTTCCGGTGTCGCGCCAACCGCCGTGGGCTCATCCCAGCGAACGACTTTGTCCAGGCTCAATCGGACCGGGCACAGGTCGTAGTGGTGCTCGACCTTGCTTGCACCAGTCCCCGTGGTCGCGTTCTTGGCCAGGTAATAGCGGCGCCCGGCCTCGGTCAGGGCGTAGCGGGTGACCGCGAGCTTCTCTTCAGTAGCTGGCGATTCCTCGGTCGCTGCAGTCCTGCGTAGCACGAGGCCCTTCGATGCGGTAACCAGGCCGAGCTGTTCGAGCACCGGCATCTGCACGGCATCGCGAGTGTGCTCCTGGAAGTCCGGTTCGCTCACTTCGATAGGCCAGTCGAACTTGCCGAGGCAGACCGTGCCATTCTCAGTCAATTGCCGCTCCATTGCTGATTTGAGGGATTTCGCGACGGAATCCGCGCTGCCGCCATCAGCGGCGGCAAATGCGCAGAGGGGTAACAGTGCAATCAATACAGTAGCGTGCTTCATCATGATTCGTCGGTCAGAGTGCCAATGAATGCTTCCAGGTCCTCCATGTCCTGCTCGGACATGGGCGGCGCGCTGCCGGCAGGTTTACTGTCCAGCGGCGCCTGCGGATCGATATTCGCGCGGTACTTCTCCGGCAGATCGTTGAACTTCTGCACCACGCCGTTGACCGTCGGATACCACAGCTCGGGATTGGTATCGCGCGTGTTATAGAAACGGATCACATCGTGCAGCGACTTGAAGTAGCCGTTGTGGAAGAACACATGGCGCGTGGTGGCATTACGCAGCGTCGGCGTTTTGAACATGCCGCAATACTGGCTGTTGGCCGGCAGCGGATGATCGGGGCGTGAACAGATTCCCAGGTCGAAGAATTTCGGATCGCGATTGGCCGGAATATCCATGTTGCGCGGCACGCCGATGGCGGCATACGTGTAATCGGTGAACAACCGCACGGCGCCATGAATTCCAGCGCCGTTGTAGTGACAGGCAAAACAATTGCCCTTCGTCGGATCGTTGTAGACCATGAAACCGCGCCACTCGGCAGGCGTGAACTTGCCGCCGATCTTGTTGCTGGCGTACTTGTCGTACTTGCTGTTGTACGGGTGAAAGCTGTCGTCTTCGAGCTGGAACGCCTGCAGTGCCTCTCCCACCTTCGCAAAGGCTTGCTTGCTGTCATCGAAAATGCGCTCGCCGTACGCCTGGCGAAACAGCTCGGCATACTCCGAGACACGAACTTTCTTCACGACGTCTGCGGGATTGCGATTCGCCATCTCATTGGCGGCCAGCAGTGGAATAGCAGCCTGCGCAGCTAACGTCGGCGCGCGTCCATCCTGTGTGAGTCCGCCGCCCGGCCCTGGCGTGCTGATGCCGTCGGGGTTGTCGAGCAGGTCCGCGTACGGCGGGGTGTATTCCTGGTAGCGCAACGTGGGGACTGCGCGCGTTCCCCATTGGGTCAGCTTGCGTCCGCCGAGCTGCACGGCGAGATCATTCGGTGGCCCGTAGGCATGCGCGGGATCGTGGCAGGTCGAGCACGCCATCTCTCCCGAACCGGAGAGACTCTTGTCGAAGAACAGATGTTGACCCACCTGCGCGGGCAGGCTGAGCTGGGTCTTACCGGGGACAGGTACGGCGGTAGTCGTCGCAGTCGGGCTAGCGGCCCCACTATCAGCTAGAACGGCGCCGGACTGCGCCAACGAAAGAGCCAGAGAGAGAACGAGCATCGTCCGACTCGCGGCAGTTCGTGCAGCGCGACGCCCTGCCCGTTGGATCGTGTACGTGTTCAACGCCTGCACCTATTATGAGGCTGTGGAAACCTGACTAAATAAAAAGGCGGAGCGGATCGCCGATGCGATGCGCCCCGCCTGTTGAGGTGCCGTTGAAGAATGTCGTCCGTGCACTCTTCAACCGTGGGCCGTCCCTGGCCCGCTCGCAGCTCGCTGAAAGAAGTCTCTCAGCAAACTGTTACCCGAGCATTACTTCTGCGCCCAAGGATTGCGCTGATCCGCATCCGGACCGACCTGCTTGGCCGGGAAGCCGTTCTTCTGCTCGTAGTCCGCAGGAATCACGTAAGCGTGATTCATCGCCCGCACCGCATCGAAATGCGTATCGGCGCTGCCCGCATACTCAGGCAGGGAGACGATGTTGCTGAGAACGAACTTCTCCGAGTACTTGGTGCGATTCATGTACGACCAGTCGTCGTTAGGATCGGCAATGCCGAACATGTCCTGCACGGTACGCACGAAGGAGACGTGGCTGTAGGCATCGCTGTCCACCACACCCTTCGGACCAGGCTGGTTCGTCAGCAGGCCCCAGATGCTGGTGCCGTGACCCTTGTTGCCCTGGTTGTAATGCGCCACGTTTTCCACCGAAACGGTGCCGTCGGCGTTCTTGGTCAGCGTACCCAGCGTCTTGCCGGCGACGGACGAGCCAGCGCTCGGATTCCAGCCGCAGCAGGAGTTGAAGCCAGTCGTCGCGCTGCCCTCGTCGAACATCATGACGATCGCCACGCGCTTCTGCGGGTTGTTCCACAACGGCGAAGCTTCGATCTTCTTGATCAGGTAGTCGGTGTAGTTGTCGCCGCGCAGGATGATGGCGTTGCCGCCGCAATCGCTGCCCGTGCCAGTGGCGCCGGTTACCGAGTCCTTGCCGCTGATGGTGACACCGTGCATGTCATCGCACTGATCGGGCTCGAGGATGTTGAACTGACCGACATCGCCGCTCAGCAGGTCGTCGCTGAACTGATCGACGTTCCAGTCAGCCGGGGTCTTCGGGCTGGCCTTCAGAGCTGCATCCCACTGGCCGCCACCGAGTGTGCGGTTGCTGGTCTTGAACTCCGCCGAGCTACGCACGGCCTGGAAGTTCAGCGATGAGTTGTGCTTCGTCGCATACAAGGAGGAGGCCATCGAGACCTGCAGGTTCGGGTTGCCGATCGCGCCTACCGGGGTATCAGCCGTGTAGATGTTGTCAGGTGCCACGATGCTGGAGTCGGAGACATTGCTCTGGCGCCAGTCGCGACCCGGGGTCTGCGACTCGCTGTAGATTCTCCAGCTCATGCCGGCGCTGTTGAGCGAGCTCATCAGATCCGGATGGTTCTTGATGTTGTGGTTGGTATCGTTGACGCAGTTGTCGCTCATACCGACAGGCAGCGGCTCTTCGACAGCATGGACGGTATCGCCAGCAGGACGGCAATTCCAGCCGCTGTCATCGGTGACACCGAAGTCATCGCCAGCCCCGACGGCCAGGCGGTTCGGCTCGCTCGGGTTGCCGGTCGAGTAGTAGCTGGTGAACTCGGCGCCAGCGTGCAGATACGCATTGATCTTGGGCGCGTACTTCGAGTTCTTGATCGAAGAGGTCGCCTTGTTTTCCAGCATGATGACGAAGATGTGGTCATAGCGCGGGATGCCTTCGAGGTTCATCGAAACCTGCTGCGCTTCCTTCATCGTGATGGCCGGGGCGGTCGCGGCCGGGTTGGCGGCCAACGCGGCAGGCGATACGTCATGGCGATCGAACATCTTGGTGGCAAGACCGAAGCGGTTCGCGAGGATGTTGGCTTCCGTCGCCACAGCCTTCTGCGCAACGCCGGCAGCAACCTTGGCCGGATCGCTCACAACCTGGGCCGAGCTCACGCCCAGACGCTCAGCGAGCTGGTCCTTCGCAACCTGGTAGGACAGGCCATCGGCTTCCATCGAACGTGCAATTTCGGTGGTCAGCGGGGTGATGGCGACGTTCGCTGGCACCAGCGGGGTTGGGCTGGACTCTGCAACCTGCTGCTGGGCGGCGCGCAGCACCAGACGCTGCGTGACCGGGTGACCGTTGTTGGTCGCGGTGGTGGGGATCTCGGCGACCAGTGCAGCCGACTGGGCGCTCATCAGCTGATAGGCACCGGTGGCGCCGGTAACAGCGCTCGGTTCGCCAGTGTCGCAGACACCATTGTTGTTGAGGTCGAAGCAAACCTTCGCGCCGCTGTAGTACGAAGCAGCGGAGCTTGCAGGAACGGTGGTCGTGGTCGCGGTGAAATAGCTGCCCGCCACTACCCCGCGAGCGATGACCGGCGCAGTCGCCGCCTGGCTCGAGGAGAATGCCGACATCAGCGCCGCGGCAACGGCGATCGAAACGAGGGAGCTGCGCACTGGCAGCGGACGTGAAACAGATTGCATGAAACTCTCCGGAATTCGGTATTTGTTGCTAACGACAGCTCGCGGCGCAGGGGATGCCATGCGACGCGCGGGCCGGATCAGACCTGCTTACGACGGCGACGTACCGAGCCGATCAGGCCGAGGCCCGAGGACAGCAGCAGGAAGGCGCCCGGCAGCGGCACTGGAGCTGCATGCAGCGACCAGCTGTTGTTGGCGAGGTTGTCGATCGACAGCTGTCCGCTGTTGAGATTCGCGCCCAGGACGTGCGGGACGGCATTCGGATCGCTGGAGTCGTTCAGGAAGTAGAAGTAGTTCGACGCGCCGAAATCCGCCGGCACATTGCTGTCCGCGAAGATGAAGTTGTTCAGCGCTGCGTCGGTGGACACCACAGGGGCACCGGCTGCCCAGTCGTGGGTGGTGGGGTTCCAGGCAGCGGAGAACAGGCTGCCGCCACCGGCAAACTCGGTGCCGTTCAGGAACACGTGCACGTCAGAAATGCCTTCGACGAACGCGCCGTTCAGCTGGCCCGACAGCGTGCCGGTGAGCACGGTGCTGTCATCAAAGGTGTAGGAGAAGTCGAAGTTGTCGGCGTGCGCGCCGAACGAAGCGAAGGCCGCGAACAGCGCGGCAGCCGAGAGAAATCTTTTCATTGCGATACCCTTGCAAATAGTACGTAAGCCAGATTGATAGCCGTGACGGTGCTCCGACGTTGTCAGGGACGTCCTGCGACTCTCCTGTCCGCCGCGGCGGCGCGATGCTGAGACGGCGCATCTCAGACCGGGCCGCATGTTGGGTATCCCTCATTACGGTTTTCTGAACACGTTATGACGTGTCGACAACCCCGCGCCCATCCTGGATTAACTTCCCGTAATGTTGGCGCGCTCGAGATTTCACAAACAGTGGCGAAACTGCGCGGCATGGACATGCTTATCCGACTTTCGCCGCAGATCAGAGGCTGGATCACGCACAACCTCGGGCGCGGCTGCGCGCCGGCCGATCTGGTCACCGCCATGATCGACCAGAAATTCGAACCTCCGATCGCACAGGGGCTGATCGAAGCGTTCGTTCGTGCACGCGACGCCGGTACCGAGCCGCCTACCGACTCGGTAACGCTGCATGTGCCCGAACCCGATTACGACTACGAAACACCACGTCTACCGCCCGGCAATCTGTTGGTTACCGACGACCGGACCATCCCCGTGTCGATGCGCGCCGAGCGACCGGTGCTGGCGGTGCTTGAAGGGGTGTTGAGCGCGAGCGAGTGCGACGAATTGATCGAGCTGGCGCGACCTCGCCTGGAGCGCTCGACGGTAGTGGATCCGCAAACCGGAGCCAATACCGTTGCCGACTACCGCGACAGCGAGGGAATGTTCTTCGCGTTGTGCGAGACCCCGCTCATCGCACGGCTGGATCGACGCATCGCCCAGTTGATGAACTGCCCGATGGAGAATGGCGAGGGACTACAGGTGCTGCGCTACGGCCCGGGTGGGCACAGCACTCCGCATTTTGATTTTCTCGTACCTTCCAACGCCACCAATGTCGCATCCCTGCAGCGCAGCGGGCAGCGCATCAGCAGCTTGGTGATCTACCTGAACGATGTAGAAAGCGGCGGTGAGACGATATTTCCGGAAGTTGGCATGGCTGTGACCGCGCGCAAGGGCAATGCCGTCTATTTCGAATACTCGAATAGCCGCGAGCAGGTCGACCACCTGTCGCTACACGCCGGCGCCCCCGTGCTCGCAGGTGAGAAGTGGGCCATGACCAAATGGATGCGTTCGCGTCGCTTCGTGGCTGGATAGCTGCGGACAAGAGTTTATCTCGCAGAGCACGCGAAGCTCGCAGAGCAAGGTCCGTCTTTATAGAGAGAGCATTCACTCAGCGTACTTTGCGGGCTCGACGAGATACTCCGGATTCCCAGAGATGAATGTTTCTCGCAGAGCTCGCGGAGCACGCAGAGCAAGGTCCGTCTTTATAAAGAGAGCATGTCACTCAGCGTGCTTTGCGAGCTCGGCGAGATACTCCGGATTCCCAGAGATGAATGTTTCTCGCAGAGTTCGCGGAGCACGCAGAGCAAGGGCCATCTTTATGAAGAGATCATTTGGACTCAGCGTGCTTTGCGAACTCCGCGAGATACTCCGGGACAACCCCCGTGCCTTGCTGCGAGCTATTTCACTTGAGCAGTGACGGCAACCACAGCGACAGCTGGGGAATGTAGACCACCAGCAGCAGCACCCCGACGGCGGTGAAGTAGAACGGCCAGATGGTCTTGAGCGCGTCCGTCACGGTGATCTTGCCGATGGCCGTGCCGACGAACAGCACCGAGCCGATAGGCGGTGTGATCAGGCCGATGCCGCCCTTCATGATGAGAATGATGCCGAAGTGCACCGGATCCACACCGAGCGCCTTCGCTACTGGCAGGAATATCGGCGTGCAAATGATGATCAGCGGAGCCAGGTCCATGAAGGTGCCGATGGCAAGCAGGATGATCACCAGCAACAGCAGCATGATGTACTTGTTGTCGGTGATGCCGGTCAGCGCGTCCACGGCTGCGGCCGGCACCTGCAGGTAGGCGAGCAGCCAGCCGAACGACGCAGCGGCGCCGATGACGAACAGAATCAACCCGGTGGTGCGTACCGCGCCGAAGCAAGTCTCAACGAAATTCACCCAGGTCAGCTTGCGATAGACCAGCGTCGTGATCAGCACCGCATAGGCGACGGCGATGGACGCGCTTTCCACCGCGGTGAAGATACCGGCGCGGATACCGATGAAGATCAGCGCGACCAGCAGCAGCCCTGGCAGCGCGGAAACAAAGCGCTGAACCACGGCACGCCATCCGGGAAATGGCTCTACTGCATAACCGCGCTTGCGGGCGATCACATAGGTGACGATCAACAGTGCGGCCGACATCAGCAACGCCGGAACGATGCCTGCCGCGAACAGGTCGGCGATGGAAATAGAGCCGCCGGCTGACGCCGAATAGAGAATGAGATTGTGCGACGGTGGCACCAACAGCGCCACCAGTGCCGCTGTCATGGAAACGTTCACGGCGAAGTCCCGGTCGAAGCCGCGCTTGACCATCTGCGGAATCATGGTGCCGCCGATGGCGGAGACATCGGCGATGGCCGAGCCGGAGACGCCGCCGAACAGCAGCGATGCCAGCACATTGACCTGCCCGAGGCCGCCGCGCACATGGCCGACGAGCGACGCCGCGAACGCGATCAGCCGCTCGGAGATTCCGCCGCGCATCATCAATTCGCCGGCAAAGATGAATAGCGGAATCGCGATCAGCGAAGCCGTACTCGCGCCAGCGACGGTCTGCTGTACCACGATGATGGAAGGCAGATCCAGATACAACACGGTGACTAGTGAGGCGGTGATGAGCGCGAAGGCGACCGGAACGCCCAACATCAGCAGGACCAGCAATGCACCGAACAGAATTGCGATGGCCAAGACTTATTCTCCTGACACTATGGGCGGCGGCGGGCTGATCAGTTGTTCTAGTGCAAACAAGGCAATGAGCGCGCCCCCGACGCACATCGGCAGGAACACCACGCCTTGCGGCAACGGCGCGCCAGCCATCTGGAAGTCCCAGGCGTCGATCATCATCTCCACACCCCACCCTGCCAGCATCGACCCTACGGCCAGCGCGATCAGTTTTGGAATGAAGAGCAGCACCCGGCGCACGCCTGGCGATGCATGCTCGACGAGCAGGAAGAAACCGAAATGCCGATTGGCGCGCACACCGGCAGCAGCGCCCAGCATCATTGCCGTGCTCATCAGCAGTAGCGCGACCGGTTCGGTCCAGCTCGGTGAGTTGTTCAGCACGTAGCGCGCGAAGACCTGCCAGGCCTCCACACCGGCCATCCCTACGATCGAAGCGCCGGCAAGCGCCACGGCGACGTGCGCCGTACGGCCGAGCACCGAATTCAGTGTCGTTGCAATGATTGAATCCCCCAATCCGTGCTGTCCGCTCCGCAGGCTCAGGCGAGCGCGCGAATACCCTCGTAGAGCTGCTGCAAGTCGCTCTTCTTCACGTAAGCATCGAGAATCGGATGCGCGACGCGGTGGAACGCATCGCGATCGACTTCGTTGACCTTCACACCCGCTGCAATGACGTGCGTGCGCGACTCCTCTTCCATCCGATCCCACAAGGACCGCATGTAAACCACCGACTCCTGCGCGACGCCGAGCAGCATTTCCCGATCCGATGCCGAGAGTGCATCGAAGGTGCGCCGGGACATCAGCAGGGCCTCGGGCGCATAAGAGTGATCCGACTGCGACCAGTAACGCGCGACCTCGAACTGGCGACTGGTATGAAAGGTGCGCCAGTTGTTCTCCGCACCTTCGATCAGGTGGGTCTGCAATGCCGAATAGACCTCACCGTAAGGCAGCGGCGTTGGATTCGCCCCCAGCGCACGCGCCAGATCGATGAAGATGTCGGACGGCGGCACGCGAATCTTCAGGCCGTGCAGGTCGGCGGGCTCCACGATGGCTCGGCGCACGTTGTAGAAGGATCGCGAGCCGGAATCGTAGATCGCAAGCCCCACCAGATCGCGCTGTTCGAATCCACGCAGTACGGCTTTGCCGATCGGGCTATCGGCGGCGCGCCGCATGTGCGCAACCGAATCGAACACGTACGGCAGAGCAAAGATCTGCGTCAGCGGGAAAGGATTGTTGAGCGACGCGAAGTTGACGCGCGCGATATCGAGCGCACCAAAGCGAGTCAGGTCCACCGTGTCGGTTTCACGTCCAAGCTGGCCCGAGTGATAGACGCGGATGTTCAGTCGCCCATGGGTCTGCGCCTCGATGCGCTTGCCTATCCAGCGTACGGCTTCGACGGTGGGATAGCCGTCGACATGGACATCGGCAGCCGTGAATACACGATGAGGAGCATCATCGGTGCCGGCGGCACGCGTCGACGCAAAGCCGAGTGCGCCCAGCCCGGCGACCAGTTCACGCCTGTTGATCATGCGCGATTAACCTGTTGCGCCGAATAAGGCAGGGCGCGCACGGCACGACACAGGATCTCGCCACAACCGCCGAATGTCAGACGCGATTGCTGGCCGACCCTGATGTCATGCACGCCGGTAATCATGCCGGTGGAAATGTAGTCGCCGGCCTGCAACGGCCTGCCGCGTTGCGCCGCCTTGTTCAGCGCAAACGCGAACGCGCTCAGCGGTGTCTGCGGAATCGCAATTGCGCCGCGGCCGACCGATACACCATCGATGAAGGTCTCGCAGTCCAGCTCCGCATTGAAGGAGCGCCAGTCGGGTATCACTGCTCCGGCGATGACGCCCCAGTTGTTGCCGAAGTCGGAGATCACTGCGCCCGGCCCAAGGTCGTTCAACGTTGCCAACGGGCTGCCGGCCATTTCCACGCCGACACACATGTCTGCAACCCAATCGGCGGCGGTCTCCGCAGTCCAATCCGTTTTGTTGCGAGGAGCGGCGGCGCGCACATAGATACCGATCTCGGCCTCGACTGCGGCCAAGCCGCCGGCAAATACGGGGAAGTCGACCACGATGCCGTTGGATGAGATGTGCACGTTGCGTTCGAACACCGGGCCGATCAGCCGATCCTCGGGATACTGCGCCTGTGCAGCGGCGCCGATCCGGGCAACTTTCCAACCCACGACTTCTTCAGGCCACATCGCAAGCGCTGCGTCCTGGCAGGCGTATGCCTGGGCCAGGGTTGCCGGAATCGATCCCGGATAAGCAGGCAGCGACACCGCAGCCAGGCGTGCTCGCACAAATTTCTCGGCCGTGTATCCGGCCTGGTTGTCGTCAACTTCGTTCAAGCGCCCACCCCCGAAAATGACCCGCTCCATCATTCTTAATCTATTTTTGCTGTATATAGGAAACCGGTGTCATTTACAATGAAACGTGCCTTGAGAACGACTTTTCTGCAGGGGTAACTTCATGAGAATCAATGAGAACCGTGCATCGACACGGCGCTGGCCAGCGGCTTGGGCGGGCGCAGCGTTGCTGGGCTTCGTCGCGGCACTTTTTAGTGCCGCCGGGGTAGCCGCCACCGACCCACAACCCGCCTTTCCCGGCGCTCTTGGCTGGGCCGCGAACACGGTCGGGGGTCGCGGCGGCAAGATCATCCGCGTAACAACACTTGCGCCCACGGGACCCGGATCGTTGAGCGCGGCGCTCGATGCCGACGGTCCTCGCATCGTGGTCTTCGAGGTTGGTGGTGTCATCGATTTTGCGCGACGCGAGATCAAGATCACCAAACCGTTTCTCACCGTGGCCGGCCAGACCGCACCGTCTCCGGGCATCACGCTGATTCGTACCGGGATCGATGTGGGCACACACGATGTGATCCTGCAGCACATTCGAGTGCGTACCGGGACCGCTGGCGCCCCGAAGCGCTTGGGCTGGGAGCCGGACGCATTCTCCACCGTGAGCGGCGCTTACAACATCATCGTCGACCATTGCTCGATGACCTGGGCGATCGATGAGAACCTGTCCGCGTCGGGAGCACGCTTCACCGGTAAGACCCCCGATGACTGGCGCAAGGGAACCTCGCACAACATCACCTTCAGCAACAACATCATCGCCGAGGGTCTGGCGCATGCGACGCACTCGAAGGGCGAACACTCCAAAGGCTCGCTCATCCACGACAACGTCAGCAACATCCTCATCATCGGCAACCTGTACGCGCACAACTACGAGCGCAATCCCCTGTTCAAGGGTGGCGTGCGCGGCATGGTCATCAACAACCTGATCTACGATCCAGGTCCCCGCGCCGTGCACTACAACCTGATTCCGCAGGAATGGGGCGACCACGCATACCAGACCGGGCAGTTGACGTTGATCGGCAATGTCATGCGCGCAGGCCCGTCGACTCCTAACGACGTGGCCCTGTTCATGCTCGGCGGTTCCGGGGACATCGAGTTCTATGAGGAAGACAACATTGCGGTCGACCGTGTCGGCAAACCACTCGAGAAGACCGGTCGCTATACAACCTCTAAAGCAGCCATCCTGCCAATGGCCAAACCCTCCTTGCCGCAGGGAGTCACACCACTACTTTCCGTCGACGTGCAGGACGCCGTAATCCGCAACGCCGGCGCTCGCCCCTGGGATCGCGACCACGTCGACGCGCGCATCGTCGCGGACACCATCGAAGGCCGCGGTGAAATCATCGACAGCGAAGAAGACGTCGGCGGTTATCCGCAACAGCTCGGTACCCAGCAAGCCTTCGATGAGAAGGAATGGGATTTGAGCACGATGGAGCGGAGCGCACGGGGAACGCGCGTTCAGTGATGGAGATGATGAGAGTAAGAAATGATGGAGGTGGCAACTGGAGCTGCGTTAGCGCGCTCTGGGCCTCCATCACTGTGGGCACGCAGGATGCGTGCTGGTGATGGAAGTGATGCAGGTGACGATGCGCTAACGCACTTCAGAACTTCATCACCTAGATCACCTCCATCACCTCCTCTCAATACGTCCCCCGCTGCACATACGGCACCTTGGCGAATAGCCTGCGCTCGGCGCCTCGCGGGTCCTCGACCAGTTGCGATTGCGCTTTGAATGCCATGGTCGAGCGGCTGTCCAGCTCGTATGGCCGCCACTGTGGCAGGCCGGTATGGTTGGGATTGCCGGTGCGCGCGAAAGCGATGAAGGCATCGCTCATCTGATCGGCGGTCCTCTGCGCGTCGGGGCCCGTACCGGTGCGCGAGCCGGGTTGTGCGACATTGTCGAATACCAGGGGAATATCCATGGTGTGCATTGCGCCGTAGCGTCCTCCATCGAGCGGGGATTTGTAGTCGAGCTCGTACGCATACACCGGCGCTCCCTGAGCAGCGCGCAGCTCCGTTTCGATGAGTGCACCGCGCCAGGAGCGTCCGGCAGTCGTGGCGGCGAAGAAAACCTCGGTTGCACTGTATTGAGGATAGAGGCGTCGATACTCGGCGATCACATATTCCGGATCGATGTCGACGAATACCTGCGATAGCAATCGTTCCGGCAGTTCCGCCCAGCTCAGGCTATGCACCCCAGGCTCGTTACCGAGGAATGCTCGAGTCTCGTCGTGCGTGTTGCCGATGATCATCGGAATTGTCGCCGACTGCGGCGGCGCGTCCGGATAGAAAGGGTGGCGCGGCAGCGATACCTCATCGAGGACCGGTCCGAAGTAAAGCGACCGCCCGACCATCGTCGCATCGGAAGCCCGGAGTGCTCCCACCAGGCTCGCGACACCGGCTGCATTCAGCTTCTGAACATCCGCGGGTGCAATTTTCAACGCACCCATGTATGCGCTCGCGCGCGCAGTTGCGCTACGCGGACCTGATGCCGTGATCTGCTGGCCGCTCATCGTCGCTGCGCGGTGGAAAAGTCCGCGGGCCGCAGGCATCGCCATCATCGTGGCGATCTTCGCACCGCCACCGGACTGGCCGAACACCATCACACACTGCGGATCGCCGCCGAACGCTGCAATATGATCCCGCACCCAACTCAACGCCTGTACGAGATCGAGGATGCCGACGTTGCCCGATGCCGCGTAGTCGGCGCCGCCAAGACGGGCGAGATAGAGATGACCGAAAGCATTGAGGCGATGGTTGAGTGTCACCACGACCACGTCGCCGCGACGACATAGATGGGTGCCGTCGTAGATCGGGCTCGAACCCGACCCGCTGCTGTACTCACCGCCATGGATGTAGACCATGACCGGCCGCTTTGCGCCGGCATTCAATCCTGGGGTCCAGACGTTCAGGAACAGGCAATCTTCGCTGGTGCGTTCTGCGATATCGCCTTGCGGGCAGGCAGCTCCGTACTCAAGCGTGTCACGTACGCCCTTCCATGCAACAGGAGGCAAGGCGGGTCGATAGCGGCGCGTTGACGTGTCGGCTCCATAAGGCACGCCTTTGAAAACATGCATGCCATCTTCGATGGAGCCGCGAATCTTGCCCGCCTTAGTCGTCACGACGCTGTATCGGGCCGACGCGGCATGCGCAGTCGATCCCCACGGAATCGAACTCGCAGCAAGCAGGCCCGCACCGTACAGTGAATGCCTGAGCAAATCGCGCCGCGAAGATGACAATGGCGCGGAATCCCGCGTATCGATCGGTTGTTTCATTCGTACTCGCCTCACTCGCTCTCGACCCGATGCGCAAGCCATCCCTGACTGAGTAACCACGCTCGGCAACGCTCTATCCAGCGATCCGTGGTGGTTCGATTGTTTAATCCGAAGCCATGCCCGCCAGCCGGGTAGACGATCAATTCGGCGGGTACTTTGTGCGCCTGCAGGGCTTCGTAAAAGCGAATGCTGTTGCCCACAGGAACCGACGTGTCATCGCCGGCGTGCACCAGAAATGTCGGTGGTGTTCGCGCCGTTACCTGCAATTCGTTCGAGTATTGCTCGATCGATTCGGCAGATGGCTGCGCACCAAGCAACATCTCCCGCGAGACCTTGTGTGCCAGCGCATCGGTAAAGCTGATGACAGGGTAAGCCAGGATGACGAAGTCGGGCCGCACACTGAGTGCGCGAGGGTGGCCATCGAGGACAGGGGGCTCAAACTGTGTCGCCGCAGTTGCGGCCAGATGTCCGCCTGCAGAAAAACCGACAACGCCGACGCGCTGTGGATCGACATGCCATTGTTGCGAGCGATCACGCACCAGTCGGATTGCCTGCTGCAAATCCTGCAGGGGTGCCTGAGCTTTATTGGTCATATGGCGATCGGAAGACGTGCGGTACTTCAGGACGAAAGCCGCGACGCCCATCGCGTTGAAGGCATGCGCAACCTCGCTGCCTTCCTTGAGGACAGACAGGCCGCGATAACTGCCGCCAGGACAGATGATCACTGCCGCGCCGTTCGCATCGCGCTGCTTCGGTAAATAAATCGTCAGCGTGGGTCGTGAGATGTTCAACCGGAAGATGGCCGCATCGGATGGATCGCGGGTTACCTCTTCGTCAGGCGCGACAATGGCGTTGGGAATTTCCGCTGGATAGAGCGGCAGGATTTGCTGCGCCAGGACTGAGAGCGGCATGCATAGCAACGAGGCGAAGACGACACAGACGAGGCGTATGAGAGGCGCCCCCTCCCTCGTAAAACAAGGGAGAGTTGCGCTGGCAGCGTTGCTACCCTTCACCATTCGCCATTCACCACAGGAATGGCCCCGCGAGCAGCGGCACTACCAAGGGCGTCGTCCACGCGGGAAGTAGTTCGTAGTTCAACGTCGGGGTCCAGCCCGCGTTGCTACCCAGATCCGGATCGTTCAGCGCGTTCCATGCACCGATCAGATCGGCAGGATTGCGCACGCGCGGACCGACCACCAGCGTGCCCGAGACGGAAAGCGTGGTGCCGTTGAAACGTTCGAGGAATTGATCCGGCGTCGCGGTCCGATCCGCCAGGAAGAAATTTTCCTCTGCAACAATCGCCGATTCGATACCTACGCCCCAGCTGTACTGATAGGTCGGTGTATTGCGCAGATCGTAGTGATTGTCGTAAAGGTGCACTTGCCCGAAGCGCACACGCGGCGCGCGCTGACCGATGCCGTCGAACATATTGTGATGCAGCGTCACCCGCAGCTTGCCGCGATCCGCGGTGGCACTGTCGGAGGAGCCGATCAGCATCGTCTTGTCGTGATTGCGGAAGCGGTTCCAGGAAACGGTTACCAGGTCCGAGGCATTGGTGATGTCGAGCAGGCCGTCATGAATCTGGTACAGCACGCCGAAGTATTGCGGCTGACGCGCATCGTCGGTAACCCGGTCCTCGAAGGTGTTGTGATCCACCCAGACGTTGTTGGTGTCGCGCAGCGAGATCGCATCGTATAAAGCGTTCCACGAGCCCAACGTTCCGTCGGTTGGCGACCACTGCGGAAAGCAGTCGTAGGCATCCTGGAACGTCAGGTTGCGGATGATGATATTGCTGCGGCTGTTGAAAACGTTCGCCGTACCGCGAATATCAAACCACGCACCGCGAATAGTTGCGTTGCGGCCCATGCCGACGATCGTGGTATTCGAGCCGATCCGTATACGCACACGTGCCTGCTGCGCTGCCTGCGATGCCACTCGTGCCGTTTCGAGCTCGCCCGCGGGCGCTCCGCGACCCCATACGGCCGGGTCGTACGTTGCAAGGAACGCTTCCAATGTATAGCCATTGCGATAGTAATCCGTACAGGCCAGCGGCTTATTGGCGTCATCGACGTTGGCATCGATGCTGCCTTTCACATAGATGATCTTCGGTTCGTTCGAAGGCGTGGAAGGTGACGGATAAACACCGTTATTGAGTGCGGCGAGCAGTTCCTGGCGATTGGTAACTACATAGATCTGCTGCGGGACGGCGAGTGAACCGCCGATGACACCGACTCCAGATGCTGCCCAGCCGTTGTTCGAATTGAGCGTTTCGGTACCGAGATCGCGCCTTGAGCCGGCAAAGGCGGGGGCCGCGAGTACAGCTGCCAGCAGGCAGGTTGCGCGTAGAGCATTTTCCGTAATACGCATGACGATGTTCCCCTCTAGTGACAGTGGCGAATCGTTTTTGTGGCACGGTGGACCCGATGAAGCTGATGCGATGTGCTGAATAGAGATGCGCTGGATGAAAAAGGCGTCGGACCGTTAGGCCCGACGCCGAGGATGCTGAGGATTACCTGGGATACAGGCAGGGGGTCCTCAGAACTTGTAACGGGCACCGAAGAAGTACTGGCGCCCGGTGTGGGTGTAGACCACCACCCGATCGGTCTGGGTATCGATGAACTGATCGTTGAACTCATCCGTGAGATTCAGTCCCTCCAACGTGACCGTCAGATGGTCGTTGATGTTGTAGGACGCGGACATATCGACGTTCAACGCCTTGTTGGTGCCCTCGGCGTCCTGAATCGTCGGCGCATTGGCCGCTGGAACCGCTGTCAGGTAGCGATCGCGATATGCCGCCGACGCACGAATGCTGAAACGCTCGTCTTCGTAGTAGAGCGTTCCGTTGTAGGCGTTCTTCGACAGCCCGGTGAGATCGTTCTCGACGGTCGGCGTATTGGGTGCCGAGGAAGTGCGATAGTCGATCTTCGAATCCACGTACGTGTAGTTCAACAGCACACCGAGATTGCTGAAAGCTCCCGGCAGGAACCGCAACGGCTGCTGATAGTTGATTTCCAGGCCCTTCAACGGCCCACCCTCGGTGTTGACGGGGCGTGTGAACGAGAACACTTCGTTACCCGTCAACGTCGTGCCCTCCAGCAGGCTCAGCGGCAGACCGGAGGAAATATAGGTCTGCTGTTCCACCAGCGTCTGGGTGAAGGTCTTGATGTCCTTGTAGAACACCGCAGCCGACAGCAGCGCGCCCTGATCGAAGTACCACTCGACGCCCAGGTCGTACGCCGTAGCCCGCGTCGGATCCAACTCCGGATTGCCGGAGGTGACCGTCAGATTGCCGACCAGGCCGATCGCGCCACCGGGCGTGACGGAACCCAAGGGCGGACGCGCCATGACCTTGGCGGCACCAATGCGTACCAACAAGTCCGGAGTCACTTCAGCCACCAAATTCAGCGACGGTAACGTATCGGAGTACTCGTGATCGACGGTCACCGAGGTGACGCCTGCAACCGGCAGATACCCTTGCGAACTCTGCTTGGTTTTGACGTAGCGCAAGCCAAGGTCGCCACGCAATGGCAGTCCCAGCACCTCGGTGTTGAAGTTCATCTGCACGTAGGCGCCCCGATCCTCTTCATCGACGCTGCGATTGTTGCCGCGTGCGCTGGAGTTGGTGATGCTGCCGAGCGCGAAGGTGCCACTATTGCTGTAGATGTCGAAGGTTCGAACGAAGGCGTCGAGGTTCGGGATCAGCCACGATGTAGGCGTGCCCCCAGGGATAATGCCGTCGCCCACTCCGGTGATCTGCTGCGTCAGATCTGCAAGCGTGGTGCCTGCCGGAAGCGCCGGCACGGAAGTTTCCGATGCACGGCGTGCTTCGAACGAATCGAAGGTGTACTTCTTGTAGTTGACGCCGCCCTTGAAGCTCAGGCTGTCGGTCGCCTTGAACTGCAGATCGATCTGGCCGGTCTTGAACACATTGTCGACGCCTTGCGGGCGTAACCGGATCTCCGACTGGCCATCGCCTTGTCCGGCGGCGGCATTCTGGAAGGTCCAGCTCGATGGATCGTTGACGTCGAAGCCGTAGTTGAGCTGCGGCAGGCGATCGTCGTTGCGGAAGTCCCACGAATAGCCGTCCGAGTTGCGACGATCCAGCGTGATGGTGGTCTGGATCGGATTGGTGAACTCCGATTTGGAATAGCCAACCAGTTCACTCAGCGTCCAACGCTCGCCGATGTCGTGCGAACCGGACAGCGTGTACGAACCGAATTTCGTTTCGAGCTCGTCATGACGCGATTCCGCACGAATGTCGACGTCGTCGAACAGCCCGTAGACCATCGTGCCGTTCGGCGCTATCACCGCGTTTCGGACCAGCGTCTGCGGCTTGCCGCCCTGCGCATTGGTGCGGCTGAAGGAGATGGCCTCGAGGAAGTTCTCGTCGCGCTTGGCATTGAAGTCCGAATACAGGACGTCCAGATTGAACAGATTCGCATCGTTCACGCGCCACTGCAGTGCGCCGGTGAGACCGAGGCGATCCTGATCGTGCGTCAGGCGGCCGTATCGCGGCAGGCGCGGCACGAATGCTGCGTTCGCCTCTGCCAGCGTTGCACCGGTTGGTGTGGACGCCCCGTTGAAGTTGCCGGTGGCCGTACTGTTATCCCAACGCACGGTGCCGGTGCCTTCTTCCAGCAGGCGGCGTTGCGTGTATGCCGCTGAAAACAGCGCGCCGAAACGGCCGTCGGCAAAAGTATCGCTGATGAGGAACGAGGCGCGCGGATCGAAGTCGTCGGACAAGTCGTTGTAGGCGCCCTTGGCGGCGGCAACCATCTTGAATCCCGGGAAATCAAAGGGCCGCGCGGTCTGCAGATCCACCGTCGCGCCGAGCGAACCTTCTTCGACATCGGCGGACGCCGTTTTGCGCGCGGTGATGCTGTTGAACAGCTCGGAGGCGAATACGTTGAAGTCGAACGAGCGATTGCGATTCGCGCCGCCGGAGCTGTCAGTGCCGCCGGTGGTGCTCATCGCTTCCATGCCGTTGATGCGAACGCGAGTGAACTGCGGACCGAGGCCGCGGACAGTCAGGTTGCGGCCTTCGCCGGCGTCGCGCGCAATGGAGACGCCGGGAATGCGCTGCACCGACTCGGCAAGATTCGAATCCGGAAACTTGGCGATGTCCTCGGCGCGGATACTGTCGATCGCAGCTGCCGAGGCGCGCTTGTCATCCAGCGCCTTTTCCAGGCTGCCGCGGAATCCGGTAACGATGACCTCTTCCAGCTCCTGCCTCTGCGGCGCACCTGCCTGGGGTGCGCCCGCTTGTTGAGCCAGGGCCGGCAAGATCATCAGTGAATATGAAGCGATTCCCAGAGCCGCCTGAATCGACATTCGAATCAGGCCGCGATTGCGCTCGACTGCCAGCATTGAAGTTCTCCCCCATCGTTGCCAGTTGTGGGAGTCCGCGCCGCAGTGCTGAAAGCAACCGCAGAGTCCGTTCCCCCGCCGACGCCGCTGTGCGGCGTAGTTGAATTTAAAATTCGCCGTCTAATGACACCGGTGGCATTTCTAAATGCCTGCAATGACACCGGTGACAATGAGAGGCTAACAGAGCACGATATCGACCGGCAAGACGGCTTTGGTTGTGGGCTATTGACGAGTCATTCGACGCCCATCTGTCGCGTCGCAGCAACGATAGCGTGGCAACCGCTGCCGCCGGAAAATCGAAAACAGGCCATTTCGTTAGGGTAATTTCCGTTTCATGACCAAGAAAATTCTGTGCCTCGGCGAGGTGTTACTGCGACTGTCGCCACCGGGGAAGCAACTGCTGCTGCAGTCGCCTGCGTTCGAAGCCCATGTGGGCGGTGCAGAAGCCAATGTCGCCGTTGCGCTGAGCAAACTGGGGCACGCGAGCGTCATGGTGAGCAGCCTGCCGGACAATGCGATGGGCCGCGGTTGCGCCGATGAATTGCGGCGCCATGGCGTCGACATCGACGCCATCCGCTTTCGCGAGGGCCGCATGGGCCTGTATTTCCTGACTCACGGCGCAGGACATCGGCCCGCGGAAGTGCTTTACGACCGCGCGCAATCTGCTTTCGCGACGACGACGGCAGACACATTCGACTGGCCTGCATTGCTGGAGAACACGCAGTGGTTGCACGTTTCCGGCATTACACCGGCTGTTAGCGCATCGGGTGCGGACATCGCCCTGCGCGCAGTGCAGGCAGCGCGAGCCGCGGGGGTAAAGATTTCCTTCGACTGCAACTTCCGCGCGCGTCTGTGGGGAGCGAGGACTTCTGAAGCGCCGGGACTGTTGCGTCAGCTATGCGAGCACGCCGACCTGGTTTTCGGCGACGACCGCGACATCGCGTTCATGCTGGGATTCGACGCTGCGGACGCCACTGCGACCCAGCGGCGACGCCAGGCCGCGGCGGTGGCGTTCGATGCCTTCGAATCGTTGCAGTGGATCGCTTATACCGAGCGCACCCGCAATAGCGTCGAGGTCCAGCAACTCGCCGGCACACTGCACTCGCGCTCCGCCGTCTGTACAACCAAGCCCTATCCGTTGCACGGCATCGTCGATCGCATCGGCGCTGGCGACGCTTTCGCCGCGGGCATCCTTCACGGCCTGATTTCCGGACTCGAATTGGAGGCTACCGTCGCCTTCGGCACGGCTGCCGCTTGCCTCAAGCACACGATTCCAGGCGACTTCAACCTGATCGGCAGTGCTGACGTGGAGTTGTTGCTCTCGGAGTTGCAGATGGATGTAAGGCGATAGGACGCCTGCGTCCGGTAGGGCAAAACCCGCGACGGATAGTCTTTGCCCAGCCCGTCACGCCGCTGGGACATCTGCAGTACCATTTCATCTTCCCGCCGACGACCCGGCTGCCGCCTCACCGGCGTGGCCGGATTGGCAGAATTGGTATGACACGACCGGCGCGTGACGCTGGAGGATACGTCCATGTACGACTACCGCAGATTCTTCATCAACGGCGAATGGGTGCAACCGCAAGGTCGTCGCGAGCTTGCGGTCATCAACCCGGCGACCGAACAGCCGGTGGGCAAGATTCTCCTCGGCGCGGTCGAAGACGTGAACGCGGCAACGCGCGCCGCCCGGGCAGCATTCGAAAGCTTTTCTCAAACCTCACGCGAGGAAAGAATCGCGTTGCTCGAACGCATCATAAAAATTTTCCAAACGAATATGCCACGCCTCGCACAGGCGGTTTCGGATGAGATGGGCGCCCCGATGAAGTTCGCGCTGCACGCCCAGGCAGGCAGCGGACTGAGTCATTTCACGGCCACCCTGGCGGCGCTCAAGGATTTCCCGTTCGAGGAAATGCTCGGCACCACGCAGATTCGCCGCGAGCCGGTGGGGGTTTGCGGATTGATCACTCCCTGGAATTGGCCGCTCAACCAGATTGGCTGCAAGGTGGCTCCAGCGCTCGCCGCCGGCTGCACCATGGTCCTCAAGCCCAGCGAGGTCGCGCCGTTGAGCGCGCACGTGTTCGCGGAAATTCTGGCCGAGGCCGGGGTTCCCGAAGGAGTGTTCAACATGGTCGATGGCGACGGGCCGACCGTGGGCGAGGCCATCGCACGCCATCCCGATATCGACATGGTGTCGTTCACCGGTTCAACGCGAGCCGGCGTGCTGGTCGCCAAGGCCGCAGCCGATACGGTTAAACGAGTTTCGCAGGAGCTGGGCGGCAAGTCGGCGAACATCATCCTCGAGGATGCGGACCTGAACGCCGCGGTGAAAAGCGGCGTGATGTCCATGATGTCCAACACCGGCCAGTCCTGTAACGCGCCGTCGCGAATGCTGGTGCCGGCCAGGCTGTACGACGAGGCGGTGAAGATTGCCAAGGCGATTGCCGAACGACCGGTGGTCGGGGATCCCAAGGCCGAAGGCGTGACGATGGGCCCGGTGGCCAACAAGACGCAGTTCGACAAGATCCAGCGGCTGCTGGAAAAAGGCGTTGCCGAAGGCGCGACCGTGGTGATCGGCGGCCCCGGCCGTCCCGCCGGCCTTGCCAAGGGTTATTTCATCAAGCCCACCGTGTTCGCGAACGTCAACAACAACATGACCATCGCGCGTGAAGAGATCTTCGGACCGGTGCTGGTCATGATCCCGTACCAGGACGAAGCCGAAGCGGTGCGAATCGCGAACGACACGGTGTACGGCCTGTCCGGCTACGTCTATTCAGGCAACATCGAGAACGCCCGCCGCATCGCCGCGAAATTGCGCACCGGCATGGTCCACCTGAACGGCGCCTCCGGCGACATCAACGCCCCCTTCGGCGGCTACAAGCAATCAGGCAACGGTCGCGAATGGGGCCGCGAAGGACTGAAGGAATTCCTGGAGGTCAAAGCGGTGATGGGGTACGCGCAGAGTGCATAGCACTCGGCGCGTACGGCCAATGGGCCAGCTGGCTAGTGGGCCGGCTGGTCAGAACCGGAACGTCGCAACGGTTGGTGACGCGTAGAGTTTTCTGGCCACCCGGCCAATAGCCCGTTGGCCCGCCGGCCTCTTACTTCACCGGCCCGTCGGCCGGGTTCGGTACCGCCGTGTCGGCGACGCCGCGATCGAACAACCGGTGCACCTTGATTCCCGCCAACGGGCTGTCGCCGCCCCAGGCGATGACGGATTCGAGCTGGTCGGTTTTCTTGACCAACCGATACTTCTCGGTGACGTTGGGGCCATGGCTGGCCTTGCGCTGGATCACGAACCACTGCCCGTCCCAGCCCACGCGTGAGTCGGCAAGCTCACCACCGGGCATGGAGACCTGGCTGTCGACGCCTGCTTCGAAGCGGCGTGAGTCGACCTCGGACACTATGTCGATGCGCGATCCCGATTGCGTTATGTCCAGCGTGTTGGAGATGCCTAGCATCTGTCGCAGGCCGTCGTAGCGACGGTTGCGTCGTGGCGGGCGATCGTTTGGATGGGGTGCGCCTTGCTGCGGTTTCGCACCAGGCGCCGCTTCACCTTCTTCCTGGGGCTCCGGACTCGGCTCCGGCGGCAGCCAGAAAGCGCCCTCCTCGCGATCCCGCTTCATGCGCGCGGCGCGACGCTTTGCTTCGTCCGCGATGCGTTTCTGCATCATCGCCTCCGCGTCGTCACTGGCCGCTGCATTCAGCCGCCAGTGGCCCGTGAGATCCATTCCCAGCTTGGAAGCGGCATCGAATCCTCCCGCAAACGCCGGCCCCGGGGTCAATAGAAAGGGGATCAACAGCAGGGTGCCGACCAGCGCTGCTGCGCCGAACTTCATACGGCTTTCGGACAAGGGCTGCTCCAGGTGAATCGCATCGCACGATAGCGTACCCGCGGGCACCCAAGGTCGGCGCGCGCATGAAGAAAAATACAGCCTCGGCAGCGTTGCGTTGCCGGAGCTCAGGCGTCGTCGCGACAGCGAGCCGACACCCTTACCGTTGACTTCCCTGCCCCGGAGTCTGGCATAAGCGGTTGAATTTACTTGGCGACACAAACCCGCACGCGATCGGTGAGCGGTGTATCGGGCGTGCGACGGGAATGTCGACGAGCAAGGCCGTTATGGCGACTGTAGAATATCGCTTCGATTGTTGCGTCGAGGCGGTGAACGAAGAGGCTGCGCCACGGTTGTCCGCACAGGACGGCCGCTTCCGAAAGGGTGGCCGGCCAGCGCACTGGCAGTTCTGCGCACTGACAATTCCTTTAGTTTCAATTCCCCGTTGTCGCACTGTGCGCGCGCACACCGACGGAACGAGTTCGTTGCGGCCGATATTTCGTTCGCACGGCCCCGCATGAGCAGTGAGCAAGAATTTATGAGCGCAAATGAGAGCCGGACCGGAACTTCGATGAGCAGCGCGGAGGCCGTCAGCGTACCGCCCCCCATCGCCAGCCCGGGCCATCGCTACCGCTCCCATACCTGCGGCCAGTTGCGTATCGGCGATGTCGGCCAGAGCGCTTCCCTCTCCGGCTGGGTACACCGGGTACGCAACCACGGTGGCCTGCTGTTCATCGATCTGCGCGATCATTACGGGCTGACCCAGGTGGTGGCCGATCCCGACAGCCCAGCCTTCAAGGTCGCCGAAAAGCTGCACGCCGAATGGGTGGTGCGGATCGACGGCAAGGTCCGCAAGCGCCCCGAGGGCACCGAGAACCCCGAGCTGCCGACCGGCGCGGTCGAGGTCTACATCAACGAGATCGAGGTGCTGGGGCCGGCTGGCGAGCTGCCGATGCCGGTGTTCGGCGACCAGGAATATCCTGAGGAAACAAGGCTTAAGTACCGTTTCCTCGACCTGCGTCGCGACAAGCTCCACCAGAACATCATGACGCGCGGCAAGGTCATCGACTCGATCCGCCGCCGCATGAAGGAGCAGGGCTTCTTCGAGTTCCAGACGCCGATCCTGACCGCGTCGTCGCCGGAGGGCGCCCGCGACTACCTGGTGCCGTCGCGCATCCATCCGGGCAAGTTCTATGCGCTGCCGCAGGCGCCGCAGCAGTTCAAGCAGCTCATCATGGTGTCGGGCTTCGACCGCTACTTCCAGATCGCGCCGTGCTTCCGCGACGAGGACGCCCGCGCCGACCGCTCGCCTGGCGAGTTCTACCAGCTCGATCTGGAGATGAGCTTCGTCACCCAGCAGGACGTGTTCGACGCCGTCGAGCCGGTGATGCGCGGCGTGTTCGAGGAGTTCGCCAACGGCAAGCCGGTGACGCCGAAATTTCCGCTGATCCCTTACGCCGAGGCATTGCGGAAGTACGGCACCGACAAACCGGACCTGCGCAACCCGATCGAGATGCAGAACGTCTCGGAGATTTTCCGCGGCTCGGGCTTCAAGGTGTTCGCGCGGATTTTGGAGTCGTCGCCGAAGAATCA
>DASYEW010000067.1:0-3580 GCA_036498785.1 Steroidobacteraceae bacterium | reverse complement strand
AGCGTTGCTCCCTTCACCGTTCGGCCAGTTCTCGGGGATAACCCAGAGCTTCGTCGTCGAAGGATTCGGCCACCGGAATCCCCTATCCGAATGCTGATAGTTCGATTTTTACCGAGACTTCCTCGCCTCTGGCAAGCGCCGCAAGTGCTTTCGAAAAAGCTTCCACTTGCACGTAGTCGATCAGGAAGTTACTTCTGCCCCGTGCCGCGTTCCATGCTTATGACCCCTGTGCGCTCCTGCCCCGACACGCAGTTCGACTGGACTTCTGTCGCCTGCGGAAAATCTGAGCGACACGTGCTTTTCGCGCAGAACCTCCGGATGACTTGGATCGAGATAGCCGACATCTACCTCTCTGAACACCAGCCTCTCGCGGAGATTCGTTGCAACTTGACGTCGGATTTTTCCCCAGACACCTTAAAACGAGAGCAGGGCCGCCATTGCCGTCACGATCATTGGAGATCTGGGGGACTGCGGTCGACCATGCCGGCCCTCGACACTTAATTTGGCAGATCGGGAAGAAATAAGGGACATGCCGATTGAAACATGTCTCATATCCTTCCGCCCACGCCTAGAGGTCATCACGTGAGGCAATCCCGTCGGGAATCTCGCGTAGTCCCTCCGGACCAGCCGACCAAGGGAAAGTACCAAACCCAAGGACTCCATTCTCTACCGTGGATCTTTGGCACAGCCCTTGAAAGGGAGCGGAAGCCGATCAATCGTGACGAGTCGGTTGCCCCGCCATCCTTTAATGGGTATCCCACGCTTCGTAACTTCGTCATCCAGAAGCGCAATCAACTCGTCCGCGCCATCGATGCTTGGCATGATCATGATGAAGGAAAATGGCCATAGGCGCTTGTACGCCTGAAAGGAGCAAGCGGGGACCTTGCCGGTAGGTGAATCAATGACACCGCACCGAACAGCGACAATCTTCTCCCAACGCAAAGTCCGCCCTCGTATTCCGAAGAACGATCTGGCGATTCCGATGTCGTTCACCACGACGTCGCGGAACACAAGGATCGCAAAGAGGATCATGAAGGCGGCTACGGCGACCACGCTACCGATGTATATGCCATCGCCCGGGCGGTACCGCACGATCGCCAGGCGAAGGACATATCCGACAGCCGTGGCGAAGATGGTCGAGAGGATAAGGCCCAGACCCTGCTTGTTACCGTACCGAAATGTCCGTTTCATAAGATGTTTGTCACCAAGCCATACTGGGCCATGGGAAATGCTGGTCCTCTGGAGGCTGCGACTTTGCGCAATCGCCAAGTGGGTCAAAGGCACCGCCGAGTGCGTTCATGCCACCAGACATCATGCCACCGTACGCATCGCCCATGAGGCCAAGCCCTATATCGCCAGCGCCTGCCACCAATGCCTCGCCTGAGATAAGGGGGACTATCGCACCCATACCCGCACCATATCCCGCTCGCTTCCATGTCGGCTTGTTCGACGCATAGTTTCCTGCGGCAGTCCCCAGCGCGCCGGAAGCGCCGCCCCATAGCGACGTCATGCCAGCCCTGCCCAGCGCGCCACCGATAGCGCCCCCGACATCACCTCCGATTGCCCCTCCGAGCTCGCCCATAACAGCACCTGCGGCAGGACCAAGTAAACCACCAAGCGCGCCTGTGGCGCCGCCGACAAGGGCGCCTGTCAAGGTGCTGCGTATGTCGCCGCCTGATGAGACATAGCCTGCGACACCTCCGATTACCGCGCCAATGACCCCACCCACAAGGCAAGTGGGACAGTGGCCACTAGCGTCCGTGAAGTTGGTGGGCGCGCCACCCACGTACTGATATATGTTCGGCTGCCCCGCGAAGATACCCATCGAGTCTTCGCTCAGAAAACGCCCCTCGGCTGGCAAGTAGTAACGCGACCGGTAGAAATAGAGGTCCTCATCATCCATTTCTCGGCCGGCATACAGATATTTGTTCGCCGCCGCGCCTGCGCCACCCGACGTAACACCGTAGGCGTCATAGCCGATGCGGCCAACGATCGCCCCCGACCCATCTGTCGTTGCAGTCGTCGACCCAAGTGCATCGCGAAGAAAGTACTGCTCGCCAGCGTCGGATCCGCGCGAAAGCTTCTCGTCGACCGAGGTGCCCGTGATCATGCGATAGGAGGTATCGGCCACGCCTTCCTCAACCTCACTCAGGCCGTCGTATACATACAATTTTTCTACGTCGGACTTCTTCGACGTCCCGAATCCCTTCCCCGCTCTGTCAGTTCACTTTCCCGCGTCGCCGGACAGGAGCGCCGCGATTCGCCGCGCGTCATCCGCGGATCCCAGGGCCGAGGCCCGCCCAGTCTTGAGGCTCCCCAGCGGTAGCTCCGGCCATTGGTCATTGCGCCCCGCGGGATGACCAAAGCTCAGGTCCGCCCCAAGTCGGATAGATCACGTCAAGTCGTTCTGATACTTTCGCAAAAGCGCCATGGGCCGATGCAAGGTGCATCTAGCAGCGAACAGCAGGGGGAATAAGCATGGAAAATCCGTTCTTGACGCGTTATCTCGTTAGCTCTGAATTACGCGAACTGGGCTTTAAGAGCGTAGGAGAAAAGGTACTCGTCGCCGCAAACTGCACCATCGTCGGCGCCGAGAACATCGAGATCGGTGACAACGTGAGGATTGATCCTTACACGACCATTACCGCTGGCGGCTCGGGCTGGTTGAAGGTCGGATCGCACGTTCACATCGCGGGATACGCGTTGCTGTCGGCGGGTGACGGCATCGAGATGGAGGACTTCAGCGGCATATCACAAGGGGTACGGGTCTATAGCCGCACCGACGACTACACCGGTAAAGCGCTGACGAACCCCACCGTTCCTGCCGAATTCACCCAAGTACGAGGCGGCACAGTACGACTTGGCCGGCACGTCATCATCGGATCGGGGACAGTGATCCTGCCTCGCCTCACGATCGGTGAGGGATCTTCCGTAGGCGCCCTGTCACTGGTGACAAAATCACTTGAGCCCTGGGGCGTCTATACAGGAATGCCAGCCACACGCCTCAAGGCTCGCTCTCAGGCACTACTGGAGAAGGAGCAAGCGTTCCTTGCCACACTGCATCGAGCCCCATGAAAGAATGCCCCCGAGGCACATGTGCAACCTCGAGGGCCGTTCAGTAACTCGCCGTTTCAGCGCTTACTTGGCCTTGGCCTGCGGAGCCGTCCACTCCTTCAACCAAGCATTAACTTCTTCATGCCACTGCACACTATTCTGCGGCTTGAGCACCCAGTGATTCTCATCCGGGAAATGCATCAGCTTGCTCGGAATGCCACGACGCTGCAGCGCGGTGAACGCACCCAGGCCCTGCGTTTCCGGAATGCGGAAGTCCTTGCCGCTGTGGATGACCAGCATCGGAACGCGCCAGTCTTTCACGTGGTTGATCGGGTTGAAGCGCTCGTAGTTTTCCGGGTGCTCGTACTGCGTGCCACCGTTCTCCTTCTCTTCGAACCAGAGCTCTTCGGTGTCGTAGTACATGGCGCGTGCGTCGAAGACACCGTCGTGGTCGACGAGGCACTTCCACGGTTGGTTCCACACACCGGCGATCCAGTAAACCATGTAGCCGCCGTAGCTCGCGCCG
>DASYEW010000066.1:0-100571 GCA_036498785.1 Steroidobacteraceae bacterium | reverse complement strand
GAAGACCGGCCTGCACCTGGACGGCGCGGGCAGCCAGGGCACGCGCCTGGGCTATACGGCGATGCGGGTGATGGGCCTGGACCTCGCGACCTGGGGCGACCAGAGCAACAACACCTCCAAGGAAATTGGCGAGATTTTGGTTTGATGAGCCGCGGCATCTTGCGCGCCGGGGCAACTTGAGATCGACTTGCGGGTCCTAGGCGAACAATCAATCAGGGGACAACGTGCACTCGAATCGTTCTGAGAAGAGGGATGACGCAAGAGGTCTGCGCTTCGCTGTCGAGGTCTCTGCGGTCACTCTGTTCGCATTCACGGCCGCTGCGCTGGCGTCCGGCCCTGTGGATAAGCCGGTCGGCGCCACCGCCCCGCGCGAGGTGGAGGGTTATGTGTCCGTGCCGCTGCCGCCGGGCTTTCGCGTCGAAGCGAGCGAGCTCGATGGGCCGGTGTTTGCAGATCCGCAAGGGCGCACCTTGTATATCTGGCCGATGAAACCCATGCGCAACGGCTACAGCGGCGAGACCAAGGGCGGTCCGGCGTGCTACGACGAAGTGCGTACCGAAACGGCGGGCTTGATGAGTCCGTATCCGCCTGGGCTCGAGCTGCCCGAGCTGGCGACGCGTCCGAGTTGCGCCAAACTGTGGCCGCCGGTGCTGGCGGCTGCGGATGCCAAGCCCGTCGGTAAGTGGACCATCCTCGACCGCAAGGACGGCACCAAGCAGTGGGCCTACGAGGAACAGGCGCTCTACACCTCCAGCGAGGACCGTCAGCCAGGCGATGTCATCGGGGGCACGACGCGGGAATTCGGTCTCGACTCACCGGCGTTCCGCGTGCCAGCGAAGCCACCCTTGATGGTTCCGCCTGGATTCGATGTGAAGACCACGAGCACCGGGCGCCTGCTCACCACCGACAAGGACTACTCCGTCTACGCCTACGACAAGGACACGCCGCAGAAATCGACGTGCGACGGGGCGTGCACCAAGACATGGAAGCCGCTGCTGGCGCCGCAAGTGGCGAAAGCGCAGGGCGATTGGTCGATCATCGAGCGCTCGCCGGGCGTCAGGCAGTGGGCCTTCCGCGGCAAGCCGCTGTACAGCTATGTACTGGATGCCGAAACGTGGAGCTTCGAGGGTAGCGATGTTCCGGGGTGGAGCAATGTCTTCGTGCAACGGGCGCCATCGCCGCCAGCGAGTTTCACTGCCCACGATACGCGCCAAGGGCAGGTCCTCGCGGACCATCGGGGCATGACTATTTACAGGTATGTATGCGCCGACGACTCGATCGACCAGCTCAGTTGCGATCATCCCGACGATACGCAGGTCTACCGTCTCGCGATGTGCGGTGGCGGCGATGCGGCGAAGTGCCTGAAGAACTGGCCTTACGTTCTGGCCGAGAAAGGGGCGAAGTCGACCAGTCGCGCCTGGAGCGTGGTGCAGATCGATCCGAAGACCGGTCATCGTGCGGCGCCGGAGCAGAGCGATGCCTTGAGTGTGTGGGCCTATCTCGATCGCCCCGTGTACACCTATGGGCGCGATACACAGCCGGGGGACATCAACGGCGCGAGCACAGGAGAGTGGCGCGGTCAGCGCAACGGACTCAGGGTATTCTCGCTACGAGACGAATTCTTCCACAGCAACTTGTGATCAGTGACATCGTGACGATGATCGCGGCGGGGTGGGTATCATGAAGACCTGGGTACAACGGTATTTTGGCTCGGGATCGCGCCGACGAACGGTCGCCCTGGCTGCGCTTGCGGCACTGTATGCGAGCGCGGGTTCCGCCGCCGATGCAGGTGCGACAGCGTTGCGAGACCGGACGATCGGCTATGTGCTGACCGACATGACCTGGGCCGTGCATCAGACGGCCGACGGCAAGTCCGAGTGTCCCGACGGTCTCAACGCCCTCGGTCCGCGCGAGCAGTTCGAAGTGCTGTTCCCAAAAAACAAGAAGCGTACGGTCCTCGATACGCAGTTGCAGTTCGAAGTCAATACCTGGTATCCAACCGCGTCGGCGGATCGCTTCCCGTTCCATGAGGCCGTTGGCCCGTCCGACGGCCTGAACCTCGACGGCAAGATCGGGCCCCACGACTTCAAGAATCCGGACGGTACGCCGGGAATCGACAATCAATTGTTTCGCGCCATTGGCTGCCTCGTCGGCTTTCGCGTGGACGGCCTGCAGTACATTTTCCAAAGATTGACGATCAAGAAAGAACGCTACACGCGGACCATGATCGAGCTGACGGACGTGGATGATCTCGTCAACGATCCCGAGGTTCGCGTAACGATCTATCGGGGTGTGGACCGGCTGCTGACGGACGCCACCGGCGACAAGATCGTCCCGGGCGGCTCGCAGCGCATCGACACTCGCTGGGGCGCGGAATTCATGCAGCAGCTGGAGGGGCAGATCGTCAATGGCGTGCTGACGACCAGGCCCACCGCGAAGATGGTCCTTCCCTGGAACAGCGACACGCGTGTCCCCACGGCGCAGATCATTCACGACATGCGCTTGCAGCTCAAGATCACTCCGACTGCGGCGGAAGGGGTGATTGCCGGCTACGCGGATGTCGAAGCTTTCTACAAGTCTCTGATCAGGGCCGATGCGACACACCATCTGAGTAACGGGCAGATCTCCGCTCCCTCGTTGTACAAAGAGCTGCGTCGTGTGGCGGACGCGTATCCGGATCCCGATACGGGCGCGAACACGGCCATCTCCGCGGCGCTGAATACCACGTTCACGCAGGTGTTCATTCAGCATCCACAGGGTGCGGCGGCCAAGGCCGAGTTGCTGCGCTCTCTGGCGGAGCGCGCAACAAGAACGGCCCTGCTGGGGAGCCCGAGCGAAAAGCAGCCGGGCGCAACACAGAAGACGCACTGATCCGGTGCCAGATAAGGCAGGGCGCGCGAACTGCAGCGCGCCTCTGGATCGATGTGGCCGGTCGCAAGTGTTGTTAACGCTCTCAACACATGCGCCTGAAGTCAGCGCCGCCGCACGCTAAACTTGTCGGCTATGCGCACGTTTCAATACCTTTCCGTCTTCAGAAGCCGCTGGCTCACGGCCGAACCCTTGCTCGTACACGAGCGCCACTCGCCGCGGCGAGTGGCGCTCCAAAACCGTTCGCTACGCAAGCTCGAAAGATCGCTCACTGAGAATGCGACTGCCTGCTCTGAGGTGGTGCAAATCATCGCCGGCCTGAGCACTGATGTGGCAGCGCGAACGAAAAATGTTTGCTTGCATTTTTATTCTGTTATGTCTATACATTAAAACACAAATTCGCATAGACCCGGGCGCAGTCGAAGCAGAGTTGATGAGACAACGGCCACCCATAGACGAGCCGCAGTGCAATCGCGACGGGCGCAGCTCCGGCCGCGAGGTGTCAACTGTTGTGTTGTCTCGACTGCGTGCGATCGGGTGGCGCGAATCCATAACACTGCATGCGAAAGAAAATGCATTGCTGTCGCATGTTCAATGCATGTCGCCTGCGCCGAGGCGTGCGATCTTTCAAGATCTCTGCAGGCGCGGGGCCGATTACGAAAATCTAAATCACGACGCAATCTACGCTGGTTGTTTGCTTTTCGACCGCCGTGCAATGGATGCACGCGTCAGCTCGTTTGATGGGGTATCAGACCGGAGCCGGATCCGGTGGCTCGAGCTGCACACATCAAAATCCAATCACCGACTCATGGGCGATCGATGTCGTCCGCAACGGGAGGAATATGGCTCTGCACAACCGTACTCATAGCGCGCGAACTTTGGTTCGCGATCCCAGGGTCGACCGACCTGCGATGACAGTCCTCGGCGCAAGGGCGCTGCTGCTGACTGCAGCGTCTTTGGCGGCACCGGGGTTCGTCCATGCGCAAACCGTCGCGACAACATCGGCCGAACAGCCGAAGCTCGAAGAGATTACCGTCACCGGATCGCGCATTGCCCGCAGCGACGGCTATGAGGCACCGACGCCGCTCACGGTCGTGGGCGTCCAGGAAATGCAGTCGATGGCGACCAACAACGTCGCCGACGCGATCAATACGCTGCCGGTGTTCTCGGGCAGCATCTCGCCCGGCTCGACCGCGACTACGGCGAGCACCGGCGCATCCAACATCAACGCGCTGAATCTCCGGTCGCTCGGTGCGAACCGCACGCTGGTGCTGCTCGATGGCCAGCGCTCGGTGGGCGCGACCTTGTCGGGCCTGGTCGACGTCAATCTGATTCCGCAGGCGCTGGTGGAACGCGTGGAAGTCGTGACTGGCGGTGCTTCGGCGGTCTACGGTTCCGACGCGCTCGGCGGCGTGGTCAACTTCATCCTCGACAAGAAGTTCACCGGCCTCAAGGGCGATGCTTCGTACGGGGCGACCACCCACGGCGATGGTGGCAACTGGAAGGTGTCCCTGACCGGGGGGCTGCCGTTCGCGGACGATCGCGGACACATCCTGGCGAGCGTGACGTCGAAGCACTCCGACAGCATTCCGGTGAATCGCCGCGATTGGAACCTCAAGGGTTGGCAGTTCATGACCAACCCGAACTATGCGCCGGGCAATGGTCAGCCGGAGCGTTTGCTGCTGAATCAGGTCGCGGTCAGCGACGGCATCTCAGGCGGCATCATCACCGATACGGCCCTGCGCGGCACGGCGTTCGGCAAAGGCGGCGCGCCTTATCAGTTTCAATACGGCGACCTGGTGAACGATCCCGACATGCGTGGCGGCGATTGGAGAAAGGCCGACGTGCGCGGCACACCGGCGGGCGAATCGCTGGGGCCGAAAGACGACAACCTGAGCGTCTTCACGCGCCTGAGCTATGACATTACTGACAACTTCGAAGTGTACGGTCAGTTCGGTTACGTGCGAGACCAGAACGTCAACAACGCTTTCTCGCTCCAAGACAACGGCAGCATCACGATCCACCGCGACAACCCGTTCATTCCGGCCAGCGTGCTGGCGATGCTGCCGGCCGGCGTCGACGAATTCCACATGGGCAGCATGCACCCGGACATTCCCATCGTCCAAGGCGACAACGATCGCAGGCTGTCGCGTTATGTGGTGGGCGCCAACGGCTCGTTCGACATGATGAGATCGCAGTGGACGTGGGATGCGTACTATCAGAAGGGCATCTCGGACACGACCAACCGTGCGCCAAACATGGCGGCTTATCCTAATTACGACCTCGCGACCGATGCGATCAGCGATCCGAACACTGGCGAGCCCATCTGCCGCTCGACACTGACCGATCCGAACAACGGCTGCGTGCCCTACAACCCGATGGGCATCGGTGTGAACACGAAGGCCGCCATCGACTACGTGACGGGCGCGGGCGCCATCATGTGGCGGCGGCAAAAGATCGAGCAGGACGTGGCTGCCGCCTCCGTGCAGGGCGAGCCGTTCTCGACCTGGGCGGGTCCGGTGTCGGTCGCGTTCGGCGTCGAGCATCGCAAGGAACACGTGGAGGGGGTCAACGACGACATCTCCGACCGATTCGGCTGGTGGGTGGGCGGTTATGCGGTCACCGAAGGCGGATATAATGTGACCGAAGGTTTCCTCGAAACGGTCGTGCCGTTGGCCAAAGACCTCTCCTGGGCGAAATCGCTGGATGTCAGCGGCGCGGTGCGCGAGACCGACTACAGCACCTCCGGTCGCGTGACAACCTGGAAGCTCGGTGCGACCTACGCGCCCGTGGACGACATCCGCTTTCGTGTAACCCGATCACGCGATATTCGCGCTCCCAACCTCGATGAGCTGATCAGCAGGGGCAGCGGCGGTGCGCCGGGCATCCGCAATCCGTTCAACGGCGGCTTGTCGCAGCAGGTTCTCTCCCCGCGCCTGGGCAATCCAAATCTGACACCGGAGATCGCGGACGGGCTCGGCGTCGGCATGGTGCTGCAGCCGAGATTCCTGCCGGGCTTCAGCGCGTCCATCGACTACTGGAAGCTGGACATCAACGACGCCATCGACCAGATCGATGCGCAGGAGATCATCGATCGGTGCTACGCGGGCAATCAGGACTTCTGCCAGGTCATCACGTTCCGTCCCAACTCCAATATGATCGATACGGTCATCCGCTCGCCGTTCAACTACGTCACGCAGCTGGCGCGCGGCATCGATGTCGAGGCCAGCTACCGGATGCCGCTGGGGGCGGGCGATCTGTCGTTCCGCCTGCTAGGCACGCACTACCTCAAGAACGAAACCAACGATGGCTCGCACACGCCGATCGACACCGTCGGCCAGAACACGGCGGACGGTCCGCCGGATTGGCGCTGGACGGCCAACGTGAGCTACGCCCTCGACCCGATGAACGTTTCGCTCACGGCCCGCGGCATCAGCAGCGGTGTCTATGACAACCGCTACATCGAGTGCACGTCGGGGTGTCCGACCTCGAGCATCGACCACGTGACGGTCAGCGACAATCACATCGATGGCGAAGTGTTCTTCGACGCTGCGTTCACCTACAAGCTGGCGATGGGCCCGACCGACATGGATCTGTTCGTCAACGTCAGGAACATCTTCGATAGCGATCCGGAAGTGGTCGCGGCGGATCCGGGTGGCTACAGCTACAGCCTCTCGGCCGCCAATCCGGTCCTGTACGACACGCTCGGACGCGTCTATCAGGCGGGTGTCCGGGTCCAGTTCAAGTGATGAGCCCGTTCTAGTGAGTCAGTAAAGAGCGGGAAGCGCGCGAGGGATATGCCTCGCGCGACTTCCGCCGCGATTGTCGAGCAGAACGATTTGGAGGGGATAGTGTTAGATCATCTTCGGGTGCGATGGTGCTGGTTCGCAGCAAGCGTGCTGGTCGCAATGTGTGCGATGGCAACGCCGGGTCTGGCTGAGAACGCAACGCCACCGCCGGGCGTGCCCCAGTACGCGCTCGACACCAGCTGGCCGAAGCTGCCTTTGCCGAACAATTGGACCCTCGGCTGGGTGAACGGCATTCACGTCGATGCCCATGACCACATGTGGGTGCTGACCCAGCCGCAACATCTGGAGCCGTGGGTGACGGGCGCGGCTGCAAATCCGCCCAGTTCGATATGCTGCGTGCCGGCACCGCCGGTCGTCGAGTTCGATGCCGAGGGGAATGTGCTGCGCTCCTGGGGCGGACCTGGCAAGGGCTATGACTGGCCTTCGGCGGCACACGGCATCTACACAGACTACAAAGGTAATGTCTGGATTGGCGGCAGTCAGACCCGGCCGGGCGCCGATGGCAGCCCGCCCGACGGCATGATCCTGAAGTTCACCCCGGACGGAAAGTTTCTGATGCAGATCGGCGGGCGGGGGGCTTCGAAGGGCAGTGTCGATACGACGCAGCTCTCCGGTGCCGCAGGAGTCGTTGTCGATCCGCAGAGCAATGAGGTGTTTGTTGCCGACGGCTACGGCAATCACCGCGTGATCGTGTTCGATGCCGACACCGGGAAGTTCAAGCGCCAGTGGGGTGCCTATGGCAAGCCGCCTACGGACGAGAAGCTGCCGCCCTACGATTCCAAGCAGCCACCATCGAGCCAGTTCCATATCGTACACTGCGTGAATATTGCGCAGGACGGGTTGGTGTACGTCTGTGACCGACTGAATGACCGCCTGCAGGTGTTCAAGCGCGACGGTACGTTCGTCACGGAATATGTCTACGCCAAAGAGACCCGCGGGTCTGGTTCCGTTGGCAATGTCACTTTCTGGCCAGACGCGACGCAGAGCATGATGGCGATCAACGATCCAGGCAATTTCCAGACAGTCATCGTGCGCCGTGCGACCGGCGAGGTGCTCAGCCGATTCGGCCACTTCGGCACGTACGGTGGCGAGTATCATCGCAATCATCAGATGGAGCTCGACTCGCGCGGCTATCTCTATACGTCGGAAGACTATCGAGTGCAGCGCTTCAAGATCGTCAACGGCGTGCAGCCCAAGCCGCAGCGCTGAATCGATCCCGCATCACTCACCGTACGTCACCTTCCGGAAGAGACCATGGATCTAACCGTCATCGCGATCTACATGCTGGCCATGATCGGCGTCGGCTGGTATGCCAAGCGTCGTGCGCGCACCGAGTCGGATTTCCTCGTCGCCGGGCGTCGGCTGGGTCCTGTGTTGTATGCGGGTACGATGGCTGCGCTGGTGATGGGTGGCGGCGCGACCGTCGGTGGGGTCGGCCTCGGGTATCAGTACGGCATCTCAGGGATGTGGCTGGTGTTCAACATGGCACTCGGGGTGCTGCTGATCAGTGTCGCGCTCGCCGCTCGGATCAGCCGATTGCGCGTGTACACCGTGAGTCAGATGCTGGAGCTGCGCTATGGGCCGGGCTCGAGCCTGCTTTCGGGCACGGTGATGTTCTGCTACACGCTCATGATCGCCGTCACCTCGACCATCGCCTACGGCTCGATCTTCGCGGTGCTGTTCGATTTCGGGAAGATACCCGCGATCCTGATCGGCGGGGGTGTCGTGGTGCTCTATTCCACGATGGGCGGTATGTGGTCGATCACACTGACGGATTTCGTCCAGTTCCTGGTCAAGACGGTCGGCATGTTCGCGATTCTGCTGCCGATAGCGCTGATGCGTGCCGGAGGCTTCGAGGGGCTGCACGCGAACTTGCCCGCGACGGCCTTTTCGCTGACACACATCGGCGTCGGCACGATCTTCACGTACTTCTTCCTGTATGTGTTCACCATGGTCATCGGCCAGGACCTGTGGCAGCGGGTATTCACTGCCCGCAGTGATCGCGTCGCGAAGTGGGCTGGTACGGCAGCGGCTCTCTACGGCATCTGCTACGCAGTGGCGGGCGCCATCATCGGCATGTCGGCGAAAGTGCTGCTGCCTGCCATTGCCGATCGTGACCACGTCTACACCGAGATCGTTCGCCACACTCTGCCGGCTGGGCTCGCGGGGCTGGTCGTCGCAGGCGCGCTGTCGGCGGTCATGTCGACTTCGAGCGGCGCCCTGATCGCAACCGCGACGGTCTTCAAGGAGGACATCATGGCTGTCATTCGCAGGCGCCGTGCTGAGATCGCGAATGCAGCGAACGGTAGCGTGCATTCCAGCGTGGCGTCCCATCCCGAAGCGGACGAGGTGAGCAGCAGTCGCGGACACATCCTGCGCTTCGGCCTGCTCATGATCGTGATCGCCTGCGTTCTGCAGGACGTCATCGCCGGCCTGACGATTGCCGGTGCCATCCTCGTCGGCGGACTGCTGGTGTCGATCATCGGAGGCATGGTATGGCAGCGAGGCACCTTGCGAGGAGCGGTCGCCAGCATCGTGAGCGGCGTCGTGCTGACGCTCGGAACGATGGTTGTGATGCGAGATATCTATGCGAACTTGCCGATTTTTCTCGGGTTGGCGGGAAGCCTGCTTTCGTACCTCGTCGTGAGTCTGCTCGATAAGCCGACGTCGGCGGCGATTCTGCGCGAATGGAATAGTCGCTCCAGCCCCGAACAGGTGCCAGTCGGCGCCATGACGGAGCAGGACGCCAAAGATTCCGCGTACCGGACAACGGGTTGATGCGGCCAGCCGGGCACGCGCTCGACTGACGATCTGTCGTCTGTCCGCTACGTGCTCAGCGGCGTTATTGCCCAGGAATTACTGGCACCCACTTCCCTTCGCGCAGCGCCACGGTAGCACTCATCATCCGTGAGCCCTCGCCGCGGATGGTCCGGTCCACGATGGGAAAGACTTTCTGTGCCTCGGGCTCGGACATCCAGTCCGCGGCCTTGACGTGATAGGTGTAACGCACAACCGTCTCCAACTGGTTGTGCACCGGGTCGGGCGGTGACCACTTGATCACCTTGTCGAGGGTCAGGTGCGCCACACAGAAATCTGCGTCGTGCTCCATGATCTGCTCATGCGGCGCCATGACAGTGTGCTTTTTCTGCACGTAGTACTGTCGGCCCTTCTCAGTCAGTGAGAACCGCCTGGTCGGTTTGGCCACCGCGGCGCTGAGCTGCGCTCCCGTGGCTGCCGTCGATGTCTCTTTCGGCGCGGGGATCTCCACCGACGTCACGACGCCCAAGCGCTCCAGCACCGGGAGCTGTATCGCGTCGTTGGTGTCGTCCTCAGGATCATTCGGGTTCACATCCCTCGGCCAGGTGTATTTGGCCACACACAGGTCGCCGTGATCCTCGAGGAACGCCTTCACCGCCTGAGTCAATTGCTGCTCGGTTGGGGTTGTCGTGGCTGTGTTGGCGTGCGACACATCGGCCATGCACGCTACGGCAGCCGCAGCGGCGATCCATACACTCGTCTTCACTCTCTCATTCATCATAGTTCATCACTCAATCGGGTACTTAACGTCGATCAATTCACGCAATTCGGATCTTGCGGCGTCACGCCTTCGACGTAGCCGTCGACCAAGGTCTTCAGGAAACACGTCAGGTCTGCCACGTCGCGGGTAGTCATGTGCGGCGTCCCTCCGACATGGAGGCCGTCGAATGGCACATCCGTCTTATCGAGGTTGGCCTGGTAGGCAGCCGGCATGTCGTTGAACTTCTGAACGACATTGTTGACGAACGGATACCACCGCGCAGGGTTGGTATCACGGGTGTTGTACCAGTTGAGCACGTCCGCGATGCTGTGGAACACGCCGTTGTGGAAGAACGACTGGCGAGTGACCACATTACGCAGCGTCGGCGTCTTGAACATGCCGCAGTACTCGGCCGAGGTCGGCAGCGTATGCGCAGACGTTGAGTTCTGCGCGGTGCACAGCCCCAGATCGTAGGACGTCACCGGCATTCCCCGGCGCACAGCGTTGGCAGGAATATTGCTATTGCGCGGCACCCCGAGCGCTTCGAAGGTGAAATCGGTGAACAAGGCTCCACCACCCCCGACAACGGGGCCGCTGTAGTGACAGGCGAAACAGTTGCCCTTGTTCGGATCGACGAAGACGTTATAGCCCCGGTTTTCCGCGGTCGTGAATGTCACGGGCTTGCCGTTGCTGAGCTGGATAAGGAAGGTGTAGTCGTACTTGCTGTTATAGGGGTGGAAGCTGGGATCCTCCAGCTGGTACTGCTGCAACGCTAAGCCGACGTCCCTGAACGCCGTGGCCGGATTGCCGAAGACATCGGCGCCAAAAGCCTCTTGGAACTGCGCAGCGTAGGTCGCATTCTGCACCACGTGGACCACGGCGGCCTGATTGGAATTGGCCATCTCGAAGGAAGACAACAACGGGATCAACGCCTGCTCCGCCAGCGTGTTGGCGCTGCCGTCCCAGGTGAAGCCGCCGCCGGCCGCATTCACGCTCACGCCATCCGGATTCGCGGCATCGTTCGAAAAAGCGGGGATGAGCTCCTTGTAGGTCAGGGTCGGCACGGCGCGGAAGCCGGGCGTCGTCAGATTCGGGCCGCCGAACTGTACCGGCAGGGCGTTGGAAGGTGCGTAGTGGTTGTTGGGGTCGTGGCAGCTCGCGCACGACATCTTCTTGGAAGCCGACAGGTTGGCGTCGAAGAACAGCTTCTCGCCCACCTGCGCCTGCGGGCTCAGTGGGATGGTGTTGGACTGGGCATGAGCGAGGCCGCCTGCTCCGGCCAGAACCCCCGCTCCCGCAAGGACACAAACTCCTGTCGCGATCGTCATGCGCCCGATGCGCGACTCACTTGATCTCTTGAGCACGACATTCCTCCCGGAAATCGTTGAATTCACCGAAAACGAGAGGGCCGGCCCCATGACCGGCCCCTTTGCGTTGCCCATCTACCGCAAACGCTTCAAGCGCTTACTTGATCGCCCACAGGTTGACCTGGTCGACATCCGGACCCGTCGTCACCGGCAGCGGTGGCGCCCCAGCAGCGTTGATGCGAGCGACGCCGCCCGGGAACTGATACACATGGTTCATCGCGCGAACTGCGTCGAAGTGCGGGTTGGCACTGCCGGCGAACTCCGGCAGCAACGTGGCGTTCTGCTCGATGAAGCTCTCCGTGTACTTCGAGCGGTTCATGTAGGTGCCGGGCTGCCCTGGATCGGCCAGGCCGAGAATGTCCTGCAGCGTACGCACGAAGGAGAAGTGACTGTAGTAGTCCGTGTCGTAGTGGCCGTGCGGCGCGGTAGCGAGAACCTGCTGGTTGGTGAGCACGCCGAACAGAGTCACGCCGTGACCATGGTTGCCCTTGGCGTACGGAGAGACGTACGGCGAACCGTCAAAAGAAGTGATCTCGGAAACACCGGGAGCCACCGATACCGTGCCATCCGCAGCGACCGTGACTGGCTGCGCCGGGGCATCCCCAGTGCGTAGCGGGTTCCAGCCGCAGCAGGCTGTCTGAGCCGACTCGCCCTCGTCGAAGGTGATCACGATAGCCACCCGCTTGGTCGGATCCTTCCAGATCGCAGAAGACTGGATCTTCGTGATGACGTTCTGAGCCCAGTAGTCCGCGCGCGAGGTGACACCAGTGTCGTGCATGTCATCGTTCACGTCTGGGACGATGAAGTTGTAGTTGCCTACGTCCCCGGTCTGAAGATCCAGCTTGAACTGATCCTGGTTCCACGGCTTGGTGTTGTTGGTCCACCATGAGTTGATGTTGTTCGTGAGCGCGTAGGACTGCAGCGCCGCATCCCAGTCACCACTTGAAATCGGCGTCGGCCCATAGCTGTACGCAATGGGATTGCCGTTTACATCGGTACCGGTTCCCGACACGCTGCGCGAGTTCAGCACGAAGTCGGGCTGCGCCGTCGCATCCGCGAACCATATGGCGGGGTTATGCCTGAAGGCGCGAGTTGTACCGCCGTAGGTCTTGCCGTCCGCGCCCACGATGGTTTTATTGGCTGGATTGTTGAACCACAGGCCGCCGGTGGCTTCCTTCCAGTTGCCCGTCGTTACTCCCGGGTTCGACTGGTCGCCCTCCGGCGAGGGATACAGTGAGCCTTCGTACACGCGCCAGCTCAGGCCCTTTTTGTCGATGGCGTTCCACACGTTGTCACGCACGCCGGTCACGCCGGGATATGGAAGCGCGCCGTCGGCGGTCTGGCCCCAGTCATCCCCGCTGCCGAGGGCCAGGTAGTTGGGTTCGCTCGGGTGGCCGGTGGAGTAGTAGTTGTAGTACTGGCCGCCGTTGTTCAGAAAAGCGTTGATGTACGGAATGTTGGGGTTGTCTTTGACGCTGACCAGCGACTCGTTCTCCTCGATGATCACGAAGACGTAGTCGTACCGCGGCATGCCTTCCAGGTTCATGGCCAACTGCTGGGCGGCCTTGATATCCACCGTCTTCAGGTCATCGCCAGTGCAGGGATTCGCATTGGTGGCATCGGACGCAGCGACGGCCGGGCAATCGAAGTTGCCCCGCAGCTCGCCAACGGTGTTGCCGCGGTCGACGAACTTGGCGGCCAGCTCGAAACGGCCGGCGTCGATCACCGACTCTTTGAGAAGGGCAGGCAGTTCCGCGGTGTTCGTGACCTTGGTGGGCGCCACGAGCACATCGTTGGCGGACACGCCGATGCGCTGCGCCAGGCTGTCGCGCGCTTGGGCGAAAGTCACACCGTCGTTCTCGACTGCGCGGGCCACTTCGGTGGACAGCGGCGTGATGTCCACGGTCGCGGGCAGCACGGGACTGCGAGTTGCAGCCGAGATCTGGTCCGCCTTGACACGGAACACGTTGCGGCTGGTAACGATGTGGCCGTTGTTGGTGGCGCTGACGCCGATCTCGGCCACTAGCGGTGCCGGCGTTTTGCTGGACAACTGGAAGTTGCCGTCGGTGCCGGTGGTGGTATACGGCTCACCGGTGTCCCACACACCGTTGTCGTTCAGGTCGAAGAATACCTTGGCGCCGGCGTACACCGATGCCACGGTGCTCGATGGCGCGGAGTCCGCCGCAGTGTCCGCAAACACCGGCGGGTTGAAGTAGGCGCCGCCGACCGCGCCCTTGACGATGGACTGTGCGGCGAAGGCGGAAGTGGAACACAGCGCCAGTGTGCTGGCGATCGCGGTTGCGACCAGCGAGGGGCGCAACGGCTTGATGGTGGAGTGCATGTACGGTTCTCTCTGAAGGGGGTGGACGCCATCCTTGGCCTGATGGCGGCGGGTTACTTCGCCGCGCGACGACGGCGCGCGACACCCCCCAGCAGGCCCAGGCCCGAGGCTAATAGCGGGAAGGCGGCAGGCAACGGGACCGGCGCCGGCTTCACTGTCCAGCTGCCGTAGACTCCGCTGTTATTGGGATCAATGGCCAGCTGCGTGGAACCCGGACCGCTGAAGCTGTCGCTGTGCAGGAAATTCGCTGCAACGATGGTGGCGCCAAAAGTCGGATCGTTGACGAACGCGAACTCATAGTTCGTGCTGCCTGCGGCGGGATTGAGGTCCTCGATGATGAAATTGTTCTGCGCTGCGACCGTGGAGAGGACGGGCGCTACGCCGGATTCGAACAGACCAGTCGTGGTGTTGTAGCCGTAGATCCCGAGCGTGGTCGCATTGCCGGCACCGTCCGTGCCGCCCGCAAAGGCAATCCCATTGAGCGACACTTGCAGGTCGCGGATGTCGGTGATGGTGGTGCCGCTCAGCGCGCCATCGAGGGAGCCCGCGATCTGCTGGCCATCGCTGAAGGTGTAGGAGAAGTCGAACGTTGTTGCGCTGGCGGTGACGCTGGCACTGAGGGCCGCAGCGATGGCCGCTGTCTTGATGAGAAATTTCATGATTGGGAACCTAACTCGTGAGTGGGGCTGAAGAAGTGCGCACTCCCTTTTGAGCCTTTCCGGTCAGAAGCCGAGCAACGCCAGGTGGGTGAAACCGCGCGTCATGCTGCGAGGCAATAGTGACGCTTCGATGACCTCGCGCGTCCTACAAGAGGGTTGTTCGATTAAAATTTCTTATGTCATACGTGTCGAATACACGTCTTCTAGCGTGCTTCGAACCCTTCCAGACGCTACTCATGTCAGATCTCAACGATCATGAACAGCAATCACGAGGTTCACTTTGCGCGGCTGAACACTTACATCCTGGCTGCTTCTTCGGTTCAGATATTGCTGGTGGGTATTGGTGGCGAAAGCGAACCAGCCTGTGTCGTTGCATGGTTCTTGGTAGCGACTGCGGCAGCTCGGGGTGCGATGCTCGGGTCATTGCAAGCGGGCATGGCGCAAGCGGACATGACAATCGTCGTAGCCATGTTCGCTAGAGAATATTTGGTATCGACGCGCAAAACCGCGTGCGGCACCAGCACGGCGCTAGGTCCGCACGAAACGGAAGGCAGGCAGCCTGCGTTGAAGAACGCGAGGGACGTGGAGGGTGCTCTGCGTCATGCGCGAGCCGAGAACAGAGGCATCAGAACCTGCCACTAAACGAATTTCAAACGGCGGGCTCTCATTCCGAATCGGGGTTCCGGATCACATCTGCGATCTGATCATGCCGATTGCAAGCCGCGACCGTTGCTGAACCAGGTCCGGGCCGTGGGCTTGACTGGGTCAATGCATTCCGCGTCGTGCAGCGTCTTCGCTGCGCGCACCAGTTCCGGTACGGTGTGGATTTGCAGCTTCTCGAACATCCGGGCGCGTTGCGCCTTGATCGTCCGTTCGCATACGCCGAGTTCGGCGGCTAGCTGCTTGTTCAGGCGGTTGTTGACGGCGCCGTAGAAGATCGCGCGCTCGGCAGGCGTGAGTGTTTCGAAGCGAGCGCGCAGCCGAGTCAGGTCGTGTTGCAGCGTGCGGCGCCGCTCGTCGGCGAGCAGCGCGGCGCGGACTGCCAGTAGCACGGTCTCGCTGCCGATTGGCTTCAAGAGGTAACTGAAGGCGCCCCCTTTCATGACGTCGATGGTCGTGATGACGTCGTCACGGCCGGTCACGAAGATGACGGGCGGCGCCCAATCGTGCGCCAGCAGTGCTTTCAGCAGATCTATGCCGCTCGGCCCGGGCATGGAGATGTCGAGCAGGATGCAGGCGTTACCGCCAGGTGCGTAGGCGATCAGAAACTCGGCGGCGCAGCTATAACTGGCCGTATCGAAGCCAGCTGCCATCAGCATGCGCGTCATGCTCCTGCGAAAACTATCATCGTCGTCGATGACGTGAACCACCGCTGCTGCCGCGTTCACACCCGCTTGCATGAGGCATCCTTCCTTTCCCCAACGAGGCCCCAGGGCCTGGCAGGTGTAGCGCCTCGACGATGTCGAGACTCGCGCATGTGGCGTGCGCTAGCGATACTCGTGGCGCGCATCATCTGGCTTGCCATTCTGTAACTCGCGCTTAAGGACTCCAGCTGTCGCTGCGCACCATGCGTATCGAGGGCAAGGCATGCGGGTGCGCAGTCGTCATCGTAAGGGTAGCGCCGGAGGCGCAGTTAGGCATGCGACTAAACGGCAACAACGGGCAACTGAAATTGTCTTGCGGCCGGCAGCCGAACTAAGTGCAACGGGTAGGTACCGCGCTCCAAATGACTATTTCGCGCGCCGCTCGCCGGGTCGATAAATGTCCGCATGCCAGCCACCCAGCTTGCGCACTGCGGGATCCACGCACAATCGATCAAGTGCTCGATCTTCATTGCACTCGCGGCATGCGGCATGGCGGTTCGGGCGCGCAACGCGCTCGCTTGATGAGGAGGTTGTCCGTGCGCACACTGTTCCGTCTCCGTCCGCTGTCGCTCGCGGTGCTCGTAGCGCTCCTGGCAGCGTGTGCGAGCAAGCCGACGATTCGCTCGAATGTCGATCCTGCAGTCAATTTCTCCCAGTACCGGAGCTTCGGTTTCCTTGACGAAGCGACTGGCCACAAGGCGACGTATGACTCATTCGCGAACCAATACATCAAGAGTGCGGTCGTGCGCGAGATGCAGGCGCGCGGGTTGCAGCAGGCGGAGGCGCCCGATCTGCTGGTGAACGTTCACGTACAAACCAAGGACAAGGTGCGCGTGAGCGAAACGCCGGGAACCTATGCTGGCGGTTACTACGGCTACCGCGGCGGCATGTACGGTTGGGGCGCCGGCGTGTCGTCGACGACCGTCGACCAGTACACGGAGGGCACGCTCAACGTCGACGTTATCGACCGCGCAACGAGCAAGCTCGTGTGGGAAGGAATCGCCGTTGGACGCATCAGCAGCAAGGCGCGAGACAATCCGCAGCCGGCGATCGATGTTGTCGTCAAGCAGGTATTCGAGCGCTACCCGGCACAGCCGACGAGCGTACCAAGCGCACCGAGCACCGAGTCTGGCGCCTAGGTTCCGGCGTAGCAGCGAGCTGCTTCGCTAGCGTCGAGCTACGCTAGCGGACGCAGTCGTGCGCCGACATGCGGATCGCGTGCAGTCGACGCGGCCCGAAAGGTCAGTGTTGAATCGCAGCGGCGAGCGCCGCCAGAAGCACCGGGGTTGGACACGGCTTGTGCAGCACCGTCGAGAACAGCGCCGATAGATGGATCCAGTCGGGCGGCGTCGCCGAAATCGCGATGATCGGGATATCTCGCAGCTCCGCGAGTTGCTTGATCTGGCGCGCGGCGTCGATGCCGCTGTGATTGGGCATGTGCAGGTCCATGAGAATCGCGTCGGGACGAACTTCGGTCGCGCGCTGCACGGCCAGCGCCGCGGTCGCGGCTTCGCAGACCGTATGCCCGTACGCGCTCAACAGTCGCGAGGTGCTCGCCCGCACGCTCGGATCGTCGTCGACCACGAGAATCACAGCGATCAACTCGCCCTCCGTCCTGCAAGCGCTGGTGCACGGCATGCAGGAACTGTATCTGCGCCCTCCTGGCCAATGTGGGACGGATCTCTGACTTTCGATCCGCCGGGCGCGTTGGTGCTGATGCAGCGACGACGCAACTGAACATAACGCAGCGACGGCGGAGCGGGTCGAGGGTATTGTTGCGCCCGCGAAGATGAATGCAGGCTGGCCGTGTCGCCTCAGAATGTCGTCAATCCGACGAGCTTGCAGCCGCGCGTGTCACGGCATCGAGCAACGACAGGCTGGAGAAGGGCTTGATCAGGTAAGCGTACGCGCCTAGCTCGCGCGCCGCACGCCGATGCATCGGATCGTCGTGGGCGGTGATCACCACGACGGGCGTCGTGCAGCCTGCTGCTGCGAGGCGGCGTTGCAATTCGAACCCCGTCATGTCCGGCAGGTGGACGTCGAGCACCAGGCAATCAGTGTTGCAGGCATCCCGATCCGACAGGAGCGCGCCCGCCGACTGAAAGCAGCGTGTCGCGAACCCAGCGGCTTCGAGCAGTCTGCTCACCGCTAGGATTACGCTGCCATCGTCCTCGACAATTGTGATTGTGCTCACCTGAAGCCACGCGTACGCGGTGTCTGTCCATGAGTACACACGAACTCGTACCGCGGCAATCAGTAGCGTGGGGCACGCCACGATCCCCAGTCCGCGACGCGGTTCAGTGGGTTCTCGACGGCACGGTGAACGCGAACGCAGCGCCGCCGTCGCGACGATTCTCGGCCCAGATCGCGCCGCCGTGCATCGCGACGATGGAACGAGCGAGCGACAAGCCCAGGCCCAGCCCCTCGTCCTTTGTCGTGTAGAAAGAGTCGAACAGCTTATCCTTCTGCGCCGGCTCGAAGCCGTGACCCTGGTCGAGCACGGTCACCATGAGATTGTTCTCGGCACACAGCTCGGTACGTACTTCGAGCACGCGCCGCTCGGCAGGCATGTCCTTCATCGAATCCATGGCGTTGATCAGCAGGTTGAGCAGCACCTGCTGCAGATGGACGGGATCCGCGAACGCACGCGGCAGCGCGGGGTCCAGCGACGTGCGAATGACGACGCTGCGGCGGACGGCATCCGGCAGCACAAGCGACAGCACGCTCGAGGCGAGCGCATTCACGTCAACGTCTTCGAGCTGCAGCTCGCGCTTGCGCAGCAGCGTCCGCAAGCGGCGCACGATGCCGTCGGCACGCAAGTCATCCTGACGCACGTCGGCAAGGATTTCGCGCACCATGGGGATATTCGGCTGCGGCTGGCGCAGCAGCAGGTCCGCCGTCTCGATGTTGCTCAGGATGGCGCTCAGCGGCTGCGTGACTTCGTGCGCCACCGACGCTGTGATTTCGCCGATTAGCGCGAGCCGGGCGGCGTGCGTGATGTCTGCATACTGGCGCTGAACGTCGGCACGGGCGCGGGAATGCCGGCGGTTCTGGACGAGAAGCGCAATGATGAAAACAGTCTGCAGCGCGAGCAATGCGCTGATCATGTACTGCAGCGTATCGATGGATGTGCTCCATCCGTGATCGGACGGCTACCTTAGGACGCGCGCGTAGGCAGCCAAATACGCACGAGGGGAATGGCATGCAAGCAATGGGGTGCGACGTCTGCCCGCGCTCTTTCAAGTGCCCGTTGTACTCATTGCACGATCTGCCGCCTCCGCTCAGAGTCGCGCAAAATGCAGAGCTTCGCGGAGCACAGGATAAGGGTGCGACCAGCCGCAGGGGAGACGATCATGGGAACTCAATCAGCGGTCATCTCTTCGCAGGTCGATGCAGCGCCTCCGAGCCTGCTGCAACCTGACGAAGATTCCTCCGCAAACCCTGTCGTACACGTCATCGACGATGACGACAGCTTTCGCCGCAGCATGCTACGCATCCTCCAGGCGCTGGGGTATGACGCAGTAGGCTACGGTTGCGCCGGCGAATTTCTCCTGGCCATGTGCAGTGAGCCGGCCGGCTGCATCTTGCTCGATATCACCATGCCCGGGCCGAGCGGCATCGATCTGCTGCGGGCCATGATGCAGCGCGGTGCGGTGCCGCCGACGATCTTCGTGACTGCGCGCGACGATATCATGACCAGTGTCAGCGCGATGAAGATGGGCGCCTTCGACTATCTCGTCAAGCCGGTTAGCGCCGAGCGGATGCTCTCGGTTGTGGAACGAGCGATGCAGCTGGATGCGCAGCGCATCGCGGCGCAACGCGAACTGCAGGCTTTGTGCGCACGTTTTGCGGGGCTCACAAATGCAGAGCGCGCGATCTTCGCTGGCGTGACTACACACCGGCTCAATAAGCAGATGGCTGGTGACCTTGGCGCATGCGAGCGAACAATCAAAGCGCTGCGCGCGCGGATGATGGCCAAGCTCAACGTCACGACGGTACCGGAGCTCGTGCGGTCGGCGGCACTCTTGGAGCACGCGGGCGTATCGCTGGGCCGAGCGGCAAGTGCCGAGGCATGTGAGCACGATCCGGTCGGAGTTGTGCACCGCACTCCGTTTCGTCTAAGTGCATGGCGCCCATCGTTGCTGCGACCCTTGCCAGCTCGCAACTGAGTTTCATAACCCCACGATCCAGTCATCGGGGAGGCGCCGAGTCACCGAATCAGGTGAACGCGCGGCGTGCCGCCAGCGCGCGGATAGCACAGGGCTACATGTTTTTCGGTGCCGCTGCGGTCGGCGAGCTGAAGTCTTACTACTGGAGTATCAACGGTCTGCTAGCGCCCGCTCGATTGTCTCAAGCAGAAAGCGGGGATCGCACGGTTTCGACATGATAGCCGTGAAGAGCACGCGATCGGATAGCGCTGCGGGAGGTGAGGCGGTCAGTGCGACGATCGGCAGCGATGCCGTGCCCGGCTCGGCCTTGATGCGCCGGGCGGTTTCCAGGGAGTTGTGGCTCGGCATGATGATGTCCAGCAGCATGAGCGCCGGACGTGTCGTCTCCAGGACCCGCAGCGCGACGGCTGCGTTTTCCGCTTCCAGTACTTCATAGTCGTACGCACGCAACAGCCGCGCCAGGCTGCGGCGTACGCTTTCATCGTCATCGACCAGAAGAATGTGCGCCATATTGCGATTTCCTGGCCAACCTTAACTAACTAGACCGCCTCACACTGAGAGATGCGTCGCGATATGTTGTGCTAGTGCAAGGCGGGCCTATCGCTTAGTCTTGACTCCGCAACAGCGGGTACCCGCCGGTCCAGTCGGATAAAGATCACACAGAGAACAGAGTGCGACCAGGGGAGGGGAATCGGGCTTGGTCAATACCGCGCGGGCGCGATCGGCTCGTGGCAGCGATGCTATTGCTGGCGTTCTCGCTGACGTACTACATCGGCGTACGCGTCGGTTTCGCATTCACGCTGTCGGCGAACGCTGTTTCGCTGCTGTGGACGCCCAATGCCATCCTGCTCGCGGCCCTGCTGATCTGCCCGCCGCGCACCTGGGGTTGGTTGCTGTTTGCTGCACTGCCCGCACACCTGGTTTCAGAGCTTGCGGCGGGTGTGCCGCTGTTGATGGCCTCCTGCTGGTACTTCAGCAACCTGAGCGAAGCGCTGCTCGGCGCCGCAATCATCCGCGCCGTCCTGGGTGGGACGCCGAGGTTCGATCGGCTGACTGACGCTTCCGTGTATTTGCTGGGCGGCGTGCTTATTGCGCCCGTGCTCACGTCGTTTCTCGACGCGGGGTTCGTCGCGCTCGTGGGGTGGCGCTACGACGGTGATTACTGGGCGGTCTTCCGCATGCGGCTGCTCTCGAACGCCCTGGTTGCCCTCATCATTCCCCCATTGGTGATTACCCTGCTGCGCCCCGGACCCTTCGTGCTGCTCAGGGCACGACGTGCCCTGCAGGTCGAGGCAATGGCACTGGTCGTGCTGCTCTGCGCCGTCTGCATTGCCGCCTTTCACTATTCGACGTCTGCGAGCGGGGCTGTGATGTATGTTTGCGCGCCGCTGCCGCTCCTGCTCTGGGCTGCTGTACGTATGGGAGTGGGCGGCGTGAGCGCGTGCGTCGCCATCGTGGCGCTGCTGGCGATCACGGGCACGTTGCGCGGCACCGGACCATTCGTCCTGGACGGCCCCGACATGTCCGTCCTGGCGCTCCACGTTTTCCTCATCATCATAGCTACATCAGTCATGCTACTGGCCGCTGCTCTCGCCGAGCTGCGCGCGGCGCGTGCTGCCGCGTTGCAGCGTGAAGAGCGGCTCGATCTGGCGCTCAGCGCAGGACACATGGGCGCGTGGGAATGGGACCTCGTCGCTGACACCATCAGCTGGCGATGGGGCATGGACTCAGGCGAGGTGAGCGCAGACGGAGTCAGGTCGGCTGGCCAGCTGCTCGCGAAGGTCCATGAGCACGACCGAGGCCGTGTGGCCGCCGCCATGCGTGCGGCGCGCGCGAGCGGCAAGGTCGAGGAAGTAGAGTGCCGCCTCATGTGCAATGGTCGCATGCGCTGGATCCGCGGCTTCGGCAAGGTGCAGGTGGACCGCGCCGGCATGCGCCACGCCGTGATCGGGGTATGCATCGATACGACACAGCGCAAGCAATTCGAGATGCAGCAGCGCTCGCAGCGCGAAAGCCTGGCGCACCTGGCGCGCGCCGCGACGCTGGGCGAGCTGTCGGGCTCGCTCACCCACGAGCTGAGCCAACCGCTCGCAGCGATCTTGATCAACACCCATACCGCCAGACAAGAGCTGCGCAAAACGCAGCCGAGAATGCACGAGCTGCAGGCGATCCTCGAGGATATCGCCGCGGACGACGAGCGGGCCAGTGCGGTCATCAGCCGGTTGCGGGCGCTGTTTCCGCGCAATCCGGCGGCGAAGCAGCAGGTTCAGATCGCGGAGTGCATCGGCAGCATTCTCGCGCTTGAGCACAGCGACCTGATCACGCGCAACGTCGCCGTCGACCTGAGCATCGATCCGACGCTGCCGCTGGTCACCGCGGCTCACGAGCAGCTGCAGCAGGTGCTGCTCAACCTGATCGTCAATGCGTGCGAGGCGATGGCGCGGACCGACGGCGAGCGGCGCCTGCGCATCGCGGCCCAGAACCACGCGGGCGAGGTCCGTGTGGAAGTCAGTGACAACGGTTCGGGCGTCGCGGACTTCCAGCGCATCTTCGAACCCTTCTATTCGACTAAGGAGCAGGGTGTCGGGTTGGGCCTACCCATTGCACGCACGATCATCGCGGAGCATGGCGGGCGGCTATGGGGCTCCAACAATGCCGTTGGTGGCGCCACGTTCTACATTGCCCTGCCAGCGGCGGCTATGGTTCGGGCATGAAATAGAACATCATCGCAATGATCGCGTAGACCGTGATCAGCTGGGCCCCCTTGAACCAGTTGGTGCGCCCGTCGCCGCAGACGACAGTGCCGATGAGCGCTCCCAGGAACAGCGCGCCCACCTCGGCCCGACTGAACGACAACTCGAGCGGCTCGGGGGCAATGAAGTAGCTGGCGAACACCAGCATCGGCGCGACGAACAGCGCAATCTGGATGCTGCTGCCGAGCGCGATGCCCAGAGACAGGTCCATCTTGTTCTTCGTGCCCATGGCGATTGCCGAACCGCTCTCCGCAGCGCCACCCACGATCGCCAGCAGCACGACCCCGATGAACACCTGCGACATGCCCAGTGCCCGCCCGGCCCCTTCCGCGGCGCCGACCAGAATTTCGCTCATCCACGCGGCGAGCACCGCAGCGGTGATGAGGCTGGCAATGGACCGCGAAACGCTCCACGGCTTGCCATGCTCGTGTCCGCCTTCCTCCCCGGCGCTCGCGAACCAGCCCGGGTGCGTCTTCAGCGAGAACAGCAGATACAGCGCGTAGAGGAACAGCAGCGCGCCGGCGACTCCAATGTTCAACATCTGTTCCTGCCGCATGGTGCCTTCCGGGGAGAAGTACCGACTGAAGGCGCTCGGCACAGCCAGGCTCATCGCGGCCAGCAACATCATCGTGCTGTAGATGCGCGATGCGCCGGCGTTGTAGGTCTGGTCGCGGTAGCGCAGGCCGCCGAGCAGAAATGCGGCGCCGAGCGCCAGCAGCAGGTTCGCCAGGATCGCGCCGATGATGGACCCGCGCACCATGTCCATGTAGCCGGCGCGCAGAGCTACCAGCGCGATGATGAGCTCGGGCGCATTGCCGAAGGTTGCGTTGAGCAGTCCGCCGACCGCGTCGCCGGTATGCGTGGCAAGGTGCTCGGTGGAGCGCACGATCAGCGCGGCGACCGGGACGATCGCCAGCGCGGCCGAGAAGAAGATGAGCGACGCGGACGACGCGGCGACATGCTCGAGCACCAGCGTGATCGGGATGAAGACCAATAACCAGTTGATCGAGGGCTTCATGAGCGCAGCGCTTTCGCGCCTTCGGGCGTGGCGCTGTCGCTGGCCGTGAGCTGGGGCTCGCCGATCCACGCGCCCATCAGTGTGTAGGTCGCGGCGAGGATGACCGGTCCGACGAACAGGCCGATGACGCCGAAGCCGATCAGTCCGCCGATGACGCCGGCTATGATCAGCAGCATCGGCAGCGCGACGCCGCGACGGATCAGAATGGGCCGCAGCACATTGTCCAGCGCGATGACCGGGATGCTCCAGACAAGCAGCACGAGGCCCCAACCGGGTTCGCCGGTCCAGAACAACCAGGCCACGGCGGGTGCCAGCACCAGGAGTGGGCCGAGTTGGGCTACGCCGAGCACGAACGCAATCGCGGTCAACACACCCGGATGCGGTATGCCGCAGACCCACAGGCCCAGACCGGCGAGTGCGGATTGAACCAGCGCTGTCACGATGACGCCGAGTGCCACGCTGCGAACTGCTTGTCCCGCGAGCCGCACGGTCGCTTCGCCGCGCTCGCCGCCGATACGATGGGCAAGTGCCAGCACGCCGCGCGCAGCGATTTCGCCCTGCCCGTACAGGATCGAGACGATGATCAGGGTCAACAGGAAGTGGATGAGTACAGCCCCAAAGGTACCGGTGAGCGCCAGCGCGGAAGCAGCAACTCCCTTGACGTAGGGCCGCAGCGCGTCGACCAACGCCTCCGACCCGCCAGCCGCCAGCTCCTGCCACTTGCCGGCGATTCGCTCCCCGACCACGGGGACGTTCGCGACCCATGTCGGCGGCGGCGCGAGCCCGCCCTCGACGAAGTCACGCAACACCGCCGGGCTGTTGTCGGCCGCGTCGATCAGCGTGCTTACGGTAGCTACGAGCGGCGCGATGAAGGCAGCCAGCGCCACGAGTACCATGATCAGGACTGCGACGCTGCGGCGTCCGCCGGTCTTGCGCTGGACCAGCAGCAGGACGGGCCACGTAGCAATGACAATCATCGTCGCCCACGCGAGGGCCGCCAGGAACGGCAGCAGGGTCCAGAACGTGCCGGCCAGCAGCAGGCCGATGATGATCACGAGCAGCATGACGCGCGGAACGTCGCTGGGCGTTTGCGGATTGACGTAGGCCATGGGTGCAGCCCTCATTCCTCCGGTTGCGGATACACGCCGACCAGCCGGGCGATCAGAATCGCGATAAACAGCTGCCCGGTAATCCCTTCGACCATGGTTGCAGTCCGCGCGACCTGCGTCAGCGGCACAATGTCACCAAACCCTGACGTCGTCAGCGTGCCGAAGCTGAAGTACAGCAGGTCGAGCAGTTGCATGGGGTCGGTCGAAGTGCGAATCGCGAAGGACTGCGGGGTGGCACGATCGATGATGGAATAGAGGAAGCTCCACAGAATCCCGATCATCAAGTACACCGCGGCCGCGCCCCACAGCCGATCCGACGTCAGCACCTCCCGGATGAATACGTAGCGCAGCAGCAGCACGATCGTCGCTACGTACACGGCCGCGTCGAACCGCAGGGCCAGGTCGAACAACGCGGGGCTGCTCAGGTCGCGAGCCAGCCAGCGAAGTGCCAGCGCTGGCGCCGCCAGAGTGAGCACGACCACAAAGGAAAGGATCGATCGGCCCACCGCCGCAACTGCGGCAAGCATGACCAGAGAGCTGATCATGTATCGGACGAGAATGCCCTCGTGCTCAGCCTCGACGAACGGTGTGATCGTAATGAGCGCCAGCAGTGTCACGAACAGATAGAAGCAGCGCCCGAAGAACACCCGGCGCAGGACGGCCCGAGTAGCGGTGATCGGCTGTCGCATCACCATGGGTTCGTTTCCGGTTACTGCGCGGCGGCCGCGAAGCTTCCGCCTAGCGCCAGATGTAGATTGACGCGCCCGGCGAGCTCATCGGTGCGCACGCTGTTCAGAGCCATGCGGGCGTTGCTCACGGTCAGGCGCTGCTGCTCGACCGCACGACGATCCGCGCGCCCGATGCGGAACCTGGTTTGTGTCAGATCGAGTGCGAGCGTCTGCTCGTTGAGCGCATCGCCGAGCAAGCTGGCGCGCGCAGCCAGAGTCGTATTGGCCGCTACTGCATTTTCGACTTCGCCGATGGCGCGCAAGGCGACACGTGCGTAGTCCGCAACTGCTTCTTTCTGCTGCAGCGTCCGGATCTCCACTTTGGCGGTCAGTGCGCCGCCCTGGTAGATCGGGGCGAGCAGGCGCGCGCCAATACCCCCGGTCGGGTTCTCGAAGTCTTCCCTGAGCTGCAGGATTTCGCTCTCGAAGGCCCCGAAGCTTGCGTTCAGGGTGAGCTGCGGCAGCCGTGCGGCCTTTGCTTCGCCGACGCGGTTGAACGCAGCCGCGACGCGCCGTTCCGCCGCGATCACGTCCGGTCTGCGCTCCAGCATCTGCAACGGCATGCCCGCCGTCACCGGCCCCGGGCGAGCGAGCAGATCAGCACGAGCAGCGATTTCCGCGGCGGGATAACGACCGATCAACAGCTCGAGTGCGCGTAGCGCCTGACCACGCGAGAGCTGGATCTGCTGCAATGTGCTCTCGACCTCCTTGGCTGTCGCACGCGCGACGGCCGTGTCCGCGTCGGTCCCCGCGCCGACGCGCTCGCGCTGCTGAGCAAGTACCGACAGCTCGTTGGCCGATTGAACCATTTGGGTGGCGACCGCGGCGTCGAGTGAGAGCTGTGTTGCCGTGAACCACGACTTCGCCGTTAACGCAGCGAGCGACTGGCGGGCGAACTCGAGGTCGGCGCGCGCAGCGGCGAGGTCCTGCTCGGCTGCGTTGCGCGCATAACGCAGGCGTCCCCACAGGTCGAGTTCCCACGAAGCTGCGAGCAGCACGCCCTGCAGCGCGGACGAAGTATCGCCGCCACCGCCGCTCTTGGCCCCACCGGTGCCGAAAATGCTCAGCGAAGGTAGTAATCCCGACCGCGCGACCACGAGATACTGCGCCGCCTGTTCGACACGCGCGCCCGCGACACGCAGGTCCGGGTTGTTGGCGATCGCCTCGCGGACCAGCGAGTCGAGCACGGGATCGTCGAACGACTTGATCCAGTCATCCTGCACGAGTTCCGTCGATATGGATGAGTCGGCTCGCCACGCGCCATCGAGCGCAATGTTGGGGAGCGCTTGCTTGCGAATCTCCTGCGCAGGCGGAGGCGGATTCACCGCGCAGCTGCTTACCAGCACAGCAGCTGCCATCGACCACAGGATCCGGTAGCGTCGCATTCGTCACCCTTCGCCGGCGCTTAGTGCAGCTTCAGAATCAGCCAGTCGATCTTGGTGCCGACTCGCAAGATGACCTTGCGCAGGATGTGGATCGGCGCGCCGGCGTCCGTGTAGACCGCGCCCACGCCCATCGCGCCGGAGGCGAGGAACAGGTCCTTGTCCTTGCGGTCAGTGAGCAGGCGCACTGCGAGGCTGTTCGGCGGGATTGGCGCGACGCCCGTGAATACGCTCGAGCCGCCGATCGGCAGCTGCCCCTGTGAGGTCGCCCACATGATGGAGTCGACTTTGCACTTGATGACCCGGCCGGGATACATCTTCATGGCGATCTCGGCCTCCTGGCCGGGCAGTATCTTGCGTACTTCGTTCTGCTTGAAGATCATCATGATCCACTGCTCGTCCTCGACGAACGACAGTGCCGGGATCATTGGAATGGCCACCGCCATGGCCCCGGGACGCAGCGCGAGTGAGACCACGGTGCCGTTCGCCGGCGCACGGGAGACCGCCTGGTCGAGCTCCCACTTGGAGTGTTGTAGCGACGCTTCGGCGCGCGCGATCTGCGCTTTCACGTTCGCGATCTCGTCCTGGTCGCCCGCATCGGTCTTGGCCGCGAGCTTGGCGCGGACCTGCGATTCGCTAGCGATGGCCGCGTCGAGCTGGGCCTGCAGATTCACTACATCTGTCTGCGCCTGCTCGTAGTCGAAGCGGCTGCCGGCACCCGTCGAGGCAAGGTCCTGCAGCTGCTCTTCGCGGACATGCGCCAGCTTGAGCTGCGAAGCGATAGCCTGCTTTGAGCCGCGCGCACTGCGCAGCTGCTCACCCAGGCCGAGCTGATTCGCGTTCGCCGTGACCAGCTGCGCGTCGAGCTGCTGCAGCTGCGCTTCCAGGCCGTTCACTTCCAGCTCGAACGGCGTCGGGTCCAGCCTGAACAGCACGTCGCCCTTCTTGACCGGCCGGTTCGGCTCCACCAGCACTTCCTTGACGATCCCGTTGACCCGGGGATTGACCTGCACGACATAGTTGATGACGCGGACGTCGGCGGACGACGGCGCGACGATGTTGAGCAGCAGGATCAACGCCGCGATGCCAATGATCGGCAGCGTGATGACGATGACCTGACTCACCGTGTTCCACGGCAGCAGCTTGTACTTGAAGAAAATCAGCCAGACGAAGAACGAGTAGATACCGAGTAGCAGGAGTTCCATATCAGGCCTCCCAAGGCCGCCGTTCCCGGGCGGTGGCGCGCGTCGCACGCGGTGATGTCTCTGTGTCGGTCACGCCATCGTTGACACTTTCTTCGAGCTCCGGCGCGGTCGGCATTGGTTGCGGCGGCGTCGACCCCGCGGGCGGATGCGCCTCGTCGTCGCCGTGCTTCACGGTGTCGGTACCATAGGCCAGCTTGTAGAGCACCGGCTTCGAGTACGCCCACAGCCAGGCAATCGGCCACAGTAGTCCGCCGAAGAATAGCGACAGCAGGCACAGCGTCTTGATGGCCGCGGCCTGCGGATGATGGCGCTGCTCGGCGATCCGCTCAGGAAGGATGTGGACGAGCCAGAAAACCGTGATCCCGATGACCGGCGCCGCGACCAGCACGACCCACGCGAGGATGTCCGCGACCAGATCGAGCGTATCGCCCGAGAACAGCGAAGCGCGCGCGGGCGATGCCGCGCTCAGCGCAGCTGCGAACAGCGCCGCTCTCAGGGGCTTCCGGCTCATCTGTACTCCAGCTGCTTAGTAGCGTCCCGCGATGCCGAACTTGATCTGGTCGAAGCCGGGCGTGCTGGTCGCTTCGCCGAGATCCAGCCAGTGCTTCTCGTATGCGAGACGCAGGGTGATAGTCGACGATACATCCCAGCGCACACCCACGCCGAGGTCGTAGACGGCCTCATCGATGTTGCGCGTGTTCTGGTAGGTGCCGCAGTAATAACCCCACCACGGATCCCACCAACAGGCAGTCTGCGGCGGCGCATCCGGGATGTTGGTGTCGATGAAGCTCCAGCCGACTGCGCCGGTGACGTACGGTGTCAGGTCGGTCTCGAGGAAGTTGAAGTTCACGCCGACGCGCGGCGTCCAGTACTCGAGCTCGCCGGTCGCATCGAAGCCGATTCCGGCGGCCGCGTCGCCCGGCGCCACGTGGACCTTGTAGTCGACCTTGTTCCAGTCGAGCGCGAACATCAGCTCCAGCCGCGGCGTGAAGCGATAGCCGAACGACAATGCGAAGCCGAGGTCGTCGTCGATCGAGGCCTTCGAGCCGCCATCGAAGTTGATATCTTTCGAAAAGCCGTAGACCAGATCGGCGCCGTAGTCCCAGCCGGGCTGGCGCTCGGCGAGTGCGGCGGCCGAGAACAGCAGCAGGGCTGCGCCAATGCGAAGACTTCTCATGACACTCTCTCCTTGACGGACACTGGGGATGGGGCGCGTGATTGGGCTGGGGTCGGTGCTAGGGACTGGGCTGGGTTTTGGGCCGGATTGGCGCCGTCGGCGCGCGATGCGTCGAGCGCTTTGCGCAAGGCGGTCGCCCAGGTCGCGATGATGCGTCGGGCTTCGGCCGTGTTCGTGACGGAGTTCGTCCATTGCCAAGTGTCCGGGCCGGTGTCGCGATGATCGTAGGCGCGTGCCAGCAGCTGACCGGTGACGGAATCGTGCAGCTGCATGATCAGCGTCATCTGGCCCGCATCGGAGGTGTAGACGCGAGTGCGCGCAGAGGTCTCCATGGAGACGTCCGGCGCGGTGATGTAGAGATTGACGATCGCAGCCTGGATCTCGAGGACGTCTTGTTGCGGCTCCGTGACGAGCGGATAGCCGCCTTTCTCTAGCTCCTTGCGGAACACTTCGGCGAACACTTGCGCCAGCTCGCTGCGGATCTTCTCGCGGTCGGGCTCGTTCATGCGATACAGCACCGAGCCGCTACTCTCGGGTTCCCAGTTCTTGGCGAATTCAACGGTGATCGGGCGCAGCAGGAGCTTGGAGTAAGTGGACATCCTCGCTTCGGGCCGGCGGAACACGGCGTCGACCGTCTTGTTGTCGGTGCGCTGCAGGCCTTCCTGCAGCGATAGCTCGTCGATCGGCGATGGCTTCGTGGTCTGACATCCCGACAGCAGCCCGCACGCGAGCGCCGCGGCGCCGAACAGCGTTGATCTGCATTTGCGGATGTTCATGAGCTTGCCTCGCAGTCAGAAGTTGTAGGCCGCGAAGACCATGCCGTACCAGAAAGTGTCGGTGCGGCCGGAGGACTGCTTGACGGCATCGCCCGGCTCGGCGGCTGCGGCGACGAGGCTCAGCAGGAAGTGGTCGTTGATAGTCCAGTCGAGGTACCAGTCGAGTTCCGTCGCGACGTGGTCGGAAGTGACCGCGGCCGACTCGGTGTTGTCGAGCAGGAAGTCATAGAAGATGAGCCCGGTGGCGATCGCCTCGCTCGGCTGCACGTGTACGCGCAGCTGGTGTGAGATCAGGTTCGAGTTGGAAAGGAAGTACTCGCCGGCAATCTCGCCCTGCCACCAGGTGCCCCAGTCGGAGAATCCCGTGAGCAGGCCGTCGAACGCTTCATTCGCGGGCGTCGCCGGATCGTCACCCTCGAAGAACGCATAGCGGTACGAGACCTTCGGCTTCCAGTTGCTTTCGAACTGGTACGCCACCAGCACGTTCCACGCGGTGGAGTCGAGCGCGTCGCCGTTGTCCTCGAGCACGTACTCGGCCTGGAATGACAGCGCTTTGAAATTCGAGAACGGTGCCGTGTAGACACGGGCGTTGTACACGTTGAGACCGTCGCGTTGCGGTGCTTCAGCAGGATTCGCGGACCACTTCATGTACGTCGCGCCGAGCGTGGTGTCTTCGCCGATTGCATATTCGTAGTTGATGCCCCACAGCTTGCTGTTCGAGTCCGCTTCCGGGATGTCGTCCTTGTCGAGGTAGAAGGCCTCGAACGTGTTCGAGCCGGGCGTGAAGCGGCCGATCGCGGCGAACTGGAACGCCTTGCGAGCGCCGGTCCAATAGCCGCCGCGCGTGCCGCCGTCCGCTGCGCCGTCCCCGATCAGGAGGCTGTTGCCGATCTTGTAGGGGGCGCGGCCGACCTTGAAGTCGAGCACGTCCTCGCCCAGGCCGAGGCTCGTGCCCGAGCGCCAGCCGATGTAGAGGTCTTCGACGTCGAACGAGGAGGCCTCTTCACCGACCAGCGGCGGCGGTGCGCTGTACGTGCGCACGCCGACGCCGCTCGCTTTGCCGTACACCTGCGCGCCGCTGCCCATCGTGTAATGCCCGCTCAGAGCAGGCTTGAGTGAGCCTTCCATCCAGTTGTCGCTCAGATCCCCGGATGGGTTGTCGGGCTTCGGATTCGTGTAGAGCGAATGCGCGAAGCCGAACACACCCCACGTTGCGTCGAAATTGAACGACCAGTCGAACCCCGCGGGCAATCCAGGCGGCACAATTGCTTCCTCTTCGTCCGCGGCCGCCGCGAGGCCGATGCCCGCCGCAAGCAGTGCCAGAGCCAGTGCAGGCCGTAGACGCAGGACTCGTCCATTCATCGTCATGTCCTCATGGGATTCGCGGCCGCCAGCGCGGCGGCGGTGCGCTTCGTCGCCGCATCCATCGAGCGGATGAAGAATGGGTACAGCGGCACGCTGATGAGCAGGGCAACCAGCGCGCGCACGACCGTGTCGGGATCGCCGCCGATGACCGCCCACAGACAATAGGCCACCGCTGCTAGTGCGATCCACTTGTAGAGCTGGAAGGTCGCGCGCGGCAGCCCCTTGTCGTAGACCACCTTCACGACCGCGACCGCCGAGTAGACGTACGGAACGATGATCAGGATGACGGCGAGATCGACGATGTGATTGAACTGGTCTGCTAGCGTCGGCGACATGGTTGCGACCAGCACGATCGTCATCAGCACGGCGACGATCACCAGGCCCACGCCAGGCACGCCGTTCGCGTTGAGGCGAGCGAAGACGCGCGGGAACATGCCGTCATTCGCGGCAGCCTGCGCCGATTGGCCGACGAGCAGCATCCAGCCCCCGAGCGAGCCCACGGACTTCAGCACGGCGCACACGCTGATGACGACGGCGCCGGTCGCACCAATCGCGATGCGCGCCGCTTCCGCGAATGGTGCGTGTGAGTTGCGGAGTTCCTCGTTCGGCAGCAGCCCCATGATGACCGACGAGCTCAGCACGTATACGACGGCGGCGAGCCCCAATCCGATGAGCGTCGCCAGCGGCACGTTGCGGCTCGGATTCTCGATCACGCCGGCGGAGACCGCAGCGCTCTCGATGCCCATGTACGCCCACAGCGCCATGGATGCGGCGCGCGATACTGCGTGCATATCGGATCCGCCGCTGACGTTCCAGCCGGCGAGGAACAGCTGCGGGTCGAACCACAGCCAGCCGAAGAACGCGATCGCGAGTATCGGTACGAGTGCCAGCGCCATCGTCCATGTCTCGAGCGCGCCGACGACGCGTGGGCCTAGGATATTCGCGAACGTCAGCAGCCAGATGAGGATCGCGGTCGCTACGACACTTGCTGGTGGGTGCGTAATGCCAGGCACCAGCTCGGCGAGATAGCCGATCGCAGCGACCGCAATAGCGATGTTCCCGATCCAGTTGCCGAACCAGTACACATAGTTGGTCTGGAAACCCGCGTACGGACCGAGGAAGTCGCGCGCATACGCGTAGGGCCCGCCTTGCTGCGGGCTTAGCTCGCCGAGCTTGGCGAAGGCGAGCCCGAGCGCGGCGACGCCGGCGGTCGCGATCAGCCAGCCGAAGATCGCGATGCTGCCGACTTGCGCCAGGTTTACCGGCAGCAGGAACACACCGGTGCCGATCATGTTGCCGGCGACCAGCATCGTGGCCTGCGTGAGCGACATCTTGTGTCCCGGCGCGCTCACGTGCGGTTAGCCTCCAGCTCGGCGGTCGTGCCCTTGCGCAGGCACTGCACGTAGTAGACGCCGTCGCGGTTCTCGACCCCGTGCGTGTCGTGGCCGAAGCCCGGAAAGCGCTTGTCCCACGCGGCCAGCGCACGCAGGTAACCGAGATACGGTCCGTCGTTCGGCCCCGTCGACTCCCCGGGCATGAGCATCGGAATGCCGGGCGGGTAGGGCACGACGCTGGTCGCCAGCACACGCTCCGCGAGTTGATCCAGCGGCACATGCTCGATCTCGTCGCGCACCAGGTGCTGGAATGCCAGGTTTGGCGTCATGACGGGCGTCGGCAGCGTCGAGAAGGCTTCCGCGAGCCAGTGCGTCTGACGGGATTCGCGCAGCTGCGCGAACATCTGGTCGGCGAGCTCGTGCAGGCCCAGCTCACCGTATACGGCTGGATGGTCAGTCACGAGATGCGGCAGTATTTCGCCGAGCGGCGCGTTCCGGTCGTAGTCGCGCTTGAAGTCGAGCAGCGCGTTCAGCAGCGTGCCCCACTTGCCCCTGGTGATGCCGATCGAGAACAGCACCAGGATCGTGAAATCCGTGGTCTTCTCCACTTCGACGCCGCGATAGTGCAGGTACGCGGTGACGAGGTTCGCCGGGATGCCGCTCTGCTCGAGCCCGCCGCGGTCGGCAACGCCAGGGGTGACGATCGAGACCTTGATCGGGTCGAGCATGCAGTAGCCATCCTCGAGATCGCCGAACCCATGCCAGGTCTCACCGGGATGTAGCACCCAGCACTGCGGGTCGGTGGCGAGCTGCTGCGCGTCGGCCTCCTCGAACGCGATCTGCTTGCCGGAGTCGTTCTTGATCGTGTCGGCGTTCCAGGTGCGGAAGAACCATTGGCCCTTCTGCGCGAATTCGCGGAATACGCGCCCGATCGTCTGCCGGAACGACACTGCCTCCTGGATGGATTCGTTCGTGAGCGTCGGCCCGCCAGGCCCGTCCATCATTGCCGCCGTGATGTCGTTGGAGACAATGATCGGGTATAGCGGCGAGGTCGACGCGTGCAGCATGTACGACTCGTTGAAGCGCGAGTGGGGAATGGCGCCGCGGCCGTCGCGGATGTGCAGGAAGGACGCCTGCGACAAGGCGGCGAGCAATTTGTGCGTGGAGTGCGTCGCGAATACCGTCGGTCCCTTGTGATCCTTCGGGTCGCCGTGCATTGCGTGGCGGTCGCGATACAAGGGATTGAAGCGCGCGTATGCGTACCACGCCTCGTCGAAGTGAATGCGATCGACGCTCGGGTCGAGCAGTTCTTCGAGGCGGCGTGCGCTGTAGCACAAGCCGTCGTAGGTGGAGTTCGTGATGATCGAGTGAACCGCGCGCTGCGAGACGTTCTTCGTCACTAGCGGATTCGCTTTGATGTCTCGCTCGAGGACCTTCTTCTCGAGCCGCTCAGGCGGAATGGGGCCGATGATGCCGTAGCGGTTGCGCAGCGGAACCAAGTAGTGCGGGATCGCGCCGGTCATCACCAGGCTGTGTTCGATCGACTTGTGGCAGTTGCGGTCGCAAAGCGCGACCTGGTCGCGCGCCACGGCGGCCATGAAGATCACACGGTTCGACATTGACGTGCCGTTGGTGACGCTGTACGTGCGATGCGCACCGAACACGCGCGCCGCGTACTTCTCATGCTCGCCGATCGGACCGGTGTGGTCGAGGAGCGAGCCGAGACTACCAACGCTGATCGACAGATCGGAGCGCAGCATGTTCTCGCCGAAGTAGTCGAAGAAGATCCGGCCAACCGGCGACTTGAGGAAGGCCGTGCCGCCGGTATGCCCAGGCGTGTGCCACGAGTACTCGTACTCCTGGCTGAAGTGCATGAGCGCCGCGGCGAGCGGCGGCAGCAATACCTCGACGTAGCGGCGTACGGCTGCCGCGACGCGCCCGCCGACGAAAGCCGCCGTATCCTCGAGCGTCCACACGAACTCGTCGACCATCTCCATGACTTCAATCGGGATCGCGGACGCCGCGCCGCGCTCCGCCATGAGGAATATCGGGATCTTGTCGTTGCGTGAGCGCACGAACTGCAGGAACGCGCGCGCGCGGGCGTGCTGTTCGTCACCGCCCAGGTTCCAGTCGATCAGTACGACGTGGATCGCCGAGTCCGAGGCGACCACCGACATGCCGTCCTCGGCCGACGTCGCTTCGATCACCTCGATGGCCCGACCCTGCAGCTCCTGCACGAGCGACCGCGCGGCACGGCCTTCCGCGCCCGCAGTGCCGAGCTCGTCGTCCACCATCAGCGCTCGCATGCTGATTCGCTTGGTGCTTCGCTGAATCATGGGGTGCTCCTACTCTGGCAGCGTGTTCCACACGAAGAATGTGCGCGCTCGTTCGTCAAACTCGCCGCACCACTTCGCGTACAGGGCGGCGAAATCGGGGGAGGCATACATCCGGCTCAAGGCGCGATCCACCAGCACGCGGAAGTCGTCGTCGCCATGCTCGAGCGCCAGTCCGGCGGGCTCGTGTGTGAACATGCGGTCAAGGATCACCACGTTCGAGCGGTCTTTCGGTTCGAGCGACTGCAGCGCGCCGAGCATTACGACGCGATCGCCGAAGACGACATTCACGTCGCCCGCGACCAGCTGTTTCATCGCCGTCCGGTAATCCGGCACACGCACGATATCTGCGTTCACTTGCAAGGTCTTGGCGCGCTCGTACAGCCAAGCCTCGCCGCTCGTCGCGCTCACAACAGCGAGCTTGGTGGACTCAAGTACGGTCGCGGCCGGCGAGCCGCGCCAAACAGGTTTCGTGGGATGACTTTCCAACAGCACGTTGCGTAGCGCCGCGGGTGCATCTGCCCGAATTGCCGCGCGGTTGCCGCCGGCGAAGATCGGAATTGAGAATGAGGCATGCTCGCGGCGGCCGAGCGTCTCGCTCATGGGAGCGCAGAGCAGATCGACCCTGTTTTTGTAGACCGCGGTGAGCCGTTCGTTGGCGGCAAGCGGCACCCAGTCGATCGTCAGGCCCGGCAGCGCGAGGTCGCGCTTGATACTTTCCGCCACGCCCTTGCACAGCGACACGGCATAGCCGTCGGGAGCACCGCCGTCCGCGCGAATCGAGAACGGCGGCGCGTCGGTCATGAAGCCGAGGCGGATGTGGCCGGTGTCGCGGATGCGGTCGAGCGTGGCCGCGCCGGCGGGCAGCGCAGCGGATATGGCCGCGACGACGGCCGCCACGGTGTAGATGGCATGCCGCATGCGCCGGCGCAGGCACTTTGTCGATGTATCGGGTTGCATGCTCGTTCTCCTGGTGTGGACGCGGGCATCAAGCAGTCGCGGGGCCGCGCACGCTGGCAGCGGCCGGCGCGGGCATCGGCGGCGTATCCGTGGGGGCGGCGCGTGAAGTGCTCGCCGCGGTTGCAGTCGAGGGTGCGCCGAAGCGCGGTGCGAGGAAGCCCCAGATGATGTAGGCGACGCCCAGCACGAGCATGCCGCCGAGCACGGCATCTGCGCCCGACGCGTACAGCGCGAACACGCTGTAGACCATTGCGATCACGCCGATGATGCAGTTGCGCTTGTAAACGTTCTCGGCAACCTGCGCGCGTTTCATCATGATCATCAACGCGGAGAGTGAGACCACGTACGGGATCACGTTGGTTACGACCGCCAGATTGACCAGGGCGCTGAACTGCTCGCTCAGCGACGGCGAGATGGTGGAGAGCGCCAGTACTGTCTGTACGACGCCGAGCACGATCATGCCGGTGATCGGCGCGCCCAGGCTGTTGGTTTTGGAGAAGAACGCCGGGAACATGCGCTCCTCGGCGGCGGACTTGCCGGTCTGCGCGAGCGTGAACTGCCAGCCCAGGAGCGATCCGAGGCAGGCGAGGACTGCAAGCGCCATGACGATGGAGCCGATCGTCGGGTTGAACATGTGCGCGTAGGCGAGCCCGAACGGACCGGTGGAATCCGCGAGTTCGGCATTCGGCACGATGCCCTGGATCACGGTCGTCGACAGTACATAGACGACTGCGGCGCCGAGCGTGCCGAACATGCAGGCGAGCGGTACGTCTCGCTTGGGGTTCTCGACGGCGGCGGAATTCTGTGCGGCCGATTCCATGCCGAGGAATGCCCACAGCGTGAGCGAGATGCTCGAGCCCATCCCCGCGCCGATGCTCAGGCCCTGCGGATTCCACGCGGCCGCGAAGGTCGCGCCGCTGAACCAGAACCAGCCGATGATGCAGAGCGCGCCGACCGGTAGGATGACTCCCCAGACGGTGACCGAGCCGATCTTGCCGGTCACGCTCGGGCCACCGAAATTCGCAATCGTCGTCAGCCACAGCAGCACGATCACGCCGGCGCAGGTCGCGATCGGCGTCGCGGACAACCCCGGAAAGAACGCTGCCAGGTAGCCGACCGCGGAGATGGCGATTGCGACGTTGCCGATCGCGAGCGACAGGAAGTAGAGGAAGAACACCTGGAAGTAGCCGTCCTTGCCGTAGGCGTCCTCGGCATAGGCGGCCATGCCGCCCGAGCGCTGGTTGAACAGTCCAGCCTGCGCGAACCCATACGCGATCGCCATCGAGCCCAGCGCCGTGACCAGCCAGGACAGCAGCGAGATCGCGCCGACCTGCGCCATGTTTGTGGGCAGCATGATGATGCCGGAGCCCATCATGTTGACGGCCACGATGAATGTGAGCTGGACCAGGTTCATCTTCTTCTGCGGCGCTGCCATGATGGCTCTCCTGAAGTAGCGGTGGGGCTCACTGCCGGACCACGTACGTGTGGAACTGGATGCGGCCGTCGACCTGCTCCTGGTAGACGCCCTGTACTTCGTAGTTGAAGCCCGGGAACCGGTTGAACGTGGCCTCGAATACACGGAAGTAGTCGAGCATCGGCTGTGCTCTCGCATCCCAGCGCTCGCCGGGAACGATGACGCCGATGCCCGGCGGATAGATCAGCGCCAGCGTCGCGGCTATGCGGTTGCCGACTTCCGTAAGCGGCACATAGTCCACTTCGTTCGCGACCAGCTTCGCGTAGGCGTCCTGCGGCGCGATGGCGAGCTCGGGGAAGCTGCTCGCGCGAAAGCACAGCTTCTGCAGCTGCTTGATGTCCGCCTTGCGGTAGAAGTCGTGCATCTCGTTGCACACGCGGCGTAGCGTGTAGCCGGCGTAGCGCGCGCTGTTCTGTGCGTACAACGTCGGTAGGACTTCGGCGAGCGGCGCGTCCTGGTCCCAGAGATTCTTGAATTTGACGAGCTTCGCGAGCAGCGCGCCGAGCTTGCTTTCGTCCTCGGCCGGCGTCATCAGGAACAGGATGCTGTTGAGATCGCACTTTTCGGGGACGATGCGCTGCTCTCTCAGGTAGTTCGCGAGCACCGTCGCCGGCACGCCGAAGTCGAGATACTCGCCGGTGCTGCGCTCGATACCCGGTGTCAGCAACATGAGCTTGTTGGGGTCGACCATCGCGTACCCGGGCGCATAACCCTGGTAGCCGTGCCACGCAGCGGCGGGATCGAAGTTCCAGCATTGCTGCTCGCGTTTGATCACCTCGGTCGGCAGTTCCTCCCAGCGAACGTTCTCCACGTCCTTCGTGAAGGACGAGCCACGTATCGTCACCACGTCGGGCACGAACGGGTCGAAGAACCACTGCTCCTCGCGGCCCGCGCCGTTGCGCTCGAAGTGCCGCTGCAGCTCGCGCAGCTTCTTGCGCGTTTCGATGCCGAGTTCGATGCAGCGGTCCCAGAGCATCTCGCCCGCCTTGCCGGCATGAACCTTCGCATTGACATCCAGCGAGGCGAACAGCGGATAGAAGGGCGACGTCGAGGCGTGCATCAGGAACGATTCGTTGAAGCGCTTGTGTTCGATGAAGCGGCGCTGGCCGCGGATGTGTTCGTCGCGCTTGTGGATCTGCGAGGCCTGCGAGAAGCCGGCACCTTGCTTGTGCACCGACTGGGTGGCGAACAGGCCAGCGGACTCAGGTCCCAGGTCCTTCAGTCGCATCGGGCTGTGATCCGCGAACAGCGGGTGAAATGCGTTGTAGCCGATCCAGGCCTCGTCCCAGAGCACGTAGTCGCACAGCCGACCGATCTTCTCCATGACCTTACGACAGTTGTAGACGGTGCCGTCGTAGGTCGCGAGCTGGATGCAGGCCAGGCGGAACGGCCGCTCGCGCTCCGCGCGGTCGCGCGCAAGCGGTTGCTCACGGATCTGTGCGCGCAGGCTGTTCTCGTCCAGTGCGGCCCAGTCGATCGCGCCGATCATGCCGAAAGGGTTGCGTGCCGTCGGCAGGAAGATCGGGATCGCGCCTGCTTGGACCAGCGCGCCCTGGTGCAGCGACTTGTGGTTGTTGCGGTCGAAGAGCACCAGGTCGCCGCGGCACAGCGTGGCGTGTGCGACGATCTTGTTGGCAGTGGAGGTGCCGTTCAGGACGAAGTAGGTGCGGTCGGCACCGAACACGCGGGCGGCATGCCGCTGCGCCTCGACGGCCGCGCCAACATGGATCAGCAGGTCACCCAGGTCGACGTCGGCGTTGCACAGGTCGTTGCGGAAGATCTGCTCGCCGAAATGCTTGAAGAACAACTGCCCTGCCGGGGACTTGCGATAGAACTCGCCACCCTGGTGGCCGGGGCACGCGAACGAGATATTCGCCTCGCCGTCGTACGCCATCATCCCGCCGAAGAACGGTGGCAGCAGACTCAGTCCGTACTCGGTGATGTTCGCGATCACCTGCTTGGCATGGAACGCCGGTGTCTGCTGGCCGAGGAAGATGCAGCCGTCGACTTCACCGATCACTTCCGGCGCAAGTGCCTGCGACAGCCGGCGCGAGTCCGCGAGCGCCCACAGCGGCGTGCTGAGACCGGCGCCGCGCACGGCTCGGGCCAGATTCCGCGCCGGTTCGAGCTGCACGCCGTCGATGGCGACGATGTACGCGCCGACATCTGCGTCCTCAAGCACGTCGCGGTCGTAGCGATCACTGAGCTCGACCTCGAACTTCTCCGCTGCGAGTCGATCGAGCAGTGCGCGCGCCGCGCGATCGCTCACGTCCCCGACCGCGACCACCTTGAGCAACTTGTGGAAGGGGATCGGAATCGTCGGCGTCTTGGCGGCGTACTCCATCATCGGCGTGCACCGCTCTTCGCAGCCGCCGGCTTCAGGCATTGCACGTGATACTGGCCGTCGTGCTCCTCTGCGCCTTCCACCTCTTTCGCGAACCCGGGAAAGCGATGGCCGTATTCCTGCAGCGTGCGCAGATACGTGAGCCACGGGCCGTCGGCAGCGCCGATGTTTTCGCCGGGCATCACGATCGGAATGCCCGGTGGATACGGAATCACTCCGACCGTGACGACGCGGCCGGCCATCTCCGAGAGCGGCACACGCTCGACGTCGCCAGCCATGAGTCGCTGGAACGCGTGGCGCGGCTTCAGCTCTGGGCGTGGCAACGATGCGTACGCCTGCGCTTGCCAGTGACCCTGCCGGCTTTTGCGCAGGTGCTCCCACATCTGATCGCCGAGGTCCTTCAATCCCATTCCTGCGTAGCGCTGCGGCGCAGCAGCGGCGATGGCGGGCATGACCTCCGTGAGCGGCGCGTTGCGGTCATAGTCGACCTTGAAGTCGAGCAACGTATTCAGCAGCGTTCCCCACTTGCCCTTGGTGACGCCCATCGAGAACAGGAACAACACCATGTGATCGGTCGTGCGCGACGGTACGATGCCGTGCCGTGCGAGGTAGGCAGTTACGATGTCCGCCGGTACGCCGCTCGTATCGAGCTGGCCGTCACCGCGCATGCCGGGGCAGAGCACACCGAGCTTGATCGGATCGAGCATGCACCAGCCTTCGGGCAACCCTTCAAAACCGTGCCAGCTCTCGTGCGGGTGCAGGATCCAGCAACTGGGATCGGTGGCGAGCGCTTCCTCAGAGGCTTCGAAGAACGGTACGCGGCGACCGTTGGAATCGCGCACTTCATCGGCATTCCACGGCGCGAAGAACCATTGATTCTTGGCCTTGAATTCGCGATGCGCGCGTGCCAGCGCCAACCGGCAGGCGACTGCTTCGTCGATGGTTTCCTGGGTCAGCCACTGGCCGGCGGGGCCGTCCATCATCGCGGCCGCAACGTCATTGGAAGCGATCAGCGCGTACAGCGGCGAGGTGCTTGCCTGCGAGCAGTACGCTTCGTTGAAGCGCGCATGATCGATTGCACCGCGACCGTCACGGATGTGGATGTAGGAGGTCTGCGAGAGCGCGGCGAGCAACTTGTGCGTCGAGTGCGTCGCATACACCGTCGGGCCGTCCTGGGGATGCTGAGCTGGATCGCCGCGCATCGCGAAGCGGCGTGCGTACATCGGGTTGAAGCGCGCATAGCCGTACCAGGCCTCGTCGAAATGAATGCGATCGACGCTTTGGGAGAGCCGCAGTTGAGCCTCTTCGGCGTCGTAGCACATGCCGTCGTACGTGCAGTTCGTCAGCACGGAGTACACGGCGCGTTTCGCGCCGGCGGCCTGTGCAAGTGGGTTGTCGCTGATGCACTGTGCGATCGCGTCAGGCGTGAGCCGGTCGGGGGGGATCGGCCCGATGATGCCGTAGCGGTTGCGTGTCGGCCTCAGGAACACTGGGATGCCGCCGCAGATCGCGAGTCCCTGCTCGATCGACTTGTGGCAGTTGCGATCACACAGTGCGACTTCGTCGTCGCCGACACACGCCGACATGATGGCGCGGTTGGACGCGGACGTGCCGTTCAGTACCGAGTAGGAGCGCTGCGCGCCGAAGATGCGGGCGATATTGCGTTCGCTCTCGCCGACCGGGCCACTGTGGCCGAGCAGCGAGCCCAGTGCACCTCGCTCGATGCCCATGTCGGTACGGAACAGGTTCTCACCGAAGAAATCGAAGAACACGCGGCCGACCGGGGACTTGAGGAATGCCACGCCGCCCTGGTGGCCGGGTGCGGCCCATGAGTACTCGCGCTCGCGGTCGTAGCGCGCGAGCGCAGCGGCATACGGTGGCAGCAGCGACTCCAGGTAACGCTCGATGGCCGACTGCACGCGCCCGGCGATGAATGACGCCGTATCGTCATGGATCCAGATGTATTCGTCGGCGAGCGTCGCGACCTCGATGCCTACCGTGCCCGCGAGCTTGCGGCTCGCCATGAGAAAGATCGGCAGTTTTGCATTGCGCTTGCGCACTGCGCGTAGCAGGTCGGTCGCCTTCTTGTGCGCGCTGCCGTCGTTGCGCCCGGCTGTCCAGTTGACGAGAAGGCAGTGGATGCTCGCGTCGGCCGCTGCCAGACCGTCGTCGCATGACAGGGCTTCGATGACGTGCACGCCACGTCGGTCCAGCTCCGCCGCAAGCGACTGGACGCTGCGCGCGGCCATGCTGGTCCCATCCGCAAGGTCGCTGTCGACGATGAGCACCTGGCGAACGAGCGGACCGGCCTCAGTACGTTGCTTCATGTGTCAGCCTCCCAGTGCGATCGCGGCTGCGACCAGCGCGGTACCGATGAAGAGAAAGGAGACGCCGACAAGCGCGGGCTTGCTGACCGTGTAGTGCGCCCACCAATAGCCGGTGAAGAACAGCAGTCCGACCAGCACGGCGTTGGAGATGCGCAACGCGAGGCGGGCATCGTCGATGAGCAGGAATGGAATGGCCGCAGGGATGCCGCTGACCACGACCAGGACGAAGCTCATCGAGGCGCCGAGCCAATCTGCGCGAGAGATCGAGGTTGCCGCTTCGGACTTGCTTACGATGTTCTGGACGATGCGTGCGTAGAGTGTCTGTGTTTCGCGCGGGCTCAGCAGGTCCGCGAGCAGCGGATCGAGCTCGGACGCCACCAACGAGGTGGCCGCTGCGGAGTCGTTCGCGCCGCGGATGGCGCGTCCCAGGCGGCGCAGGCGTCCGCGATCGAACAGCTGCCCTACCAGGAACAGGGCGCCGTCGATGATGCCCCACGCGATGTTGCACCCGATCACAGCGATGAGCAGCTCGCGCGCGCCAGCGCGACCTTCGTCTTCGATGATGAGGCCCGCGCTGAGTGTGAACGTCAGAGTCATGATGAGCCCGAAGAGAATCTCTGCGAGTGACGTCGCCGGATCGAGGTAGAGGTGCAGGAGGGCGGCGCGCCGCGGCGCGGCCACGTAAACGTTGTCGTGAGTGGAGGGCGGAGCGTGCCTGCTGACGTTCATTGCACAGCGAGAATACGGGGTGCGGCGGCGCGCGATATGCGAGCAGGGGGCGCGCCCGATTGCACCTCATCGCTAAGCGGCGCATCGGCGCAACACACGTAGCAGAGTGTGCCCGCGATGCTTATTGATTCACGGCACGTGCGTGTGCATGAAGGCCCATATGAACGCCGACATGAACGCCGATCCGGAGTCACGACGACTGCAATCCTCCCCCGACACGCTGACGCACTGGCGGTGCTGGGGGCCGTATCTGAGCGAGCGACAGTGGGGGACGGTGCGCGAGGACTACAGCGAGAATGGCGATGCCTGGAACTATTTCAGCCACGACCAGGCACGCTCTCGCGCCTATCGCTGGGGCGAGGACGGTCTCGCGGGGCTGTGCGACGATCGGCAGCGGCTGTGCGTTGCACTGGCGCTATGGAACGGCGTCGATCCAATCCTCAAGGAGCGGCTGTTCGGATTGACGAACGGGGAGGGCAACCATGGCGAGGACGTGAAGGAGTACTACTTCTATATCGATTCCACGCCGACGCACTCCTATCTGAAGTATCTGTACAAGTATCCTCAGCGGCCATATCCGTACGCCGAGCTGGCGCGAATCAATAGCGAGCGGCGGCGCGACGAGCTCGAATACGAGTTGCTCGACACAGGGGGTTTCGATGGCGACCGTTACTTCGACGTGTTCGTCGAGTACGCCAAGGCGGCGCCTGAGGACATCCTGATCCAGATCACCGTTTGCAATCGAGGGCCGCAGGCGGCACAGCTGCACGTACTGCCCACATTCTGGTTTCGCAACACCTGGACCTCGGAGGATGCGGGCGACCGGCCATTGCTGCGGCAGATCGCGGCGGAGGCGAGCGGTGTCGTCGTACAGGCCGTGCATGCGGACCTCGGCGCGCGTTACATCTACAGCGCGGACGCCGCGGAGCTGCTGTTTACGGAGAACGAAACCAACACGCAACGGCTCTGGAACGAACCGAATCGCACGCCCTACGTGAAGGATGGCATCAACGACTACATCGTTCACGGTCGTCGCGACGCAGTGAATCCCGAACGCCGCGGCACCAAAGCCGCGGTGCACTACGCCCTTGAAGTGGGCGCCGGTCAGTCGCACACACTGCGGCTGCGCCTCACCGACTGTGCTCCGGCCCAGATCGAAGCATTCGGCGCAGGCTTTGGCACCGCGCTCGCCGCCCGCAGGCACGAAGCTGACGAGTTCTACGCGAGCGTGATCCCCGCATCACTGAGCGTGGACGCCGCGAACGTGATGCGACAGGCGCTCGCGGGCATGCTGTGGTCCAAGCAGTTTTACTACTACGACATCGGGACCTGGATGCGGCCGCGCAAGAACGGGGCGCCGCGCAATCGCCAGTGGCGACAGATGCACAACGCCGACATCATCTCGATGCCGGACAAGTGGGAATATCCGTGGTACGCCGCCTGGGACCTGGCATTTCACGTTCTCGCGCTGACGCTGGTCGACCCCGAGTTCGGCAAGCAGCAGCTGGACCTCATGCTGGAGGGCAAGTACCTGCACCCGAACGGACAGCTGCCCGCGTACGAATGGAATTTCGGCGACGTCAATCCGCCGGTGCACGCCTGGTCGACGATCTTCACTTACCGGCTGGAGAACGCGCGTGGCCGCGGCGACATCGACTGGCTCGAGCGCTCGTTTCATTCGCTGCTGCTCAACTTCACCTGGTGGGTGAATCGCAAGGATCGCGACGGCAAAAACCTCTTCGACGGCGGCTTTCTCGGGCTTGACAACATTGGCCTGTTCGACCGCAGCGCGCCGCTGCCTACCGGCGGGCATCTTGAACAGGCGGACGGCACGGCGTGGATGGCGCTGTTCTGCCAGAACATGCTGGAGATCGCCGTCGAGATCGCGATGCATCGGTCCGCATACGTGCGGATGTGCCGCAAGTTCTTCGAGCACTTCCTGCGGATCGCCTCGTCGATGATCGTGACGGGCGAGGGCATCGGTATGTGGGACGAGCACGACGCCTTCTTCTACGACGTGCTGCAGTTGCCGAATGGCAGCGCGCAACGGCTTAAAGTGCGCTCGATGGTCGGCTTGTTGCCACTGTGCGCAGTAACCGTCTTCGATGGCCGGCTGCAGGAACGGTATCCCGAGGTGGCGACGACCGTGCAAGACTTCCTCGATTCGAACCCCGAACTCACTCGCGCGATCCACGATCCCGCGCGGCCGGGTTGCAGCGGGCGGCGCATGGCAGCGATTCTCGATGAGACGCGACTGCGGCGTGTATTGGCGCGGATGCTCGATGAGAGCGAGTTCCTGAGCCCCTACGGCATCCGCTCGCTGTCGCGCCAGCACGCCGCGGACCCATTCGTGTTCGCCCTCGGCACGCAGGAGTACCGCGTCGGATACCTGCCCGCAGAGTCCGATAGCGGCATGTTCGGCGGCAACTCCAACTGGCGCGGGCCGATCTGGATGCCTGTGAACGGTCTGATCATCCGTGCGCTGCTGCAGTACTACAGTTACTACGGCGATGACTTCACCATCGAGTGTCCGACGGGCTCGGGTCAACGCATGACGCTGTACCAGGTCGCCGAGGAGTTGACGCGCCGGCTTGCTGCGATCTTCCTGCGCGACGCCGCCGGACAGCGGCCGGTGTACGGCGGAACCGCCACGTTCCAGACGGACCCGCACTGGCGCGACTACATCCAGTTCTTCGAGTATTTCCACGGCGACAACGGCGCCGGGATCGGTGCGAGCCATCAGACCGGATGGACGGGCATCATCGCGCGCCTCATGCATTTCTTTGCAACGGTGCGGCCGGACCAGTTGCTGGAGGTCGGCGCATGGGCGAACGTGGAGGTTGCGGCGCAGCGCAGCTCAGAAGCGAGCACGCATCGTAAGGCCGTATGAGCGCGGCTCGCCGAAGAATGACTGCCAGCTGGCATCGTTGAAGAAGTTGAGCAGGCCCGTGATCTGCACGACGTTCTCGTTCAGCAGGTTGCGCCCCACAGCGTGATCTCGTAAGTCTCGCCGACGTGGGCCCCGAGTCGCGCGCCGACATCGTGATGGGCGTCCTTCGACGCCTCCCGGTCTTCGCGGTGCAAGCGCAGGCCGGTGATGAGCTGGAGGCGCGGCGAGATGCTCCAGGTCGCCTCGGCGAAGACGCTCCAGTACTCGGCCGTCGTCCTGGAGTCATGAACGCCGTGTTGGTCTGGCAATGCGAACGGCACGGGCCACAGCGGGTCGGAGGCGAGCGCGCCGTTCGGCCCGAACGTCGGCTCGTTACCTCGGGCACCACGCTCGAACGTGTTCACAGCGAGGATGCCCGGCGAACCTGCGACGTTCAGCGCACCGCCGGTCACTTCCCCCCAAGCCTGCAGCTGCGCCGGTGGCTTGCGAGTGTATAGCGCAACGACGCCAGCGCTGACGTTCCTGCCATACAGCGTGCTCTGCGGTCCGCCAGGACTTCGACATGGGCGACATGGTCGACATCGAGCAGATCCGCCACAAGAAACGATCGTTGCCCATAGGCACCGTCGACGAACAATCCGACCGCCGGCTCGAGCGTCGGCGTATTGCCGAGCGTGCCGATCCGGTGAATGCGCAGCGTGGTGGTCGCCGCACCCACGCTGCGCTGGAGATCCAACCCCGACGCATGAACAGCCAGCGCGTCAAGATCGTCGATCCCAGCGGCAACGCGCTCCTTGTCTGATAGGGTCGTAACACTAATTGCGACGTCAACAAGCGAGGAGGCGCGCTTCTGCGCATATGCCACGATGGTATCTATCGGCTCGGCGGTCGCGACGCCAGCGGCGAGCAACGCTGCGATGCGGGCCGTTGCTGCAACCCGCGGACGTCCGTGCTGCATGGGTTATGCCTCCCCCTACGACCTTCGCCATAGGCCCTTCGCCCCTGCGCGCTGCAAAGCATCATTCAGCCGATCGGGCGGGTGTGGTCTAATCCCTTGCTTATGCTGGCCCACGTCACCGTGATCTGGTCTGCGGCCACAGGCGCTGCCTTGCTCCTGGGCATCGTACACGCCCTCGTTTGGGTGTACGACCGCCGCGCCCGCGGCAATCTTGCATTCGCCCTTGCAGCCATCGGACTCGCCGCAGCGTCGCTCATCGAGCTCGAAATGCTGCATGCCAAGACCCCGCAACAGTGGGGCGAACTCGTGTGGTGGCTGCACATTCCGATGTTCCTGCTGGTGAGCGGCATGGCTTGCTTCCTGTGGCTGTATCTGGACGCGGGACGCCGCTGGCTGCTGGCGGCCGTGGTCGCGACGCGCTTGACGATACTGATGCTCAATTTCTTCAGCGAGCCGAATTTCAATTTCCAGAGCATCGATGCGATCGGGAAGATCGCATTCCTGGGCGAGCAGGTGACGATAGTGACGAGCGCAGTCACCGGCAAGTACCAGTGGCTGGCGCTAGTCGCGTCCGTTTTCCTGCCGCTGTTCATCGTCGATGTCGTCGTAACGTTGTGGCGTCGGGGAACCGCAGAAGCCAGGCGCAGGGCGCTCGTGGTAGGTGGCCCAGTGTTCGTTTCCGTATTGCTCTCGTTCGTCCTGACGCAACTCGTGATCTGGCGCGTCGTGCAGTTGCCTATCCTGCTGGTCCCGCCGTTCTTCATCGCCGTGGCAGCGATGTCGCTGGAAGTGAGTCGCGATGTGGTGCGCGCCGCCGGCCTGGCGCGCGATCTGCGCGTGAGCGAGCAGCGGCTCGAGCTTGCAGCGAATGCCGCCGGTGCAGGATTGTGGAGTTGGGACTCCTCGAGCAAGCGCGTGTGGGCAACGGAGCGGGCGCGAGCGATCCTGTGTCTCGATCCGGCTGCTGACCTCCGGTCCGAGGATGTGCTGCGGTTCGTCGATCAGGTCGACTTGCGCCAGTTGCGGGCCACCTTGCGCGGCGCGCTCGAGCACGGCGGCGAGCATGCGCTGCACTTTCGTATCGTGACGCCGGACGGCAGCGTGCGCTGGATCGCAGCTCACGGAGCCGTCGAGAAGGGGGTGCGCGGTAAGTCGGCGCTGATACGCGGTGTCGTGCGCGACGTGACCGCGCAGCGGCGTGCGGAGGACGAGGCGGGCGAGCTGCACCTGAGGCTGGCTCACGCCAGCCGAGTTACGATGCTCGGCCAGTTATCGGCTGCGCTCGCGCATGAGATCGCCCAGCCATTGAGTGCGATCCAGCAGAATAGCGAGACAGCACAGCTGTTACTCGCGCGTGAGAGAGTCGACATCGACGAGCTGCGCGCGGTTGTTGATGACATCGTGCGCGACAATCACCGCGCCACGGAAGTGGTGCACCGTTTACGCACGTGGCTCAAACAGGGTCACATGCGTCGGGAAACCGTATCGCTCGAGTCGATCGCCCAAGACGTGCTCGCGCTCGTGCGCTCCGAAGCGTCGATGAAGCGCATCGCCATAGACTGCGCTATGCCGCGCACGCTGCCTCCGATCTGCGGCGATCGTGTGCACCTCTCGCAGGTGCTGCTCAATCTAGTCATGAACGCCATGGATGCCAGCACGCTCGCCAACGACGCGTGCCAGCGGGTGTCGATCAGCGCAAGCGTCATCGCCGCAACCGGATGCTGCGACGTGTGCGTCAGCGATACGGGATCGGGGATCCCGCCGGATCAGCTCAACCGCATCTTCGAGCCGTTCGTCACCTCCAAGAGCGAGGGCATGGGCATGGGACTGAGCATTTCGCGCGCGATAGTCGAAGCGCACGGCGGCAAGATGTGGGCAGAGAACGAGGCGTGCGGCGGTGCGGCGTTTCACTTCACAGTGCGGGTTGACTCCGGCAATCTGCCGCTTCCCGCCTGAGGCATCGCAAGTCGGCGGCGACGCGCTCAGTTTGCACTGACCGAACACCACGTACGCGACTTGATTGACTAGTTGCTACGGCACGCGTGCCGCGCCGATCCGTACCTAGGGCACGAATGCGGGGCCCGGCCCCCTCTGTCGAGTCACACCGGGTAGTGGTTTCCTGCACCCATGCGCAGATCCTCCAGCAACCGAAGGGCCGAGCTCGGGGTCATCCAGTTGCTGCTCAGCCGGTTCAGCAGTTACCGTCTGCCTTTTGCACTGCAGCTCAAGGCGCAGGTGGAGCGCGGCGAGCTGCTGTCGGAGTACGAGATGCGCTTCCTCAAGAAGATGGTGGCGGAAGGAGCGCACGCGTGCAGCCTCGCCGCCAAGCATGCGAAGTACGAGGACCTGGTGAATCAGGCGACGGGCCTGATCAGCGAGATCTTGAGCAAGGCTCTTGAGAACGAGCGGGCGGCGTCGCAACCGCCATGACTAGAAGGCTTCGCCGATCGCAAGCGAGAACGTGCTGTCATCGCGGCCCCAGGCGAAATCCGCGCGCATGTTGAGCGGCAGCGCCTTGGTCAACCTGAAGCGCAAGCCGACGCCGCCTGCCGGCAGCCATAGATCCGTATCGATGTCGCCCAGCGCGCCCGAGACCTTGCCGGCCCCACCGAACGCCGTGAAGCCCCAGCGCGGCGTCGCCTGCCAGCGCCACTCGGCCTGCGCAGTGATCATGGATTTTCCGATGTAGCGGCCGGGCGTATACCCGCGCAGGTCGACGCCTGCCCCGAACCACGACATCGCGAAGAACGGCGCGTCGCCGTCGACGAGCTTGCCCGCGATCCGCCACGCCAGCACATGCGCTGCACTGATCGGTCGATAGGCGTTCCATTCGAGATCCACGGAAACGTAGTCGTGGTCGCTTCCCAGTTCGTGCCGCGCGATCAGCGCTTCGGCCTGCGCGTAGTGTCCCGAGCGTGGATAAAGGTCGCTGTCGCGACTATCGAACTCGCCGTCGAGCAACAGGTTCGACATTGCGACCGTGGCGCCGGCACCGAGTTCCTCGGGCAGCGCTGACGCAAGGCTGGGGACTCCCACCTTGGTCTGGCCGCCGCGGTAACCGAGTCCGAGCCAGCCATTCTGACCGACCTTGGCGGCGGCTTCGAGTGATACGCCGGTGAGTTCCTGCGTCAGGCCGAGCTTGCGAGTGCTGCCGTCGAGCTGCAGCTCAATGTCATAGTGGAGCTCGCCGGTCGTAACGACAGCAGTGGTTCGACGGTGCTGCTCGGACCAGTAGCCGCGATGCGCGGCGAGGGCGGTCCAGCTGCCGCCTTCGGCGTACATGCCGGCGGCCGCTGCAATCGAATGACGCGTGTCGCGTTCTTTTTCGGTCGCGCCGTACAGGTATCCAGCGCCGAGCACGAGGCCAACCCCGAGCAGCTCGTTGCGGAACGGAATGGGTGCAACCACCCAGTGACCGGCCGGCGCTTGCGACGAAAGCGTCGGCCGGTCGATGTCGTCGATGAGTTGCATGCCGCCCGTCGGGCTTGCGGGAGCTGTGGGGACTGCCGAAGGCGTCAGCACGACGCTCGGCCGTGGTGGCCATGCGGTCGTCGTCGATTGCTGTGCTACGGCGCTCGCGGGCGCGATTGCAACGGCGATCGTTGCCAGAACTCCGAACCGCGCTGAGGCGTCCAGAAAGCCTAGCCAGTTGTGTAGCTGCGTCCTTGCAAGCACGTGCCCAGCGCTTTCTTGAATGTCGCGCGTTGCTCGGTCTGCGCGGCTTGCACTTGATCTTTCGATTGCTGTTCGTGTGTGCGCTTGTCCTCGCGAGCCTGACGGCCGCCGGCGACCACACCGGCCGCAGCGCCAACCTTCGCGCCTTCGCTCGAGTCGTCGTTCGCCACCTCGCCGATGACCGCGCCGGCCGCGGCGCCGCGCGCGGCGGATTTCACGCGTTGTCCGCCTGGCTTGGATTCCGCGGGCGCTGCAGCAACAGGTGCAGGCGCCTGCGGATCGATGCCGGTTTGTGCCTTCGCCCAGTTGTAGCATTCCTGTTCGTCGACGCTCTGCTGACTGGCGGACTGTCCCTTGGCCGGGTACACGACGAGCCCGAGCGATTGCGAAATCGGTTGCGTGGTCGCGGGCGCACTCGACGCCGGCGCAGGTGCCGGTTTCGCGGGAGTTTGATCCTGCGACTGAGCGAGCAGCGCGGCCGTCCCAAACAGCGTCGCGACGATCGTGCCGGTCAATATTCGGCCGGCCAGTGTTCGGATGCGAGTCATTTCCCTTTCGGCTCCAGGGTCACAGCCAGCGCTTCGACGTAAGTCAGCTGCACCTCGTCACCTTTCTTCAGCGTGCCGATGAACTGCTGTGCTTTCGGGTCAACGACGTCTACCGTGCGCGACATCCCCGCCGGTCCCGTGAATGTTACCGAGTGCGTCGCGCGATCGATTGCTTCGATGACGACGGTCGTGGTTACTTTGTTGGCGACAGCCCCGCCTGGCCGACCTGTCCCCTCTGGAAGGCGCGCCGTACCGGTCGTCGCATCGATCACGCCGACCGTCTTGCTCTCGCCCTTCTTCTTGAACTCGGCCGCGAGACCCGTGTAGTACGTCACCACGACCTCATCGCCGACTTTGATGTGCTCGAGGTTGCGTACTTCTGGAGGGACCTGAATCGTCCTGCGCTCGTCACCCTTGCGCAGCTCGACCAGTCGCTTGGCGGCGTCGATCGATTCTACGGTCGCCGAGATGGTGTGTGTCTTCTCCACCGCCACGGGCTCAGGTTGTGCAGCCGCGGTGCGGCAGGCCAGCGCGGCGAGTGCGCACAGCGCGAACACGGATGTCAGCTTGGTCACGTTGAATCTCCAGGTTCGAGGCACGCGGCGATGTTGCGTTCACCGGAGGCCGAGTGCAGTACGTAACTGGGGCAGCGTTGACGGGAGGGATTTTCTGCACCTTCCGCGTAGCGCGGCACACGGGCGCGCGAAGCATGATGCGCACATGCGCACACTTATCATTGCCCTGATCGCGTGCGGAGCAACAGGCGCCGTGCACGCGGCTGAAGCTGAGCGTAACCCGCTCGAGTCGAAGGTCATCGTCGAGGCGGGCTGGTTCCTCATGGCCACGGACATGCGCGTGCGGGTCGACGGCGAAACCACCGCGAGCACCGGCTCCAACGTCGACTTCGACGACACGTTCGGCATCGGCGACTTCGACCGCTTCCGGGCTGAAATGTCTTGGCGTATCGCGCCCCGACACTTGGTGCGTGCCATGTATTTCCAGAACAATCGCACTGCGTCCCGCGCGCTGGACCGCGACGTCGAGTTCGGGGGTGAAACCTACCCTGTCGGCGTCACGGTCGATGCGCGCTCAAAGCTCACCGTTGCGCAGCTGTCGTACGAGTACGCGTTCCTGAAACGCGACAACTATGAGCTTGCCGGCGGAATCGGCGTGCACTACATCGACATGGCGCTCGGGCTCAATGCGACCGTAGCCGGGCAGGGCGGGTCGGCGTCACGCAACCTCGACCAGGAGGCGACGACGCAGGCGCCGCTGCCGGTTCTCGGACTGCGCGGCCTGTGGCGTTTGCCGCACGACTTCTACGCCTCGGCGCAGGTGCAGTATTTCTATATAGAGCTCGACCCCTACAAGGGCAGTCTCATCGATCTGAAGGCCTCGCTCGTCTGGCAGTTCTCCGACCACGTGGGTGTCGGTGTCGCGTACAACGACTTCGGCTTCCGCTTCGATATCCAGGATCGGGGCAACTTCGACGGACGCCTGCGCTGGGACTACGGCGGCGCGATCGCGTTCGTGAACTTCATGTTCTAAGGCATGTTCTGGGGCATGTTCTAGGGCTCAGGTTCTGGCCGCCGGTTCCGGGAACCACCGTTCCTGCGGCACGACCTTCGGCTCCGACGGATCGCCCTCGTAGGCCGGCGTCATGATCTGTACGCCGTACTCGTTGAATACATCGAGAATGTTCCGATGCATGGCGGCATAGCGCTCCGGCAGGGCCGTCGCCGAATCGACGCAGACGTTCAGCTCGTAGGTCACTGCAAAGTCGTCGAGCGACTTTTCCAGCACGAACGGCTGCGGCTCGTGCAGCAGCGCACTGGTGCGCTGCGCGGCTAGCAGCAACATCCCTTCGACCTGTCGCCACGGGGTCTCGTAGCCGATCGACACCGTGGTGTGCAGGATCAGGCCGCGCGTCTTGGCGAGCTTGCTGTAGTTCACTACGTGGCTCTGCAGCACGACCGAGTTAGGGACGATGACCTCCTCGTTCTTCGGCGTGCGCAGATGCGTAACCATCAGGCGCACTTCGGTCACTTCGCCGGTGAATTCCCCGACGGTGATGCGATCGCCGACGCGGAAGGCGCGCCGGTAAGTAACAGTGTAGCCGGCGATGAGACTCGCCATCGCGGAGGAGGCGCCGAGCGATAACATGAGCCCGGCGAAAATGGACAGGCCCTGGAATGCGGCGCTGCCCGAGCCGGGCAGGTAGGGATAGGCGATGACGAGCGCTAGCAGGACGGTGAGGATCCGCACGATTTGGTACGTCGGCTGGGCCCATTCTGCATCGAAGCTGCGCAACGGCACGCGTCCAGCACCGACCGCGTCGAAGAACAGGCCGATAAGCTTCAACAGGTAGCGGATGAGTATGACGAGCACGACCAGGAACGCTAGCTTCGGTACGTAGCTCAGCAGAGCGGTGCCCATCGACTGCAACGGGTCGACGACGAGCTGCACCAGGTGCCCACCAATGCCGCGCGTCCACGGAAACTGGCGCAGGACGAATGCACTCAGCGCATAGACGATTGCGCCGATGAGCAGGATGCGCAGGGCGCCGAGCACGTTCTTCAGGCCGCGCCAGATGCTCTCCGCTCTCACGACCTCGAACGACTGAATGGTGAGACTCGTCACCCGGCTGTGATAGCGCCGTTCGAGCATGTCGAACGCGTAGCGAAAGCCGCGCATTGCGCCCAGCAGAAGCAACGCCGCGATGGCCGCGGCGATCGTGGCCGTAAACACGGCCTCCGCGATTCTTTCGGGGCTGCGATCCGCGCGATAGCGCGTGAGTGCTTCCCTGATGCGCATGGAGCGGACCAGGGCAGCGTCGGTGAGCGAGACGCCTTCGAGCGCGGCGTCGGAGGCGACTACGGCGACCAGGTGCCGGTTGCCGGCCACGATGTCGATGCGCCCCTCTCGCGGCTGTGTCACGACCGCGCTCAGTGGGATGCTGACGTCGTCGGCTGCCGCCTCGATGCGCGCAGTCACGTTGCGCGCACGCTCCGCACTGGGAAATGACGCACTGCCGGAGACGTGGAACAGCTCTACGCCGTCAACGCTCACCGGCGCGGAGTCCGGTGCGGGTTGTGCATCGACCTGGCCCGACTCCTCTGCGCCGACGGCCGCGTGCAGCAGAAGCGCGAGAGATGCGGTTAGAACCGCCAGGCGCCGGTTAGCCACAGTACGTACGCATCATCGACTTCGTCGATGTCCATGAGCTCGTACTCGACCTTCGCATTGAGATGATCGAAGAACGTGACGCCTGCGCCGACTCCGTACACGAACGCCTCGCCGCTGTTGTCGCTCTCGATGACGTTGCCATTGCCTGAGCCGACGTTGTCGAGATCGACCTTCACATCCACGTCATGGAAGTAGTAGCCCACCTTGGCCGACAGCTCGAAGATGCCGAGCGGTAGCGAGCCGATCACGTAACCCGTGAACCCCGACAGCTTCACCTCGTAGTCGCCGCTCGAACCGCTGGCGTCGAAGTTGCCGTTCGGAGCGCCCAGGTCGACGTAGTCGGCTTCGAGCGCAAGGTAGGGATTGAAGCGCCAGCCGAAGAACACCTTGAACGCGGCGTCGTCGCTGTCCAGTTCCTCCAGCACGTCGCCGACGCCCTCGAGGTTGTCGATCTTCACGTTGAACTGGCCAATCGACGCACCGACATACGGACCCGACGTGTTCGCTTCGGAGGGCGCACTCGGACTCGGCGCGGGCGGCGTCTGCTGCGGGGGCGGTGCAGGCGGTACCTCCTGCGCGCGGACTGTCCCGGCCGCGGCGAGAGCGAACATGGCGAGCGTCGACGCGATCAGATGAGAACCACGGATTGAGGGGAACATGGTAGGCCCTTCTTGATGCGTGAGGCGGGGGGCGCGGACTTCCAGCAAGGTTCCAAGCTAGCGCTCGCCCGTGTCCTGCGAACATACGCGCAAGGGGCCCGTGGCACTGCCCACGGGACTCATGACTCGCAGGTGGCAAGTTGAGACCGTACCCACCGATCTGCCTAAGGAGGATGAGCGTGACTGTGTGACCCCCACTGATGGCAGCCCGCGCGGTTGCTTTCCTGCTCAGTCTTGCGATGAAGGAGACCATCCGGCGGCGCCCGATGCCTGGGTGTGCCGGGCGCGCCATGGCAGCCGTCGTTATCGCAGCGATGCCCTTCAAGGTCAGGGCCTGGTCCGCCTGGGGCGTTGCCGTCCTGTTCGCCCTGTACCTGTTCGGCTTCCAGACTGGCTACTCAGCCGTCAACTCGAGCATCCAGAAGGACATAGGGCTGACGGTCGCGCAGCTGGGCGCCGTCGCAGCCGCCTACACGTGGTCGTTCGCAATCTTCCAGCTCTTCGGGGGCGCGCTGCTCGACCGCCTCGGCGCACGTCGCGTACTGCTCCCGGCGATCGCCATTTTTACCGTCGGCGTGTTCTTCTTCGCGACCGCCCGCAGCTTCCAGGCGATCGTCGCTGCACAGCTCGTGCTTGCGCTCGGTGCATGCGTCGGCTTCGTTGGGGCAGGCTACATGGGCGGACAGTGGTTCGGGATGGCAAAGTTCAGCTTCATGTTCGGCCTCGTGCAGTGTCTGGCTTCGCTGTTCTCGGCGTTCAATCAGAACCTGATGGCTTCCGCGGTGCAAGCGCTCGACTGGCGCGAACTGTATTTCCGGGTCGGCGCGGTTGGCATCGCCGTGCTCGCGGTGGCCATGGTCTTCCTGCGCGATCCGGCGTCCGTCGCTCCGTCGAGGATTGAGCGGCGCATCTCGCAGCTGCCGCGCGAGCTCGGTTCGTCGATCCTGCAGATCGCCAGGATTCCCCATGTGTGGTTTGCAGCCGGATTCGGCGCTCTCACGTTCGGCGCGCTGCTCTCGGCCGGGGTGGTGTGGGCGCCGAAGCTGATGCTGGCGCGTGGCTTGTCGCCGGACAGCGCGAGCCTCGCCGCTTCGATGCTCTGGCTCGGTCTCGCGCTCGGTTGCATCGTCGTTCCGTGGTGGTCGGACGCGGTCGGGCGCCGCAAGCTGCCGAGCGCTGTGGGTATTGCAATTCAGCTGCTCGCGCTTGCCACGCTCGTTCACCTGCCGCTGCGCGGCGACGCAGTGACGATGGCGCTGTGGCTCGCTTTCGGCTTCGGTGCGGCGGCACATATGCTCGCATTCAGCGCAGCAGCCGACGTCGTCAGGATGGAGCTGATCGGCACCTCCGCGGCGATTGTAAATGGCGCCATGTTCCTCGTAAGCGGGCTGCTCATCGCACGGCCGGGCCAGCTGGCCGAAGATTTGGCGGCGGATGCGACGGCTGTGTCGAACATCGCGGTGCGTGCGGCATTCCCGCTCGAACTCGCGTTGCTGGCGGCTCTCGCACTCGCATTGCTGATCAGGGAGTCGTATCCGCGCGCCTGAACGACCCGCTCCAACGGACGGTGACATAGCGATATGCCAGCGTCGTGAGCAACGTGGCGAGCGCGAGCACGGTGATCAGCAGGATGCCGCGCCAGAACGCTCGATCGACGACTGCGTTGAGTCCCTGCGTCGTCGTGGCCGCGAGGCGTTGGACGCCTGCGCTCGATGAGTCGGCCTGTGCGAGCAGCGCCTGCAGGTCCTGCGCCGCCCCGGCCAGCTCGTGCGCTGTCTGTGCGTACTCGGTAATGTCGAACGGGCGCCGCGGCGTGGATGCTGCGGAGGGCGGGGCATCCTTCGGCTGAAAGCGCGCGACGAACCCGTCGAGTGCAGCAACCGTCGCGCCGACCGATTCGGATGTCTGCGTGCCCGCCTGCAGGACTTCCCGCGCCTCGACTAGGAGCGTCTGCAAGCGGCGCTGCTCCGAATGCAGTGTCGCGGTGAGATCGGTGATGAGCGCATGGCGTTCGCTCGCGATGAGCGCGGGGGCGTCGGCTGAGAGTCTACCGAGCGCTTCGGCTGCGAAGCTGACGCGCTCGATGCCAGCGATCGAATGCTTGGCTTCCGGCGTCACCGCGAGCTGATAGGCGAGCCGCTCGACTTGCATATCGAGCAGGCCAGGCGAGCGCTGTAGATAGTAGATGGTGCGCTCCGCAAGCAAGCGCGTTTGCTCGAGCTCACGCACGGCCGGGTCGAGATTGCTCAAGGGATCGAGTCCGATTAGCGCGAACACGCTGCCGCTGCCGTGCTTCTCGTCGCTGTGCCGCCCGGCAATCCCTGCAAAATCGGCGATGCGCACCTGCGAGACAGCGCGTGCGTCGGGATACGCGGCACGCCACTGTGCGATCAACGCCCGCAGCTCCGTCGTTTGCTCATCGTTCACCACGTTTGCGACCAGCGCCCAGGACTGGCGTTCCAGGTCGCGGTGTACTTCGAGCAGCGGGGCCGCGCGAGCGCCGGCGAGCGAGCCGATGTAATCCTCCACGACCATGCGGCTCAGCGTCGCCAGCACGATCATGTCGAGTGCATTGATGACCGGGTTGGGTCCGCTCGCGATTGTGTACGCGGCGGTCGATTGCTGGATGCGCCAGTCGTGCGCGAGCAGGCGCTGCTCGGGTGAGGCCGACTGGACATTCAGCGCCTCGAGCGGGTCGGTGATACGTGCGCTGTAGTCATCGGCGTAGCGCATCACTTTGAGCTGCACTTCCTGCAAGTGAGCCGCTCGCCGCTCCGATTCGCCGCGCGACGCCCAGCCCGACATCGAGGCGCATCCAGCCAGGCCCACCAGCGCGCAGGCGAGCAGAACTAGCACGACCACCGGGCGCGAGGCGTACATGAGCGAGTGAACTATGCGCCGGGTGCCCGGCAGCGCATCAATAGGTATGCAAGGCGCTGCGGATGTCCTCGACCTCGGATTGTCCCAGGCAAGCGGTCCACTCATATATATGTGCGTGCGCTGCGGGGCAGCGATCTAGCCAGGAGTCCGATTCATGAATACGAAAGCAATCAAAATACTGTCCACGGCTTGTCTGATCGCGTGCGCTTCGGTCGCCACGGCACAGACGGACGTGGATCGATCCTTCAACGCCGCTTCGAAGGATTGCAGCGGCATCCAGTGGTCCGAAAAGGCGCTGGCCACTTATCCGACCATCGCATCGGCGTGCCAGAACGTGCAGGAGCGCAATGGCCACACCTACGTCAAGTTCCAAGGCACGGTAAGCAGCAACAAGAATAGCGGCGAGCAGCTCGTCGTCAATTTCAAGGACGGCGGCAAGGTCACGTTGACGCCGCCGCCGCAGACGAGCGTATACGTCAACGGCAAGAAGACCTCGGCAGCGAAGCTCCAGCGTGGGGACGAGCTCAACTTCTATATCGCTGAGGACCGTCTTGCCGCGCAGTTCCCGGAGACGACCGAGCCCGAGGTGCAGATGACGCACTTCACCATCGTGCCGATGACCGTGCACGAGGACGAGCGCATGGCAAGCCTGCCCTCCACTGCGAGCGATTGGCCGATGGTCGCGCTCGGCGGGGTGCTGCTGTTGGGCTTTGGTGGGTTCTTGAGCTGGTCTGGCCGCCGTCGCTGAGTTTTTACCCCCCCTCCTGAGGCGACGCGGCCCTAGACGCCTGCCGAATTTTGACCGGCAGGCGTCTTTTTCTGGATTACGCGCTCGGCGCGCACGATGAAACGGTGCGGCGCCGAGCCGACGAAGTAGAAGGGGTAGCACGTCACCAGCGTCAGCGAATGCGTTGACGTCGGCTCCAGCACGCTGACGTCGGATGGCTCCACGATCGTCGTCGACACGATGCGGTAGCTGTCGGTCGCGCCGAGGCGTTTCAGCAGCAACGCGTCGCCGACCTGCACGTCTTTCAGCGCGCGGAAGAAGCCGTCCCGGTGGGCGGCGATGCCCACATTGCCTGGCTCGCCGAGTCGCGCCGTGCCCTCGATCAGCCCTGCGCCGCGATTGAGGTTCTGTTCCGAAGTGCCCTCGAAGACCGGCACCACCAGCTTCACCGCCGGAATCTGCAACACCGCGAGTGGAACGCCCGCGGCACGCACGGATTCGCGGTAGCGTTCGACGCGCTGGACCGACCACGTCGACATGTCTACGTGTTCGGAGACGGGCAGTGATCGCTCGATCTCGACTCGGGCCTCATCGAATGCAGCGACTCCCGCATCGCGAGCTTGCGCATACCACCAGCGGCTACCTGCATATGTCGCGACCAGCAGCGTGCCGACGGTCCATGCTGCAACCTCCAGGTATCGCAGCGACTTCACTGCGCGACCTCGCGCGCTACATACAAGGTAATCATGGGGTTGGTGTTACAGCGTATTCGGCGCTCGCCGCAATCAGTAGTGCGGGCGATGCGCTGGCAGGAAGCACACGTCAGTCGATCGCGTGCGCCAGGATGTCCCGTTCGCGCGAGTGGCCTGTTTCGGCCAAGGCCTGCAGGACCGCCGGCGCCACCTTCGAGGCGAGCGGTTGCCCGATGCCCAGGCTCGCGAGCGCACCCTCATATTCATCCAGATCGTCGAGCGGTCGCGTCACGATGCCGCGCAGCTTGGTCTCCTGCATGATGCGTTCGGCGTTCGGTATCGACTCAGCCAGGTCGTCGAAGTCGGGTTTTGGGAGCCGTTCGTGTACAAACACCAGCAGCGCTCCGAGGGCGCCACGCACCTGCGCCTCGGTCAGGCCAAGCCGCTCCTGCAGCATTGGGACGATGCTTGGGCCCGGCGGCGCCGCCGCTGCGACGGACTCGTAAGCGCTGAGGCCGGCCACGAGGCAGGCGAGCAAGACGATCACGCGCAACCGGTATGAGTTTCCGACCATGTGTTGGTTCTAGCTCGATAGAGGCGGCGCGGGAATTCGCATGGAGGGCAAACGACGATCTCACCAGCTCTTGCTGAACGACAGCCTGATCATCAGATCGTCATCCCAGGGCAGGATCGGCAGCAGGTCGGGGTGTGAATAGACCTCGAGGTTGTACTTGTTGTAGTCGGCGCTGAGGGCGAACTCGCTGCCTTTGCTCGAATGGCCGGCATCCATCTGCACCGCGGCCCTGAACACCGTCTGCAGCCACTCATGGCTGTCCCACCACTGCTGCGCCTGCCCGAACACGGACCAGGACGTACCGAGTCTGACCGTGGCGTCGGCGGCTAGTGTGTAGGCCAGCTCGCTGTTCCGGAAGTCATCGCGGTCGTAGCCCCGTGTTCTGGGTACGTCGTCGTCGATCTCGAGGAAGAACCAGCCGGCGCCGGCCTGCAGCGATGTCCGCAAGCCAGTCCCGTCATATCCGGCGACGAGCTTCGGCAGCGCGGTGATCTGCCGCTCGATGGAGCTGACAGTGTTCATCCGGGTGTTGATGTCCACGCTCCAGCCGACATGCATCGCGTCGGATCGCCACCAATCCCCATCGGTACCAAGATGGACCTGCCACCAGATCGGTATGTGGTCGGGATCCAGATCGTCCTTGTCCCGGTCGAGGAACAGATCGAATGAGCCGACCCAATGTCGGCCCGCCGCGGTTCGCTTGTCGATCGATGCGCTGACGTTCAGGCCGTAGGTGTGGGAGTCGGCGTCCGCGACTATGAAGTCGTGAATGCCGATCGAGTAGCGCCGGTCGGCAGCCTCGTCGGCGCTCGCCACGGTGGTGAGCAGGAGCAACGCGGGTAGTACACATGAGGGGTGTGAGGAGCGCGTGGCATCTCCGAGCTCATGCAAAAGCCTCACGTCTTCACCGACCGCACGATGCAACGGAAGCCAATGTGGCAGGCGGAAGTATCGATCGGCTGCGCATGACGTGCTGCGGGTCGATAGCGCCGGCAGTAGTTAGGGGCGCAAAGGAACGAGCCGCCCTTGAGAACCTTGCGCGGAATCCTGATCTGCGGCTGGCAGCCGTCAAAACTATCCTCCTCAGGTCCGCCGCGCGGATTGCGTGGAATGCAGCACGCCTTGTGCGCGTCGGCTGCATGCTTCGCGGAGTACCAATCGGCGGTCCACTCCCACACGTTGCCGATCATGTCATGCAGCCCATAGCCGTTCTGCGGGAAGGCAGTGACCGGCGCCGTGCGCTCGTACCCGTCGGTGGCATCGTTCTCGATCGGAAACTCGCCTTGCCACGTATTCGCCATCTGGCGGTTGTCCGGCGCGAACTCGGTGCCCCAGGCGAACTCCGCCTCATCGAGACCGCCGCGCGCCGCGTATTCCCATTCCGCCTCGGTCGGTAGCTGTTTTCCGGCCCACGTCGCATAGGCTTCGGCATCTTTGCAGGCGACGTGCACGACCGGATGATCGTCGAGACCGCGAACCGAGCTGCCGGCGCCATAAGGCCGCCGCCAGTTGGCGCCGAACTTGAATTGCCACCAGTTGCTCCAGTCGCGCAGGTCGACGCGCTGCTGCGGTGGCCTGAAAACGAGCGAACCGGCTTTGAGCATGTGCGGCAAAGCTCCCGGATAGTCTTTCGCGTCGGGCGGAATCTCGGCGAAAGTGACGTAGCCCGTCGCTGCGACGAACTCACGGAACTGCCGATTGGTGACCGGCGTGCGATCGATCCAGAAGTCATCGACCGCGGCGCGGTGGGCCGGCGCTTCCTCGGGATAGTGACGGTCCGAGCCCATGCGAAACATGCCGCCGCGAATGAGGACCATGCCTGGATCGGTGGGCGCACCGAGTTGCGACCGACTTCGCGGCTCGGCAAGAGTGTGAGCGGTTATAGACACGGGAAGCTCCTGCCGCTGACAGTCAGGGCAATGTGGGAAACACCGTGCGCCAGTCTTTCTTCATGTCGATCACGACCCAGTGGCGCGCCTGCGCCTCATCGAGCGCTTTGTCGAGACGTCCGGAATGCGATTGCCGGTCATACGCGAACTCGCGTTCAGCATCGGTGTGATGGAGGATTGCCATGAGTCGGACGCCACTGCCGGCCGCCGTCCATTGCAGCATCTGCTGATCGCCATCTGAATTGCCAAAGGCGGCAATCGGTCGGCGGCCGATGAACCTGTTGATACCGGAGGGCTTGCCGGGGCCGTCATCGATGAACTCGACCTTCGACTGCTTGACCAGCACGGGTCTGCCGTCCTTGCGGACTTGAAATTGTGTGACACCGGATGACCCGACCACCTGCTCGGGTGGAATGCCGTACGCCTGCTCGGCAAACACCCGGATGAACTCGACGCCACCGCCGGAGACGATGAAAGTCTTGAAGCCGTTGGCCCGCAGATACTCGAGCATCGGCTGGTAGATGAGTTCCGTGTACGGGCGCTTCAGCTGCGGGTGCTTCGCCGTTGCCAGCCACGCGCCGGCGACCGTGTTGAACTCGTCCGTCGTTATTCCCGCGTGTGTTGTTGCGACCAGCTGTAGCAGGCCGTGCTCGCCCGATGCAGCGACACCTTTCAGATCACCGGCGAGCAGACTCTTGAACGGTTCCGTGGTTTGCCATTCGGGATGCTTAGCGGACAGTGTCTTGACGCGATCGATCGCAAAGGCGAGCTGAAAGTAGACCGGCTGCTCGGCCCACAACGTGCCGTCGTTGTCGAAGACGACGATGCGCTCGACCGGCTTGACGTAGTCCGGATTGCCCTCGCGCGTGGTGCGTGTGACGAAATCGACGATGGCCTGCTTGGCGTCTCCCTCGTTCCAGGACGGCAGCGGAGCGGCCGCGGCCACGCTCAGTACGTCCATCAGTACGGTACTGAAGAGAATCCGCCGCATCGTCGCATGGGAATGACGCATGTGCATGCTGTACCACCTCAAGGCGTCGAGGATGACCCGGTAGCGTGCGCCTGCTGACGCTCACGCAGCTCCCGCAAATCGCGTTCGAGGAAATAGTTCAGAAAAGTCCGGATCACCGCGATGGCCGCGAGGCGAGCGACTGCCTCCCAGGTCGCGGTGATCGAGGATTCGAGGATGTCGGCGGCAAGCTGGAACGTCAGGCCGGCGACGAGCCAGCGCGCGTAGCGCAGCCAGATTTCGCGTCGCTCCGCACCCGCGAGTGGGTGGAACAACGCCTTGATCGCAGCAACGAAGGCGCTGACCGAGCCGACGACGATGACGACGAGCGCCATCGCGTCGATCACGACCACGGCCGTCTGCGTTGCCACGATCAACCATTCCTCCACGTCAGTGCATGCCGTGTAGCCGACTAGCTGGAGCCGCTCGCCGCATCGCTCATCTTTGCCATCGCATCGTCGATGGTGAAGCTCCCCGGCTTCTGCACGCGCGGAAATTCCTTGAACGTCTCGACGAATTTCGCCGCCACAAGCTGGGCCGCGTAGATGAAGTACGCATTGTGGATGAGGAAGTCATAGTACGTGTTCGAGGTGATGTCGGCTCGTTCGTACGGGTCCATGCGCAGGTTGAATATCTTGGGCAATCGCAGGCGTATGAATGGCTCGGCCCAGACCTGCATTGTGCCGGCGCAGCGCTGCTCCATGAACACGAGTTTCCAGTGATCGTAGCGCATGCCAAGAACATCACCGTCGTCGCTGAAGTACATGAAGAGCTGGCGCGGGCTCTCCTGCGCCTCGCCAGTGAGGTATGGCAGCAGGTTGTAACCATCGATGTGGTTCTTGAACTGCTTGCCGTTGACGGTGGTGCCCTTCTTGAGCTTCTCGACTGGCTCGGTATCCCCGCTCATGGCGAGGAAGGTCGTCAGCCAATCGTGATGCTGCACGATCCCGTTGGCCACGGTGCCTGCCTCGATCTTTCCCGGCCAGCGCACCAGCAGCGGAACACGGAACGCGCCTTCCCAGTTCGTATTCTTTTCGCTGCGAAACGGCGTCATCGCGCCGTCCGGCCAGCTGTTCATGTGCGGGCCGTTGTCCGAGGAGTACATCACGAAGGTGTTGTCGGCGACGCCGAGCTCATCGAGCAGATCCAGCATCTGCCCGACGTTCTTGTCATGATCGATCATGGTGTCGTGGTACGGCGATTGCCAGCGGCCGGCCTGGCCCATGCTCTTCGGTTTCGTGTGCGTGATGAAATGCATGTGGGTCGTGTTGAGCCACACGAAGAAGGGCTTGCCGGCGTCGTGCTGACGCTTGACGAAATCCTTGGCGGCGGCCACGAACTCATCGTCGCAGGTTTCCATGCGCTTCTTGGTGAGCGGCCCCGTGTCCTCGATTTTCTGCTTGCCGACTTTGCCCCAGCGCGGCTGGTCGGTCGTGTCGTCCTTGTCCGTGGCCCAGGAGTGCAGCACGCCGCGCGGTCCGAATGTCTCGCGGAATTTCGGGTCCTTCGGATAGTTGTACATCTCCGGCTCTTCCTCGGCGTTGAGGTGGTAGAGGTTGCCGAAGAACTCATCGAAGCCGTGGGCAGTCGGCAGGAACCTGTTCAGGTCGCCGAGATGGTTCTTGCCGAACTGGCCGGTGGCGTAGCCGCGATCCTTCAGGAGGTCGGCGATGGTCACCGTTTCAGCCTGCAGCCCCTGCGGGGCCGCGGGAATGCCCACCTTGGACAATCCGGTGCGATAGACGCTCTGTCCCGTGATGAACGACGAGCGGCCGGCCGTGCACGATTGCTCGCCGTACGAGTCCGTAAACAACATGCCCTCGCGGGCGATCCGGTCGATGTTCGGCGTGCGGTAGCCCATCAGGCCGTGACTGTAACAACTGAGGTTCGAGATACCGATGTCGTCACCCCAGATGACCAGAATGTTCGGCTTGCCGCCCTTTGCGCTCTTTGCCATGGAAGTCTCCTCGATTGACGTCAGGCCGTCCGGTCAGCTGGAGAACGGACCGACATGGAAGATCATGCTGACGATCGCTACAACCCCGATCAGCAGCAGGGCGATCGCGGTCAGCAGGGTGAGCGAGACGGGAAAGGCGCTCTCGCCGTGAATGAGCCCATCGCCCTTCATGTGCTGGCGTTCGGCGCGCAGTCCCAGCATGAACTGCACGTGATAGACGATTCCCAGCGTCAGCATGCCGATGCCGAGCGCTACCAGCGTAACTCCGAAATTGCGCGCCGCGCCCGCGCCGGTGAGAACCTCGCTTTCCTTGAGCTTCTGGAAGACTTGGTAGATCGTGAAGCCGAAGCTGATCAACGACAGCGAGGTGCGGATGACGGACATCAGGGTGCGGTCGGCGCTCATGCGCGTGCGCTGGAACGACATCCCGGTGCGGCGGGAGGAAAGCTCGACCGAGACAGCATCAGACGATGATTTCGATGTCACGGCGTTCATGCACTTGTGCCTCCTGGCTTCGGCACGTGTCGATTCAGCCACCAGTAGACGATGCGCTCGATCGGTCCGCGCAGCAGGAAATAGGGCAACCAGGCGAGCACGAACGTGACGATCAGTGCTTCGACCGGATAGAACGTGCGGAATTCGACGAACTGGTAGATCGCATCCATCACGAGTCCGAGAATGATCACGCGTAACATCGCCTTGAATCCTTCGCGCAGCCGCGCGACGCGACGCGTTGGATCGGTGAGGATCGTCCAGAAATAGGGACGGCGTCCGCGACGCGCGTCGCGCATGCCGTCGCGTATCGCGAAGGCCATCGCCATCGCCGGCTGCAGCAGGAAGCGGAAGCACAGCGGCCCGCTAGGTCGAGCCAGCAGGTCGGTCCACTGTCGCGACAGGATCTCCTGAACGTATTCGATCACAGCGAATCCATACACGCGAATGCTTGCGTCGACTTATTGTCGAGGAGGGTGAGGTGGATCGGAATGCGTAGCTCGGGCAGGTCAGGTGGCCCACTGCGAATCGGTCGTGAAGGCGATGGTCAGCCAGCGGTCCGGCCCTTCATCGCCGATCGCATTGCCGATCTCGTCGCGGATCTCGTCCCATTCTTCCAGCCGTTGCGCCGGACCGCCGCGCGGCACGATGAAATAGAGCTCAATCTGCTTTCCACGGCCAACCTTGGCAACGTAGGCTCGGTGCGAGATGAAGCCGTACCGGGCAACGAAATGCTTCGCGACCGAGTCGACATGCTCTCGGAGCGAGCGCGGCGTGAGTAGAAGGACTTCCGACAAGGCGCGACGGATAGTGGCGACCGGCAGCGGGATGATCGCGAGACAGATGAGCGACAACACAACGGGGTCCACATACGGCGAGATCCATTCCAGAGGGGTGCCGTCGACGGCGTATCCGATGCAGAATGCGATGCACAGCGAGCCGGCGATGCCCGCGGATATGAGCCAGGACTTGATATCGAGCGCGATGAAGTCGGAGCGGATCGATCTGTTCGCGCGCATCTCGATCAGGATCATGAAGCAACTGACCGCCAGCGCGAAAGCGGTGTAACCGATGGCATAGCCGAATTCGAGCTCGCGTCCGCCGACCAGCAGGCTGCCGATGGCGGTGATCAACGCGTAGACCGACGCGCCCACCAGCATGATGCCGTTGAGGCCGAGCACCATGGGTTCGAGGTGCCAGAAACCGAACGTGAAACGCTCCTGTAGTTTGCCGCGTGGTGCATTGGGAGCGGTGGATGTGGCGATCAGCCGTGCAACGACCAGGGCCAGTGCGCTCATCGCAGCATCGACCAGCATGTAGATGCCGTCAAAGATGATGGAGAAGGAGTGCGCAAGAAGTCCGAACATGACTCCCACGCTCGCCAGGACCAGGGTGGTGGCGATCGAGTAACGCAGAATGCCTTGTTCGGTCTGCACTGGCGTTGCGATGGGGCTCCGGCCCGGCCCCGTCGAATTCAGTCGATACTCGCCTCGCGCTGCCAGCTGTGATCCGGATCGAAGATCTCGATGCTCGCGGCCACCTTCGGCGTGTCGGGGCCGAGATCCTTGGAATAGACGACGCCGGAGTGATTGACGATGAATGTCATGACGCCGCTGTTGCCATATTCGGCCGGATAGGCGAGCAGGGCGAAGCCGCCGAGCATCTTGTCCCGGACGACATAGTCGTAGGCACCGCCAGAAGCATTGGGGCCCTGCGCCTTCAGCAGACGATAGACGTAGCCGTGATACGGATTAGCCTGCGACGACTGGGAGGCAGCGTCCTGGAAGTATCCCTCGCTGCGTGCTTCTGCGAATTTTTCGCCCAGAGGGCTTGACTCCTCATTGCCCGTGGTCGGCCAGTACAACCCGTCTTTCTGCTCCTCGCTGCTCATGAATTTCTGGGAAAAGTGCAGCAGCGGATCCCGCTGTGGATTGCGCACGTAGTACTCGCGCTCGGCGTCGACGAATGCGAGGCAGGATTGGATCGTGGCAAGCTCGTTCGCCCCGACGCGACGGTTGATGATTTCCTCGGTGCCTGCAGCGGTATCGAAGCGCCAGCGTCCGTTGCTCTGGACGATCGGAATGGGAAATGGCCACTTGTCCGTGCCCACATTCAGCGTGATGGCGCCTGTTGCATTGCCCTCGAGCACATGGGTGGCGTCGTACTCCTGAATGAATCGCTTGCGTGAGTTCTCGTCTTGCACCGGATCGCCAGAGTCGATCAGCGGTTGTGCGTCCTTGCCGAGTACTCTCAGCAACGCCCGCGCGTCGTCCGAGCGCGCCGCCGTCACGAGTGACTGCACCGCCTCATCGGCTGACGCAAAATCCTGTTGCTGTCCCGACCGGCTGCAACCGGCCTGAGCTGCTGCGATTGCAACCAGGAGAAACATGAATGCGCGCATTTTTGACTTTCCTCCGCTTCAACGCCGCCGGCCGCCGCCGCCGCCGCGCGATGCACCGCCGCGGCTGCTGCTGGCCCGTGCGCTCGATCCGTTGCCGACATCCCTGAAGGCATCGGAAGACCGGGAACCCGATGCTGGACTGCCACTGCGGTCCGAACGTTGTGCAGCGCTGGAGTCACGATTCTGCGATCCGCCGACATCGCGGTTTTGCGCCGCTGCGCGATCGATACTTTGCTGGCTCCCCAGATCCCGGTACTGGCCGCTGCTACCGGCATCGCGCGTGCCGATCTGGTTGCCGCCCAGATCGCGCTGGTTGGCCGTGCCCTCGCGCGAAATCTGCTCACGGCCCTGGTCGGCATGACCGCGATACGCTTCCCGCGATTGCAGTCCCTGCTGGCTGGAGCCGCGGCCGTACTTCTGCTGGCTCGCCGAGTCGCGGTATTCGACTCCCTTGCGGTGCTCGGAATTGTGCTGCCAGGTACTCTTGTTGCCGCTGCGATTGTTGATATTGGTATTGCGGTTGTGATTGATCTCATTGCGATTGAAGTTGTTGTAACGGTTGATATCGATGTCGACATTGCTGCCGCCCCAGTTGCAATTGCCCCAGATCGCTCCGCCGACGATCACGCCCGCGGTGAAGGAGAAGAATGCCGCGCCTGGTGGGTAAGCTGGCGGGTAGTAGTAGTACGGGGGATAGGCCGGGTAGGGCCAAGCGCCGTACACCACCGTCGGGTTGTAGGTCGGGACGTAAATCACTTCCGGACTGCTGGACTCGATCACGATGATCTGCGGGGCGGGAGCCCCGGCCGGGGCAGGCTCGGTCTTGACCGTCTGCTCCTTGCTGCTCTTCAGATTGCCGGACTCCTTCGCCTTGGTACGCAGGCGTTGCACGGCGTCCATGACATCCTTTTGCTGCGCGAGGAAGGCATCGCCGAGCTTCTGCGTCCAGTCGAGCTTCTCGTTCATCATGGCGAGCACGTCGGGGAAGACCACCAGCGATTTCACCGCCGGATCCCAGGTCTGCTTCTCCATCTCCTTGGCCACGGCGTCGCCCTTGACCTCGGGATGGTCCTTGGACCAGCGCGCGGCCTGAACGATCTCGAGCGGATAGGTCGAGGCCATGAATACCTGTGCCAGTAGCGCGTCGGGATATAGCGCGATCGGCGCAACGATCTGCTCCAGTTCCTCGGGTTTGAAGACTGCCGACTTCTGAGCGGGTTGTGCAGTGGCCGCAGGCTGCGTCTGCGCCATGAGCGTCAAGTGCCCGATCGTCAGCAGAGCGATGAGGGTTGCCCCTTTCACGCATTTCATACGCGCTCACCTCATCAGCTCGTGCTGACAGTCTCCCAATCATTCCTTCTCGAGTTGCTTGCCTGAGGCGAGCTGCCATTCGTCGTGAATGGTTTTGCACATGGGATAAGTCGCCATGCTTTCAATCCCTTTCGCCTGCGTGGAGATTCGGACTTTGCGACAGCGCAGGCCGTCGGAGGATTTGAAAGCACCCAGGCCCTCGGCCTTGCCGGAGTATTTGTTGGCGGGATTGACCCACTCACGCACTGCCCTTGGATCCGGATCGTCCAGTACAGACTTGGTGGCGTCGCGCAGCATCTGCATATCCGCGTCTGTGAAGTACGCCAGCGGCGTGTTCTTCATGAAGTCGAGGCCCGCCGCGCCGCAGGCAAGGGGTAACACGAGGGCTAACATCGCGACCGCTGACCCTCTGAGGTATCGGCCCCGCGCTTGGTCTTGAATTTCCGCTGACAAGGTAAGTCCCCAGCTCAGTTCGGATCCGGCCCCGACCCTACGTCCTCATGGCCATCATGAAACTGGCCGACCGTTGCCCGTGACGAAGAGGATCTCGGCCCGCGCCGGGCCATTGGCGTGCTCCTGGACGCGATCAGTAACTCGCTACGGATTGCAGCTCGACACGCCATCGTGGTGCAACGGCGCAGCTTTGAATCGTGAGAGAACCGTTCTCAGCAGCGTAGCGAGCAGCAGCAGCCCAGCAATACGTGAAAGGGGCGAGCACGGACACATGACTCCGCTGTAGCCCATGCGTCACGGAGCTGCAGGAATGTGGTCTCCGACATTGGACGCTAGCGGCCGTCGGCTTCAAGGATGATTGTCCTGGCTTCCGCCAGCTCGTCCACGCGCGCCCTCGTGCGATCGGTCAGAAATGACTTATGCGCGATCGCGCTCAGTGTTTTGAGGCAGAGATTTGCAGATAGGTGCGGATCTCAGCGGCCATTCTGTCGGCACCAATGCCTCTGTAATCATAGTTCTCTGACCACACACGTTCGCTCGTCTTCGCGTCCACAAGTTGCAGGGCCACGAAAGCTCTTGGGCCTTCTGCGTATACGGATCCGGTAAGTAGGTAGTCGCGGGAGGGTCTGGAGATTGCAGTCTCCGTTCGGGCCTCGATGTGAGGATCCGCATCCAATGCTGCTGCGAGGTTGATCGCTATGTCTTGCGCGGTAGTTGGCTGTGCATCGCCTAATATCTGAAACGCAGACACCACAATCACAGTTTCAGCTGGCTCGGACGGCTTGATGCTGTGGCAAGCAGGCAGCACGAGACTCGCGGCGACTGTTGCACCTGCCAAGGCGCGAGAACTGCGATTCATCTGTGGCATGGCAATTCTCTGTTTCGCCCACCTTGCTTCCGGCAATCCGTCTTTCTGCGTTGGCGCGAGACGGCCGCCGCAGCGACGAGTGTCTTCCGCTGTGGAAGGGACATCGTCGAAGCGGACGACCGTGGTAGCAAATCAGTTCATCGGTGGCCGTAGTCCGTGAAAACGTAATCTCTCGCCTTCACTATCGTGTGACATGCAAATCCGCACTTGGCGTCGTTCCCCTGCGGAGGGGTGCCAGCTGTGGTACCCGGAGTGAACGTGTTGGTCGCGGCATCGTAGTCGAACACGGCATATCCCCATCCGCCGCTGTCCGCGAACCTCTTGCTGTCCTTCACCATGAAGTCCACGTCGTGCTGGTCGCCAGGTATCGTGGCAGTCGGGAAGTACTGACTCTGTTTCACAGTCCAATGGATCTTTGCCATCTTGGCGCCGTTTGGGAACGGCTGGCCGTTGCCAGGAATGCCGGCCTTGTAAGCCTCGATCATCGCGGGGTTGCCGACGATCACAGCGATCGCCTTTCCGTTCTGACTGACCGCGATGGTCTGCCAGGCTTCGTATCCTTTGAACTCGGAGAACGCGAGTCCACCGGGTACCTTCAAGGTGTACTTGTCCTGCGGGGATTGCACCGTGGAATCCGCGGCGAGGGCGATGGAGGCGGCTAGAACGGCGCTGCTACCTAAGACGCCAAAGTATTTCAAAGCGATATGCATGACGAATTCCTTGGTAACGATGGGTTGAATCGGCGGGTTCGAAAGAGCCTTGCCAGTTTGTAATCTCAACAGAAGCCAAGGCGCCTTTGCATTGCACCACGTATTGGTGGCACGCGTACCAATACCATGGTGCAGTCGCTTCGGCAGCAAACATCTGGTTTCATCCAGCCATGGAAGGCGTCGGAAAGTCACATCGCAAACAGCCGAACCATGGCGTTGAATTGCGGGCATTCGGGGTGGCGAATTGTGAATGATCGCCATCAGGTCTCGCGCTGCAGCAAGTGTTGCGCTTCATCCGCTAGTGGAGATGTTCCCGCCATGAAATCCACCGATTTATACCGCGGAGCACGGTTGGTGTTCCTGATCCTTGCACCCGCGGTGATGACCGCCGCTCCCACGTTGGCTTTTGGCGCGCCGGCTGCCGACACTGAGGTCACCGCCCCACAAATGATCGATGCCTTCGAGGGGACCTTCGGCGTACACCCGGGCCAGCGCAGGAACCACATCAAAGGCACGTGCGCCGAGGGCGAGTTTGTCGGGACGAGCGAGGCGGCCACCCTGAGCCGCTCCGCACTCTTCTCAGGCAAGACAATCCCTGTCGTCGCACGGTTCTCGCTCGGTGGCGGTAACCCTCAGGTACCAGATGCAGCTCCGGCACCGCGCGGCATGGCGCTTGAGTTCCATCTTCCCGGCAGCGTTCTGCAGCACATCACCATGATTGATGCGCCGATCTTTGCCGCAGCGTCGCCGTCGTCCTTCCGCGAAGCACTGATCGCCGCGAAACCGGACCCCAAGACAGGTCAACCCGACCCCGACAAGCTGAAAGCTTATGCCGCCACCCATCCCGACGCGATGGCGCTGACCAAGCTGGCGAGCCACCATACCCCGACGGCGAACTACTATCAGGCCACTTTCTTCGGCATTCACACCTTCAGATTCATCGATGCGAAAGGCATCGGGCACCCGGTGAAGTGGCGCTTCGTGCCGCGCGATGGCGTGAAGGAGATGACGGCCGCTGAAATGAAGGCGGCACCCCACGATTTCCTTGAGAAGAATCTCATCGAGCGCGTCCGCACAGCACCCGCGATGTGGGACATGATCGTCTACGTCGGCGAGCCGGGAGACCCGGAGGACAATCCGACGCTGGCTTGGCCGGAGACTCGCCGGCATTTCACTGCCGGTACCCTGAGCATTACCCAGGCGACGCCGCAACAGAAGGGCATCGCCTGTGAACCGATCAACTTCGATCCCTTGATCATGGCCGACGGCATCGCTCCGACCAACGACCCCATCTTGCGGTTTCGTTCTCCGGCGTACGCGGTCTCGTTCGCAAAGCGACGCTCTGGCCAATAAGGCGCAACTGTTCACGACAACATGAAAGGATCGGGCCATGAAATATAAAAGCAAACTCACGATTGCGACGATAGCTACCGCGGTACTCGCCGTTCTTGGCGGCACGGCTGTTTACGCGCAGGACAAGTACTCGCTCAAATCGCCGAGTGGAATCGCGTTCTCCGACTTCAAAGGGTATGCGGACTGGGCGGTGGTATCTTCCGCCCGAACCGACGAAGTGCTGAAAGTGATCGTCGCCAATCCGACCATGATCGAGGCTTACAAGGCCGGCGTTCCGGGCAATGGCCAGCCGTTCCCGGAAGGCTCCAAGATCGTGAAGCTGCAGTGGAAGCCGAAGAAGAGTACGGAGGCACCCTTCGTCGTGGATGTGCCGGACGTTTTCACGCAGGCTTTCGTAATCGAGAAAGACAGCAAGAGATTTCCGAACAGCGGCGGATGGGGATATGCACTGTTCAACTACGAAGCCGCATCCGACAAGTTCACGGCAGATCCCACCGGCGTCTCTGACTGCGGACATGCGTGCCACGTGAAGGTCAAGGCGAAGGACTATATCTTCCATCCGTACCAGAAGCGTTGAACCGATCAGCTGTACGCAACAGCTAGACCGGCGTAACTCGCTGCATGTGCAGCGGAGACGTGGCCGACTTGAAAGGACATCTCAGCGCAGATTTCGCGAGCGTGTGGGACGCTGTGGTCTTTGGTGTGATGGGTCAGAGAGACCACGGAGTGCATGGGATCGGTGACTTGGGGGAGCGATATGGATTCGCGGAAATTGAGACGCAACTTCATTGTCGGGCTGTTCACCGGACTGCGAGTGGTGTGGCCAATCCTCTCAGGTCTGCTGGGGCTGATCGCTGCGCTTGGCTTGCTAGTGGGTCAGATCGAAGGTTGGACGGTATCGGAGTCTCTCTACTTCTCCTTCGTATCCGGTTTGACGATCGGCTATGGCGACTTTGCGCCAAAGACATTGGTGACGCGTCTGCTCGCGATACTCATAGGCATATGCGGTGTGCTGATGACCGCGCTGGTGGCCGCCGTCGCCGTAAGGGCGTTTACGGCGATGAGTCAGCCCGACGAACCGTAAGCCGGCATCGCACTTGAGGATCTCAAACCTTCTGTCTGGGAGCCAGTCTCAAGTCATAGCGAACGACGTGCAGAAGCCAACGACGTCCATAGCCCGGCTCCCTTGGAGCGTTCGTGAGCGAAGGGAATGAGCGAGTTTGATAGCATTGCAAGGATGCCGCCGGAGGCAAAAGCCGCCATACGTGTCCCGCTCACGGCTGTGACGGCAATGCCGGCGACGTAACCGATCACTGAGGCGATGCCGCAGGCGAGAACGACCCAGCCCCACAGCCTTGAGACGCGCCGCCAGTTCCAGCCGGTCGCCGCAAGGTCAGCAGACGGCGCAATGGCCTGCGGAATGTTCGAGACGAAAACGGCTGCGATGAACGCGACGCTGATGGGTTCGCCGCTCGCCAGCTGGATGCCGAAAATGATCGATTCGGGCACACCGTCGACCACCGCGCCTACAACGATTCCGAGCGCACCGGCCGCTCCTTCGGAACCGAACTTTTTGTGGACGTAGTGTTCACCGGCGATGAATGCACCAGCCCCCAGCATCGCCCAGATGGACGCCTGCAGGAGTTGCAGAACATGTGCTTCAGGCAGTAGGTCGCGGGCTATCGCGGCGATGAGTGCGCCTGCACCGAAGGCTGCCATTGCCCCAACCAGTCGCTTCGGTATCGAGACCAGGAACACCGCAAGAGCGCTCAGTATTAGCGATACCTGCGAAATGGCGCCGAGGACAAACGCGTACAGCACCAAGATCTCCCGAAGTGCGGCCAAGGATGCGCGGTAGTCTGAGTCGGTTGTGTTAGCCCTCGGCGCACAGGTGCGGTGCCGCACCTGTTGATTGATCGCGTGTAGCGCGGGCGAGCGCTGCAGCGACGATGGTGTGCGGGCGTGGGCTCACGACTCCTTTGTCGCGGGTATCGCGTCCGGAGCCGCTTCAGGGGTCACTTCAGGAGCCGCTGTGGTTGGCGGTTCTGGCGTCGCTGTGGGCACCGCCGTGGGAACCGGCTTCAGGTCCATCACACCCGATTTGACCATCACGTCCTTGCATGCCGGCGACAACTTTTCCGACTGGGCGCGAAGACACTGAAGTTGCTTCCCTTCCCCGGGCGGAACTGCAGGGCAGAGGGTCGCCAGATCGCTCTTACATGTCGTACGCATGTTCGTCACTTGCGCCGAGATCGCTTTGTATTCGGCCATTTCGTCCAGATGCGTCTTGCAGCCAACAGTGATCTTCGTGCCATTCTCTTGCAGGCACTTGCTGACCGCCGCCTCGCCCTGCGCTTTCTTGCACAAGTTCTGGATGTCACTTTGGCAAGGAGTAGGGGCTGGCTTTTCCTCGGCAGAACCCAATACGGGCAACACCAGGGCCAGTAGAAGACTTGTCGTCGGGATGATTCTGGCGCGCATGTTTTCTTCATCCTCTAAAGAGGTTTTCAAATCCAGCGGATAGGAACTATAGGCCGCCTGAGTACGATCCGTGAGCGTGGTGTTGGGCAATAAGCTTGGTCGTCGCGGCTAGCTATTCAGAAAGTGTTTGCGAAGATCCGCGCTAGCAATGTCACGCGGGACGGAGGTCTCGAGTTGTGGCATTGCAGCGCTGGCGACTTCGCAATGTTCATTTGACTAAGCAACAGCAAGCCACTAGCGTCGCGTCGCACTCGTGTCACGGATCACAGGCGGTGGCTCGTCATGTCACTCAAAGATCATGGAACGCTTCGGTCAGTGCGTGCGAACTGGCTAGTCCTCGCCCTCATCCTGGTTGCTGGCAGCGCGCTCGCCGACGCGGAACACCACCCACACTGGAGCTACGGCGGGTCGACCGGACCTGCGAGCTGGGGTACGCTGGAAAACGACTATGAGAGTTGCGCGCTCGGCAAGACACAGTCGCCGATCAACATCCGCGAGGACGCCGTGCACCAAGCTGACTTGCCGGCCATCGAGTTTTCGTACCGGCCATCGGTGCTCAGAATCATCGACAACGGTCACACCATTCAGGTGAATTACGCTCCCGGGAGCTTCATCACCGTCGCCGGCCACCGCTACGACCTCGTACAGCTCCACTTCCACAAGCCGTCCGAGGAGCAGATCAACGACCGGACCTACGACATGGTGGCACACCTGGTGCACCGGGACAGCGAGGGCAAGTGGGGCGTAGTCGCCGTGCTGCTCGTGAAGGGAAGTAGGAGTCCGCTCATCGACATGCTCTGGAGTCATCTCCCGGCGCAGAAAGAGAAAGAGAACGTCGTTGAGTCAGCAAGCATCAACGTCGCAACTTTGCTTCCGAGCGACCGTGCTTACTACACGTTTACCGGCTCGCTCACGACGCCGCCGTGCACGGAAGGTGTCACATGGTTCGTCCTGAGAAATCCATCATCGATTTCAGCCGCCGAGATCGCTCGCTTTGCGGCGATCTATCCGATGAACGCTCGGCCGGTACAGGCGCTCAATGGAAGAGCGATTGAGGTCAGCCGGTAGACGACGGAAACGCACAGGCAGCACCCCGTAGCACGACAATACTGCGGGTCCAATTTGTGACTTTTGCAGTGACCTGCTAGCCGCCCCCGTTCTCAAATTCTACGCCGCTCCAATAGACGTCCGCGGCCAATGCCTGACCCGCGCAGGTCGGCCGGGTCGCTGCCGGCCAACCTCTTTGGCACCCATCTCTTCCGGGTGCCGTACATTGTGGAATCGTATGATGTAACGAGCCCAATACACGTACGTCTGTTCCGTGCGCAGGCTGTAGTGAGCGTAACGGAGGGGTTCTCGAAGGCGGTTTAGCAAATGAGTGGACCTGCAGTGCTGGTCAGTCCAATACGATGGTCTTGTGCACAGTGGTGTGACAAACTTCCTTTGTAGGGCAGGGGTTTGCGGGCAAGCTCGCTGCGATGTTCTCCAGCACAGTTGATGTTGTCCGTGACTAAGTCAGTTAGCGAAAGAACAAGTTGGGCGCCATGAAAGCACGGGGTGCACTAGCGTTGGTCAGTAGCACCGTCTGGGGCGGGCTGGCAGTCGTGGGCGTGAAGATAATCATGGGCGCGAGAAACCAAGGTATTCACGGCTTCCCCAATCAAGGGCAGATCAGCTACTACATTTTCCTACCAGTCGCCCTGACTTTCCTCGCCATCGCGGCGTACTTGCTGGCTCATCGTGGCAGATTTATTCGCTCAGCATTCATAGTCCAGCTAGGCGTGTTGCTCTTCGTGCTCCCATACATGTTGTTCTTCACCGGAGGCATGTAGCTTGTGCAAGTGCAACGTAGCTGGCCCTGCCGTCCGTTGCAGCGGATCGCCGCGACACGCTCCGCTTGCCGAACGCGAACGTTAGCCATCTGTGAGCGCGCGCCTTCCGCATGATGCTGAAGCCATTCTGACCTTCCTCCCCACTGTGGACGGAGGACGAAGCGGTCCAGTGTTCTCGAACTATAGGCCGTAGTTTTACTACGATGGTAAGGACTGGGATGCACCTCACATGTACCCAGATGTCGAGAGCGTGAACCCTGGCGAGACGGTGCGTGCCATTCTCAGTTTCTTGAGCCCTGATCAGCATCTTGGCAAGCTCAATGTTGGTAGTCCGTTTCTGGTCCGTGAGGGACGAAAGGTGGTTGGTTATGGCGCCATCACGAGGCTGGTTGAGCTAGAAGCGTCGGCTGCGAGAGCCAAGGCGCGCGTCCGCCTCGCAAAGGCGAGCGGCGATCATCCTCCGGATCACGCAAGAAGCCATCCGGCGGCGGCTTCGCGTGGGCGCTGCTCTTTCTGAGTAGTGGCCGTATGCCGCCGCCCCCGCCTCAGTCGCAGATCGAGCAAGAAGCCGGAGAACGGAAGAATCGAGAGATGGGAAGGAACAGCGGCCAGCCATGAACGATTTGGGCAAACACTCCGAGCCGAGGCAAGCGCCTGCGAAGAGCCGAACAGTGCTTTCGAGCCGATGTGCGAGGACGCACGCGGCTGAGCGGCGACTTTAGACACCGAGGAAACATCATGACGGTCAAGCGCATGGACAACGTCGGCATCGTGGTGGAAGACATTGATGCCGCCATTGAGTTCTTCATCGAACTTGGTCTCGAGCTCGAGGGGCGCGCCCCAGTCGAAGGAGACTGGGCAGATGGCGTCACTGGATTGCGCGGCATGCGCGTCGAGATTGCCATGATGCGTACGCCGGACGGTCACAGTCGGCTGGAGATATCCCGCTTCCTTGCGCCGCCCGTGGTTACCGATCACCGCAAAGCCCCAGTGAACGCTCTTGGCTACCTACGCGTCATGTTCACCGTGGAGGACCTCGACGATACGCTCGCCCGACTCAGCAAACGCGGCGCGAAGCTCGTCGGCGAAGTGGTTCAGTATGAGGACGTGTATCGGCTCTGCTACATCCGGGGTCCCGAAGGAATTCTCATTGGGCTCGCTGAACAGCTTGGGCAGCAGACTTCCCGAGCGAATTCCATGAGACCTAGCGTTGAAAACTGAAGCATTGGCGTCAAACCCGTTGCTGGAGCGGACGGTTAAAAGCTGGCTTCGCCAGCTTTCGCCCACCGCTCAGCGCCAATGTTAGACAGCAGCATGCGCGCTCAAGTACTTTCGGTTTGTGTAATCCTGCTCGCCGCGGTAGCCGCACAGGCGCGAGGCCCGGAGGCAGTATTGAGCGACATCCAGCGTTCGCACATCGAAGGTAACGTCCCGGTCTCGAAGGATTTTGATTCGTTTCTTCATCGCGACGTCGCCGCATACTTCCGAAGCGCAATCAAGATCGAAAACCCGACCATTGAGATCGAGCTGCTGCGGAACGGTCCGACTCAATCCGGTGTTGCCTATCCGAAATACTACGCATGGGTTGTGGTAAAGGCAGAGAACCGTGAGGTTGCAGAGGGCGCGCTCCGTGTCGCCGCGATCGACGAGGCGCGGTTCGAAGTTACCGACTTCCTGAGCAAGAGTAGCATCAGGTCATCTCCAGCTTCTGTGTCTGCTGCTTTTCCCGCTTCACTCGTTGGTAGCGTCATCGAACGGGCGTCGAAATGACCTGCTGCCTAACACCTCGCTCGAGCGCACGCGTGAGAGATAAAGTGCCAAGTCCAAACCGCCGTAGCCGCGGCCCTCAGCTCAACCGTTTAGGCAGATCCAATGGAATTACCTCTGGTGCTCGAGTCTGTCCTGACGTGCCCGCATTGTGGGTTCGCCGCCGCTGAGACAATGCCAACGGATGCGTGTATCTATTTCTACGAATGCAAGAGGTGCCGGGCGATGCTGCGTCCAAGACCCGGTGATTGCTGTGTGTTCTGCTCGTATGGTTCGGTCAAATGCCCACCAATCCAGCAGGAGCGCGGCTGTTGTTCTGGAAGCACAACCGACGAGCGGTAACCAAATGTTTCGTACGCAGACTACGCGGAGCCTAGAAGCATGAGGGTGCCAATAGTTGAATCTGCGTCGCACGAGGTCGTCAAATGTCCCTGCGGATGCAACCGAGAGTTCGGTATTCTGACTGGTAATGTGAATTTCGACGAGGGCCCATCTGTGCCCTTTGTCGTCGGGCGCCTGCGCTGCGAATCCGGCGGCCCGAACATGTGGATTGCGTTGAGAATGGATCCCCTCTCTGACGATCCGAGAGCTTGTTGGATCACAATGCACTTGTGGGATGACGGCGAGAATATCGTAACAACGATCATTGACGGAGAGGACTCTCCACTCGCGGATTCAGGACATATTGGTGAGCGACTGCTATCAAGAGAATTGGTGGTATCCCAGCCCGGCGCTCGAGAGTTCGCAATTGCGGCGCGGTTACGAATAGTCGAGAACGTTTCAGCACTGAAGGACTTCTTCCATGAAGAGAAAGGCGCCTGACAAGTGCTTGGAGACGGCCGGCCAAGTCGCCGCGCATTTTGTCCGGCCGCTCATTTGCGGCGTTAGCCATTTATGAAGCCGGGGATTCCATATGCGATGTGGCCGGTCATTGGAGAGGCCACTACGGACGGATGGCAGTTTGGCTCATTGATGGGATATGTAGATCAGGAGTGGGGTGACGCTTTTGTCCAAGCACCCGACGGATCTAGAGCCGGTCTTGTGTGGGTTGTTCGTGACGGCCCAGTCAAGCAGCTTCTGGCTCCGAGTGCTGATCGATGGGGAGTCTATGACGTAGCATTTCCCCGAAGAATGAAGAATGTGGACGACCTAGTCTTCAACTTTAGAGCTGTGCTGCCGCTTCTACAGCGACTGCACCGCGATGCGAGTATCAGCAATGGCTAGCCGAGCGTTCGACCCAACGCCGCGCTGCGGCATGGCTTAACTGGTTCGTTGGGCATCGAAGTGAAGCTCTCAAACGCAGGATCGAACCATTGGAAGCCGACTCGAATGGAGAAGGCACGGTTTTGGGTTGGCATTTCGTTGGTGTTCTTTGTCCTCGCGCTGGACGCTTATCTCTCTTCGTCTCATGGACTGCCATCAGGCCGTTGGGGATGGCTTCATCGAGTCTTTCGAAATGCCTGCGGCGACTTGGGCGAGGTGGTCCTGTGGTGTTCAGTGGCCGTTTTGGCCATGTCCTATGGCCTCATCCTGGCGCTCAAGAAGGAACCCCGGTCGTGACGAATTCGCCCAACATGCCGTCGGAGCCGACGCGCTGAGATCGATGGGCTCGTCGCTCGTGTCTTCCCGACTCGATCGGAGAGAACGGGGTGTCCAAGGTGTACGTTACCGGCGCGGGGTTGTTTCCCTACGGCTTAGTGGTTTTGGTTATGTTTTCGATCCAGACAATCTGGTTGTCGTACCTGACGGGGGCCGGGGCGCCAGACTCCATCCACTTGATTTTTGCGGCGGGTCCAATTTCACCTTTGCCCTCACCCGAAGTCTTGATCGAGATCATTGCATAGGTCAGGTCAAACCCTTCCTTCGACTTCTTCGCTCCGCCTATGAAACCCATTGGCTCGTCACTGATGACGAGCAAGTTCTGACCGTCCATGAGGGGATAGGCATAGGCATATCGGATGGGTACACGACGGTCCTCGGCCTCGATGACGCCAAGTTGCGGTTTGCCGGCGAGCACGCTTTTTGCGGAGTCCGGATTGCTCTTCACTTGCTCCACGACCGCCAATCGCTCCTCATCCGGCATAGTCCGATCCAGGGTGATTGTGACTGTTGTAGTGACCGGTTTACCCGTCGCGTTCTTGAATTTTACGGTGCCCTGGTAGACGTCCGCGGCCAATACCTGACCCGCGAAGAATGCACACATACCTAAACTTGAAACCAGCCGATGCATGCGAGTATTTCGGATCATGACGGCGGATCCTGTTGGGTTGAGGAGTTGCGGCCCGGCCGGGCGTCAGCTGTGTGAATTCGAAGACTTCCGTCCAGCGTCAGGCGCGATAACTGCGTCGCGTCAGTGCAGGAAGTCAGCCTGTAGATGTCATCGACCGGGTCGCTGCCGGCTGAGGTATTCACGCTGCATCCGCCGTCCTGATTTGCGAACGAGCGTGGTCGGGGACGTGCGCAATGTCGATAGTGGTCGGGGGCAAGCGAGGGCCATCTCACTGCGGGTAATACAAGGAGAGCAACATGACTCTGCGTCAACTAATAGGGATTTCTGCTCTGGCCTGTATCGCTGCGAATGCGGCGACTCCGGGTTCGACCCGGGCTCAGGTGGATCAAGCGCTCCGTGCGAGCACGATTCAGATTGATGGTAGGGAGCATCCTGAACTTGTGCCGTATTCCACCCGCATGTGCACGTTCTTCAATCGATACAAGGGAGAAAGCGGGTTCCCCGAAGAGCTGACGAAGACCCTTCCGGCGGCCGACCTGCAAACGCTCAAGGAGTACGCAAGCTGGCACGACCAGGCAGAGAAGGATGAGGGGGTGATCCTCAATAGATCCTGGCTTGAGGTGGCGGATCGAGCGGACTCTATGAGCGCTGCCGAGATCGCGAGCGAGATGAAGAAGGTTCGAGCGCTTTCGGATGGCAGGCAGGTGGCTCGATATCGCGCTGTGATCGCCAAGCTATCGCCGGCGGGGCAGGAGCTGGTGAACAACTTCGTGGTAGCTCATGTGCGTCCAATGGTTCTCACGGACGATGAAGAAGCGCTGGCGAATAGGGTTCCCGACTTCTACAAGGCGCAGATCATTGGAAGTCGCGAGTATGTCCGCTCAGGAAAGTGGCCGGCGTTTCCAAAGGAGAAGACGGCAGTTCAGCAGAAGGGCAGAGCGAACGGCGCAGCGCTGTCGCCCGGCAGCTCGCTTACTAACCACTAACTGCCAAGATGTTGCCCTTCAATGGCGCATTCCCGCGCTGGTAGCCCTGCTAGTAGTTCAAATTGACGCCGATCAGCCCACCGATGCAGCCAACCCAAATCAGTGCGATCAACGCCGCTGCGATCGAACCGTTGCCAAGCCGGCTGGGCCATGAAGGTTCGAGTCGGTACAACCGCCAGAAACAATAGAGACCCGCTGCGGTCAGCGCGACCGCAATGAATCCGGAGAACTGCAACAGCCCTATGACCAGATCGTGGCTTGCGCCGTAGAAGTCCAACTGCAAATTCAGAACTGGCAGCAGCACAATCGTCCAACACAAGAGCCAGGCTACCGCGAATGTTGCCGCAACCCGCAGGAGTGTCCGGAAGCGCCGCGTGTCTGCCTGATGGGTTAGCGGGCGCTTGTAGTGACGTCTCACAGCATAGGCGACTGGCCAAAGAATTACCGCGAGGATCAGCGTCGCTGACGACCCCAGCAATAGAGTCAGATTCAGTGAGGCGGATCGATGTTTCGGAACCAACTGGAGCACGGATGACGGATCCTCGCTATCCACAACCGTCTGGATCCCATTGACATTTTGTAGCGCCAGCCGGCGCGCACCGCCAATCTCTTGCCACATGTCCGGGGCGACTTCGCGAAACACTGCCTCGCCAGGTTCGAAGGACCGAGGAGCACGAATGGTTCCGTCTGGTCCGGCGTTGATCACCGTCTGCTGCAGCAAATAGAAAATGCTGAGGAAGCCGTGCTGCACGCGGCGAGAGGTTTCATAGCGCCCCTGGATCTTTGTCGCGTCATTCACCGCTGAGGCGAGCACCGGTGGCTCGGTCGCCGTCGCCGTATCGGGAAAGTATCGATCCATGAACTGGTCGAGCAGTGCTTTGCGCAAGCCATAGACGGCGTTGGCGCGTCCTCGGCTGTTGAAGCTGTAGAAGATCCCAACCCCCTCTTCTGGGAGCAGCTGCATCTCGGTATGAAAGAAAATCGTGTCTCCACCATGACCAATGAGCGTTCGGCCATTGCGTACCTCGTGGAAGAACCCGTGTTCCAAGGCGGCGAAGCCAGGGAGTGAGGGCGCGGAGGGGCTGTGCATTAGCAGAGCCGTCGGCTCTTGCAGCATGTCGTAGCTGCCGATATGCCCTTGTTGCAGGTGTGCGAGCATGAAGCGAGCCATGTCTGCTGCCGTGGTTGCCGCGCTTCCCGCCGGCGCGGTCATTACCAGCTCGTAGGGTTGGGCCGGCGTTGATGCCGTCCGATAGCCGTGCGACATCATGTTCGAAAAACGCTCAGGCAGCGGCTGTTCGAACGTCGAGTTGCGCATGCCGAGCGGGGTGAAGATGTGATCCTGAATGTAGCGCTCGTAGGGCTCCGCCGAGACGCGCTCCACGATGTAGCCAGCGAGCGCGGTGCCGTAGTTTGAGTACGCCGGTACCGTTCCGGGCGGAAAGAGGAGAGGCCGCGGGTGTGTCTTCAGATACGTTTCCGTCGACTGCGCCTGGCGCGGATCCAGGGCGAGCACGTCCTTCAGACCCTCTTCGAAACCGCCTCGATGATTCATGAGGTCGAGAAGGGTGATCGGCTTGCCACCCGCAGGTGAGACCTTGAAATCCAGGTAGTCATCGACGTTCCGGTTCAGATCGAGCTTGCCCTGCTCGACCAGCTGCATGACTGCGGTCCAGGTGAAAAGCTTGGAGGTCGAGCCGATACGCGTCATGACCCGGTTGGGGTCCATTGGAGTCTTCTTGGCGACATCCGCATAGCCGTAGCCGGACTGAAAGAGCACCTCGCCGTCTTTCACCACCGCGATGACGGCGCCCGCGATAGCGCCGGATTGCAGACCGTAGTTGAGGAAGCCATCGAGCCACGCTTCTACATCCGCGGCGGTCAGTTCGTGGATCGTCTTGGCTTCCAGCGCTGCAGGTATGGCCGCGGTGGTCCCCTTCGGTACCGAGCCCTCGCTCGTGGACGCCGCAACGGCACCCTCCGAGCCTGCGCTGGATACTGAGACCGCGACCATCAGGCACGAGACAGCCGCGATGATTGTCAGAGGGCGCCTAATCTTCATGCGATTCCTACCATGACGCTTTGCCAAGTGGGGATTACTAGTCGGGATTATTGGCTGCTACGGCGACCCGTCCGTAAATCCATGGCGAACGGCGCAAATGACGGGTCGAGTGGTCGCGGTTCTTATTTGGGAGCACTGGCGAGCACGACGACCGGAACGCAAGCCGGCAGCAGCGAGGCCAAGGCGCCTATCAAGGTTTCGAGTATGCTCCGAAACAATCCTCAATAGAGAACGATTGTCCAATGGGAGAACGACCCTTCGATCGGTTACCGAAGCGCTCATTGCGCTGCCGTGGCGGTGAGCGCCAGACGAGGTGCCACTGGACATGACTATCTGCCGTTCGGGCGGTTCTGTGACCGTTCACACCCGCGACCTCGTTCGTGGGCGGCTATTGGTTTAGCTTTCGGCGCCAAATGAGCCCGGTCATCACACCAATGAACACCTCACGCGCGTACTGGACGTGCCAGCTCCTGGGATGGGGCCTCTATGCTTCGAGCCAGGTGTACAACGCGATAGCGACGTTGCCGGTCCCATGGGAGCGGGCCGTGCTGGAGATCGCTTTGCTGAACGTGGCAGCTGTCGGCTTCACGCAGTTGCTTCGCGTATTCATGCTGCGCAGAGGGTGGACGAAGCTCAGCATCCGCCAGCTGGTGCCGCGCAGTCTCGGGGTGAGCGTGCTTTTGGGTTCGGTGCTCGCTGTGGCGATGCATTTCATGGCTGTCGCGCCGCTGTGGGAATTGGAGTCAGCTCAGGACCAGGCATCCCTCGAGGTAATTCCACTGCCGCTGCGGTACCTCGATCCGTTCATGCTCCGGACCATCAACTGGAGCCTGGCCTTTTTCATCTGGATCGCCCTGTACATCAGCATCAAGTCGGTGCGTGACCGGCATGCGGCCGAGCTGCGCCAGTCGGAGCTGACCCGGGCGCTGCAAGCGGCCGAGCTGAAATTGCTCAAGTCGCAACTCAATCCGCATTTCCTGTTCAATTCGCTCAACAGCGTGCGCGCGCTCATCGCCGAGGATCCGTCACGTGCCCGAGATGCGGTCACACAACTCGCCGGGCTGCTGCGATATACGCTCAGGTCGGATCACGAGGAACTTGTAACGTTGGAGCGCGAGCTTGCGACTGTCCGTGACTACCTGGCTCTGGAGTCATTGCGTCTCGGCGATCGGATGCGCATCGATCTCGACGTTGCAGCCGGCGCGCAAGAGGTACGTGTTCCCGTCATGCTGCTGCAGACAGTGGTCGAGAATGCGATCAAGCATGGAATCGCTGAGCTACCCGGCGGAGGGCTCCTGCAGATCTCCGCGACTTTCCGCGACGACGTCCTGCAAATGGAGGTTCGCAATCCGCGTCCCGTGAATCCGCCGCCGCGCGAGCAACCAGGATCAGGCCTGTACAATGCGACGGAGCGGTTGCGACTGCTGTTCGGCTCCCGCGCCACGCTTGACATGGACCTGTCGCATTCGGATATGGCCATCGTACGTATCTGCGTTCCGCACACCAACTGAACCGATATGAAGTCGTTCCATGAAATCGCTCATCGTCGATGACGAACCGCTGGCGCGACGCGAGCTGCGACGGCTGCTCGCAGAGTTCCCGTGGGTCGAGATAGTGGGCGAGGCGGGCGACATCGGTGAAGGGGCGGCGCGCATCGAAACGCTTGCGCCGGACCTGCTCTTTCTGGATATCCAGATGCCCGGGGGTTCCGGTTTCGACCTGCTCGCTCGACTCGATGACCTGCCGCCTCGCGTCATCTTCACCACGGCGTACGACCACCATGCAGTGCGCGCTTTCGAGGTCAATGCACTGGATTATCTGCTCAAGCCGATCGAGCCCCAGCGTCTGGCGGCGTCCCTCACCAAGGCGCGTTCGATACCGGAGGCTCGGGACGCGGAAGTCCGCCAGAACGAAATCCTCGAGAGGCTCTTCGTACGCGATGGTCTGCGCTGCTGGTTCGTGCCGCTGCGCGAAGTTTGCCTGCTGGCGGCGGAGGGGAACTATGTTCGCCTGTTCTGGGGCAAGGAGCGTCCGTTACTTGGGCGTCCTTTGAACAGCCTCGAGCAACGGCTCGATCCGAAACGTTTCTTTCGGGCGAACCGCCGACAGATCGTCAACGTCGACTGCATCGAAAGCGTCGAGGCCGGCGTCGGCGGGCAGCTGCACGTTCAGCTACGGGGCGGTCCGGAAGTCGGCATCTCCCGTCGTCAGGCGCGGCTGTTCCGAATGCAGATGAGCGTGTAGCGCCTTCGGCATTGGCGCGGTCGGTGCGCCGACATCATTGCTTGTGACATGCGGTCGTGCCCACCGGTATCAGCAAGACATAAGCGCGCTCGCATTTGTAAGTCACCTTCTGCCCGCATCCTGCGGCCTCGTAGGCATCGTCTCCGAGGTAACGTCGCTCAGTTCGGTTGACTGTTACCTGCGAGGCGTCGCAGGAGAGTGTGCCGCTTGCCTGTTCGCGCACGGTTTGGGGAGCGGACACGCAAGCGGTGCAAAGAAGCGCAACAGCTGCGGCGCTGAGCACTTGGGCGTTTTTCCACAGTGTTCTAGCCATCGTGTCTCCCTCATTCCTGTATTCGCCGTCGATCACGGCACTCGGCAGGAATCTACGATGCCGCTTCGCGGGTGCGGCGATTTCGTGTCGAGCGGTCCGATCGTTGCGGTGAATGGCGATGGGTGCCTGAGTTTGCTGCACCCGCGGGGAGGACACATCGTGGTTGACGCGCTCCTAATTAGGACTAAGATAGCCCAATAAGGATTGTTTGGCCTAAAACTACAAATACCTGGGGGCTCGGCATGCGTACACGTGCGGCGACGTTGATGGCGATGCTGCTTCTTTCGCGAGTAGTGCCCGCAGCGGCAACCGGCGATGTTCCATCGCCGCAGCCCGAACCGACGCCGAATGTCACATCCGCCGAGGTTAAGGGGCCGGATACCGCGCTCTTGACGCGAGAGGATCTCGAAGCCTGGCTCGATGGCTTTCTTCCGTACGCATTGGCAACAGGCGACGTGGCGGGTGCGGTCGTGGTTGTCGTCAAGGACGGCTCGACGCTTCTGCAGAAGGGCTATGGCTACGCCGACGTCGCAGCGCGTAAGCCGGTCGATCCGGCAACGACGCTGTTTCGCACTGGCTCGGTTTCGAAGCTGACTACCTGGACTGCGGTGATGCAGCTCGTCGAGCAGGGCAAGCTCGATCTCGATGCCGATGTAAACGGCTACCTGGATTTCAAGATTCCGGCGCGCGACGGTAAGCCCATCACGTTGCGCAACATCATGACTCACACGGCGGGATTCGAGGAGCGGATCAAAGACCTGATCGTCCCCGAAGGCACGCCCTTCGCGCCGTTGGACGAGTATCTCAAGGAGTGGATTCCAACCCGGATCTTTGACGCCGGTACGACACCGGCCTATTCGAACTACGCAACTTCGCTCGCAGGCTACATCGTCGCCCGCGTTTCCGGGCAGTCGTACGATGACTACGTCGACCAGCACATCCTCAATCCGCTGGGCATGCAGCATTCGACGTTCCGTCAGCCGCTGCCGGAGCACTTGCGCCAATTCATGGCGAATGGCTATGCGCGAGCGTCCGACGGGAAAGCGAAGCCGTTCGAAGTAGTCGTGGCGGCGCCGGCTGGAAGTGAAGCCGCATCGGGCGCGGATATGGGGCGATTCATGATCGCGCATCTGCAGAAGGGAATGTTTGGCGATGCCCGCATCCTTCAGGCCCAGACTGCCGAACAGATGCACACCACCACGCTCACGGTGCTGCCACGCGTCGATCGCATGGTGCTCGGCTTCTACGAACAGCGACGCAATGGCCGGAACATCATCGCGCATGCCGGCGATACGGCGTGGTTTCACACCGATCTATATCTATTCCTCGATGACAACGTTGGCCTGTTCATTTCGATGAACAGCGCGGGCAAGGAAGGGGCGGCGGGAAAGATTCGCAAGGCCGTGTTCGAGCAGTTTGCCGATCGCTATATGCCGGGACCGACATTCGACGGCAAGGTCGATCCGCAAACCGCAGCCGAGCATGCGCGCATGATGGCCGGGCTGTATCAGGTTTCGCGCCGTGCCGAGACGAGCTTCTTCCGTCTGCTGGGACTGGCAGGCCCCGTCAAGGTATTTGCCAACAACGACGGCACTATCAGCGTTTCGATGGCCATGAGCCTGGCCGGGGTGCCGAGCAAATGGCGCGAAGTCGAGCCGTTCGTCTGGCGCGACGTCGATGGAAAGAATCTCCTCTCCGCACAAGTGCTGGATGGCCGGGTGGCTCGCTTCGGCTTCGAGTGGGTTACACCATTCATGGTGTTCGAGCCCATGCCGGCGTCGATCTCACCTGCCTGGGTTACGCCTGCACTTCTGGCCGGATTTATCGGGCTGATCCTCACGGCGCTCGCATGGCCTGTCTCCGCGCTGGTGCGCAGACACTATGGCGTGCCTTACGGCCTCACAGGCAATGATGCAGTAGCGCATCGTCGGATCCGTATCGCTTCGACCGCCGTGGTTGCGGTGTTCGTCATCTGGGGTGTGATGGTCTCCGTCATAGCGGGCGACCACGTGCGGTCCTCGACTGCCGACGCCTTGTTGTGGATTGTCCAGATGCTGTCCGCAATCGTGTTCTTCGGCGCTGCCGCGATCGGCGTCTGGAACGCGATCGTCGTCGTGCGCAGCCAGCGCAAGTGGTACGCGAAGACCTGGGCAGTGCTGCTAGCGCTGGCGGTGCTTGTCGCGCTCTGGGTGGCGTTGGCGTTCCATCTTATTGCCTTCGACGTGAATTATTGACTAGAAAAACATAGGGGAGTTCTGACATGGGTGACGCAAAGCGAGTCTCGCGCGGTCTCGTAGTCGGCGGCTCCGCCGGCGCGCTGGCGCTGCTGTCTGGAATGACGAATGTGCACGCAGCGGAACAAGGCATGATCGCCGAGGTGATCGTCACAGCGCAAAAGCGCGCTGAGGCCTTGATCGATGTGCCGCTGTCGATCAGCGTGGTCGGAGGCGACACGCTCGAGCGCCTGCAGGCGACGAATTTTCAGGATTACCTGAAGCTCGTGCCGGGCTTGCAGCTGAACCAGGACACGCCGGGCAACGGTCGACTGGTCATGCGTGGCGTCAACACGGGCAGCGTTGCGGCTACCGTGGCTGTCTATGTCGATGAGACGCCGTTCGGCTCCAGCACCGGTTTGGTCAACGGCGGTGTTCTCGCTGGAGATTTCGATGCCTTCGACCTGCAGCGCGTCGAAGTCCTGCGCGGTCCACAGGGCACGCTGTACGGCGCCAACTCGCTCGCGGGTGTGCTGAAGTTCGCGACCAACCCGCCGCGGACCGATCGATTCGAGACTCGTATGCGTGCCGGCGCCGAGAGCGTGGAGGGCGGCGACCTCGGCTATTACGGCACAGGAATGATCAATGTACCGTTGTCCAACAGCTTTGCGATCCGGGCGACGGGTTACTACCGCGAACTGCCTGGCTTCATCGATTCGATCGGCACCGCCGGGTCGGACGTCGCGAAGGAGATCAACGATTCGGAGAGCTACGGCGGCCGCGTCTCGGCGCTGTACGCCCCGAACGATGCGTTCAAACTGCGGTTGACTGCGATCCTGCAGAACATCCGCACGGGTGCATCCAGCACGGTCGAAAGCGATCCGAATACGCTCAAGACGCTGTACTCCAGGTTCTCGCAGTCGCAGTTCGTTCCGGAGCACAACGCTGTCGACTACCGGGTCTACAATGCGTCGCTGGACTTCGACCTGGGATTTGCCACGTTGACCTCCTCGACGAGCTACAACAAGCTCGACTCGCCGTTCCTCACCGATCTGACCAATCAATACAGCGCGCTCGTCGCTCCGTTCATCGGACCGAACGATTTCGAGCAGTCGCAGACGACCAAGTACGACAAGGTCACGCAGGAGCTGCGCCTCACATCCTCCGCCGACGCCACGTTCGAATGGTTGGTCGGCGCGTATTACACCAAGGAGAAAGGCGACATCCTGCAGCACCTGGAAGCGTTGGTTCCGGGAACATCGACTCCGATCGCAGGTCAGCCGCAGCTCGGCGACGTGTCGTTGCACTCGGAGTACAAGGAAGTGGCTGGCTTTGCCAGCGGCACCATTCATTTCGGCAATCGGTTCGACGTTACCCTCGGCGGGCGCTACAGCAACAACGACCAGGAGGCCAAGCAGGACGGGATCGGGCTGCTCGCCGGAGGCCTGAACGGCGTGAGTTATCCGAAGGCAACCTCCTCGGAGGACGTGTTCACTTACTCCGTGTCCCCGAAAATCAAGTTTGGCGACAATGCGTCGCTGTATGCGCGCGTTGCGAGTGGCTTCCGTCCCGGCGGACCGAATGTGTTGCCCCCTGGTGCACCGGCCGGCGTGCCGCTGACTTATGAATCCGATTCGCTGACCAGCTATGAAATCGGCTTCAAGCGCGAGTCCGCCACGCGTGCATACACCGTTGACCTATCCGCATTCCACATCGACTGGCAAGACATCCAGTTATTCACGCGAGTGAACAACTTCGGCGTCAATATCAACGGCGGCGGCGCGACCAGCGACGGCATCGAGGCAACGTTCACCGCCCGTCCGACCGATGCTCTCAGCTTGTCGCTGAATGCCGCTTACACAGACGCGCAGCTCGACGACGATACCGGCCCGCTCGTCGGCGGCTTCAAGGGAGATAAACTGCCATTCACGCCGAAGCTCAGCGTCGGTGCCAACGTCGACTACGAATGGACGGTCGGTGCGGATACCAGCGTCTATGTCGGCGGATCGTTGCGATATCTCGAGGATCAGACCGGCGCCTTCGACTTCGATTACCGTACGACGAACGGTCGTCAACGGGAGATTCCGTCGTATGAAGTCCTGGATCTGCGCACTGGCGTCATCTTCGGTCGCTACTCGATCGAGCTGTATGCCAAGAACCTGACGGATAGCGACGGGCGGACTTCGACGGGCTCGTTGGGAACGTATCCGAATGGAGCCCTCGGAACGGGTGTGATCCGGCCGCGCACCATCGGGTTGGCATTCGGCTTTGGAATGTGACGAATGACACTCAATGGGCCGGCGAGCGATCTGCGACTGTTGGATCTACCGCATCCACACCTGCTCTTTCTCGGCGACACGACGGAACCCGCATTCGCGAAGACTGCGTTCGGCCTGAGCGACTGGTCGCGTGAACGATGCGTCGGAGAATTCGCGTGCGCGGGCGCGACGGTCACGACCGGTTTGCCGTTTCTGACGCCAGCGCAGGCCCGTGCCCGCGGTGCGCGCTCGATGGTGATTGGCGTTGCGAACGTCGGCGGCGTGATTCGAGAGAGCTGGATCGCTGCCTTGGTAGAAGCCATGAATGCCGGGCTCGATATCATCAGCGGCATGCACGGCAGGCTCGAGGACACTGTCCAGCTGAAGGCCGCTGCCGATCGTTGCCGGGTGAGATTGATCGACGTCCGGCAGCCACCTCAAAACATTCCGATTGCATCGGGGCGGAAGCGATCGGGGCAGCGCCTGCTGACCGTCGGCACCGACTGCGCGCTCGGCAAGAAGTACACCGCGCTTGCGATCACTCGCGGATTGCGAGCACGCGGAGTAGCTGCGGACTTCCGTGCTACGGGCCAGACCGGCATCATGATCGCCGGCAGTGGCATCCCTATGGATGCTGTGATCTCCGACTTCGGAGCAGGTGCAGCCGAGGTTCTCTCGCCCGATGCCGCAGACGCTCATTGGGACGTGATCGAAGGCCAGGGCTCGTTACTGCATCCCGCGTATGCCGGCGTCTCGCTCGGGCTACTGCAGGGCAGCCAGCCCGATGTCATCGTCGTCTGTCACGAACCGGGTCGAGAACACATGCTGGGATATCCAGGATACAAGGTACCTACGATCGAAGAGACGACCGACTTGAATCTGCGTCTGGGCATGCGCACCAATCCTGCGATCCGCTGCGGTGGCGTCAGTCTCAACACGTCGCGGCTCTCAGAAGCTGCGGCGCTTGAGCTGTTGGCGCTCGAAAGCAAGCGGCTCGGGCTGCCTGTCGCCGATCCGATCCGGGGCGGCGAAGCGTTCGACGTTCTAATAGAACATTGCCTGCGCGGATAGGAACGATGTCCAAACTGAGTTGCGGTCGAGGACCTTGCTGATCATCAACCCGGCTTTCACGGAAAACCGGGTGTCCCCTGCGTCCTGCCCCTTCGCTTCCGTTACGAGCGCGATCGCTAACCGCTTGAGTAACCGATCTGTCTCACCGCTCGGTTTTCGCTGAACGCTGTCGAGCGGGATCCACCTTGTCGCTTGCCGCCGCGCTCGACGATTTCTGGCTTTGCTCCTCGTGCAGCAGGAGCAGGCTCTGCATGAGCTGATCATCGTCGGCGCTGGACATGACGCCGAGCACCTCGGCCTCGTTGCAGCCCGCAGCTGTGAGGTAGGCATGTCCCATGGCTGAGTCGATGTAGATCGACTGTCCCTCGTTTAGCGTCACCGGATCGTAGAATTCCGTATGCACGACCACTCGGCCTTTGAGGACATAGATGAATTCCTCGCCAGCGTGCCGGACCAGCTCTCCGAATTCTTCACGCGATGACGAACGGATCTTCGTGACGACCGGAATCATCCGCTTGCGGCGCAGTTCCGTGCACAGATAGAGATAGTCATAGTTTGGCGTCGTGACCTGCACGGCTTTGTCGATGTCGCCGAGACTGCGTCGCGCGGTCACGGTTTGCGACTGCTCACCGCTGTCTTCGGCGAAGAGCTCGGACATACGCATACCCAGCCGTTGGCTCAGTTGCTGGAGCTTGTCGAAGCTCAGCGTGAGCCGATCGTGCTCGATCTTGGAGAGCGTCGAGAAGGGGATGCCGCTCTTTGCGCTCATCTCTTTGAGTGTCCAGCCTTCGCGATGACGCAGTCCTCGCAATAGCGCACCCAGGGTGGGACCGGCACGTTTCTTCTGCACGGGGTAGGGGTCTCCAAAATTTCGTTTGAATCTGTTTTCCGAATGGGATAATAATCACCTAATCGGGACGGTATAGCTCGAACTTAGATCTAGCGCGCCCCAACTATAGAACCATGCGTGGGGCCTGTCGAAGCTGAAGGTGCTGATGGTGGTTGCCAGCGCGCTGGCGTTGCCGCGCTTGCGAATGAGGCGAGTGTGTCGCTGCCTTCGCAATCGGGGTCCGCGGGTGCCGTTGCGCCAGCACATCTGTGCGTCGCGTCTATTCGATGTCGCCGCAGCCGAGCCGGGTTCAACCTCCTATCGATGATGTGAGGTACTGATGTCCACGTTAAAGCTCGAGGTCGGCGTCGAGACGCTGAAACTGGCTGAGCCGTTCCGGATCTCCGGTCATTGCTTCGAAACGGCGGACGTCGTAACCGTCACGCTGAGTGACGGCACGCATCGCGGCCGCGGCGAGGCGGCGGGCGTCTACTACATGGGCGACGATGTGGCGCACATGACAAGCGCTCTGAAAGAGGCGCGAGCCGAAATCGAGGCAGGGCCGTCGCGTCAGGAACTGCGCAATATTCTGCCGCCGGGCGGTGCACGCGCTGCTGTCGACGCGGCGCTGTGGGAGCTGGAGGCGCTGCGTGCAGGCACGACGGCCTGGCGCCTTGCGGGGCTCGCTGGGGTGACCCCGGTGCGCACGACGTTTACGGTCAGCGCGGACTCGGTTGAGGCAATGGTGGCTCGCGCGTTGAAGTACAGCGGCGCAAAAGCCATCAAGGTGAAACTGACCGGCGATCTCGAACTCGATGTGGCGCGCGTGCGCGCAATTCGTGCAGCACGCCCCGATGTCTGGTTGGGCGTCGATGCTAATCAGGGGTATTCGATCGGTAAGCTCCCGAGACTGGTCGAGACTCTATGCGAGGAGCGCGTGAAGCTCCTCGAGCAACCCTTGCCGCGTGGCAATGAGGCTCATCTCGTGGGCTTCGAGTCCCCGATCCCGATTGCCGCGGACGAGAGCGTACTGTCGCTTGCGGAGTTGGGTCGTGCGGTGGGCCGCTTCGATTTCATCAACATCAAGCTCGACAAGTGCGGCGGGCTGACGGAAGGCCTGTTGATGGCCGACGAGGCGCGACGACTCGGTCTGGATGTCATGGTGGGCACGATGATCGGCACGAGCCTGGCGACCGCGCCAGCTTTCATACTCGCCCAGCAGTGCGCGATCGTCGATCTGGATGGCCCTACATTCCTGGTGAAGGACCGGTCGCCGTCGGTGAGCTATCGCGAAGGCTCCCTGTTTGCTGGCGACGAAGTGTGGGGGGCGCCGAGCGTCGCGGCCGTATGACGAGCGAGGAGACCTGGTTCGGCCATCCGCGCGGGCTGACCGTCCTGTTCCTCACGAACATGTGGGAACAGTTTTCCTACTATGGGATGCGCGCGCTGCTCGTCTACTACATGACCAAGCAGCTGCTGATGGGGCAGGGGGCCTCCTCGCTCGTCTATGGCGCCTACACTGCTTGCGCGTACTTCACGCCGCTGATTGGTGGAATCATTGCCGATCGGGTGCTCGGCAAGCAGCGCGCGATCATCATCGGCGCCAGCGTGATGGCGATGGGTCATTTCATGATGGCCGTCGAGCCGCTCTTTTACGTGGCACTCGCGACCATCGCTCTGGGTAACGGCTTGTTCCTGCCGAGTTTGCCGAGTCAGATCGGCGACCTGTACGCGCGTGGCGATCAGCGTGTGGGCCGGGCATATAACGTCTACTACGTCGGCGTCAACATCGGCGGCTTTCTCGCACCGCTCATCTGTGGAACGCTGGGTGAAGTCTTCGGTTGGCACTGGGGATTCGGCGCCGCGGGTGTGGGCATGCTCGCGGGTCTCGCATTCTATTTATGGGGCCGGCGGTACCTGCCACCGCAGACACAGATGCCTCGCCCGCAACAAGGCGTCGTTCGGCGCGAGGGCATGGAACGCGACACGGTGTTGCTGCTCTTCGGTTTGGGCGTGTCGGTCACGATCTTCCGCAGCGCCTACGAACAGATTGGGAATACGGTTGCGCTGTGGGCCGATAGCGGTGTGGACAAGCACGTGGGCCACTTTGCGATTCCGATGACGTGGTTTATTTCAATCAATCCATTTTGCGTGATGCTCCTGACGCCAGTGTTGCTTGCGTGGTGGCGCCGACGTGAGAAGGCAGGCCTCACTGAAGCTCCGACACAACGTATGGCAACCGGCGCGCTGATCGTTGGCGCGTCTTACCTGATGCTGGCAGTACTGTCGTGGAGTGCGGGGGACGTTCGTGTTCACTGGTTGTGGTTCGCGTCGTTCTTTGTGCTCCTGACCTTCGGCGAGCTCTTCATTCTGCCTACAGGACTTGGCCTGTTTGCCCGCTTGGCCCCGCGACAATTCGGCGCAACCACGGTGGCATCCTGGTTCCTGGCAAGTTTCGCGGGCAGTTTATCGGCGGGTTTCGTCGGGAGTCTGTGGGCGAGCGTGAGTCACGCCGCATTCTTCACGCTTCTCGCAGTAATTTGCGTCTGTGCGGCGATCGCGCTGCGGCTGCTCGATGGCCGTGCCCGGCACGTTGTCACCAGTTTGTCCTTTCAGTCTACGTAGGTTGACAATTATTCAATCAGGATAGGGGCGCATCGGAGCATGTTCGGGTGTAATGGCTCGAGCCCCGCAAATCGAATTTCTGCCGGTACTGACGAGCTGATCCGCGAGAAGACGGCCGTGAAACTCGGGGAGAACTAGAAACGTGACGACCTGTAAAGCCACCGCTGCCTGTACGTCGTGAGCGGCCCGGCCGCGCAAACGAAGCCGTCGAGCGCGTTTCAGCGCTTCGTGCTTCCAGGTCTCGCATTCAAGGCCGTGGTGATCGGCGGCGGCTATGCGACGGGACGCGAAATCGCCGAGTTCTTTCTTCCTGCCGGACCCTGGGGCGGGATCGCCGCGATGGTTGTCGCAACGGCGATCTGGTGCATCGTCTGTGCAACTACCTTCGTATTCGCACGGCGATTGCGCGAGCGCGACTATCGCAGCTTCTTTCGAGCCCTGCTTGGGCCTGCGTGGCCGATATTCGAGTTCACCTACGTGCTCTTCGTCGTGCTGATACTCGCGGTGTTTGGGGCGGCCGCAGGGGCGATTGCATCGGCAACGCTGGGCATCGCTCCAATCGTCGGTACGCTTTGCCTGATGGTGGCGATCGCGCTCTGTGCCGCGTTCGGAAACAAAGGCGTCGAGCGGGTATTCACCTGGGTCTCAGTGCTGCTTTATGGCGTCTATGCGACATTTGTCGTGTTCGCACTGTCGGCATTCGGTAGCCGGATTTCGCAAACTTTCGCAGCGGCAGATGGTTGGAACTCCGGCTGGCTGTCGGGAGGATTGACCTATGCCGGCTACAACATCATCGGCGCGGTGGTCATCCTGCCTGTCACGCGTCACTTCACGAGCGACCGTGATGCTGTCGTAGCGGGCGTGGTGGCGGGGCCGCTTGCGATGCTGCCGGCGTTCCTGTTCTTCGTTTGCATGTGTGCGTTCATGCCCGCAATAGCCGGTACAGCGCTGCCCTCGGACTACTTGCTGGCGCGCCTCGATCAGCCTTGGTTCCGGTATCTCTTCCAGGCAATGATTTTTGCCGCTCTGCTCGAGAGCGGAACGGGTGCGGTGCACGCCATCAACGAGCGCATCGCAACCGCCTGGCAAGCTCGGGCGGCTGAGCCGCTCAGCGCGCGTGCGCGTGGCACCATTGCGCTCACGTTGCTTGCCATCTGCATGCTGATTGCAGATCGGGTCGGGCTGGTCTCGCTCATCGCCAATGGTTATCGCGCGCTGGCTTACGCGTTGATCGCCGTGTACGTCGTGCCGCTGCTTACCATTGGCCTCTGGCGATTGCGGAACAACGGGCAGTTCAAAAGGGTGATCCCATGAAAAAAATTCTCGCGCTCGTACTGATTGCACTGTCGATGCCGGTTTGCGCGTCGCCGCCTGAAAACTTTGAGTCGCGTGTCGACTCCGTTCTGGCGACGGCCGAAGTTCCGGGCATGGCCATCGCAATCGTGGAGAACGGCGCCGTCACGCTCGCGCGAGGCTTTGGCGTGCGCAAACTCGGCAGCCCTGAGAAGGTCGATGGCGACACGATCTTCATGACCGGGTCCACGGGAAAGGCTATGACGACCGCGGCGCTCGCCACACTGGTCGAGGCCGGTAAGCTCAAGTGGGACGATCCCGTTTCCGATCACATCCCCGGCTTTCAGATGTATGACCCGTGGGTGACTCGTGAGATGACGGTGCGAGATCTGCTCGTGCATCGCAGTGGTCTAGGGCTAGGTGCGGGGGACTTGCTGGTCATTCCGCGGGGCACTTTGTCTCGGGCTGAAGTCGTCAGGCGACTGCGTTTCATCAAGCCCGCGCGTAGTTTCCGCAGCGGCTACGCGTACGACAACATTCTCTATATCGTTGCCGGCCATGTGATCGATCTGGTGAGTGGCCAGCCGTATGAGGACTACATTCGCGAACACCTGTTCCGGCCGGCCGGCATGCTCCACTCTACAAGTGACCAGGCGCATCGGTTTGCGACGCCCAACCGAGCCTCTCCGCACGCGCGGATTGGGGGTGCCGTGCGCGGCATCGGACCACTCAAGGTCCTCGACGAGCACGACAATCTGGCGCCATCCTCCACGCCGGCGGGATTGCTCGCCATCAGCGCGAACGATCTCGCGCGCTGGCTGCAGATCCAGCTTGCGAAGGGAAAATTGCCGGAGGGCGGGCGGCTTTTCAGCGAAGCATCCAGTAATGAGATGTGGGCCCCCCAGACGATCGAACCGATCTCACCCGCGCTTCCCGGCCTCGAGGAGACGACGCCGAACTTTCAGCAATACGCCTTGGGGTGGGAGGTGCGTGACTATGGCGGGGCCAAGATCATCTGGCATTCCGGTGGTGTGTTCGGGTTTGTCACCGTCGTCGTACTGATTCCGGCAAAGAATGTCGGTTTCGCAATCACTCAGAACAGTGAAGACGGTCAGGCGCGCTTCGGTCTCATGTACGAGCTGCTCGATCACTATCTCGGTCGACCAAAGAAGGATTGGCCAGCTCGCTTCACCAAGGTGCGGAAGGAGCGCTTCGATGCGGCGGTCGCGGCACTCAATACCAAGGCAGCAGCGCCCGTGCAGTCGAAACCCACGCTACCGCTGGGCCAGTATGCCGGTCGCTATGTCGATGCCTGGTACGGTGCCATCGCCATCGGCTCCGACCCCACGGGGCTCACGATCAATTTCACGAATACCCCGAACATGGGCGGTCGCTTGCAGCATTGGCAATATGATACGTTTATTGCGCGCTTCGACGACCCCGGAATCGAACCGGCCTACGTATCGTTTGGCCTCGGCGCCGAGGGCAAGGTCGAGCGGATTACCATGAAGCCCGTCTCGCCACTGGCCGATTTCAGTTTCGACTATCAGGATTTGCTTTTCACACCAGGTACCTGACATGGCCAGAGTTGACATAGCAAGAGTCGATAAGGCCACGCGGTCGCGCTGCGGTTCTCATTTGGCGATCTTGGCCTTGGCTCTGGTCGCGTCGAGCGTTACGACGAGTGCCGTCGCCCAGGACCTGCAGGCGCGCATCACCCGCGTGCTCAAGGCAACACCGCTGATCGACGGACACAATGATTGGCCTGAGGTGCTCCGCGCACGCGAAGGCGATGGGCGCTGGACGATGGATCTGCGCAGCGGTTTGGGAACCCGGCCCGAGTCCTACAACACCGATATTGCTCGGCTGCGCCAGGGCATGGTCGGCGGACAATTCTGGTCCGTATGGGTGTCTTCCGATCTGCCAGGTCCCGGACAGGTGAAGCAGACGATCGAGCAGATTGCGCTCGTTCAATCATTCGCCGAGCGCTATCCGGACACGTTTGCAATGGCTCGAACTGGCGCGGATGTGCGCCGCATTCACAAGAGCGGACGAATTGCCTCCCTGATCGGCGTTGAGGGCGGTGGCCAGATCGATGGCAGCTTGGGCGTGCTGCGCGCCTATCGCGCGTTGGGTGCGAGTTACCTCACGCTGACGCACTCCCGAACCATCGAATGGGCAGATTCCGCGACCGACGATCCCAAGCACGACGGGCTCACCGAGTTCGGCGAGTCGGTCGTACACGAGCTGAACCGCCTTGGCATGCTGGTCGATTTGAGCCACGTGAGCGAGGCCACGATGCTCGATGCGCTACGTGTGTCGAAAGCACCAGTGATGTTTTCTCACTCGAGCGCGCGTGCGCTCGATGATCATCCGCGCAACGTGTCCGATACAGTTCTCAAGCAGGTCGCTGCCAACGGCGGGGTGGTGATGGTCAACTTCGCGCCTATCTACATCTCCGATGCCTTTCGCCGCTGGTCGGCGGACCTCGATGCGGAGAAGGCGCGTCTCAACGCTCCGCCGTTTGGCGGGCTCTATATCGGCCAGCCGAAACGGGCGGCCGACGCGCTGGCGGAATGGGAGCGTGCGCATCCGCAGCCTGATGTCACGCTTGCGATGGTCGCTGACCACATCGAGCACATTGCCAAAGTTGCAGGGACCGATCATGTCGGCATCGGGTCGGATTTCGACGGAGTAGGGAAGGACCTGCCCGCCGGATTGGCTGATGTGTCGACTTACCCGCAGCTGCTTGCCGAGTTGATGCGTCGTGGATGGAGCGATGCAGATGTTGCGAAGCTCGCGGGTGGCAATGTCTTGCGCGTGCTGGATCAGGCCGAAGCGGTCGCACAAGCGATGAATCGACGCGACTGACCGATGGGCGCCTGAGCACTTCGCGAGCAATGGCCAACAACGACAAGACCGGCAGAATAAGCAAGCTGTCCAAGAAAGCCGTGGTGGAGGTCGATACAGAGCTAAGCCAGCGCGAGCTGACAGTTCGCGCGCTCGTCGAGCGCGCTGAGCGGACTCTTAACTCCGTTACTCCGCAAGGGACTTCGTTGAGGAAGCCCGGCGGATGCTTAAGAAGATCGGCCCTGGATTGGATACTGAAGCGGACATCTTGAAGCAGGCGGCGGAGGTATTGGAAATTGGCTATCGTAAGGATCTAAGGGAAACGATCTTTCGCAACTTCAAGGGGGTCCGTTGTGCGATCACAGGGGTAGTCTCGGTCGAGGAGACGCTTGTCAAGGTCCTGGAGGATTGCACGTTGAGGAACGGTCAAATCTCAAAGGAGCATTTGTTCGTCGCTCAGACGAAGAACGGCTGGCGAGTCATTGCCATGCCAGCCGAATCCTAACCATGTGTTCAAGAGCAACGCGCGAGTCGCGCACCTCTTAGACTCGCGTTGGGTCTCAAAATGGTCATGAGTATCGACGCGCATCGTTGCGCTGCTCGCCGATCAACGATGTCGCTCAGCTTTGCGGTGGTTCCCGGGTAACGCCGGATCGTTCCCTTGCCCGAGAATGCTGCCCCCTGTCACTATCGCACAGTCGCAGCCCAACAACCGCTGCACGCGACCACGTTAAGAAACGCGGCGTGTGAGCGGTAGCATTAGGCCGCCAGTTCGTGGTTGCCCGGAACCAGCCAAGCGCAGAAAGGCATTTGTGAAGCATACCCTCTACATCATCCTCGCCATCGTGCTCACCGGCTATGCAGGTGTGTGCGCAGCGATGTATGTGTTTCAGCGCTCTTTGCTCTACTACCCGCAACCGCGCACGGTCACCGCGCCGGAATCTACGATGAAGATGCCGGTCGACAGCGCGGAACTCGTCGTTACCGTGCACTCTCACGAGGGCCCGAAGGCTATCGTCTATTTCGGCGGCAATGGCGAAGACGTGTCCCAGAGCCTTGCTTCGTTCGTCAGTGCCTTTCCTAACCATGCGCTCTATCTGATGCACTATCGCGGGTACGGTGGCAGCACGGGCAAGCCTACGGAAAAGGACAATGTTGCCGATGGCCTCGCGCTACT
>DASYEW010000065.1:0-43805 GCA_036498785.1 Steroidobacteraceae bacterium | reverse complement strand
CTCCGCCGTACTACGCCGGCTGATTTTTCTCGGGGTATTCAAGTGGTCGGTGTGAATGTAGAAGATTGAAAGCCCACACGTCTCAAGTCTTACCGTTGCCACGGGAGTATCGCCCAGCCACACGATCTCCTGAATGAGATTTCCGCTCGCATCGTACTCCCCGATCAGATGCCCCGCCTCATCGTAGGCGAAGATCGTGGCCGAGGCCGCACTCGACTTGCGAATTCGCTGTCCTAAAGCGTTGTAGACATAAGCCGTGGTACCCGCGGAGTTGCTCGCGAGCACCATCCTCCCTGCCGCGTTGTACGTAAATGTATTGCCGCCGTAGCTGGTGCTATTCCCGGCGGCATCATATGCGTAGGTGCGACTCAAATCTCCCGAGACGCTGGTCAAGCGATTGCTCGCGGCATCCACGGTGAACGTCGAGCTTGCGGTACCGCCCTGCGTGAGCCGATTGCCGTTCGCATCATAGGTAAAGGACTGCGACTGCGTGGTCGTCGATGCCGCATTCAGCCGATCCAGGCTGTCGTAGCCATAACCCCACGATAGGGCGGAATTGCCGCCGTCGGCGATGCCCGAGATCCGCGAGGCATCGTCATACGAGTAACATCGCTCACCCGCCCGAGCGCGGGCGAGCGGCGTGCACTAGGCCAGAGACCCTGCGCGTTTCGGACTTCACAACCAACGCAGTAGAACGAGAGAACTATGTGTCTAGCGAGACGTGGTCCCAGTCTCCGCCCGTGACGACCCACTCAAGGGCTTTGCGGCGCTCGGCAAGGACCATCATGTCGTTGGTGCCGCGACTCTTGCCAGTTAGGTATCGGTCCCGCCACGCCCAATGGAAACAATAGGCGGCATCCAGTTGCTCAAGCACCATATCGATGGCTCGCAGTGACAGCCGCGAACGAAATACCTTAGTGGGTTCGAGAACTCGCAGGTCCGGCAGTGCCTCGACGAGGTCATCGGGAAGCTTTCTCTGAATGTCGAACGACGCATAGGCGCCAACACACCACGCGAGCGCATAAATGGAATGAACGACAATCTGTCCCGCAAGCAGATCCTCTCGTTCGCCTGATAGAAGAGCCTTTTCTCCCAGAGACAAGGCATTCCAGAGCTGTTCTTGCTCTAACCACGCCCGGCAAGCAGAAAGCGGCAGGCCGAACGAAAATGAGGCCACCGCTGTCAAGCACAGAAGTCGATCGGCAATCGACTCCAGCGGCTCCAAACTGAACGTCTCCGTGAGCAGCGGGAGATCAGGATTCGTCCGCAATCCCGCCGCGACGACGGAATTCCAAGATCTCGTCCGGACAGCAGTGAGGTCGAATCGCGTCATGGCTTTGGAACAGGACTCATCATGCGCTGAGCGAAGCCCCCAGACCCTTCAGGGTGTATCAGAGACTGCCAAATGTCTCCCTCGTGCTGACACTGTGATACCAGCCAAAGCTGATTTGGACGTCCCACGGGATGATGCCACTGAAATCCTGTCGGGTTGCGCAAGCCGCCGTTCGGCCCCTGCATGCCCCGCGTAATGTACCGCCAGTTAATCGGCCCATTCGCACTGGCCAGATAATCGTAAAGCTGTCTGTTTGCCTGCGTACGATCCCAGCCCCTTGATGAAGGCCTGATTTGGGCGATGTAGAAGACATTAAAGCAGAACCCACACGCATTATCACCCCCGGTATTGTAGGTGTAGATTGGTGCAAGGGAGAGGGGACGACTTGGCGGACGTAGCGCATATTGCCAGGATCCCTCTGCCTCTTCTCTCTCGCGCTCATATGCATCTGCCGGTTCCGCAGCTTGCATTCCGTCTTGATCGTAGAATTGGATCGGACTTGCGTTCGCATACCCGTACGTACTCGATCCCCCATCGAGACCGGACGGATCGCTCTCGACAAATCGCCCTGTCGCTGAGTCATAGTCTCTAACATCATTTTGTGTGAGACCGGTCTCAGCGTCGTAGTATTCCCCTGGGAACCGAAGATTAAAAGCGAATTGCCCCAATCCCGATGGATTCTGATTCGGCGCAGCAGTCCCAAACGGATCACTCTCCCAACTCCAGACCAACTGCGCGGTACTGCGGCGACTAATACGTCGAGGAGCGTTGAGGTGGTCCGTATGGATGTAGAAGATCGAAACCCCACATGTCTCCAACCGAATCGTGGCAACTGGGGTGTCTCCGAGCCACACAAGCTCTTGAATCAGATTTCCGGACTGATCGTACTCCCCAAGTAAGTGCCCGGCCTCATCGTACGCAAAGATCGTGGCCGACGCCGCGCTGGACTTCCGGATCCGCTGCCCCAGCGCGTTGTAGACATAAGCTGTCGTCCCTGCCGAATTGCTCGCGAGCACCATACGCCCTGCGGCGTTATACGTGAACGTATTGCCGCCATAGCCGGTCGTGTTGCCGGCCGAATCATAGGCGTACGAGCGCGTGAGCCCACCCGACACTCCAGTCAAGCGATTGCTTGCGGCATCCACGGTAAACGTGGAGGTCACGTCCCCGCCCTGAGTCAGGCGATTGCCGTTTGCGTCATACGCGAACGACTGGGATTGGGTAGTGGTCGCGGCGCTGTTCAGCCGATCCAAGCTGTCGTACCCGTAGCCCCAGGACAGCGCCGAGTTACCGCCGTCGGTGATGCCTGTGATTCGGGACGCGTCGTCGTACGTATAAGTCTTAGCCCCGGCGCTACTGACGGTCGAGACGTTTCCGTCCCCGTCGTAGGTCCGGACCGCCGCCGTGCCGTTGCCCCACGTCCAGCCGCTCACCGCGCCGAACGGCTCGTAGGTCACATTCCCCAAGAGTGCAATCCCATTGACCGCGATCGCCGTGACCTGGTGATTGCTGTTGTACGTGTAGGTGATCGCCTTGCCCGACGGCGTGGTCAGCGTGGTGAGATCTTCATTGGTGTAGGAGTATCCCACGGTGAGTGCGGACGTGCCCACGACCTGAGTCTTGCTGGACACTCGAGCGAAGGCGTCGTACACCCAGGTGAGGGAGTGGTTCGCATCGGCCGCGCCCGTCAGGTGCCCCTTGCCATAGGTCCCGGCGTCGTACGAGAACGTAATCGTCTGGTCCGTCACCCCGCCCAGCGCGTACGCCACGGACGCCGGGCGATTCAGCGCATCATACGAATAGGTCGTAACCGCACCGCGTGCATTGGTGGAGGTCGCAAGATTCCCCGCGGAATCGACCGTATTCGTCGTGGTCCCGGTATCGGGGCTGATGAGCGTTTTGAGGTCGCCCAGACCGCTGTAGGTGTAGGACGTCGTGAGCGTGCGCGGATCCGTGACCGAGGTGAGGTTGTCATTCGCGTCATAGCCGAACTGCGTGACCCCTGCCCCCGCATCGGTGATCTGCTTCAAACGATTCAGCTCATCATATTGATTCCCGGTGCTCCGCGACAAGGGTGCGGCAATGCCCGTGTGGTTTCCATTGCTGTCGTAGGCGTAGGTCGTGGTCACGGCCGCGGTGCCCGCCGCATTGATGTCCTGGTAGATCTGGTTCAGCGAGTTGATCACCCGGGAATGCGTCTGGTGCAGCGTATTCCCGGAATCATAGGCGTTCTCGGCCGTCCGGTTGCCCATCGCATCGAGCGTGTAGGCAATCTTATTCCCTGCCCCATCCGAGATCTGCGTCAACCGGTGCGCATCATCGTACGAGTACTGGACGTAGCTGCCGTCCGGCTGCGTCACGCGTTTCAGTAACCCCGTGGGCCAGTACGTAAAGCCCGTGGTCTCACTGCCGACCGTCTGGGACAAAATCCGCTGGCGCGCATCGTAGGTCAGCGTGGTGACCGTCCCGTTGGGATCCGAGATCGTGAGCGGCTGCCCGCTTCCGTTGTAGGTGTTGTAGGTGGTGACGTGGCCCGCAGCGTCCGTAATAGTATGAACCTGCCCGCACTCCACGCCCGTCGTGCAGGTGTAGTACGTGTAGGTGGTGGTATCGGCCACGTCTGTTCGCGGCCCATCGGCCGTCAGAACGCGCCCATCAGCATCGTAAGTGTATGTCCACGTCCGACTGACGTGAGGCGACACCGTGGTGTCGGTGACCGTCTTGGTCAGAATGTTCTCCATCGAATCGTAGGTGTATCCCGTCGTTCGATTGGGCTCGGTCACCAGGCTCGGCAGCCGCCACGTGGCATCCCAAGTTGTCATGATCGTGCGGGCATTCGCGGTGCCATATGCCTCCGTGCGGCTCGTCTCCAAATCGCGATCCGTGTCGTACGCGTAGGTCGTTTGGTTTCCGTTGAAATCCGTCCGACTTTGGATATTGGCACTCGCGTCGAACACGCGCGCCGCGTCATAGCCGCAATCAGGGCAAGTCGCACTCGTGGAGACAGTACGTGAAGCGCCCCAGAGCATCTGCATGTTGAGTGTACGGGTCGTTCCCAACGGGTCCACGATCGTTCGTTGAGCGCCCGAGTACGTAAACTGATATCTGTCGACACCGCCTGCATGCTGGGAGCTTAAGACATGCTCTCCGGTGGAGTCGTAGGTCCAATTGGCGTAGGCCACCCCCGCTTCATCCGTTATCTGCATCAGATGCAGTGCCAGTACGGTTCCCGACGCGCCGTAGTCGTACAGGCGGCTGGTGCCGTCCTGGTAGGTCACTGACATCAGTGCCTCGAGGTTCGCTTGCGTGTTGTTGCGAAGCTGGTGCGTATAGGTAATCGACTGACCGGCCGGATCGGTAATACTGGCAAGCACGAAGTGGCCATTGGCATCCCGGGTATACTGGAAGGTCAATGTGCGGCCGTAAGCGTCCGTCACAGTGGATGGAAGAGTCGTCGGGTACCCCGTATAAGCGACCCTGACCGGAGGGTGTCCGCGGGCGGCGACCGAGGTCAACTGGCCGTTCTGGTCGTAGGTTTCAACCGTGTCCTCTTGCGTACGGTATGTGAAACCAGTGGGCGTTGTGGTCAGAATATCGGCGATATCAGGATCTGGATTCCACACCCCGTTGTAGAGCACAAACTGCAGCATGCGACCGTCCGGCCGCCATGCGAGGACGACATTATGTGTTCCGGTGGAATCATTGATGGCCTGTTGAGTCAAGTGCTGAAAGTACGTAGCGCTCCAGCCCGCACCGATTGGCTCCCGCACTCGTAAGTGGGCGCTCTGGGTGTAGAATTCCACCTTATGGTCTTGATAAGCATCCACGCTGTTGTAGGCGCGGACAAATTGCAGATCGTTGTTGCCGCTGCCTTGGTAATCGACTTCCAGCTGGGATTTATTTCCGTTAGAGACATCGCATGGATTGCCGGCGATTGTACTGCCGCTCGGGCACGACTCCGGCTTCGGAGGGTCCGGGCAATAGGGGCCGATGACGGGCGGACCCGCCTGATAAACGATGGGGGAGCCGTCGGGACAATAGAGCTTGCGCAGCTCGAGCAGATAGAGCGAAAGGTACAACACGTTGCCCGCGCAGCCCTGTCCTATCTTCGCCTGAGCGTGGTAGTCCTGCCGATACACATCGCGAGTCACGATCCCATCGGTCGCCCCCGGATTGGGACCGCCAAAGTCGACAGAGTTGGGGAGTTCCGCCTGTCCATCGAAGTCCAGGTAGCACGCCCAGGTCGTCCCGCCCTGCTCGTAGGCACTTTTGGCTTCGTCCAAGCTGTCGTAGGTGCCCTGCGCGATTCCGGCCTGATCCACCGCGATCACGGCCCATTCGGTGGGGATGGGCTGGCCACCACTGCACGCCGGCAGGGGTGCGTTCCCACAGGTGCGCTGCGATGTTTGGGCAAGCGAGGGCATCGAGACGATGACAGATAGGACCAGGAGCGCCAATGCAAGCCACTGCAAGCGAGCGAAGCACGCGAGCAAACCGTTTTGGTTCAGTTTCATGGAAGCGCTAGTCACAGATATCTCCGACGGTGGTCGTGGTCGCGGAGGCGATAGGAGAATAGGAACTCAAGTTGCCAGCGGCATCCACCGCCAGTACGCGGTAGGTGTAGCTCGTACTCATCGACAGGTCCGAGTCCAACAGCGTCGCGGCCGTCGGGGTTGCGATCTGCGCGAAGCTGCTACAGGAGGACCCGAGACATCGCTCGACCTGATAGCCCGTGACCCCGACGTTGTCGGAGGAGGCCGACCAAGTCAGAAGGATCTCCGTTCCCGAAACGGCATCGGCGGTCAGTCCGCTGGGTGCAGTCGGGGGCTGTGTATCGGAGCCTCCTCCACCGCCTCCATTGCTCGAAGTGATGGCATCCGTCGTATTGGAATAACCGCTTAAGTTTGCGGCCGCATCCTGCGCCCGAACGCGATAGATGTAGGTCGTGGATGCGGAGAGTCCGGTGTCCGCGTAGCTGGTGCCGGTGGGCGTGGCGATCTGCGCGAAGTTTGTGCACCCCGAGCCGCTACAGCGCTCAAGGAGATACCCCGTCACTCCCACGTTGTCGGTGGATGCGCCCCAGGTGAGGTCGATCTCGCTGGCGGACGCGGCCGTGGCGGACAGGCTCGCCGGCGTGCTCGGGGCCTGCGTGTCGCCTCCGCCTCCACCACCGCCCGTGCTGCCGGCGGGACGCAATGCCACCGCCTGAATCACCCACCAGCCCGGTCCCCACTGTTCCATGAGAATCGGCACGGGACCGACCCCGGCGATCGCCTGATCCGCGGTGACCTGCGAGGCGATGTCGTAGGAGCGCTCCGCAAATCCGGTGGCTTCACTGACCGTGGAGGACTCGATCGCGTTGCCGACCACGATCCACTCGTTCGGCACGGTCGTGGTCAGCGCCCCGCCTTCCTCGATCGCCCCGTTTCCCGTGCCCACCGCGGTGCCGTCGATCGGGGACGTGGTGTCCACGCCGCTGTACTCCATCACCCGCACATCCGGATACAGCACCGCGGTGCTGAAGGTCACCGAGACCGTGTTCGCCCCCGCCGAGGCCGCAACGATGTTCTTCGCCGCATACACTGCCTGAGAGCCCCCGGTTCCGGAGTGGGCCGGTCCGACGGCCAGTGTGTAGGTGTTGCCCGCGCTGTCGGTCACCGCCGTGATCGTGGAGGACACATCATCCCAGCCGATGAAGACGAGGTTCAAGTTTCCCGAGCCCTGAGCACCCGGATAGGTCGTCGTCACGAGCGATTGCAAGGTAGCGGTGGCCGGACTCGTCCACGCCGACTGCACGTAGGCGATAGAGGTCCCGCCGGTGCTCGAGGCCGTACTCGCACCGGCGGTGGACGAATAGCCGCTCACGTTGCCGGCCGCATCGGCCGCGCGCACGCGGTAGGTGTAGGCACTCGCATTCGCCAGTCCCGAATCCGCGTAGCTGGCGGCAGTCGTGACGGCGATTTGCGTGAAGTTGGAGCACCCCGATCCCGCGCAGCGCTCCACGAGGTAGGCCACCACGGCGACGTTGTCGGTGGAAGCGCCCCAGGACAGACTGATTTGACTTGGGGAGACCGGAGTGGCCGTGGGACTACCCGGGGCTGAGGGAGCTTGGGTGTCCGTGGTGCCCGTGGCGGCACGCAACGCGACTGCCTGCTGGATCCAAAAGCCGGTGGGAAACTGCCCGGCGACGGCGTGATAGGTCCCGGCCGCCGCGGCCAGCGCATCCGCCACGACCTGCGAATCCTGATCGTAGAGACGCTCCTGGAATCCGCTGCTCTCAGCGGTAGTCCCGGAGGCGATGTAATTACCCATCACGATCCAGTCGTTCGGCACCGTGGTCGTGAGGGCCCCGCTGTCCAACACGCCCGCCGACGGCGCCGAGGCGCCCGCGACACCATCCAACGGATGCGCCGTATCGACGCCGCTGTACTCCACGATGCGCACGTCGGGATACAGCACCGACGCGCTGAAGGTCACTGTCACGGTGTTCGCCGCGGCGGCGGCAATGTTAGTCGCGATGTAGACCGATTGGGAGGCACTCCCACTGACGCGCGTGGGGCCTAAGGCCAGCGTATAGACATTGCCGCCGGTGTCGGTGATGGAACTCACCGAGGAGCTCGAGTCTGACCACCCGACGAAGACCAGGTTCACGTTGCCGGCGGTCTGCGCACCGGGGAAGGCGGCGGCGGAGACGGCCTGCGAGCCCTGAGGATTGTCCCAAGAGGACTGGACGTAGCCGATCGCGGCCTGCGCTTGCGCGCCCCCGCACAGCATCCCGAGGGCCACCACGGCCGACCAGACTCTGGGGAGGCGACGCAGCCACGGAGACCCGCACCACCACGGCAAGGCAATCTTGAGCATAGAGCCCCTCATCTTCTGCAAGGCGCAGCACACCGCACGGCCGCAGGCCAGGACGGGTGAATCAACGGGAGGTAGAGGCTCTAGGGGCTATTGAGAGGTCGGCGCGAGTATCGTTCCAAGACGCATCCAGACCACCGTGCAGACAGACCGTTCCATATCCTTCCCTTTCCTGCACATCGCATCCGTGTGTGCGATGTTAGTTTGCGCCTTGGACGCTAGCACAGCGGTTCTGTCGATTTCAACCATCTCCGAGATTGTATTTCCGTCACTCGAGCGAGAATCCGCGAGGACACGATGGCTTGTCTCGAATCCGCTACACGGCGGTCCGCGCGCGCGGGAGCCTACAGCGGAATACTGAAGGTCACCGGCAACAGGACCCGCGCGGGGATCGGTACGCGGTCGCGCGTCGCCGGAATCCACCGCAGCTCAAGCGCATAATCGATCGCCGCCGCGTCCACGGTCGCATCCCCACAACTGCGTGCGACCTCGACTGCGGTCGCGCCCCCGTCCTCACCCACCCGGACGGCCAGCACGACGGTGCGCGGGCGCCCGACAACGACTTTCGCGCGCCGCGCGAAGTCTGCGACATCGGCTGTTTGAAACCGTGATAAGCGCGGCGCCGAGGCCGGTGCAATCACGCCCGCCAACTCCTCCTGGACGGAGGTGTCGAACTGCACGACTTCAAGCGAGGCCGCATCAATTCGAGGTCGATCCAGGTTGACCTCCGGTACGGGCGTTCGGTCCCAGGCCGGCGATTGCACAACAACCGAGCTGGTCGACACGAACAGCACCGGCGTGCTGACGCTCGATGCCTCGCGGTGCGTAGGGGCCACCACCACGCCCAAGACCACTGCGTGCACAGCCGCAATGACGGCCGCAATCCCCGCCCTCGACACCGCTGCCCTGAGTGTTGGTTGTCCGATCATGCCCCACAGAGCATATCATTCACTCGCGGCCATCACGTGGGGCACCGACCACCACCCCCACTCCGTTTGCGATCATCACAAAAACCCGCGCCCCGCCCTCTGTGAGCTCAACCGCCCCTTCGGAAGGTTCAGCAGGAGGGCCTGGAGCCGCCCCATGCGTCGCGCCCTCGCGACCGCCATCGGCGCTGCGCGCGACGCAACCGCAATCCGCGATCGCTGCCGCCGAAGCCGACACCGCCCCCGCCTCGAGCGGACGCTCGCGCACTATCGATTCCGTGGACACCAAAACGCGTGAGTTTCTGGGCAAACACATAGGCAATGTCCGTCGGCAGCAGCGCCGGTGCGCCGTACAGTGCACCCGTGACGTCGAAGGCCAACGTTCGCAGGACGCGACTGTACGTACGGACTCGGGGGCGCTTCCGCGAAGCGCGTGACACGCAGATCCTGCAACACGCGCAGGCCATCCTGCGCCGCCGCTGTGGCCGCGGGAGGGCCGTGCTGACCGAGCCGGCTCAAATCCGTGCGTACCTGCAACTGCATTTCGCCGCCCTCGAGCATGAAGTCTTCGGCTGCCTGTTCCTGGATGGCGAACATCGCCTGATCGAGTTCGTGGAGCTCTTCCGCGGCACACTCACCCAGACGTCCGTCCACGCCCGCGAAGTGGTTAAAGAAGCCCTCGCCCGCAACGCCGGCGGCGTCATCCTGTACCATTATGTGGCTGGCCAGATAATGGAAGTTATGTGCCCAAGATCGTTTTGTGGTGGGCCCATCAAGAATTGTTGTTATTAAAGCCATTTCTCCGAGAAAGCGCCACATAACGGTAGAATGCGGCAGCTTTGGCGGACAGACCCTGAGGCTGGACGGACGATTGTTGTTCGCCTCGATGTTCAGCCTGGCACTTCATCTCGGACGATTGAGCTATGGCGAGTCACATTAAAGAACCCAATTGGGATCGGGTGATGGCGAGACGTCGGCGCGGTGTCGCCGCCGGAGACCTTGCTTCGATTAGGGATTTGGCGCTCGACTTGGCCGAGGGCATCCGCGATAGGAACGGTCGGGTTCTCGTGCGCCGCAACGCGCCTTATGCAGTGAGGTTGCTTCGACGGGCTGCCGAGGGTGGCGACGCTATCGCGGCTGGGTCGCTGGGTTACGCGTACGACATTGGAAATGGAATACGCCCCAACAGATCTCTCGCCTTGGAGTGGTACCGCCGCGCTGTTCGGTTGGGCAACAGCGGGGCCGCCTGCAATATCGCGACCGTGCATCGTGATCTCGGTGACCTGCGCAGCGCCCATCGCTGGGCGGTGCGCGCCATGGAGATGGGGGATGGCGATGCCGCCGTCACAGTGGGATACAACTATCTCTACGGCATCGGGGTTCGTCGGAATCCAGGCGCCGCGCGCCGGTTGTTCCATAAGGCTTTGCGAGCGAACACATCGGAGCACGGCCGCGAAGAAGCGCTGTACAACCTGGCGATCGCAGATGTCGACAATGGCAAGCGAGCGAGCGCGATCCAACTCCTAAAGCGAGCAAACAAGGATGGCGATTACCCTGAGGCGAAGTCTCTGTCCTCGCAGCTCCAGTCGAAAGCCGATCTGACGCCATGTCGATGCCGTCGTCACCTGCGCAAAAGCCTGCACGGTCACGCGCCGTGCCCCCAGCATCCCGCGTCGCTGCGGCGAGCTTTGAAAGCTCGCCGCATGCGGACGCTTTAGAGGCTACTCAACCAAGTCAAGAGCGACGGATCGTCGTTCCAAGGCACTGCATGACCGCTCGACGGCGCGCAGATCATCATCGCCTCCGTCTTCATGCGCATCGTGATCTCGGCGTAGCGGTGGGTGGTGTTGAGGCTGACGTGCCCAAGCCAGCCGCGGATAACGTTCATATCGACGCCAGCCTCAAGCAGGTGCACGGCCGCGGTGTGTCGCCACACATGCGGTGAGACGTGAGAGGTCTCGCCGGCGCCAGCGGTTGGAACGTCAGCAGTCAAGTGGCGCACGCGCTTGTAGATGCCGAACCGCGTGAACGGCCGGCCGGTGGCGGAGAGGAAAACGGGCGCCTTAGGATCTGCTGCTCGTTGTCCGAGGAGCGACTTGAGCTGCTCGGCGGTCTCCTGCCAGAGAGGACACTGCCGCCACTTGTTCCCTTTGCCGTGTAGTCGCACGTACGCCGGTCGCTCGAATGTCAGGTGCTCGACGCGGACATCCACAACCTCCTGCACACGGGCGCCCGTGTTGTACAGGAAGAGCAGCAGCGCGCGATCGCGGCACGCAAAACGACCGAGCTCCGGCAAGCGTTCGAAGAGGGAGTGAACCTGCTCGCGTGCAATGAACCGAGTCTCAGGGAGCGGCGTACGCTTGATGGGGATGGCCGCAACCTGTTGGCAGAGCTTGAGCGTCTCGGGACTGCGTCGGCCGAGGTACTCGACAAACGTGCGCAATGCCGCGAGGCGCTGGTTACGCGTCGAGATGCTGTTATGGCGGTCCCGCTCGATGTGCCGCAGGAAGGCGAGCACGCGCTCGAGGGTGAGATCCGCGAGCGTCAAGCGGCTGATCGGCCGGCGGGCCTCTTTGGCAACGAACGGCAGGAAGAGCCTGAGCGTGTCGCGGTAGCTTCGGACCGAGCCCTGGCGCAGACCCTTCTGCTGGGCGAGGTAGTCGAGGAAAAAGTCGTGCACGAGGGCACCGAGGGTGGGATCACTCACGGCCGCACCTCCTGCCACCGTGGGCTCGCGAAGGCCTCGAAGCGCTGGTTGGCGCTTTGCAGAAGCTCGCCAGTGATGGTCAGATACACTGCCGTGCTATGCAGGCCCACGTGCCCGAGGAAGGTCGAGAGATGGTTGAGCCGAGCGTTCGGATCAATGCCCTCGCGATACCAACGCAGCAACGTGCGAACGGCGAAGCTGTGACGCAGCCCATGAACGCACGGGTGCCTCGTGCCCGCCGGCGCCTTCAGGCGTAGCTGCGGCACTAGGTGGTCGCGGAAGGCGTTACGTATCGAGTTGGTGACGATCGGCGTTCGACCGTTCCAGGTGAAGAACGGTGCGTCAGGGACGGCCGCGCCAAGCCGCCGCTCGCGAAGTGCGGCATACGAGCGCAGTCGAGCCGCGAGCCGCGAGCCGCGGCCCGAATGGCACCAGGCGACTCTTGCCGAACTTGCTGTTGCGCACGAGGAGCACCTCGCGCTGCAGATCAACATCACCGCACTGCAGGCGAGAGACCTCACCGACGCGCAGACCCAAGGCCGCCAGGATCGCAAAGATCGTGGCGTAGGTTGCTCCGCGCTGCGGAGCGCGCGTGCCATCCGGAAGCTCTGCCGCGCACTTAAGGATCCGCCGGATCGTTGCCTCATCGTAGAGGAACGGCAGGCGTCGAGTGCCCTCCCGCCGCGGACGGCTCTGGAGCGGTGAGACGGCGAGCTCCTGCTGATCGACCATCCAGTCTAGGAGTCGACGTACGACGCCCAACAGGTTGTTGTAGCTCCTCGCCGAGCGGCGGCGCGAGGCCAGAAAGGCATCGAGAAGCGCGGCGTCGATGTCGCCTACACTGCTCACACCCCGATCGGTGAGGAACTGATCGAAGACCCGCAGTGCTCGATCCTCGGTGTTGAACCGACAGCCCATTGAGCGCTTGAGCGCAAGGTAACGGTTGATAGGATCGGCGAGAATGCTCTCGAAGCGTTGCCAGACTGGGGGGCTCATAGCACGTCCTCCGCATCGCCGAGCGTGAACGCACGGAGCTTGTGGATCGCGACCTTGGCATAGACCTGGGTGGCGTTATCGCACCGGTGGCCAACGTAGTCGCCGATCTGCTTGAAGGGCAGATCGGCCTCGACCAGGCGCTGAACGCAGCTATGCCGGAAGGTGTGGGAGCCGGCCCGGCGTACTGTGATCCCAGCGCGGTGCAGGTAATAGCTCGCTCGTCCCGACACCGCCCAATGACCGATCGGACGCCATGGAGCGGTCAGCGAAACGAACACGTGGCGGTCCGTGCACTGCGGGCGCAGGCGCAAATACGCGATGATCGCCTCACCCACCGACGCCGCCAGCGGGTAGGTGGTCGAGTTGCCGGCTTTGCGGCAGAGCACGTGAAACTGCGAGCGCCGCCAGTCGATCGCCGAGAGCTCGAGCTGCGCGACCTCCTGGGAGCGCAGCCCATAGGTCGCGAGCAGCATCAGGATCGCGTAGTCGCGCTTGCCGCGCAACGACCGCCGGTCAATGCTGGCGAGCACTCGCTGCACCTCGCTCCAGGGTATGGCGCGCGGGATCGATGCCTGCTTGTACATCCGCCCGCGCGGCACCGCACGACTGAGATCAGTCGGAGTGATCCCTTGCCGATGCATGTACCGCAGCAGCACTCGCATGCAGCCCGCGCGCCCACCCCGTCCCCAATGGGACATGTGCGCGGTGCTCTCGAGCAAGAATCGTGTTACCTGTGCTGGAGTGAGCTTGGAGAGGTCGACGATGCGCGATGAGGCGAGGAAACGCTCGAAGGCGCGCAAGTGGTGAGCGTAACCATGCAGCGTATCGGGGCGTGTCCCGCGCTCATCGCGCAGATAAGCAAGAAAGCCGGGCAGTGACTCCTGCATCGGCCAAGGGCGTTTTCGGACGGTGCCGACAAAACCGGGAACGAGCATGCGCAGCAACTGCTCGACCACGGTGCGCGAGTGGGTGAGCACCGTTCCACGATCCCTGGCCGTCCGAGCCCACCTGTGGGCGCGAAGCCGGTACCTGACGAACGCATCGATCTGAGCCGGCAAATCCTCGTAGTTGCGCACCCCTCGACGCACGACGAACCGGTCAAACTGCGCAAGTATCTGAAAATGCCCCAGCGCGGTCATCTTCGCGATCTGGCGACTGACCAACCACTCGGCGTAACGATCGATCGCGGGACCAAGCCAGAGTGCCCGCAATCGGTCCGCGCTCTCGGGTTTAGCGTAGTAGGACTCCAACATGACAATCACCTCTCTGAGTTACACGGGAGGTGAAAGACTGAGCCCTACGACACCGTTATGTGCCTCACTCTGGGAGAATCCTCAACGACATCAACGGCGCCGCACGTTCTGGGAACAGAAGGATCCCGGGCACATAAGGTCCACAATCACCCGTGCGGCGTCAGTGACCCCTCGCCCGAAGATCGGCGCGCGACGCAAGAGCTCAAGCGAGCGCTCGCGCTGGTGGACGTGGAGGTGTTGGATCACCTGATCGTTGGGGCCGAGGTCTTCTCGTTCTGCGAGGCGGGGATATTGTGACTCACGCGGATTTCGTTCCAAGCCACGAAAATCCGCGTGGTGCGGATGCCGTCAACCCGAACGCGGCCCCACCAACGCGGCGGTCGACCGCTCATCACCTCGCCCCACCGATCGGGGCGCGTCAGCGCCGGACGCCCGGCTCCGACACAGACCCCTCTTCACCCTTCACAGGACTCTCATCACCGCAGTGCGCATCGCCTAAGTCCGCAGGCAACACGTACTTCGCCGCCTGAAGTTTCGGTAACAACACACTGATCGAGAGCAGCAACTCCTTGCACGCGCGCGCTTCCGCGGTGCGCTCCTCTTGCTCGGCCGCCGTCCCGATCTGCTCGGCCAAAAACGAGGCTAACGTGCGCAGCTGCGCAATCGAGGTCTCGAGCAATACGGTGGGCCCCAGCATCGGAATTCTCCGCTTCGAAATTCGCGTAGCTGTATATATATCCAGTTGTGCGTATTCCCGCAAGTCGAACCGCACAGGACGCGCGCGACGGGCTGCAGCGCTCCCCCTCACGCCCGATTTTGGCGGGCCGCGAAACCAGGGAGAACCTGAGGCCATCCATCTTGACCGCACCGCGCGAACTGTAAGTGACGTGGACGCCGCGTCAGGAGGACCTTGAGTCAAGCCCACCCTCTTAGGCCATGCTCACGCGCATGCGTCACGGCACTCGCAAACGACAACAGTATGATTCGCTGGCCCCGATCCGCGATGCGTGTTGGCTGGTCGTGCTGGATCGACTGGGCGCTCCCCTGGAAGTCCGAGAACTTCCCCCGCGGACCGATCTTCGAGCGGTGCTCACCGCCGCCCACGCCGAGCGCGCCGCAGGCGGCTGGACGTGCGAAACCGACGGACGTTTCGGATTTTTCTTCTGCCATAAAGATGGCGTGCGCATCATGGTCGGCATTCGTCGCGTCGAGCCGGGCAAACTCCCCCCCGCGCATAAGACGCCGGACTACTGAGGCGTTCACTGCGAATTCCTGTTGAGCCAGGAATTCGCAGTGGTTGAAGAGCGTTTAACACTCGCCACCTGCAGACAAACCGATCCGGGCGCGAAGCGCCGGACGCGGATCACTCACTCCGATTTCGTCCACGGCTACGAAATCGGAGTGGCTTGTGAAAAGAAAGACGCTCAGAACCTGGGCCTAAAAGAAGTGATGTCGGTCAGAGCCATCGAATTCGCCACTGCGCATGCAGCACTTCTTGAAATCTCCTCCCGGAACCACAGGGACACGGGTCGTTACGACCCAACTTCTCGATAAGCTGTTTGCCGCCGTGGACGATCCGATCGCCGCGCTTGACGTGGGATTCGGACGGGAAGCCTTTACGGCGTTTACGGGTGACCTCGAAAGCACTGGCCCTCGAAATATTCAGTCTTGATCTTCATGGGACACCTCCTTGCATATCCGCGATCGAACAATCGCGGCGCCGCGATGATACTTCAGTCGCTAGGTGCAATCACTCATCTAGCGCGTTATGTTGATTGATGACCGCCTCGCTCGTGTCAGCCGGTCAACCGGTGTCCACTTTTCCGCTTCTGTGTCGCCCCCAAACCAGCCACCATATCCCTAGCGGCATGAGAAACCACCAGATCGGGCCGACCAGCCCCTCAGGCACTGGAACCGGCAGATGTCGGTAAAGCACGGAGACCGGAAAGTCGACGGGCAGGAAAAGCAGGTAGGCCAATTGCCACTGCGCTTGCGAAGTATCGTTCTGCAGCCAAACGAACAAAAACAGCGCGCATCGCAAGGCACACAAGAAGCCGCAGATAGCTAACACGCGACGTGGAACCTTCATACGACCCACCAGCATTCAACGCCCCATGTCCGTTCCCCGACTGTCAGCTCTCCGACCCCCCGCCGTGTCCTATCCGCACTGCTCATCAAGCGATGCAGGGTGCCACAGGGTCCCGACAGATCGTCGTCCACCACCCCCGCCCAACCACTCTGGGCGCGAAGCGCCGGACGCGAAGGCATTCACTCTGATTTCTCGCAAAGCCGAGAAATCAGAGTGGTAAAGACACCCAACCAGCTCGAGCACCAACCCGTGGCATCAAAGGACGCACGTCACGGGGTGCGTCCCAATAGCTCCGCGACCATCCCTCCGATTATTGGAAACAGGAGCCCCGAGCAGAACCATAGCCCGCATGCGAAGATCCAGAAGCTATAGGGAGCATCGTACCGGACCCAAGGCCAACCCGCGGATATGCCGCCAGCGAGAAATAACATCGTGATCAGAGCCCAGTGCGCGGCAGAATTCGGCACGAAGAAGATGGTGGCCGAGCAAAGCATCAACGGCAGCAGCCACGGCCAATACTCCTTCAGAGCAGCCTTGAGTGGCAACCGCGGGCCCGAGTGACGCTGAAATATTGCCAAACTCGCTTGCGTCCTTTAAGCCGATTGCACTGTGCCGAGCGTCTGCCCCCCCGCCCCGCCGTCTCCAGATCCGCGCAACACATCTCAGAGTGCTAAGCCGTCACAACGGATCCGGTCGTCCACTACCCCGCCCCACAAAACCGCTCTGGGCGCGAAGCGCCGGACGCGAAGGCACACACTCAGACTTCCTGCGGACAGAGACTCTGAGTGGCTAGAGAGCACTTCCCGCTCACAACCCTCGCCAAACACACTCTTGGCGCGAAGCGCCGACCGCAGATCATTCACCCCGATTTCTTGCAGGGCCAACAAATCTGAGTAGCCGAACCCGGTTCCATCGCGCAATACGCCGTTATTCCGCACAGTCATGCCGGAAATCCCTGGACTGTTGGAACCTTCTCCAATGCATCATCCCACCGCGCTCTGCTAGACCCAAATATATGGGCATCTGGCCTGATGGGTAGTGCCCTATTAAGGCTACCCGCCGGTACCACGAGCAACTGGCCGTTCATCTGCATCATGGGAAGCGCCGATCCACACGTACTGCAGAAGCATTTGCTGTGCCGAGTGGTCGGCAAATCAAACCGCCGCACCCTATCCTCGCCTGAGATCCACTTTAGGGCCGCAGACGAGGAGAACAGGTTGGCCGCGTGAGCCGACCCGGTATCCTTGCGGCAGTAGTCACAGTGACACAGATAGAAGCGCTCGAATTCTCCCGACACTTCGAAGCGCACTTCAGCGCACAGGCAGGAACCTTCATACCTATTACCCATATTTCACTTCCACCTCACCACCCGCGCCAAACCCATCTGGGCGCGAAGCGCCGGACGCGAAGACACTCACTCTGATTCGTTGCAAGGCCAAGGAATCAGAGTGGTTGAGGAGTCTTCAGCCTTCATGACAGTCACGAAGTAACACGCGCCGCCGCACTCAACGCAGTACCTCGCCCGAGGCCTCCGGTAATCGGACTGATTCCACAGCACGAAATGACACTAATCGCACGGTCTCCGCAATCATCATCGACCTGACTGCAAAAAGGAGGAAATGAAAAATCCGGAGATCGCGCATATGAAAGTGAGCCCTGCCAGTCTGGCGATAGCCAGACTCGCCTTTACCTCCGCACTCAGTTCTGCAGCGCCCTTTGGTAATGCTTGGAACGGAAGACAGTACCGTACTCGCATTAGTCGAATGGCGGAAGCCGTCCCCAGCACACGGTTCGGTATTCCGAAGAGCGCGCTTTCAAGAACTGGTTGATCGACAAGTCCACGTCGCGCCAGGGCGCCAAAGGCCAGGTGAACGCCCATCGAAATTCCGGCCGTCATGAAAAACACACCAGGTTGCACGTTCCCCTCCCTCGTGATCCGTCGGCGCGAGGAGCCGCTGAGCCGCGATCTGACACGCCACACCTCTTCGCCTTCTTCAGCTTCTCGTACTCATCGGTCCTCGGCCTCGAGGGGGGAGCCGCCAAGGAGCTCACTCCGATTCCGCCCCGAGCGACGCAATCGGAGTGGTCCGAGAGACTATCCCCGACGGCGCACTTAGTCACGGTCGTCAAAAGGTGTGAGGAGGCTCTTGACTTCGGAATCCCTGAGGAAACGGGAAAAGACCTCTGTGCCGCTTCCAACCTCCGCAGCGTCGATTGGATAAATTCGTTCCACGCGCTCGAACTTCCATTCCACGTGACCGCTCTCAGAGCCATAACCGTGATTTCCGAGCAGGCCTAAGCGCTCGGCCTGGTGCCGAGCATCCTGTTCGCTTCCGGCCTCGACCAATACGATGCTCTCCTCCCACAGCACATCCCGCGGCTGTGTCGGACTGATCATGCTTCGGTATAACAAACTAACCCCGTACCACATTATCTCGCCCGCCCCCCAGTCCTCCTCGAAACCGCCCGACCCGCCACTTCGACATCGCCCCCTACTATTACCGACTCAATATCCCATCACGCCGCATTCGTACGTCTCCGATTTCGGAGACGACGACGTATAGACTCGAGGGTCCAAAATACCAGGAGATCGGCAACCATGACGATGATTAACGCACTGGTGACGGCGATCCGAAACTCGGGATAAAGGCGGGGGCCAAGCATCCAGTTTCCCACCAACAATACGCCGTACGTGGCCAGCACGGTATCCCGAACCCGCCATCCGTGTGGAAGCATCCGTCTCACTTCGAATCCCTCTTCGCGCGTCGCACACGAGCGCCACGTCACCGCCGAAAAATCCACGCCAGCACAGAAACGACCGCACTCACCAACAACATCGTGGTGATCGGAAGGAAGAATTTGAAGCGGGGACGGTCAATCACGATGTCGCCGGGCAAGTGAAACAGCGGCAGCCGCCGAATCCACGGCCACGCTACACCTGCCACCAGTATCACGGTCCCCAGCATGACGAGGGTGCGATTCAAGAGAATAGCATCCGGATTGCCTGTGTCTTTTCATTTTACCACGCCGGTCTCGCCGTCAAGGCGCGCTGCGCGCCGCATTCTGCGGGAGACCTGTGACGGCTGCGCTGCGGCGTGAGGGGGGAGGCTCGCGGCAATCCCGTCGCAGACTCTCAAGGACTTGCAGCCATGAACTCCCTTTCCCTTTTCCCCGCAAACGCCGACGCCGCCTCTGATGCCAACACGGGCACCGACGGATCGACACGAAACTCCACCCAACCCCTCGCCCAACCGGCTTCTGCCCAGGGCGCCAGTCCCGGTGCCTCCGCCGGCGCAGCCGACCCCACAGACCACCCTCTCTTGCGCTCAATCTCCTTGGAGAACTTAGTCTCCCAGCGCGACGCCATCCTCGAGCGCATCACCCAAGCCATCACCCTAGTCCGCGAAGCTTCCACCATCGCCGAATCCGCTCATCTCGGACTCCCGCGCATCGCCATCCACCACCTCTCGCGCCACCCGACCGACTTGACCGACGAGGACGCTCCGGAGGCCGCCCGCCGCCAGATCGACTTCGGCGGCTGGGACTACCTCATGAGCGAATCCGGCCTGATTTCGTTTATGGACGCCAAGGCCCGCGAGCAGTGGCGCAAACAATTGGAGAGCGACGAACTCCCGCCCCTCACCGCCGACAACATCATCTCGACCTTCCGCCACTCCACTCCACCCGCGCCGAGATGTTCGAACGCGGTGTGATCTCCCTCTTCAAGCGCCTGTCCTGGGACTACAAGACCAACCTCCCCTTCCGTTTCGGCAAGCGCCTCATCTTCCGCCATCTCTTCACGATCTACGGCAACAACTTCGACCACGGGTTTGTGAACCACACGACCTGCGATGAACTCGATGACCTCGCCCGCGTCTTCCACGTCCTGGACGGCCGTCCGGAACCCGACCACCGCGACGGCTTCTACCGCCATATCGGCAACGCCCATCGCGCGAAACAGATGGAGTGGACCGGCGAGTACTTCTCGCTCAAGTGGTTCAAGAAAGGTACCGGCCACTTGACCTTCCATCGCGAGGACCTGGTCGATCAGTTGAATCAGATCTTGGCGAGACACTTCCCCAACGCGTTGGCGGGGCCCAGATAGAGGCTTCACTCCGGTTTCTTGGCCACCCAAGAAACCGGAGTGGTTTTAAGACGAGACGGAGCTCGGGGGACTGACACAGGCGCAGACCCTCCGCACAAGGTGCGCTCCAACACGCGTCCGGCCCCCCACCTCACGGCCAGACAGAATCTGGGCGCGCAGCGCCAGGTGCGGATTTCCCTTGGCCGACCTTCCGGAACCGCACGGCTCGACCGCCGTTCCCGAGGGCGTTAGGATGGTCCTTGCACTTCTTCCCTAAAGGAGAACATGAAAACCGCCTTCGCCCGAGCAGTGAGAACTGTCGGAGCTACCCTGATGGTGGGCGCGGTGGCTGCATGGCTCGTGCGCGCGGCACTAAGAGTTTCCGAGGGCAATGGAGCGGAGACGTACTACACCGTTTATGGCATGCAGGTTCACTGGGTCAGTGCGTTGTCTTTCTTGGGCGCCCTTCTGGTTGCCCTGCTCTTAGCGCTGATACTGCGATGGTGGCAGCGCCGTGACGACCGCCGGATCGAGCAACTCCTGGCCCAAACACAGCGGACCCGAGACAAACACCCACGGTGGCGGAAAAAGGCCGGTCGGAACTCCTCCACGTCCCATTCACCTTGATTTCCTGTCACCAGGAATGTCGGTACGCTGGGGCAGTCCACGTCGCATCGAAACTCCAAGACGGGGTCGATCAGCTCAGTCAGATCTTGGCGCGCCATTTCCCCAACGCGCTAGCGGGGCCCCGGTAGCCTACTCACCCCGATTTCCCGGAGACGGGAAATCGGGGTGGTTCTCGGAGAGGGAGCGGAGGCGCAGAGGCATCTGACGACGTGGGCCGTTCCACGAAACCCGCCCGCCTCACACCTCACCGCCGAACAGATTCCTGGCGCGAAGCGCCGAACGCGGATTGGATCTGACGGGGCGTCACGCTGACGGGCGTCCGTTGTCGTTCTCCCTCCCCCTTAGCATCCTGCGCGTTGTGAGGGAATTTCAAGCCGTGCCGCACCATCTCCACCTGGCCGCTTGCCGTGCTAGCAATGCTTGCATTCGGGGCGTGCGATGCGCTAGCATTGCTAGCATCCAGCCCATCCGTAAGGTCACCCAATGGCGCAGCTCATGGTCCGAAACCTCCCCGAGGCGCTCGTGAAGGCACTGAAGCGGCGCGCCGCCCAGCACAACCGCAGCGCCGAACAGGAACACCGCGAGATATTGAAATCGGCACTGCAAGGGCCGGCACGGCGCTCGCTCGCCGACGTACTCGCCTCCATCCCCCCGGTCGGCACGGATGATGATTTCGCACGCGACCAGCGCGATAGCCGAGGCCTCTGATGTATTTGATCGACACGGACGTCATCAGCGAATTGCGCAAGGGAACGCGCGCCAACGCCGGTGTGCGCACATTCTTTCGCGAGGCCGCCCAGCAAATTCGGTCGTTGTATTTGTCGGTCATCACGATCGGTGAATTAAGACACGGCGTCGAGCGCATCCGCCATCGCGGCGATGCGTCCCAGGCCCTGCGCCTCGAGCGATGGCTCGAGGGACTGCAGACCGAGTACGCCGAAGCGATCCTCCCCTTTGACCAGGAAATGGCTGAGGTGTGGGGGAAGTTGCGAGTGCCGAATCCCGAGAACCCACTCGACAAACAGATCGCCGCCACCGCGCTGGTGTTTGATTTGACCGTCGTCACTCGCAACGAGGCGCACTTCACCCCCACGGCCGCCAGAGTCCTGAATCCATTTACGTCTTGAACGACGACGACCCGCTGTGGCTACCGCACCTTCCACCGCGAAGACCGGGTCGATCAGTTGAATCAGAGCTTGGCGCGGCACTTCCCAAACGCGGTGGCAGGGCCCCGCTAAGGGCTTCACTCCGGTTTCTTGGCCGCCCAAGAAACCGGAGTGGTTTCCACAGAGGCAGCGCAACGGCTGAGGTCGGAAGCCACCTCCCCAAACCTATGCCAGCATGCGGCTCGGCTCACCGCCAAACAGAGTTTGGGCGCGCAGCGCCGGGAGCGGATTTCGGCGTTGGCCGGCCGACTACGGGTGAGCGGGCTCCGGTGAGATCGAAAGCGTCTGCTCATCCACCCACGCGAAGCGCAAACCGGAGTCCTTGAGGATATCGTTCAGTGCGTACAGCGGCTCCATCTTCCCGTCGACGGCCTGCGTCGTTCGACCCTTGAGCTCTCGAGCGTCGAAGAGCAGTTGCAAGTGTGCCTGCCTCGAGAACGCGTCCAGTGCCACACGCGCATCACTCGCAGCGATCGAAAACCGTCGGGGTGTCTGTCCGAGGGAGACCCGCGCGTCGGCGGTATGCTCGGTTGGTTTGGGCGCATGTGACGTGCAGCCACTCAGCACGCACAATAGACCCATGAAGCTCACTGAAATTCTATTCATGTTGCCTCCGTTCACCGTTGTGCCTTCCTGCAGTATCGTCGTCGCGACTTCTGCGACCGCGTTGATGCCGGATGATCCGCCCGCGGCTCGAGAACTGCAACTTCGAGCCACGAATTCCGCAGCGCATCACTGGACGACATGACCTGCCACGGCCGGCCGGAACCGGACCACCGCGAGGACCGGGTCGATCAGTTGAATCAGATTCTGGCTCGACACTTCCCCAACGCGTTGGCGGGGCCCAGATAGGCCATTCACTCCGGTTTCCTGCGAGGCCAGAAAACCGGAGTGGTTTGCGGACGTAGAAAGGCGAAGCGGACAAGCGGAGGGGACGAGCCTCCGTTTCCTCACCCAACCACCCCTCGCCAAACAGGTCTGGGCGCGCAGCGCCGGAGGCGGATTCCGGACGCCGGCCAGTATCAGTCCTACCGTGTAGATGCGCGACTGCCTCGGGCAGCCGGCACCACGGTATCCCTGCGATCAGATAGCCCGGCTCATCAACTTAGTGCAGATACGGAGCCACGCAGTTCCCTGCATAATCATAGGGGTCTTTCAGTAGATCCTTAGCTCGCCCTGCCAGAACCAGAGCCACCCACTGAGGCGCTCTGTCCATGCACGATGTGTATGCGGCCGTGTAGTCATGAACCTTAACTGGGTCAAACGCACATAGCATGGTCACGTAGTTTCTTTTCAGCCACCGAACGTTCCACACCATGCCCGAAAACTCGGCGTCGAACTCAGACAGCTCCACGATTCGTACCCCGCGTCCATCCGCGTTCCGGCGAACAAAAAACCCGACGTCGCCAGAGGGCCCGCCCGGGCCACTCACATGTGCCAGACTTGGGCACAAGGGCAAGTGCACCGTGGTACATCCGCTTAGGACGACAGCGAGACCCAAGATCATCCTCGAGCGCAGGCACTGCCTCGTCATAGTGCTAATAAAGCCCGGATCGCCTGAAATGAAAGTTTAATGACTCTTCCATAACCGTCACCTTCTTCACCGCGTATCCGACAAACCGCACGGTCGCTGCATCGTCTGAGAACGATAGTGTCGTATTTGCGATGTCTACTTGGTGTTCGTGAACGTCGCTACTGTATGCAGCGGATGCGCCAAAGTTGTACCCTAAACAATTAAATCCGGCAGATCCTGACGCGCTGAAGTGCTCCTTGTAATCATATGTCCACGCTTGTGAATTGGCGAACCCCGCGCTGAACCCGCGGACCAAGATCAGAGCCGTGGCGTAGTAAAGAAGGCTTCCGGTCGTACCAAAGAATTCAGCGAAGTCAGAAATGTTGTCCTTCACGTGTTGATGGCTGAAGAGAGTCGGGTTGAACCAAGTCGGATAGACAATTTTCGCACGAAACGCAGCGGCAGCCGCCAAGTCGATACTTGTGACCGTCTTAAAGTCGTTGGTGATCTTCTTAGAATCTTCGACACTCACGCTCGCCCCGAACGGACCCCACCCACCGCTCCCGCTGGCCTTCCAATCAGTACTGATTTCGCTGGACTGTTGCGTGGTGCGATCCCAATGCGCGGTGAAGTGCCCCATCGCACCGGTTTTGATCGAATCCAAAAATGGGTCGAATGTCACAGCACGACGATCTGAAAATTGCGCCGTATCGCCGAGCGGCAGCCCCCCGAGAGATCCAGGAGAGAACTGACGACCGGTATCGTACAAAAAGTCTTCATAGAGAGGGTATCTAAGACGCTGAAGTGGGTTATTGAAGGCATTGTAGGTGTCGACAATTTCCTTGTCGCTCGGGTCTGGTGTGACCGAATCGTAGAGCATCTGAATGTTATTTTGCAGCTGCTTCACTTGCCCGTAGATCTGCGCGATGGTTTGCTGACTGCCAAACTGACCAGACCACTGAAGGTAGGCTGATGCATCGGTTGGGCTTAAGCCCATTGCAAGAGCATAGCCATTCCACTTTTGCCTATCTGCCATCGCTAAAGACAGAGACTGATCGTTCAAACCGCGAATCTGCTGTTGCCAGTTCGCAATGCTTGCCTGTTGTTCTAACGTCAGATCCTTTGTCACGACGTAGCGCATCAGTTTCTGTAGAAATGTGCCGTACGCGTTGGTCATCCTCTCTGCGCCAGACTCAACGCCCCCGACGATGGGAGCAGGCACGATCTGCCGGTCCGCCTGATCCAGCATCAGAAACACCGAATGCCACGGATAGAAGTGCGCACCGGCAGGCGCATTGGCAGGCCAGGTTCCAGAAATGTCGAGGATGTCCGCGACCAACTTTAGCTGCAGGAACTCATTTGCCTGAAAGCTTCCGACCTGGATCTTGAGTAGAGCGTAGTAGTTGTCCAGACTGATTTTGAGTGCTTCGGCGAGAGGAATCGGCTTGACTGGGCTACTGGCAAATAGTTGTAAGTACATAACGCCTGTTCTCCAGTGTTTTTTCTGTTGTCATATGCATCCCGCGCCCGCATTTCTCACCCACAGTTGCCAACGATCCGTACTGTTGACTTTTTGCGGAAAATCCGTCGCCACTGTTGACGCCGGAGCTGATCCTGAGTAGGCGTACGGCGACTCCTCGTGCCCCGCCCCCGCACTCATCCAGCGGACTGAGTCACATTGCGTACAGCTAGACCGAACATCGCCCATGGATGACTTTCCGATGACAGCCTGATCGGGTCTGCGCTCTGTTTTACCCACACGTGGGCCACCCCAGAGGCTTTGCCGCCGATGACACCAACCCTCGGTATCGCTCGAACGACTGCTCGCCTACATGAGGACCGCGGTCTAGGTTATAGGTGCCTCGCACGGAGACGCTTTGCTTCGAACGCTGCTTCCTTGACTCCCTGTGTTCGCTTTCGCCGCTTTTATGGATCGGCGTGTTGATCGTTATGAGTTGACTATACACCCGGGCAATTCGTTTTCAACAGGAGCTTGACGGCCCCCTGCTACTTGTGCCCGACAATCAACTTTCGCTTTTCCGTACCGCACTACCGCCACGCCCACAGGGGAGTGGCTAAAGTATCCGTGCCCGCAAGAGATAACTTCCACCCCGCCCGCAGTAGTCTCAAGGCTCGCGTCAGGCAAACCCGCAGGCGCGTCCTTCACGCCCGCCGCGCCAATGGGCGTGCCAGTTACTGAACAGTTTGGGCCCTTTCAGCGCATTCACGACGTCAGCTGCGGTACAGGGCGAAATCGATCGCCAAGAAAGCGAAGAAGAAGGCCAGTAGCACCCGCCGACGTCGCTTCGGATGACGGAGCGGGAGTCTGGACGCGTACCCTGCGCAACTGCTGCTCCCGACCTGCACAATCACCCGCGAGGTCGGCGCGGTCTCCCGCACCGCGCAAATTCCACCCGGCGTGTGCTTCACCTTCGACGCCCCGTTTTGCGCATCCTCGCACGCTCCAGCCTCACGCTCGAAGAACCCGGCATTCCGTGACCGACGACATCGGGCACCCAACTCGATTTCATCGAATCCGCACGCGAGCGGGTCAAGTCCGACGGGTTCGAAGACGCTGTGATCCTCGCGGACCACCACGCGCCCAACTTCAGTGCCAGTCCATCTGCCCCATCGGCTTGACGTTCTGACGGACGAGATGCGTACCCCGATCCGTTACCGGCGATTTCCCACCTTATCTGAATATTCTTCCGCGTGGTGCCACCGTGGTTGGGATAGTGCGAGCGGAGCAAAACTGCAACGGGTCCCGTCGACTCTTCAGTTCCCGCAGCTGCAAGTCCATCTGACTCAGGGACTGCGCTAGGAGCGGTCCTTCGAGAGTCACTCGGGTCAGGCGATCGGTTTGCGTCGCCACGGCGCTCTGATCATCTATGCAGCTTTGATAGACGCGATCCGCCTCGGTTTGAAGGCCGCCGTATTGGGCGTTCCATCGCTCTCGGGGACCGTAGTCACGCTCGACAAAGTTACTCGCGCACTCGTTGATTTCTGACAGTTCACTGAGTCCGCTGACAATCTCAAAGAGGTCGCCGAGTGACTCAAGGTTTTTCGACCCGCTCTTCTCATCCGATTTCTCGTCGGAGCTCGTGATCGCCGATAACAAGGCGCCGAAAATTAACGTGCCCATTTGCTCATTCGAGATGGACTTATCAAGATCCAGATGCTCCATCGCACTCTTACAGATCACGACGTTTCCAATCGGAACTTTTCGATAAAGCAGGCTGCAAAACTCCGTTTTGAGGAAGCGCGTAACGCACGCACCTCTTGCTTTCACCAAACACGCGTCCCGCGACTCACATTGAGATGTAGGCTCGGGCGGGATCGGCTCCTGCGGCGGCCGCTCGCAAGAATTGTTCTGCCAGTCGAGGTTGCCGCCCAATGACACCCTGGCCTGCTCGAGACGGGCAGTTGCATCGCGCAGCGCCGTCGCGTTGTCGCTCAACTGCTTCTGACCCGCCGCACGCCGGTCGGCGAGCGCTCGATAAGTCACCCTGAGTGACGGGTAGACCCAGGTGGATCCTTTGAGCAGGCTCTTGCCCTTGCTGTTGTAAACCGTGTAGCACTCTTGCGGTGAAGCGTTCGGAGGGATGCCGAAGATCACGGCACCACTTGCACCGGTCGTCGTTCCGTATGCCCTTCCTTGTGTGCCGACTAGGAAGTAGCGAGCCTTGTCGGGGCTGGTGAGCGTGATCTCGATGGTGTCGTACGTCTGACTCGTCTTCGTAGGAGAGGCCGCACAACCGCAAAGAAGCCACAACGGTAATGCGACCCAGAGCACTCGTTCCGCCGCGTGCATTCGCGACTCCCTATTTCCGCGACTTCTCGGGCCGCGTTCTCCCGACAAATCATCCGCGGACTCGGAACCACAAGCCAGCCAGTGCGAGTGACCACTGCCGACGGCCTTCTGCAATCGCCCTCGCCCAACGGGTCGGATCTGCCGCCCATTCGACGAGCTCCGACCGTTGCCTGATGCGACATGACTTGGTGCTTCGTAGTCAGGCATTCATTCTGAGGAACGCCATCGGCCGGCCACCTTGCACAGCGATTCAACCCTCGAGTGACTGTATGAGTCGCCCCGACGATCCTTCGGACTACGGAACATCCGCTCTGATTCGTCTTTGCGTCTGAGGCAACGGCCTGCGGCTCGCACCCGCGCAGCGTTTATAGCGATTTAATACTCGCTTGGGGGTTTTCGATGGCTAAGAAGCATCGGCCCAGAGGGCTGGACGATCGGGCACGGGATGAGCCGGGTAAGAGCCTCCCTCAGTTGGCGAAGGACTCCAAAAACAAGTAGTCCCGAAGTCCCGGCATACTCGCGGAGCCCGTTCAGGCAGCGGCGCCACTGATTCTGTGACCGGGATCGCCGCCAAGAAGCCCCTCACGCAGAAATCCCGCCGAGCCAGTCTTTCTGCGTGGTTTCAAGACTACCTAGCCCTCACCACCCTCGCCAAACCGCTCTGGGCGCGAAGCGCCGGATGCGGATTTTCCCGTCCGCTACGCCGTCGCTCTCGCTCACCCTTCGCGAATGCGAGATTCCTCAGGCTTGTCGTGTGGGCCGCTGATACACCCGATCAGCCGTCCTGCGGGACTGTAGAACGCCCCCACCACATAGGATTCGCTGAGAAACGGCACGATGCGAATGCGCTCAGCATCGTCGGCCACTCGCAGCTCGGACACCAACTCCTCCATGCCAGAGGCCACCGTCCCACGCTCCTTTTGGCGTGCAAGTCGAATCTCGTAGATGCGGCGCAAATCCGTCGCAGCCGTCGATCCGGATTCTCGATTGCCACTGTAGCGCAGTGCCGGATCAGCCAGCGCGGTCAGAGCCCGGGTGGCCCAGTCGGCGCTAGGCAACGATCTCAATGCCGCCCTCAGTTCCTCGAGTTCGTTAATTCCCAATTCACTCATCGCTTTCCACGCATCGCCAGCTACCACTGCGCGGCCTCACCATCTTCCCCTTCGTCGCCTCGTACTTCTTCAGAAGATCCCCCACGGCTTCCCGGGAGGGGGCCGCCCAGGAGCTCACTCGGAATTCCTTCAAAGCCAGGAATTCCGAGTGGTTGAAGAATACTTGGCGCTCGCCAACCCGCCAAACCGATCTGGGCGCGAGGCGCCGGGGGCGGATTTGTGCTCTGCTGTGCACACCCCTACGACCTCGCCGCGCTACCTGCATGGTCTTGCATCCGCATGCAAACGCAATTCGGCAGCCAGCTTCACTGGCGGCAGCGACAAGAGATTCATCTTTACTGGCACCGACGGAAGATCGACGGCTCCCAATTCCGCTTTCTTCCCATCCAGCGTCGTGACGCTCACGATATGAAAGCGCCCCGTCCGCTCTGAACGAATCCTCGCCTCTTGGATAATCTGCAGATTGGCCTGCGCGAGAATTATCACCCGTTTGACCCGCACGTCTGCCTTCGTGGGACTGTAACGGTCAAGGACTATCCAGTCCCCGCTCTCCGGCGAGACCTGATAGGACATTTCGGTGAGGGTTGCACCCTCATAAGTAATCGTCACGCTCTCGGTAGGCCTTTCGCTCTCGGCTTCGGACTTGAACCGAATCGGATCCTTGAACACGCACCACGTCCTGCCGTCGTCCTTCAGGATGGCTGAATAGGTTTCTGCTGCAGGTGTCCCTCCGGTGGACACCCCAGACCACACAATGCTCAGCGCGGCCACCGTGGTGCGCACGTCCATGATGCTTACGATCCCACACCGTCGATCCCGTTCAGTCGACTGACTTCGCCAGGCCACCGTTCAGACGTCATGGCTAACACGCAGACCCTGGCTGCCGCTTGATCGCCATGGCTATTTTTTCTTCCTAGATGTGGACTTGGTGTCCAGATACCGCATTGAACACACGCGTCCCTGCAGGCCTGTCTCCGGGAAGTCTTTGAACACGTCCGCGACGCTTCCCTCCGCGAGGGTTCCATCGCTCCCACCGACAACCTGGGCACCAATCAGCAGCGTCTGTCCGTGGTAGACGACGGGCCGCTTCAGTTCCAACGTCCCCGCGATTCCCAGTGAGAGCCGGATGTCGGGACCTGAGAGATCGTCATTGACGATATAGGTGCTTACATGGCCCCTCTCAATCTTACCGGGACACTTGGGAGGCGGCGGCAGGGGGCCGTGTCTCTCGATCAACTCCACGACCGTCTGGGCACCCGGCGGCGCACGGTTTGAGACATCTCCGAATGCGCTCAACAGCCGGGTGCGCCACTGGTAGAGCTCGCCACCGTCGCGGATGAATCGGTCGACCGCGGCTTTGCTCACCTCCGGGGCGCGCAAGATCACCGGCCCTCCCCGGTACCCGAGCAGCTTCGCGATCAGGTCCCTGTGCTCTGACGGATCGAGCCTCTCCCATGGAGGAGACTGGAACTCCGGAAAGGTCGCAAGAGCATACGGAGAACATTCATTTGGCACAGTCCTGAGGCGCTTCAACAGCGCCTGACAGAGCGCATCATAGGATGCTCCGGGTTGTCCGTCCGAGACCCAAACTCCGGCAGAGGCCACGCCGCACGTCGTGACCAGGGCCACTACGGCCCACAAAATCGACACTACAGTAGAGGAACGCGCTCGTAAGCCGCAACGCGTAGTGAGTACAGTCAATTTTTTCCCCCGTTGGCGGACGCTCCCACGTGCGTCATCGCAAATCGACACACCGTCTCTTCGTCAAACAGGGGACGTTGCGCAGCTTCGTCGATTTTTCCGTTGTCTCTCAATTCCAGGATAGTCATTAACTCCGACTTCACGTCGTCCGGCCGTCGAAGAATGATTTGGTAGCGTGCGAGATAGGCCCTGCCACGATACACCAGCGGGCGCTGATAGGCCGCCGGTGTGATCGATGCCGGCCTGTCCGCTATTGGCATTTTCTCGAGCAGGCGCGGGTCCAATGTGAGGTCGCTCACATTACGGCCGCGCCACACCCAGACGTATTCGGACGATGCCCCTTCGGGAGACACGAGTCTCGGGTAGCCTTCTGTAAACCCCACTTTCATAACCGTATCGATCGTCCCGTCATTGTCAATGTCCAAGCGCGCGACCAATACCGGTTCAACTAGGCGCTCCGCCACACCGCCGTGGCCGTCCTGAGAGCCAACTGAAGACCATCGACCCTCGCTCCACGGGATCGCCTCGAACTCCCGACTGGAGGGAAGCTTTGAGTATCGCATCTCAAAGGTGAAATCCAGCTGCGACTCGAGCCCTGGAAGGGTCGGGAAGGCATAGCGCCGTTGCACCTCAGGTCGCAGCTCACTGTTGGTCCAGGCTCGATCGGTGTCCCAGAGATGGGAGAACTTCTCATTGAACAGGGCATCGAAATGGGAACAGAGTTCCTGCTTCGTGCTGACCTCCAGCGAGTAGTGATATAGGGGCAGTGGAGCCGCCGCGGCGGAGCCGACGCCTATGAAACTAAACAGCCTCAAAGCGACCAGGCGACGTCTCATAGATACGCCTCCATCTGGACCTCGAGCAGATTAACGATCACTTGTTGCTCTTGTCGGGGCCTTCCCGACCTGAGACATTGCGAACCGACACAACGGCACCTCGTCGAAGACGGGACGCCGCTCCTTGGGTGACGACCAAGAGGATCCCGCTACGAATTGAATGTGACATGGGTTGAAAGGGTGGTCGCAGGAAGTGGCAAGTCGCGGTCGGAATTGTGGTCAATTGTGGCCCGCGCGCGCGGTGAAGTCGTCCATAGCCCAGCGGCGCGAGCGCTTTCAGCGGTTTAAGGCTACGCCGGCCCAGGTCTGTCCGTGTGTTGCCCGAGAAGCCCCATGTGCGGATTTCAGCCCCCCCCCGCCCCGCCGTCTCCTGATCTACTCACTCCGATTCCGCCCCAAGCGACGCAATCGGAGTGGTTCCGGACGTCTACACTCACCACCCTGCCAAACCGATCTGGGCGCGCAGCGCCGCACGCGGGTTTTTCCCGGCCCACTCCCCGTAGGCAAACGCGACAGCCTCCTCACACGATTCCCAAAATCGGACTTGCCCAGGTCCACGTCTCTTCGCGCTCCCCACTGGCGTAAAGGTATACGGCCTTCCACTGCTGCGCGTCCGACAGCGACTCCCATCGCGAATCGGCCACGCCAGTCAGCACCCGATACTGGGTTGCGGCGGCGTCCGTGGACAGTGTCACCTCGACGGGCAAGTTCCCGCTCGGAAGCACGTGCATAATCCCAATGACTCTCAACGAGCTGGCTGTCTCACTTGCAACTCGAAACATCTTCCACCCATCCACCGCTATGTGGAGGTTCGGAACCGTTCGCAAAAACAGTTCCAACGTATAAGCGAGAGCCTCGTCACAGCCACCATCGCCCGGAAAACGTTGAGCTACCAGTTTGCCGAGATCAGGATACCGACTCAGAAGTTCATTGCGAACATGTTTGAAGACAGATACCTCGCTTGTCTCACTGCTTGTGCGAGAAACCTCGCACCCTGTGGGCCCCTTCGTCTCCTCGTACTTCTCTCGGAGGTCCTCCACGGCTTCCCGGAGGGGGGGGCCGCCAAGAAAACCCCTCACGCAGAAATCCCGCAGAGCCGGTCTTTCTGCGTGGTTTAAGACTACCCTGCGCTCGCGACCCTCGCCGAACCGATCCGGACGCGAAGCGGTGGACGCGAAGGCACTCACTCTGATTTCTTGCGAAGCCAAGAAATCAGAGTGGCCGCAGACCCCGACCCCAGCGCCCCGGACCATTGAATTGGAATCCGAGATCGCAGACCCTTGGCCCCCTGCACGATCACGTTCCGCGCGACTCGGAGTGCGTGACAGGACGCGCCCAGTCTTTACCCGCCGCCTCTTCGAGCGTGATGTAGATCGGCCTGAAGAAGCCCACCTCATGGTCGCGGATTCGCTTGCGAATCGCATGGAAAGGAAACGCCCGGAAGTCTTTATCAACACCCTGGAGAGCGGCCGCACTCCCGTCCCGGTCGGTTATAACAACCCACCGCATCTTCAGCATGCGCGCACAATACTGGCCGAATGCCGCACCCAGAATCTGCACGACGCCCTCCTCATCAAAGCCGTCGCGATTGTCAGCCGCCGCCCATGATACAAACGCCGTATCGAAATCATCTGCGCCCCACATCTCAGGGGAATGCTTATAGAAAAGCTGCGCGAACGTGGGAAGCAGCGCACTGTTCTCCTCGATCGCTCGCAACTCCTCCGCGTTGAAGAGGCGAACAGCCTCAGGTACCGCTTCGGTCGTGGCGAGGAGACGCTCCGACGTACCGAGCGACGATCGCCCGGTCTCGCGGCGACGATCAGTTACGGCCTTGCCATCCAGATATGCGTCTTGGCGCCGAAGCGCCGACTGTTCTGCCGGACTGCCGATCCGTCTGATTGCATCAATAATGTTCGTTATGCGGCCCATGGACGTATTGGATTGTTCTCAGTGCCCCCCGCCAAACCGATCGGGGCGCGAAGCGCCGAGAATCTGGGACGACTAAAACTCCCTCTGCGCGTAGCTATCGTACTCGTACTCCGGATAGAAGAACTCGGGGGGTGACCCCGGCCACCGCACTGCGAGCATGTAAGGCGCCGCTCCGGCACAAACAACCAATGACTCCCCGCCCACAGCACTGAGAACGACACCCGACTCCGCACTCCCCCAGGAGTCCGCGATCGCCATCTTCAGCGCGCGGAGAGTCGTCCCGAACGCGGCCGGCAGTTCGAACGGTATTCCCGTCGAGGTGCCTGCGCTCGCAAACTCAAATTGCAGCACGCCGACTTCGAGTCGTGCGGCTACATCGTGCATCGTTGAATAGATGATCAACTGCGTGCCGTCCGAGTGCAGCAATCGGACCCTCATCGGGCGGGCCAGCCCGTCCGCTTGGACGGTTATCCGGTGCGTCGGCTTTTGGAGTTCCTGCACCAACGAGAACGCACCATCCACTTTGAATTGAAGCGAATGGTGCGGCCCCCCACCGCCTTATTGTTGTCCACGTCGCTCATGCCTTCACGAACCTCGCAAACATCTCCACCAAGTCCTGCTTGATCGCCTGGGCGACGGCGACGGAGTTCACTCCGATTTCATCCGGAGCCACGAAATCGGAGTGGGCCTGAGTCTCCACGCTCATCGCCTCGCCAAACCCCTCTCGGCTCGAAGCGCCGAAGAACGGGGTCGCACTAATCAGTCAAGGACCTCGGCTCTGACCACAACCGCATGATCGTGCCAAATCGAGCACTCCATGTCTCCGTAGGTCATAACTGCCGGCACCGCGATGTTCCACTTTCCCCTGCTCACCTCGCGCGTATCCTCATGCTCGAACTGATACGAGACCAATCCATTCCACAATCCGTACTTCTCAATGGCCGGGCGGATCTTCGCATAGGGGGTTCCAGGAGGAAGGGCAGCACACAACTTTTGGACCTGATGCATGTTCCAGAAAGTGGCTGCTCCGAACAGGACGAAAAATCCCACAATTGCTGTAGGGATGCTCAGTAGCACCCAAATCCAGAGCCACTTGTGATTCCAGCTCACACTCCCCCGCCGTCTCTTGATCCTTTCCGCCCTCCCCACCCCGCCAAACAACTCTGGGCGCGAAGGCACTCACTTAGATTTCCTGCAGACAGGAAATCTAAGTCGCGTAACACTACCACCAGCCCCACCATCGATTGACAGCCTCCCAGAAGCTATCACCAAAGCGCATTGCAGCGTATCCACAGACTAGTCCCGCCCCGAAACACCAACCGATGATCGCGTGGCCGCTCCAAAATGACCAGAACATCGCGCTGGCCGCAGCCGCGGAGCCGAACAAGAAGCCGCAGCCAAAGCGAACCCGTTTCTCTTGCCGATCAGGCGGCTCCACGTCTCAACCTCTGACTACCGCGCCAAACCGCGATCCGCGCGCGAAGGACCGAAAGCAGCCCTGCCGGATCAAGCTCTCAAAATACAGGTGTCTTCCAGTCGCTTAGACGGCAAGGCCAACGACCCAGCGCCCACGCGCATCATGGCATGACCTCCGCCTAACGATCGCGCTGCATCCGTCTCATATCGCTGTCAACCTCAGCCTTGATTGCCTGCTCCCTCTCCTCTTCGGATCCACGCACCTCTTTGCCGCCATGCGCCGCGAGAACCGCAACCACCTCAGAGTGATTTGTCGACCGGGCGCGCTCAAGCGGCGAGTCCCCGTAGGCATCGAGCGCGTTGACGTTTGCACCCTTCGACAACAGATATTCGACAACGACCCTCTCTCCTCCGCCGGCCGCACCATGAAGCGGCGTCTCACGGTTGCGCTCGTTGCGCACGTCAACCGGCACCCCCTCGGCGACAAACGATTTAACCGTCTCTAAGTCACCCGTGGCGGCAGCGTATGAAACGAACTCCCCCACAAAGTTTCCGTGCGCATGGGCCCTGACAAGAATCCGCTGCCAGAAGCCGTACGGAACTGCCATCAAGAGAACACACAGACAGAAAGCGACGAGCAGTCCGAGACGGATAGGATTTCGCCAAGATTTCTTGCGCGCGATGACAATCAAGGTCGTCAGGGCCCAAATTATTCCGCCGATCGGGCCAAGAAGGAGCAGAACACCAGGGCCGTGAGCGAGAGAAAATCCCACCATCTGCGGTCCGTTCCGAAGAGTCAGCGCGGTCTGCTCCCATATCAGACGCGCGGACAGCATCGCCGAGGAAACAACGCAGGCTAGCCCCACCCACTCCATAGCGCCGATCTTCGCGCCAGTACCCAACGCGGATTTCCCTCCACCCTCAGTCATGGATAATCTCCGGACGTGCACGAGACCACTCCAGAGACTCCTGTCAAGACAAATGCCATGACCAGCCTGGGCCACGCAATGTTGAGTGAGTCAATCAGGCACCTACCGCGTCACTCACAGCGCGACGCCGCCGAGCGGCCAACCCAGCTCGATAGCTTTGGTATGCGAAGCCTCCGCTGATCAGCGGAACCGCGACGCCATCGTATTTTCTCGATTCAAGGACGAACACCGCCAGCCCCAAGGCCATCGCCGCAAACAGGCCGCTTAGAATCCACCAACCGATCGGAGATAGCAGAGACCCGTAGCGGTTCGGACGATTGAACAGGAGTCGGTAACCCGTTACCGCACAGAAGACGCCGATCAGGGCGAATATTGTCATCACCGCGAGGACGGCTGGGAAATCGGTTCCGGCCGTCAGTCCTCGATATCCCAGGAAGACGGCGAGTCCAAGTACGGCTAATCCAAAGGGACAGAGCAACAAGCCCGCGACGCGGGCCAACAGCGTGTCGTACCCACTAAGCCGCGTCTCCTCTGCCGTCCGAAAAGGATCGGCCGAATTCCCATTTAACATCGGTTCCATGATGACTGGTGAGGCGCAATAGCAACTGGGATTGCCTGTGTCTTTTCATCTTACCACGCCGATCTGGCCGTCAAGGCGCGCTGCGCGCCGCATGCTGCGGGAGGCCTGTGACTGCTGCGCTGCGGCGTGAGGGGGAGTCCTTGCGGCAATCCCGCCGCAGACTCTCAAGGACTTGCGATCATGAACTCAGCCTCGCCTTTCACTGCAGAGGAACTGTCTCCCTCTCGGTCCGACTCCGCCACCGCGTCCGGCGGCTCTGCGGCGGACGCGAATTCTGACCATCCGCTTCTGCGGTCAATCTCCTTGGAGAACTTGGTCTCCCAGCGCGACGCCATCCTCGAGCGAATCACCCAAGCCATTACCCTGGTCCGCGAAGCTCTCTCGATTGCGGAAGTCGCCCACCTAGGCCTTCCGCGCATCGCCATCCACCACCTCTCCCGCCATCCCACCGACCTCACCGACGAGGACGCCCCGGAGGCCGCCCGCCGCCAAATCGACTTCGGCGGCTGGGACTACCTCATGAGCGAATCGGGCCTCATCTCCTTCATGGATGCCAAGGCCCGCGAGCAGTGGCGCAAACAACTAGAAAGCGATCAGCTCCCACCCCTCACCGCCGACAACATCATCTCCACCTTCCGCCACGTGCACTCCACCCGCGAGGAGATGTTCGAGCGCGGCGTGATCAGTCTCTTCAAGCGCCTCTCCTGGGACTACAAGACCAACCTCCCCTTCCGCTTCGGCAAGCGCCTGATCTTCCGCCATCTCTTCACGATCTACGGCAACAATTTCGACCACAGCTTCGTCAACCACACCACCTGCGATGAACTCGATGACCTCACCCGCGTCTTCCACGTCCTGGACGGCCGTCCGGAACCCGACCACCGCGACGGCTTCTACCGCCACATCGGCGACGCCCATCGCGCGAAACAGATGGAGTGGAGCGGCGAGTACTTCTCACTCAAGTGGTTCAAGAAGGGTACCGGCCACTTGATCTTCCATCGCGAAGACCGGGTCGATCAGTTGAATCAGATCTTGGCGAGACACTTCCCCAACGCGCTGGCGGGGCCCAGATAGACATTCACCCGGATTTCCCGAAAGACGGGGAATCCGGGTGGTCTCTGACCTGCATAGGAAGCGACCCGGGCGTGGAGGCTGAATGCGTGGACTGGGGGCTGCAAAAGGTCCTGTCCCCTCCACCCACCCCGCCAAACAGATCTTGGCGCGAAGCGGGCCCTCCTAGAGGGCCTGCATCAGGTCGCGAGACTGCGCCCATCAACGCCAGCGCGTCACGGCAACTCCGCCAAGCCCGCGAAGCGCCGGATGCGGATTCGGGCCCTGCCTCATGACGGACTTGGAAACAACCTCCCTATTCCAAATGCTCTTGGAGTGAACATCGGCGAAAACGGCCGGAGGTGCCCGGGTCCGAAAAACAGAAGGGCTCCTTGTAGCGGGCGCCGTCTACGGGGTTCGTGTACGTCACCACACCCTTAATGTAGATGGAGACCATGTTCAGCCTATGGTCACCAAACGGTATAGTCGGATTGTCCTTGAGCACCCAGATCCACGCCGAAAGCTGATATTCGTCTTCGGGGGCCAAGTCGCCGATACTTTGGGTATCATGAGTCTCCATCGGGATGTCAGAAAATTTGAGGAGGCCCGCTCCCACGCGCATGTCTTGAAGTTGAGCCCGGTACTCGACAACAACACCCGAAGCGAAGAGCTTTCCGCTATTGCGCAAGTTGACTGAGTACGAATTCGGCAGTCTGCTCTCGTCAGACGCAATTCGCCCCAACACCGGCCCAATCAGCGCGATGTCGCCTACGCGCACGAGCGGTCGATTTGTCTGCTCGTTGAGGACTCTCACCCGATGAGACTCCCAATAGCTCAGCGAGCTGACGACAACCGCGATCATGCTCAGTGTGATGGTCCACCAGTGGGGATGGTCGGCCAGCTTTCTGGAGCTTGTCACTTCTTCCCTTCCCCGTCATCTCGTACTTCTTCCGGAGATCCCCCACGGCTTCCCGGAAAGGGGGGGCCGCCAAGAAAACCCTCACGCAGAAATCCCGCCGAGCCCGGAGACCTCACTCCGATTCCGCCCCGAGCGACGCAATCGGAGTGGTTCCGGACACCTATACTTTCCACCCGCGCCAAACCGATCTGGGCGCGAAGGCACTCACGCAGAAATCCCGCCAAGCCAGTCTTTCTGCGTGGGTTAAGAGGACAACGCCGAATACTAGCCGAGCACTTCCATTCAGTCATCGCGCATCTCCCCCTATGCATTGGCCTTCGTCACTTTCCCTCGTGTGTTTCCCAGCTCGCCAACAGCGCTCGCACTCGCTTCCTAAGCGTCGCCACGCGATCGATGTCTTGGTCTCGCAGGCCGACCGAATAGACCAACCCGTTGTAAAATCCCCGGGACTGACACAGCCCACCAGTCCCGCTCGCGAGTGCAAAGCATGCCGCGACCACCGCCCCATCGAGCGCTTGCTTGTCGCTGCTGATGCGGTATTCCCACTGCGACGCCACCCCATACGGATAGGCCTTTCGAACGTTGAATGTCGTGGTGCGCAGGTCGTCATCTACTGATTCCAGCCTTCCTGCGCAGGCCTCCGGGAATTGCTGCGACTGCGGCACACGCTGCGGATGACAGAGAGTGCGCGAGGACTCGATCAAAACAGAAGATTGCTCCGGCAAGGGCACGTCAGGATCGACGACGAAGCGCAAACCTGCGTTCTGTCGTGCAGGCAACCAGGGAATTGTCCCCCACACTAAGTTGTGAACGGGAACTCGAAAAACGTGCCCATCGATCGTGATCGTTTTTGTAGGGTTCGGATCGCAGCCGAGCACTCCGAGGACCAACACGGCCCCAACCGCGACTTTAAATCCGTTCAGCCCCACCGTTACCCCTTCCAAAACACCCATTCACACCAAGCGACGAAATCGAAGTCGCTCCTCCCCTGCCCGCCTTGTCCTGATCCGCACTACACATCAAATGATACAAGGTACCAAACCGGCAGCACGGATCCGTTCAACTACACCCCGCCAAACCGCTCTTGGCGCGAAGCGCTGGAAGCGGATTTCCATACGTCCACCTGGGTCGATCAGCACCGTCGAGCCTTGCGCCGCGGCTTCTTCGGCGAACACGGGTCCGCGAAGCGCTGCGACACACCACCACAGCCCTGCGGCACCGGCTCGTCCTTCGGCCAATCCGTCGGCAGGTCAACGAGTGCGGCTTCGAGCCCTGAGATATCTTCGATGTACGCGATAAACCGCGCCACTCGCCGAAAATCGTGAGTTTGGTACCCCTGCGGATGCTGCCCAGCTGGGATTTGTGGACGGACCCGATCGGGGATAGCTATTGCACCGCGCCCGAAGTACGCGAATCGGACCGCCGTTAGCACGTTTTTGCCCGATAGATCGTGATGCTGGTGGTCGGGAGTGTGGCATCCGTAGCGGTTCTGTTCGAAGTCATCGCTACTACGAGGATCCGCAACCAGCGGCTTGTAGATATTGTCGCCAACCGCGTTGCGCAGATCCCCTCCGCGGACCGGAATCTTCGCCTTGAATTCTCTGGCGCGGTAGTACGCTACGAACGGCAGGACATTCTTGACTTGCATCACGAAAATGAGCTTCTCCTCGCCCACCGCCGATCCGGTGAGATCTCGTGAGGTGAACCCCGCGATCCAATCGCCGACGCGCTTGCTGCGTCGCATTCCAGGCTTGCACGTTGCGAGCGTCAACGCGCCCCAGAACGGGTTCGGCGCGAATCCGGAGTCAGTCGTCAGCTTGTAAGAGAACAATCTCGGCGCGGCCATGTGCATCCCTACCCTTCCACGCTGTTAGCGCAAATAATGCGTGTATCCTCCCGCTCGCGGCTCCTCTCCCCGCCCCGCCGTCTCCGGATTAGCAGTTCCACATTCACACAGCACGCCCAAAACAGCACCGGACCAGTGGCGCCACTACGCTACGGTCTCGACAGCGTACTCGGCGCGGCGTCAGGCCGAGAACGAGCCATGCCCTTGGCGCACGGATACCGAAAAGCATAACATCTTGAAATGCCAAAACCGCCTAGAGTTCCGGACGAACCTTCAGAAAACCAAGCCCTAGACGCACGAGGAACATCCGGGTTAGTGGCAGACCCTCGCTTCAAGACCAACGCTCCTGATTTTGCGACCGAGTGGAAAGAACGCCCAGCAAGGAATTTCCTTCAGACTGTTGTGTGGGCAGGACTCTTTCTGTTCGGCTGGGACATGATTCAGAACGGCGAGTACGCGGTTGCCGAACTGCTGTTCACAGCTTCTGCAACCGCCTACTTTTGGCAGGTTATTTCCGCGCGCGTCAACCTGCGCACAAAGACCGTATTTGCCATTTGCGGCACAATCGCATTTTCGCTTTGCGCCGTTGACGGAGGTTATTTCATCAGGGGTGATAGGCCGTGGTCGAACATTCCCTTTTCGTCTGCCCCTCAGAATGGCCCCGTTTCGCACAGCCACATCCCATCAGCGACTGAAATCGCTGACGCCGTTCTTGCGGCAAAAGCTGTACACTCACCTCTATATAACAGCAACCTTCGTGTAGCAGGTTTTTCCCGACCGCAATACGAAGTGGGCAAGAGACTCGCCGTCAATGTGTACTTGCAATATGACGGCGACGCTCCGGCACACAGACGTATGGCGTACTCCATCATACCGCTAGAAGACTTCGTCGAAACGGATGCGAACGAGGAGACAGTTTGGCAAGCATACGGCGACGCGCCAGCGCTCGGATCGGAGAACGTCATCACGATTCCGCCTAAGCAGCCCACCTATGGCACTCTGCTCAGTCAGTTCTTTCTTAAGGAGGAGATGGTCCAGGCTCTCGCATCTCCGAACACGTCGTCTGCCATCGTCGTGATGGGCACGATTCGGTGGACGGAAGGAACCGACAAGACAGAGTATGTGACTGAATTCTGCATGTTCATGCGGCATGCTCCAGTGTTTTTTTCGTGCCTCAATCACAATGGACCGGTTCGACAAAGCGACACACCCAAAGTATTGGAACACTCCGGACAGCCAAAGTAGTGCCGCAACTTTCCAAGCTCGCCGATAGCACAGGTCTCACGCCTCTTCCTTCAAACCCGACTGAATCCTCCCCGGATCCGCCCGTTGCGCCCGACTCTACTGTGCCTCCGGTAAAAACCCTGGGGTCGACGTGTAGGCGGCCGGCTCTAACGGGTGAATTCGCGGGTCGAGATCAGAGGGCTCGATGAATGGATCAAGAAGCGGAGCCGGACCCGTCAAGCGAGGACCATAGATCTTGGCGATCTTTAGATCTACTTCCGCATACTCGTAGGACGGCGGATTCAAAACATAATCCGGCGGGCGTTTAACCATCACACCCCCGTGTACATCGAGCGTCTGTCGAAACACCCGAGGCGATGTGTTGGCAAGCCGCCCTCGCTTCCTAACCCAGTCGTAGAAGCCATCGGTGGCTTCAATTAGGGCGTCGTGCCGGTACCACGCACCCGTTACCCGACATTCGATACGGATCGTATCCGCCTGCACAGTTCCACCCGGATATTGCAGCTCGCACGGGATGCGCATCTTGTACTTGAGATAAAGGTACCCATTTACTATCGGGTTAACGAGCAGCGCGCGATTGATGCGCTCGGTGGCCCAGTTAGAGACGTAGAGACCATCTCGCGTCCACGACTCCAGCGGAGCCGCCTTCGAGTCTGCATTAGGCACATAACCTTCCGGAAAGTCGACGTGTACTCTGATCTCGGGCGGAGGGACCGTCAACTTTCGTGTGTAGGCGACGTCATAAACTTGGAAACGTATGCGTCTGTCGCTCGCTTTGAGCGCTCCGACCAGACCGATGCCGACCCGGCGCGCCTTAGCGATTGCCGGCTTCGTAAAGCCAGCGTTGCTGCAAATAATAGGAATGTCGATCCTAAGATCTCTACGCTTCGACTCGAGTGCGTCGACCATACCGATGCCGACGGGGCCGGTCGTGTTCGGGTTGTAGTCCTTGCACTCGATCAACACCTTCACCGCTCGACTGTCTCTATCCCGGCCAATAAAGCTTACATCTCGATCTCGGCGCCCGTCTGGTCCGATGACCCATTGCCCCTGTCTGACCTCCACCGTTTTGTCGAACGAGCGAACGATGTCCGCGACAACCTGTTCGAACAACAGACCTTGCTTCATTCAGTCTCCGAATGAGTTAGCTCACGGCTGCTGGGCATCAGAGGCACTTCTTTCCCTTCTTCGTCTCCTCGTACTTCTTGAGGAGATTCTCAACCGCCTCACCGAAGTACGCCGCCTGCGGAGAGAACTCACTCGCAATTCCTGCCGAGCCAGGAATTCCGAGTGGTTCAAGAGTACTTGACATCCGCAACCCTCGCACAACAGCTCTTTGACGCGAAGCGCCGGATACGGACTTGCTCGCGCCGATTTCTTCCGGAGCTACGGAATCAGTGTGATGCGGGAGACCGAAAACGCGGTCATCGGTCAATCATCCTACCCCTGTCCATTCGACTTCCAATTCTCGCCATACACCCGCAGGCAACGATGGCTGATTCTCGGCAGCCCTGAAATTGCCACGAGCGCGAACCGCGTGAAATTCAGCCGCAAACCGGCCCTTGGGCAGTACCTTGATTTCAGCATAACGCGGTGATTGCCCGGACTGACCGGGATGGGATTCTTGAGTGACTTCTCCGCTGTGGAATGCAATCTCCCACCGCCGCCATAGTGCCCATTGCTCAAGCACGAGTTCGAGCGTTTCGGGGTCGGCCGGCACCAGGGAGAATGTGTCTGCGTAGTCGTCCGCCTGTTCGTCCCAATCACTTTGGTAGTGATGCGGGTGGCCCCGGTAGTCGGCAACACCGGAGCGTGGCCCGTCATAGTAGTCATTCACGGTGTAGACTCGTTCAAACATCCGTCGTCATCCTTCACTTCTGACGCCTCATCTCTTCCCTTCTTCGCCTCCTCGTACTTCTTGAGGAGATCCTCGACGGCCTCACGAAAAAGTGCCGCCTGCGGAGAGCATCACTCGCAATTCCTGCGAAGCCAGGAATTGCGAGTGGCTTACGAATACACGTTCACTGCGACTCCAAACTGATCTGACTTCGGCCCCCGGTCTCTACAGCACGCACCCATATGGGCCGTCCCCGGCCCTATCACCCGCCCTGCGCGAGGGGCAACCCATCCAGCGCTTCCTTGAATCGGAATTCACAATACCCTCGTTCGATTAGACTCTGCACCGACACAAGAAGTACGGCGAAGCCAAATTCGGAGGCGTCCATCAGTTCGCGATACTTACCCTCGGCTGACGTCCCCGGGAGTGGTGTACGAAGGATCTTCTGATCCGAGCTTTGTAGCTCGGGAACCGTAGGGCCGACGCGGGCCTAAGGCCGCGGAGGCTCGGCGGTGGTCATCGTGAGTTCTGAGTTAAGGTTGGGTTACCACACCTGTCCTGAACCTGGAGTTTCACGATGACCACCAAAGCCAATATCTCACTGGCAGAGCTTGCCGAAAAGGGTGCCGACGTCGATTTGCTGCGGGAGATGATTCAGTACGTGGCGCAGCGAATGATGGACATGGACGTCGAGAGCCTGTGCGCGGCCGCTTACGCCGAGCGCAGCCCGGATCGTCTCAACAGCCGCAACGGCTATCGCGAGCGGCTGTGGGAGACGCGCGCAGGTAGCGTTGATCTGAAGATCCCGAAGTTGCGCAAGAACAGCTATTTCCCAGGCTTTCTGGAACCGCGCCGCACGGCCGAGAAGGCTCTGGCCGCCGTGATTCAGGAAGCCTACATCCAGGGGGTTTCGACCCGCTCGGTGGACGAGCTCGTCAAGGCGATGGGGATGAGCGGCATCAGTAAGAGCCAGGTCTCGCGGCTGTGTGCAGAGATCGACGAGCGGGTAAACGCCTTCCTCAATCGGCCGATCGAAGGGGAC
>DASYEW010000064.1:0-23401 GCA_036498785.1 Steroidobacteraceae bacterium | reverse complement strand
CCGGCGACCGCGTCATCACTGCCGAAGCCTATCTCGCCTCGCCCAATCCAGCGCAAGGACTATCCGCGACTCGCACATTCCGATGCGTTGTTCATTCGCGAGGCAACCGCCAGGCGAAGTGCCGGATGATGTGGCCGTGGTCGGAAGTCCGGTGGCTGCGGCGTACGGGGAGAATCGGGAAGTTGTGTGAGGGTGACGGGTGACGGGCAAGATGTTGCCGCTGCCGCAGATCGCTTGTCGCCTTTCTCTGACCCGTCACTCGTCACCCTGTCACCCGTCACTCATCACCTCATTCCATCACGCATGCGCCGCGAGCCGCTGCTCGGCTGCGGCATCGGCGTCGGCCTGCGACATCAGTTCCCCTTCCCATCTGGACACCACTGCGGTGGCAATGCTGTTGCCGATCACATTCGTAGCCGAACGACCCATGTCGAGGAAATGATCGATGCCCAGCAGCAGCAACAAGCCCGCTTCGGGAATGTTGAACTGCGCCAGTGTGGCCGCGATGACGACGAGCGAGGCGCGCGGCACGCCGGCAATTCCCTTGGAGGTCAGCATCAGGATCGCCACCATCAGGAACTGCTGGCCGATCGACAGCTCGATACCGTACACCTGCGCGATGAACATCACGGCGAACGTGCAATAGATCATCGAGCCGTCGAGGTTGAACGAATAGCCCATCGGCAGCACGAAGCTGGAGATCCGGTTGCTGCACCCGAAACGCTCCAGTTCCTCGAGCGTCTTCGGATACGCAGCCTCCGAACTGGCGGTGGAGAACGCGAGGATCACCGGCTCACGCACCCGCCGCAACAACGACAGGACCCTGCGGCCAAGGAAGATGCTGCCGAGCAGCGCCAGCGCCACCCACAGCAACAGCATCGCCAGGTAGAACTCACCCATGAAAATGCCGTACACCCGCAGGATGTCGAGCCCGCGCTCGGCCACCGTGTGCGCCAGAGCCCCGAACACCGCCAGCGGCGCAAACCACATCACGTAGCCCGTCACCTTGAGCATGATGTGCGAGGTGGCATCGAGTACCGCAATTACCGGCTTGCTGCGCTCCCCCAGCGCCGCCATGGCAGTGCCGAAGAACAACGAGAACACGACGATCTGCAGGATCTCGTTGCGCGCCATCGAATCGATCAGGCTGGTCGGGATCGTGTGTTCGATGAAGCCCTGCAGCGACAGCGCATTCGCCTGGATGCCCGAGGATGCAGTGGCCTCCGGTATGGGCAGCTGGATGGCCTTGCCCGGTTCGAAGTATTCCACCAGCACCAAGCCCAGTGTCAGTGATACCAGCGAGGCAAAGATGAACCAGCCCAGCGCCTTGCCACCGATGCGACCGACGGTGGCGATGTCGCCCATCTTCGCGATGCCCACCACCAGCGTCGAAAACACCAGCGGCGCAATGATCATCTTGATCAGCCGCAGGAACGCCGTCGGCAACAGCGAGGCGATCTCCGCGAAACGCGGGCTCGACTCGGGAAAGTACAGGTAGCACAGGTAGCCGCTGGCAATGCCCAGCACCAGCCCGATGACGATGTATCTGGTGAGGCGGGTGGAGGGCATGAAAACCTCGATGCTGGCCAGCGGGTGGAGTTTCGGGCTATCGGCTATCGGCTATCGGCTATCGGCCAGATGAAAACACAGGCGCTACGGTCAGACGAAGGCAAGCAGTGCCGCACCGAGGATCAGGCGGTACCAGGCGAAAAAGGTGAAGCGATGCGTTTGCACGTAACGCAGCAACCACTTCACCGCGACGAACGCGACGATGGCCGATACGACGAAACCGATCGCGACATCTCCCCAATTCTCCTGTGCCATCGCGCCGTCGCGATAGACCTCGAGGCCTTCGTACGCGGTGGCCGCGAACATGGTGGGGATCGCCAGGATGAAAGCGAAATCCGTTGCGGCACGCCTGCCGGTGGTACCGGCCAACATGGCTGCAAAAATACAGGCCGCGGAACGCGAGGTGCCCGGAAATACAGCGGCCAGGATCTGGCTGATTCCCACCCAGAAGGCGACGTTCCAGGTGAGCTTGTCGTTCTGCGGCTGGCGCGAGGCGTAGGCTTCGATCGCGAAGATCGCCAGGCCGCCGACGATCAGCGCCAGCGCCACCGGGGCCACCGTCTCCGGCAGTTTCAACCCCATTTTCTTGGCGATGAGGCCGCCCACGACCGTGATGAGGAACGAAGCCGCCAGCTTGTACAGGTAGTCCCGGTTTTCCGGCCGGGTCATGTGCAGCACCATGTCCCACAGCCGCCGCCAGTAGATGACCAGGACGGCAAGAATGGCGCCCGCCTGGATCGCGACGTTGAACAGGTCCGAGCGGTGACCGAGCCAATGCTCGGCGATCAGCAAGTGGCCGGTGCTCGAAATGGGCAGGAATTCGGTGATGCCTTCGATGATCCCTAGGACGATGACCTGAAGCAGATTATCCACGTGCGAGCGGTTCCTGTTGCGATGTTGAACGAAGCATCATCATAAGCGCGGCGCGATTACAGACGAATTCTACCGACGCAGGCGACAATTACTTAACGCGGAATCTTCCCAGCCTGACTTCCCGTAGCACCGGCCACCAACCGATGACCAACACACAACTGCAGAACAGCACCAGGGGCCAATTGCCGACGTGAGCATACGGCGTCAGGCCTGTATGCGGCTGGACTACTCCGGTGAGTACTGCGGGTTTGAAACGTGGCAGCGTCTTCTCCACGTCTCCCCGGACATTGATGATCGCCGAAATGCCGTCGTTGGCTGCGCGCAGCAACGGTCGGCCGGCCTCCATGACACGCATGCGACTTATCTGCAGGTGCTGATGTGCCGCCGTCGTATCGCCGAACCAGGCATCGTTGGTCACATTCACCAGCAGCGTCGCCTCCTTCAGGACCTCCAGCTGCTCGGCACCGTAGGCATCTTCGTAACAAATCGTCGCACCGATCTTCTGGCCGGCCGCTTTCAACGCAGGCTGATGCCGGTCGCCGGGCGTGAGGTCGGTGTATGGCAACGTCTGCAACCGCATCCACTCGCGCACAAACGCGGGCACCGGAAAGGTTTCACCGAATGGCACGAGACGGCGCTTGTCGTACCACTGCAGGTCCTCATCCAGCGCCAGCAGCCCGTTGCGCAAATCGTCCTCGTCTTTACCGAAGTGCAGCAGTCCCGTGATCAGGGTGGTATGGCGGGCACGGGCCGCGGTCCACAGCTGCGACAGAAAATCGCGCAACTGTTCGGGAAAATCCGGCAGCGCCGACTCGGGCCACAGGATGATGTCCTTGCCCAGTTGCGGCATCGACAGATCGCGATAGAGCTGCAGCGTCGCATCGCGATACTCGACGCTCCATTTCTCGTCCTGCGGCACCGCGCCCTGCACGATCGCGGCAGTGATCGGCCGTCCAACCGGTTGCGTCCAGGCGTGATGCCATAGGGCCGCCCCGCTACCCCAGATGACAACGACCAGCAGCGCCGCGACGATACGCTCTCGCGTCTTACCCGAAATCAGCGCAACCAGCGCACCGGCAGACATCGCGACCAACAGACTGATCGTATATACGCCGCCAAGCGGCGCGAACCCTGCCAGCGGCGAGTCCGTCTGCGAGTACCCGAACGCGAACCACGGAAACCCGCTGAGAAACCAGCCGCGAAACCATTCGAGCAATGTCCACGCGGCCGGCATGACCAACAGCCATCCGAACAATCCCTTGCGAGGCAGCCAGCGCGCAATCGCATAACCCACCAGCCAGCAATAGCCGCCGATGATCGCGACCATGCCGAACATCAGAAACACCGCGATCCATATCGGCGCATGGCCGACTTCGTGAATGGTGTGATACAGCCAGTAAGTGCCCGCCAGGAACAGGCCGGCAGTGAACAGAAACCCGAACCTCCCCGCACGCCGCGGCGTCGCATCCTGCCAGGCATAGAAAAGGTACGCCGGGCACAACACCGCCAGCGGCCACCATTCGAACGGTGCAAACGCCAACGACAGCGCGGCCCCGATGGGGAAGCTCAGCCAGAGGGCAAGGGGGGAGGAGAAGAATCGATTCACGGTGAGGGGCACTTGGTGACGAGTGACGGGTGAGGGGTGACGAGCAGGACCGTGGCAATGCGGTGCGCCCATCGTTTCCTGCACGTCACCCGTCACTCGTCACCCGTCACTCCTCTCTCGGCACTATATCCCGCACCGTCACCACCCGCAGCGTATCCAGGCGGCGGCGGTCGGCGCGCAGCACCTTGAACTCCAGGTCGCCGAGCGTGAAGACTTCGCCGCGGCGAGGCAGGCGGCTGAGGTGATTGATGATGAGTCCGCCGATGGTGTCGAACTCCTCGTCGCTGAAGTCGGTGCCGAAGTAGCCGTTGAATTCGTCGATGCGCGTCTGGCCCTTCACGGTGAACTGGCGCTCGGCCTCCTTGCGGATGTCCAGGTCGTCCTCGACGTCGTATTCGTCGCCGATGTCCCCGACGATCTGTTCGAGCACGTCCTCGATGGTCACCAGGCCCGACACACCGCCGTATTCGTCCACGACGATGGCCATGTGATGCTGGCTGGCGCGGAATTCCTTGAGTAGCACGCTGAGCCGCTTGCTCTCCGGGATGAAGGCCGCGGGGCGCAGGCATTCCTTGATGTCGAAGCTCTCCTTGTCGCCGTTGCCACCGGAGGAGAAGTAGCGCAGCAGGTCCTTGGCCAGCAGGATGCCGACGATCTGGTCGCGGTCATCGCCGATGACCGGATAGCGCGAGTGTCCGGACTCGATCACGGTGGGCAGGATTTCCTCGGGCGAGTCGTCGCGATTGACGACCACCATCTGCGAGCGAGACACCATGATGTCGCGCACTTGCATCTCCACGACCTGCAGCACGCCCTCGAGCATATCGAAGGCGTCGGGGCTGATGATGCCGCGCTGTCGTGCGCTCGACAGCACCTGCGTCAGCTCCTCCGTATCGCGCGGCTCGCCGCTGAAGGTGTCAGTGATGCGCCGCAGCCAGCGACCTGTCGAACCTTGTTCCTCAGGCATAGGGATCCGGGTATCCGAAACGCTCCAATAATTTGCGTTCGCGCGCTTCCATCAATTCGGCGTCGCGATCGTTCTCGTGATCGTACCCCAAAAGATGTAACACACCGTGGACCACCATATGGGCCCAGTGAGCGGTGGCGGGCTTGCCCTGTTCGCGGGCTTCGCGGGCGACGACGGGAGCGCAGATTGCGAGGTCGCCCAGGAGGAAACTGCTGGTGGTTGGCGATTGGCGGTTGGCCGCAGCACGTGCTTGCGCACTGCTCGCCTCCCCGGGAAAAGACAGCACGTTGGTTGGCTTGTCTTTGCCGCGCCAGGTGCGGTTGAGGCGGCGACTTTCCGCCGCGCCGACAACGCGTATGGTGAGCTCGGCCGTGGCATGACCTTTGGATCGTTGCTCAGCCGCCGCGACAGCCCATTTGGTCAGGCTGCGGACGTGCGGGACGCCGAGGCGTCGATTGGCAAATTGCACGGTCACGTTCAACTTCAAGTCCTGCGATCCTCGGCCTGATTCGACGCATTCTGAGTCGTCTCATTGGGCTGCCTGGACTCGTACGCCTCCACGATGCGTTGCACGAGTGGATGCCGGACCACATCCTTGGACGTGAAGTGCGTGAATGCCACGCCGCTGACGCCCGGCAATATCTGGATGGCACTGCGGAGGCCAGACAATTGGTGTCGCGGCAGATCGGTCTGCGTGATGTCGCCGGTCACGACCGCCTTGGAACCGAAGCCCAACCGCGTCAGGAACATCTTCATCTGTTCGACCGAGGTGTTCTGCGCTTCGTCCAGGATGATGAAGGAATCGTTGAGCGAGCGGCCGCGCATGAAAGCCAGCGGTGCGATTTCGATGATCTGCCGTTCGATGGCGCGGGCCACGCGATCGAAGCCCATCATGTCGTACAGCGCGTCATACATCGGCCGCAGGTAGGGATCGACTTTCTGCGCGAGGTCGCCGGGCAGGAAGCCCAACCGTTCGCCCGCCTCCACTGCCGGGCGCACCAGTACGATGCGTCGCACCCGGTCGCTCTGCAATGCATCCACGGCGCATGCGACCGCGAGAAAGGTCTTGCCGGTTCCTGCCGGGCCGATGCCGAAGGTCAGGTCGTTGTTGCGGATGTTCTGCAGGTATTGGCGCTGATTGGGCCCACGTCCGCGGATACCGCCGCGTTGAGTGTTGATCGGAACCTCATCGGGCACGCGGGCGACGGCTGGTCCGGGCGCCGACGCCGCCTCCATGCCAACTTCCTGCAGCGCCAGATGCACTCGATCCGGTGTCAGCGATTCACGCGCCGACAAATCGAACAGATCGCGCAACACACGCTCTGCAGCCAGCGCCGCGGCTTCCGGCCCCGATACTTCCACTTGCGCGCCGCGACGCCGCACCTGCACGCCGAGGCGCTGCTCGACATGGCGCAGGTTTTCATCCATCGGACCTACGAAATTGGCCAGGCGCGTGTTGTCGACCGGACCGAACGGCAGATCCAGTGTCGCTAACGAACTACTCACGAATGTTCCCGGAGGCTCGCGCAGGATGCGCCGGGGCGGGCAAGGTCACGCTCTATATTCACTGGGACTCACTACTGGGATTCACTGAGGCTCACGACGGGACCACTACTGGGGACTTTCGGGTACTGGGGACTCCGGGCTCATCCGAGCGCCGGTTCGTAGCTGGCGTGCTCTGCGGGAAACGTTTGTCGATCCGACAGGAGCCGGCCGCGCAAGCAGTTGCGCAGCGACTCGGTGACCAGCACTTCGGCAAAGTTGCCGATCAACGTGGCAGGACCGTCGAAGTTCACCCAACGCATGTTTTCGGTGCGACCGGCGAGCTGACCGCCTTCGCGCCGCGACGGACGCTCGACCAGTACGCGCTGCGTGCTTCCGACCATGCTGTCGCTGATCGCCTTCGACTGGCCGTTCACCAGTTCCTGCAACTGAGTCAGGCGCTGTTGCTTTTCATCGTGGGTGACGTCGTCCGGCAACGCCGCAGCCGGCGTACCGGGACGACGGCTGTAGATAAAGCTGAAGGACTGATCGAATCCCACGTCCGCGATCAACTTGAGCGTGGCCTCGAAATCGCGCTGCGTTTCGCCGGGGAAGCCGACGATGAAGTCCGACGACACACTGATGCCGGGTCGCACTTCGCGCAGCCTGCGGATCTTCTGCTTGAACTCCAGCGCCGTGTAACCGCGCTTCATCGCCGCAAGAATCCGGTCAGATCCGGACTGCACCGGCAGGTGCAGGTAGTTGGCCAGCTTGGGCACGTCGCGATAGGCCTCGATCAGCGAGTCCTTGAATTCCAGCGGATGCGACGTCGTGAAGCGGATGCGTTCGATGCCATCGAGCTCGGCAACGCAGTAGATCAGTGTGGCCAGATCGCACAGCGTGCCGTCGTCCATCGGGCCGTTGTAAGCATTCACGTTCTGGCCGAGCAGGTTCACCTCACGCACACCCTGCCGCTCAAGCTCGCGAATCTCCGTCATGACGGAATCGAACGGCCGGCTGACTTCTTCGCCGCGCGTGTACGGCACGACGCAGAACGAGCAGTACTTGCTGCAGCCTTCCATGATGGACACGAAGGCGGTCGCGCCCTCGGCACGCGGCGCCGGCAGGCGATCGAATTTTTCGATTTCAGGGAAACTGGTATCCACCACGGAACGACCGGTGGCACGCAGCTCGCTGATCATCTGCGGCAGGCGATGCAGCGTTTGCGGGCCGAACACCAGGTCCACAAAGGGCGCACGCCGGGTGATACCCGTGCCTTCCTGGCTGGCAACGCAGCCGCCGACGCCGATGATCAGTCCCGGCTTGGCCTGCTTGAGCTGGCGCCAGCCGCCGAGCTGCGAGAACACCTTCTCCTGCGCCTTCTCGCGAATCGAGCAGGTGTTGAGCAGCAGCAGATCGGCCTGGGCCGGATCGTCGGTCAGCTCATAACCGCCGGACTCACGTAGTACGTCCACCATCTTGGCGGAGTCGTATTCGTTCATCTGGCAGCCGTAGGTACGGATGTGAAGCAGAGGCATGGACAGAGCGCTGCAAGCGGGGTCGGTAGGATACTTGAAACGGAGGCACCAACCCTAGCCAGCCCGGTAGAATTTTAGCGGCCACCGTTGCCGTTAAAATTCGTACTCAAGGCAGTAAAAACAAAGAGTTGTAGGTTCACAGAGGGACACTCCCCATGGCCCGGTCCGGCACGTTCGGGCAGGTCGGCGCCCATCCGTGACAGCGCACGGGGGCCCCGGATCGACTCGCCGCCCACCGCGATTGCTTGTATTCGTTGCCGGGGACTATGATCGATTGAGAACGAAGATCGTCCTGCCGACAGCGCCATCCCCATGAAGCGCTGACGCAGTTCGACACCAAGGCTGAGACTCAAGAGGTTCATTCCGGATGAGTCAGGCTACCGCCGAGATACTGCCCGCCGCCACACTCGATGAGGATGCGTGGGACGACCTGCTGAGTTTCATCGAAGAACGGCGCGTCATTCCCATCGTCGACGCTCAAGCGCTGACAGATCCGCAACAACACGCTGCGCTGTTGCAGGAAGCCGCAATCCTCGTCGATGCCCTGCCCGCTTCCGTGCGTGTGCTGAACGAGACGCGACGCTGGCGCAATCGAATCCAGCAGGTACGGAACGACCAGTGAGCGCGGGGCCGCCGATGTTTCGTTCACGGGAGTCCGCAGGTTATTCGGACGCCATCAGCCAGGACCCGCGCCGCGTGCTCGCACGCAAAAAGATTCGCAATGTGCAGGTGCAATTCGCCGACAGCGCGTGCACGGTGAAAACGCGCGAGGGCGTCGTCCACGTGCAACCGGGCGACGCGATCATGACCGGCCCGGAAGGCGACCACTGGCGGGTATCGCACGCGCGATTTCCGGAGAAGTACCGTCCGGTTGCACCGACGATGGCCGGCGCATCGGGCCAGTACGCGAGTCTTCCCATACGGGTTATCGCCCTGTGCATGGACGAACCATTTGAAGTACTACTCGCCGACGGAGTATCGAAGCTGCACGGCAATGCGGGGGATTGGCTCGTCGACTACGGCGACGGCAGCCTGGGAATCGTTGCGCGATCGATCTTCGCCTCGACCTACGAAATCGTCGCAGGCTGATCGTGCCACTGCATCAGGTCATTCAACGCGTGCTGCTCATCGGAGCGCATGTGCAATCGCCGCCGCCGCCGCCACCGCCGGCACCGACACCGCCGGCGGTGCTCACCCCGCTCATCCAGGCAATTCATGCCGACCACCGGCTATTCGATCGGCGCGCGCTGCACTTCGGGAATCGCTATCGCAGCGGCTTCTGGACGATCTACCTGCTCAGCGCCGTGGCCGTGCTATGTGCAGTCCTGCCGCTGGCTCTGGGCTGGGATAGCGGATTGCATCCACTGCACTCGTACGCAGGCCTGTGGGCGATCGCCGAGGTACTCGTCATCTCATCCGTAGCGGCCATCTACTGGCGCGGCCATCGCGGCGACTGGCAGGGACAATGGTTGCGTGCGCGAACGACGGCCGAGCTCGCGTGGTATCTGCCGATGCTCGCTCCCTTGCTCGACTGGGAACGCGAATCGACAGAACCGAACTGGTATCTGCGCGTCTTCAATCCCGGCAGTCACGTCCGCGCCGCCGACGACATCGGTGCGCTATGCCTGCGCAACGAATCCATGGCGCGCGGACTGCTTGCAAACGCCTGGGCGCAACCGGCATTCATCGCCGGCTACGCGGGCTGGACCATGAGCATCCTCGCCCACCAGCAGCACTACCACCTTTGCCAAGCGTCGAAGCAGCATGCGCTCATGCATCGGGTTCACAGGATCAACGCCTGGCTGTTCGGACTGACCGCGCTGGGCGCCACACTGCACCTGGTCGTGCACACGATCTGGCTCTCGGTCATCACCACTTTCTTTCCGGCCCTGGGCGCTTCGCTGCATGGCGCTCTGGCGCAGTCGGAAGCTCATCGCCTGGGCACGACATCGGAGCGACTGGCGAGGGAACTGCAGGGTGCGATCGCCGGCATCCAGGCCGGGCTGGACGAATCGCGGGCCTCGGGCGATGCGACGTCGCTCAGGAAAGTGATCGAAAACGCGATCGCGTTACTACTGGAGGAGCACCAGGACTGGAATCTCATGGTGCGACCGCACCACCTGCCGCTGGGCTGAGAGAACGGCCCAGGGCCGAAGCCCCGGGGCGGTGAAACATAAAGAGCTGCGGGCCGGAACCGAGCTCAGGCAGCCTGGGGCTGCCTCAGAACGGGATATCGTCGTCGAACTCACCTTCCGGGCCGTCGTTCGGCGGGCCACGATCTTCGACGGGCGCCTGACGGGAAGGTGCCGACCGGGGTTCTCCACCCCCGCCGCCTGCCCCAGCGCCACCACCGGCACCACCACGACCGCCCAGCATCTGCATGTCGCGGGCGACGATTTCCGTCGTGTAGCGATCCTTACCTTCCTTGTCCTGCCACTTGCGGGTGCGCAAGCTGCCCTCGATATAGACCTGCGAGCCCTTGCGCAGGTATTCCGCCGCGATCTCGCCGAGCTTGTCGAACAGCACGATCCCGTGCCACTCGGTGCGCTCCTGCATGTCGCCGGATTGCTTGTCCTTCCAGGACTCGCTGGTCGCGATCCGGATATTGGTCACTGCCTTGCCGCTGGGCATGTAGCGGGTCTCAGGATCCGCCCCCAGATTGCCGACCAGGATGACTTTGTTGATGCCGCGCGCCATGACGAACCCCTAATCCCGGTAAAGGGCGCGATTGTAGACGGCGCGGCGGGGTGTGGACAGCAACATTACAGGCCTTCCATCCCCCACCTTTGCCCCCACCTCCTCCTGCACCCTATAGTGGCCGATCCGACCCGAAAACAGCTCGCACCATGCCCCTTTCTTCCATCCTCATTCGCGGCGCGCGGACCCACAATCTGCGTAATGTCGACCTGGAGCTGCCCCGCGACCGGCTGATCGTGTTCACCGGTCTGTCGGGGTCGGGAAAGTCCTCGCTCGCGTTCGACACCATCTACGCGGAGGGACAGCGACGTTACGTCGAATCACTGTCCGCGTACGCCCGACAGTTCCTGTCGATGATGGAAAAGCCGGACGTGGACAGCATCGACGGCCTGTCGCCGGCGATCGCCATCGAACAGAAATCGACCTCGCATAATCCGCGCTCCACGGTCGGCACCGTTACCGAGATCTACGATCACCTGCGCCTGCTGTTTGCGCGCGTGGGCACCCCGCGCTGCCCGGATCATGGCGTGGATCTGGCCGCCCAGACGGTGAGCCAGATGGTCGATCAGGTGCTGCAGCTGCCCGAAAGCACAGCCTTGCTGCTGCTCGCACCGATGATCGATGCCCGCAAGGGAGAACACCTGCAGGTCATCGAGGCATTGCGCAGCCAAGGCTTCGTGCGTGCACGCGTGGATGGCAAGGTGGTGGAACTGGATCAGCCTCCCAAGCTGGACTCCAAGAAGAAGCACACCATCGAAGCGGTCGTGGATCGCTTCAAGGTCCGCGCCGACATCGGCCAGCGCCTGGCGGAATCGTTCGAGACTGCGCTGCGCCTGTCCGAAGGGACCGCACGGATCGCCTTCATGGACGAGCCCAAGCGCGAGGAACTGGTGTTCTCGGACCGCTTCGCCTGCGCGATCTGCGGCTACAGCATTGCGGAGCTCGAACCGCGGCTGTTTTCGTTCAACAACCCGGCGGGCGCCTGCCCCACCTGCTCCGGCCTGGGCGTACAGCAGTTCTTCGATCCGGCGCGCGTCGTGCACCACACGCACTTGTCCTTGGCCGGAGGCGCCATCCGCGGCTGGGATCGGCGCAATGCTTATTACTTCCAGCTCATTCAGTCGCTCGCCAAGCAGTACAAGTTCGATATCGAGACGCCGTGGGAAGAGCTGTCAGCGAAGCACCAGAAGGTCATCCTGTACGGCAGCGGCGAAGACAAGATCGAATTCCGCTATGTCGACGCCAAAGGCGGTAGCACCCGCCGCTCCCACAAGTGGGAAGGCGTGATTCCCAACCTGCAGCGGCGCTATCGGGAAACCGAGTCGCTGGTGGTGCGCGAGGAACTGGCGAAGTACCTGAGCAACCAGCCCTGTCCGGATTGCGAAGGAACGCGCCTGAATCGCGCTGCGCGGAACGTTTTCATTGCCGAGCGGACCTTGCCCGAACTGACCCGACTGGCGGTGGGCGATGCCATGCGCTTCAGCCAGGAACTGCGGCTGGAGGGCTGGCGCGGGGAAATCGCAACCAAGATCGTCAAGGAAATCGGCGAGCGCCTGCGCTTCCTGTGCGACGTCGGCCTGGACTACCTGACGCTGGATCGCAGCGCCGAGACGCTCTCCGGCGGCGAGGCTCAGCGCATCCGGCTCGCCAGCCAGATCGGTTCCGGGCTGGTCGGCGTGATGTATATCCTCGATGAACCCTCGATCGGGCTGCACCAGCGCGACAACGAACGCCTGCTGGTGACGCTGAATCGCCTGCGCGACCTGGGCAACACCGTCATCGTCGTGGAGCACGACGAGGATGCGATTCGCCATGCCGATCACGTCGTGGATCTGGGTCCCGGTGCCGGCGTGCACGGCGGCGAAATCATCGCGCAGGGAACGCCGGCGGAGATCTGCGCCAATCCCAAGTCGATCACCGGCCAGTACCTCTCGGGTGCGCGTGAGATTCCGGTACCAGCCATGCGCACGCCGCGGCAGGACGATCGTTTCCTGCGCATCGTGAATGCGCGCGGCAACAATCTGCATGGCGTCACTGTCGACATACCGCTGGGAGTCATGACCTGCGTGACCGGCGTATCCGGTTCGGGCAAGTCGACGCTGGTGAACGACACGCTGTATCTCTTCGTCGCCCGCGCGCTGAACGATGCCTCCACCGATCCAGCGCCCAGCGACGGCGTCGAGGGCCTGGACCAGATCGATCGCGTGATCGACATCGATCAAAGCCCGATCGGCCGTACACCGCGCTCGAATCCGGCGACCTACACCGGCCTGTTCACGCCGATCCGCGAAATATTCGCAGCCGTGCCCGAAGCCCGTACGCGCGGCTATGAACCGGGGCGTTTCAGCTTCAACGTCAAGGGCGGACGCTGCGAAGCGTGCCAGGGCGATGGCGTCATCAAGGTGGAGATGCATTTCCTGCCCGACGTCTACGTGCCGTGCGATGTCTGCAAAGGCAAGCGCTATAACCGCGAAACGCTCGAGGTGCGCTACAAGGGCAAGAACATCAGCGAGCTGCTGGATATGACGGTCGAGGATGCGCTGGAATTTTTCCGCCATTCAGCACTGATCGCACCGAAACTGCAGACGCTGATGGACGTCGGCCTGTCGTATCTGCGCCTGGGCCAGAATGCGACCACGCTTTCCGGCGGCGAAGCGCAGCGCGTGAAGCTGGCAAAGGAATTGTCGAAACGTTCCACCGGACGCACGCTGTACATCCTCGACGAGCCGACCACCGGCCTGCACTTCTTCGACATCGAGCAACTGCTCGGCGTACTGCAGCGCCTGCGGGATGAAGGCAACACCATCGTCGTGATCGAACACAACCTGGACGTGATCAAAACGGCCGACTGGATCGTCGACCTTGGCCCCGAAGGTGGCGATGGCGGCGGCACCATCGTAGGCGTCGGCACGCCGGAGGACATCGCGGCAAATCCGCGTTCCTACACCGGCAAATTCCTCGCTCCCGTCCTGGAAAAATCGCGGCAGCGCCAGGTACGCAAGCGCGCGTAAGCGCTGGTCGAAAGGCCTGAAGACTTTCTCTCGCAGAGACGCGAAGCACGCAGCGCCGACAGCAAATCAGTTCTTCAGACAGAAGTATTCCCACCTCTGCGCACTCTGCGCCTCAGCGAGAGAAATTCCGGTTCCGAACCGCTACCTGCGCGCCGGCGCGTTCTTGGAATTGAAGACCTGGCGAACTTCGCCGTGAGTGACCGCTTCCTTGAAGCGCCCACCGGTGTACTGGGCGACGACGGAGCGCCAGAAAGTGACTGCCGGCTTGTTGTAGAGGAACTCGGTGACTTCCCACGCACCGGCGAAGCGGTTGAAGATCAACTGTGCCGCATCGCGACCGACACCCAGGCGTCGCGCCTTGGCAGTGACGAAGAATTCGGCCATGCGGAAATCGATGTTATCGCGCTGGTTGCGCGGTGGCCGGCTGACCAGCGCGAACCCGATGGGCTTGTCATTCTTGAGGATGACCAGCGGATGCGAGCTGTCGTCGGCGAACCAGCGGGCCATCAGCTCGGGAGCGCGTTCGCCGAATTCCCCAGCCGCAGGGAACATGCCCGTGTTCATGCTGAGGCGCGACAGGTCGTCTAGATACTCGGAATACTGGCTCTGGATCCAGGCGCGGTCCGGATCGGAGTGTTGGGCATCGCGAATGCTGACTGGCACTGGGTTTCGGCTCTTGCGGTGCCGCCGCCTGTTTTTGAAGTGAGCGAGATAGGAATCTAGGCAAGCTTACGAACCAACGCGAGCGGATCACCGGGCGGCATGCCGCCCGGTGATCCCGACAGCGTCGATCAGTTCGCTGGCTTGGCGGCGTCCTTAGCAGCGTCGCCAGCAGCCTTGGCGGCATCGCCAGCGGCAGCAGCGGCATCGCCAGCGGCGGTGGCAGCACCAGCAGCGGCGTCAGAAGCGGCAGCGCCGGCTTCGGTCGCAGCGTTGGCAGCAGCGTCGCCAGCAGCCTGTGCAGCGTCACCAGCAGCAGCGCCTGCGTCTTTCGCAGCTTCGCCTGCCGTTGCAGCAGCGTCCTGGGCAGCTTCGGTGGCGTCTTTCTTGGCGCAAGCGGCCAGCGAGAGCGACAGCGCGAGAGCAGCGATAATCATTTTTGTGTTCATGTGATCCTCATCCCAGAAATGTTTACGAAAATGTTCAAACGGAAGACCGAAGCAGCAAGTCGGGAAGATCCTTCTTCCGAACGATGCAGCGCAGGATTCTAGAGTGTTTCCATGACGTTTGAAACCGCTATCGGCCCACGTCGCGCGTCGAAGACAGACGCGAAACACTGGAAATTACAGCCTCGGCGCGTTGCGGTGCGCACGACGACTTGTTGACGAAACATTGACAATTGACCATCGCAAACCGCGGCGGCAGGTCACGACGAACAGTCACTGCATGTCGTTGTCGTACACGCGGTCTGTCCGCATGCAATATCCGACTACCCTGCACTCGCAGCCCGGCCATACACTGCGTCACCGATTTCCGACAATCACCATCGCTGGTCGCTCGCTATGTCCACCCTGGCGTCCCTCTACGATAGTCACCTGAGTGTGCTGCGCGCACGCATCGATGCGGCGCTTGGCGATAGCGGCTTCGACTCGCTGGCGATCTACGCCGGCCGGCCGCCGATGCAGTTCCTGGACGACAACCCCTATCCCTTCAAGGTCAACCCGCACTTCAAAGCCTGGGTGCCGTTGCTGGATGCCGCGGAGTGCTGGATTGCCTATGAGCCAGGCCGGCAACCGCGCCTGGTGTTCCTGCAGCCGAACGACTATTGGCATAAACCGCCGGCGTTACCCGATGGCTACTGGACCCGGCACTTTGCCATCGAGGTGATTCGCGAACCGGCGCAGGCCAAGGCGTATGTGGCGCAATTGCCCCGCTGCGCGGTCATCGGCGAGCTGCCAACGGAATTCACGGATTGGGGATTCGAGGCGACGAACCCACCCGAACTGATCGAGCGCCTGCACTACACCCGGGCAATCAAGACTCCGTACGAGCTGCAATGCCTGCGACTGGCCTCCGAGCGCGGTGCACGCGGCCACAAAGCCGCGGAAGCCGCTTTCCGTGCCGGCGCGTCGGAATACGGCATCCACATGGCCTACATAGCGGCTACTGGCCACACGGAAACGGCATTGCCGTACTCCAACATCGTGGCACTCAATACGAATGCTGCGGTATTGCACTATCAGCACCAGGAAAGCACGCCGCCTGCGCAGCTGCGTTCATTCCTGATTGATGCCGGTGCGCAGTTTGCCGGCTATGCGTGCGATATCACTCGCACCTATTCGCACGCGCATGACGAGTTCGAATCGCTCATTGAAGGCATGCACCGGCTGCAACAGAAGTTATGCGCAGAAGTGCGTGCCGGCGTCGACTACGCCGATATCCACCTCAATGCCCATCGATATATTGCAGAGCTGTTACGCGACAGCGGAGTAATTGCGCTCAACGCCGACGCTGCAGTCGCCTCCGGGCTGTCCGGCATATTCTTCCCCCATGGTGTGGGCCACCTGCTTGGATTGCAGGTACACGATGTATCGGGCTTCTCCATCAGCCCGGATGGCAAGCGCAAGGCACGGCCGGCCGGTCATCCGTATCTGCGGCTGACCCGAACGCTCGAACCGGGCTTCGTCGTCACTATCGAACCGGGACTGTATTTCATCGACGCGCTGCTGGATGCAGCACGTCAGTCGGCCCACGCAGCACACATCAACTGGCAGCAGGTGGACCGGTTCCGCCCTTACGGCGGAATCCGCATCGAGGACGACGTCGTGTGCACGACTGGCGAGCCGGAGAATCTGACACGAAGGGCGGAAAAAGAGGCGAACCGGCCAACCGGCCACGGGTAAGTCGGCCAGAACGTAAGTCCGACCTCTTTTATCTGGCCCCCTTACCGGTTGACCACCTTGCCGGCTGGCCGCAATAGCTACCGCTGTTGCTTCAACAGATCCCTGATCTCTTCCAGCAGCACTTCCTGGCGCGGCGGGGCGGCGGGCGCAGCGGGCTCGGCTTCTGCCTTGCGACGTATGCCGTTGATCAGCTTGACCAGCAGGAAGATCGCGAAGGCGACGATGACGAAATCGAACAGTGACTGCAGGAATATGCCGTAGCGGATGGTGACCGCGTCATGGCCTTCCATGATGGCGGGCAAGGTGTAGGCCAGCTTGGTGAAATCGACACCGCCGATCAGGTAACCCAGCGGCGGCGTCACGACATCGCTGACCAGCGAGCTGACGATCTTGCCGAAGGCCGCGCCGATGATGATACCGACGGCCATATCGACGACGTTACCTTTGACCGCAAACTCGCGAAATTCTTTCAGGACGCTCATGACGGAGGACTCCTTCGATAGTGCAGTGGGCGCTTGAGGGTTGACGGCTGGCCGTCGAGAACGTGGTCTTCGAGTTGAGCGGACTGTCGACCGTCGACCGGCAACAGTCAACCCCGCTCACGTCAGCCTGTTGATCCCGTTGTAAGCTGCCACCCGGTATGCCTCAGCCATGGTCGGGTAATTGAATGTTGCCGTGGTGAAGTAGCGGATGTCGTTGATGTCGCGGCTCGCCATGACGGTCTGGCCAATGTGCACGATCTCCGATGCGCCATCGCCGAAGCAATGCACGCCCAGCACCTGGTGGGACTCGGCATGGAAGATGATCTTGAGCATGCCGACGCGCTCGTCTGTCATCTGCGCGCGGGCCAGGTTCTTGAAGGCGCAATGACCCACTTCGTAAGGGACCTTCGCCTCCTGCAGCTGCCGTTCGGTTTTGCCGATCGAGGAGATTTCCGGGATGGTGTAGATGCCGCTCGGAATCAGGTCGGTGCGATGCGGGGCGATGTCCGGTGTCAGCATGTGCTGCACGGCATGCGAGCCTTGCACGTAAGCGGCGCTCGCCAGCGCCGGCGGTCCGGTCAGGTCGCCCACCGCGTAGATGTGCTCGACGGCGGTCTGGTAGTGACCGTTCACCGCAATCTGGCCGCGAGAATTGCTTTCAAGCCCGGCGTTGGCAAGCTGCAGCTGGTCGGAATTGCCGGTGCGGCCGTTCGCCCACAACAACAGATCCGATTTGATCTTGCGACCCGACTGCAGGTGCAGCACCACGTCCCGTTCGCGCGCTTCCAGGGCCTGGAACGCTTCGTTGTGCCGGATGACGCAACCCTGCTCGCGCATGTGATACGACAACGCCTCCGCGATCTCGTCATCAAGGAATGACAACAACCGGTCCTGGGTATTGACCAGCGTCACCTTGGCGCCGAGGTTGATGAAGATGGAGGCGTATTCGCAGCCGATGACCCCGGCACCGTAGATCGTGACGGAAAACGGATGCGCCCCGTAGCGCAGGATCGAATCGCTGTCGCGAACGTGCTCGTGGGTGAAGTCCACTTCTGGCGGATGGTACGGACGCGAACCGGCGGCAACGACGATGTGCTTGCCGCTGATGCGCTGCGACTTGCCGATCGCCGGCTGTATTTCCAGCGTGTGCGGATCGACGAAATGCGCCTCGCCCGAATAGATCGGCACGCGATTACGCTCGTAGAAGCGCCGCCGGCTGCCTACTTGGGACTCGATCACTTTGTTGGCGGAAGCCAGCAATTGCGGATACGTCAGCTGGGACGCGGCATGAAACTCCCGCAGCAACGGATTGCGCCGCACGTCGTGCAATATCTTCACGGCATGACGCAGCGCCTTGCTGGGAATCGTGCCCCAGTGTGTACAGCCGCCGCCCACCTCGAAATAGCGCTCCACCACTGCAACGGTGCGATGGCTTTTCGACGCCATCATCGCCGCACCTTCGCCCGCCGGACCGCTGCCCACCACCACTACATCGAATTGATCCACTTAAATTCAGGTCCTGCTGGTTACTGACCGATCGCACGCATGCTGCAACGATCCAACCGACTCATGTCGGGCTGCGCCACTGCGTGCTCAAAGCTACTGCATACCGAAACGGTACTGTGTGAACAGTACTGCGTGCCGAAACAATATACGCAGGCACCTGCAACACAAGCACAAGGCGCCCGGCGAATAGGTATTTCACCTCATTTGGCGGCCGTCTGCATCCGTTGTTTTCCAACAAAAAACACTTTTTATACCGGGATAAAGCTCGTAACCTGCACGCTACGCGATATAAAAGAGCGTCATAGAAAAGAGCGTATCTGCCACGGGAGTGCCCACGGCAAGGGGTTTCTTCAGATCGTGCCAAAAAACGTTCGCTAGGTGACCGGTTGTCCGGCTCACAAGGGGGGTCCGATGATTCATCGCAGCTGTTCGTTACGCCGGGCTGTATTCATGGCTCTGGCTTGCACCGCATCGCCGGCATTCTCGCAGCAATCGGCGACTACCGATGTGACACGCACCATTGAAAACATCATCGTCACGGCTCAAAAGCGCGAGCAGAGCCTGCAGGATGTGCCGATCGTCGTAACCGCGGTGTCGGGGCAACTGCTGCAGGACAGCGGCGTCAAGGACATCAAGGATCTCACCCTGCTGACGCCGGGATTGCTGGTCACTTCCACCTCCAACGAGTCCGTCACCACGGCACGCATCCGCGGCATCGGCACGGTCGGGGACAATCCCGGCCTGGAATCCTCGGTCGGTGTCGTCATCGACGGTGTCTACCGGCCACGCAATGGCGTGAGCTTCGGCGACCTCGGCGAGCTCGACCGCATCGAGGTACTCAAGGGCCCGCAGGGCACGCTGTTCGGCAAGAACACTTCGGCCGGCGTCATCAACGTCGTTTCGAAGAAACCGTCGTTCGATTTCGGCTCGACCGTCGAACTCACCGCCGGCAACTATGGCGACCTGGAAGGATCCGCATCGATCACCGGTCCGCTCGCAGACGCGCTCGCTGGCAGGCTCTACGTCGCAGCACGTCATCGCGACGGCTTTCTGGACGTCGATCGTGGCTCGGGACCGCGCACCGAAGATGAAGATGGCGACCGGAAGTTCTACACCGTACGCGGTCAACTGCTGCTCAAACCGTCGGATTCGCTGGATATCCGCTTGGTCGGCGACTACACGGATCGCGATGAGAATTGCTGTGCGGCACCGCAGTTGGTGCTGTCGCCCACGGCCGCCGTCATCGGCGTGCTGAACCTGCTGCAACCTGGCTCGGTAACCAATCCCGCCGATCCCTTCGACCGGCTCGCTCATTCGAATCGCAGCACCGAACAATCCGTCATCGACAAGGGTGCGTCGATGGAAATCAACTGGGACCTGAGTTCCCTGGGCGGCGCAACGCTGACATCGGTCAGTGCGTGGCGCGACTGGAGCACAGTGAACGGCCAGGATGCCGACTTCACCACCGTGGATATTCTGTACCGCAATCCTGACGGCAACTTCGCCAACGAGTTCAAGCAGGCGAGCGAAGAAGTCCGACTGAGCGGCGAGAGCGGCAAAGTAAACTGGCTGGTAGGCGCGTTCTACGCCAAGGAGAATCTGGACTCGCGCAATCAGCTGCTGTACGGCACCCAGTTTCGTGCGTACTACAACGCGCTGCTTGGCGGAGCTCTCACATTGTTTCCCGCCAGCGCGTGGCCGGGCGGCCTGGGCACCCAGGATGTGTACGCCCAGGACTCCTCCACCTGGGCGCTGTTCACCAACAACAGCATCAAATTTACCGACCGGCTGGAACTCACCCTCGGCCTGCGCTACACGGATGAGTCCAAGGATCTCGACACGCAATATGCGAACCAGCACGGCGGCGTGGGTTGCAGCATCCTGCGCAGCAATCCGGCGTTCGTGAACAGTGCATCCGCAGCCACCATTTTCGGCATCGGTTGTGCGACGTACGCGGATCCGATCTTCAACAACCTCCCCACCTCGCAGTCGCTGGACGAATCCGAATGGACTGGCACGGCGAAACTCGCGTTCCGCTTCACCGACCAAGTGATGGCCTACGCGTCGTTCGCCCGCGGTTACAAGGCGGGAGGATTCAACCTCGATCGCGAACGCATCGGCGATTCCCGGTTTGCGCCAAATCCGGCCAACCCGGCGGCGATCCAGGCGGATACCGATACGAGCTTCGCCAAGGAGTTGGTGGACTCCTACGAAGTCGGGGCCAAGACCCAGTGGCTGGACAACTCGCTGCTGCTGAACGCAACGGCGTTCTATCAGGACTACACCGACTTCCAGCTCAATACGTTCACCGGTATCCAGTTCGTGGTCACGTCCCTGCCGCAGGTAACCTCGAAAGGCGTCGATCTGGACATGCTGTGGTACACGCCGCTGGAACAACTGAGCATCCAGGGCGGCGTCACCTATGCCGATACCAAGATCGAGGAATTCGGCTCGGCACTGGTCTTCTTCCGGCCCGAGCGCGACGACGATCGCCTGTCGTTCGCGCCTGAATGGTCGGCCAGCCTGTCGGGTACCTTCGAGCAGCCATTCGCACGGAAGATGCTGTTCCGCGCCAACCTCGGCGCCAAGTACACCTCCAAGTACAACACCGGCTCGAACCTGGATCCGCGCAAGATGCAGGACGCCATGACGCTGGTGAACGCCCGTATCGGGATCGGTGCGGACGACGAACGCTGGATGATCGAGGCCTGGGCACAGAACCTCACCGACGAGGACTACGTGCAGGTCGCATTCGACGGCACACTGCAGGGCTCTTCGGCCTCTGCACCGTTGCCGACCAGCACCGTCGACGCGTTTCTCGGCGCACCTCGCACTTATGGAGTCACGGCACGCTTCAAGTTCTGATGCATGCAATCCTGCCGGGATTCCACCGGCAGTGACGCTCGCCACGGGGCGGTCCGGGCAACCAGGCCGCCTTTGCTTTTTCACCCCCCCTTTTTGTCTCAGGCTGCGGCTCTCGCTAACATGCCGGGCATGAAACATAAGCTCGTCGCCGCAAGGTTCGCCCTGGCATTACTGCTCGCCTGCCTGGTGTTGCCAGCCGCCCACGCCGAATGGATCAATCGCGTCGAAGACGGAATCATGGGCACGCGGATCGTGGTGGAGCTGTGGGCAGACAAGACCGAGGACGGCAATGCCGCCATCGAAGCGGTGTTCGCAGAGATGCGTCGCATCGATACGACGATGAGCACCTATAAGCCCACCAGCGAGGTCTCCATCGTCAACGCGCAGGCGGCCCAGCACCCGGTGAAGATCAGCGCAGAACTCTTCGACCTGCTCACTACGGCGCTGGAGTATTCGAAGATCACCGAGGGTGCCTTCGACATCACGTACGCGAGCGTCGGATACATGTATGACTTTCGTGCTCACGTGCATCCCACCGAACAGCAGATCGAAAAGGCCCTGCCGGGCATCAACTATCGGCACGTCCTGCTGGACGCGAAGAACCGCACGGTGAGTTTTTCGCAGCCCGGCGTGCGCATCGATCTGGGCGGCATCGGCAAGGGACACGCCGTGGACCAGGGCATCAAAATCCTGCAGGCACGAGGTTTCCAGCATGCATTGGTGACCGCCGGCGGTGACAGCCGCATCATCGGCGACCGGTTCGGCAAGCCTTGGATCATCGGCATCCGCCACCCGGACCACAAAGACCAGGTCATCGCCAGAATTCCGCTGGAGGATGCGGCGTTGTCCACCTCCGGGGACTACGAGCGCTACTTCGACGAAGACGGCGTGCGCTATCACCACATCATCGACCCGCATACCGGCCAGTCGGCGCGAAAGGTTCGCAGCGCGACGATTATCGGCCCCACCGCTACGCGCACTGACGGGCTGTCGAAGACTGCATTCGTGCTCGGCGCCGAACGCGCTATCGAGATCTACAACCGTCTCGACGGCATCGACGCCGTCCTGGTCACCCCCGACGGCCGCGTGCTGTACACGAAGGGGCTGGAAGCGCCTCAGTAGATCCAGGGCCCAAGACGCAGGCCAGATAGCAGGTCAACTGCGGCGTAACAGCCCGGCGGAAGATCCGCCCGCGCGATCTTGGCAAGCCACCGCGGCTCCAGGCATAAAAAAGCCGGGCACCGGGCCCGGCTTTTTTCGATCCATGGAAGCGTCGAATTACTTCTTCGACGACTTCTTCTTGGCAGCCGCCTTCTTCTTTGGAGCGGCAGCCTTCTTCTGGCTCTTGGTCTCCGCCTTCTTGGCCTTGACCTCCGCCTTCTGCTCCGACTTGACCTTCTTCGCTGCCTTTTCCTCGGCCGTCTTCACCGCTTTCTTCTTCGGCGAAGCCGTCTTGGCGGAAGCCTTGCGCTTGGCGGATTTCTTCGCCGCAGTTGCGTCGTCGCCTTCCGCCTCGGTCACTTCAGGCTGGTCGAGCAACTGCATCAGGGCCATCGGCGCTGAGTCACCGGCGCGCGGGTCCATGCGCAGAATGCGGGTATAGCCGCCCGGGCGTGTCTTGAAACGCGGGCCGAGGGTTTCGAACAGCTTCACTACCACTTCGGCATCCCGCAGCTGTGCAAAGGCGCGGCGACGGTTCGAATCGCTGTCGCTCTTCCCCAGGGTGATGAGCGGCTCGACGACGCGGCGCAGCTCCTTGGCCTTCGGCACCGTGGTACGGATGGTCTCGTAGCGCAGCAGCGCCGAGGCCATGTTGCGCATCAGCGCCGCACGGTGCGAGCTGTTGCGGCTGAGTTGTCTGCCGGAATTTTGGTGACGCATCGCTTAAACCCTTATCTCTTTGATCTTTGCTGCTTGGCTCAGGCCGTCTTCTTGAGGCCGACCGGCGGCCAGGCTTCCAGC
>DASYEW010000063.1:0-48640 GCA_036498785.1 Steroidobacteraceae bacterium | reverse complement strand
CCGGCGACCGCGTCATCACTGCCGAAGCCTATCTCGCCTCGCCCAATCCAGCGCAAGGACTATCCGCGACTCGCACATTCCGATGCGTTGTTCATTCGCGAGGCAACCGCCAGGCGAAGTGCCGGATGATGTGGCCGTGGTTGCAAGTCCGGTGGCTGCTGCGTACGGGGAGAATCGGGAAGCTGTTTGAGGGTGACGGGTGACGGGTGACGGGTGACGGGTGACGGGTGACGGGCAATATGCTGAGCCCGGGCGCAGCTGCGTCAAGCATTTTCTTGCTCGTCACCCGTCACCCTATTCCCGCCCGTCACTCCACCTTCGGCGCATAAATCAGCCGCACGCCGTCGTTCCCGCATAGCTGCGTCAGGCGCTCGGTGAGCTCGCGTGTCGGCTTCACGGCCCACTCCTCCGACAGCACCAGATCTGCCCGTGCCGTGGAACTGTAGTAACGAACGCCGACCACGCAGCGGCCACCGCGAAACGGCCTCAGTGTCTGTTCCAATTTTCTCAGGAAGCCCGGATCACCGTCCTTGGGCCAGCGCACCATCAACTTGCGGCCATGCTGTTCGCGTGCCTGGTCGATATCGATGATGCGCTTCGCACTCAGGCGCCAACCCTCGATGAACTCATCGAAGCGGATCGATCCCTCCACCACCAGGATGGCGCTCTTGGCGATCAGCGAGCGGTATTGCTGGTAGGTGTCCTCGAACATCGAGGCTTCCAGCCGGCCGCTGCGATCGTCCAGCGTCATGATCATGCGGCTACCGCGCTTGCCCAGATCGAACACCATGCCGGCGACGGTGACCGGCTTGCCCTGGAAGCGGAAGCCTTCGTTCACGACCACCGGCCGGTCGCCGGTAACGTCCGCGATGCGGCCACTGATGATGGGCCGGACCTCTTCCTCGAATTCTTCGAACGGATGGCCGGTCAGATACAGACCGAGCGTGTCGCGCTCCCCGTCCAGTCGCACGCGCCGGCTCCAGTCCGGCAGCGTTTCGTAAGCAACCACTGCCGGCGCCGATGGCGTCGAATCCATCAGGCCGAACATGTCGTTCTGACCGACGACACGCGCGCGGATGGTCTGGTCCGCGAGCTGCATGGAGGCGGGCAACGCATGCATGAGCGTCGCGCGATTGGCTCCCAGCGTGTCGGCCGCACCGGAGCGAATCAGAGCTTCCAGCACGCGTCGATTGAGACCCCGCTGATCGCTGCGGCGGCACAAGTCCGCCAGATCGCGGAACGAACCGTTCGCCTGGCGCTCCTGCACCAGCATCTCCACCACCGACTGGCCCACGCCTTTGATCGCGCCGAGGCCATAGCGAATGCTGCGCGGACCCGAGACGGTGAACATGTACTGCGACGTGTTGACATCGGGCGGCTCGACGATCAGCCGCATGCGGCGCGCTTCGTCGATGAGCGTGACGACCTTGTCGGTCTTGTCCATGTCGGAGGACAGAACCGCGGACATGAATGCCGCCGGATAGTGCGCCTTGAGCCACGCCGTCTGGTACGACAGCAGTGCGTAGGCAGCCGAGTGCGACTTGTTGAAGCCGTAACCCGCGAACTTCTCCATCAGGTCGAAGATATGCGCCGCCACGCTCTCTTCGACGCCGCGCTCAGTCGAGCCGGTCACGAAAATGGAGCGTTGCTTCGCCATCTCCTCGGGCTTCTTCTTGCCCATTGCCCGACGCAGCAGATCGGCTCCGCCGAGCGAATAGCCGGCCAGCACCTGGCCGATCTGCATGACCTGTTCCTGGTACAGGATCACACCATAGGTGGCGGCAAGCACCGGCTGCAGGTCCGGATGCAGGTAATCGATGGCGCCGGTGTTCTTGCCATGCTTGCGGGCGATGAAGTCATCGACCATGCCCGACTGCAGCGGTCCGGGGCGGAACAACGCGACCAGCGCGATGATGTCTTCGAAACAGTCCGGCTGCAGGCGCCGGATCAGATCCTTCATGCCGCGCGATTCCAGCTGGAACACGGCGGTGGTTTCGCAACGCTTGAGCAGATCGAATGCCGGTACGTCGTCCATTGGCAGCGCCGCCACGTCCAGCGGCGGCTCGCCCTGCGACTCGCGCTGCGCATTGATGATCTTCACGGCCCAGTCGATGATCGTGAGCGTGCGCAGGCCGAGGAAGTCGAACTTCACCAGGCCGGCCGCCTCGACGTCGTCCTTGTCGAACTGTGTCACCACACTGGCGCCGTTCTCGTCGCAAAACAGCGGTGCGAAGTCGGTGAGCACGGAGGGTGCGATGACGACGCCACCGGCGTGCATGCCGGCGTTGCGCACCAGCCCTTCCAGCGACATCGCCATATCGATGACGCCGCGCGTTTCCTCCTCGTTTTCGTAGCGCCGGCGCAGCTCATCTTCCTTGAGCAGCGCGTCCTTCAACGTGATGCCCAGTTCGAAGGGAATCAGCTTGGCGATCGAATCGGCAAACCCGTAGCTCATTCCGTACACGCGCGCTACGTCGCGCACCACCGCCTTGGCCGCCATCGTGCCGTACGTGATGATTTGCGAGACGCGTTCGCGGCCGTAACGTTCGGCGACGTATTCGATCACGCGGTCGCGGCCGTCCATGCAGAAGTCGACGTCGAAGTCGGGCATGGACACGCGCTCGGGATTGAGAAAGCGTTCGAACAGCAGGTCGTACTGCAGCGGATCGAGATCCGTAATCCCCAGCGCATAGGCCACCAGCGAGCCCGCGCCCGAGCCGCGGCCCGGGCCGACCGGTACGCCGTTCTCGCGTGCCCAGCGGATGAAGTCCGCCACGATGAGGAAGTAACCGGCGAAGCCCATCTGGCAGATGACGCCCAGTTCGATGGCGAGCCGGCTGTGGTATTCCTCCGTCGCGATGACGCGCCCGGCAGCGGGTCGATGCTTGAGTTGTTCCAGCCGCATCGCAAGGCCGCGCCTGGATTCCTCGGCAAGGAAATCCTCCACGCTGGAGCCTTCGGGCACCGGATAGGCGGGCAGGACCGATTTACCCAGCTTCAGCTCGAGGCTGCAGCGACGGGCGATTTCGACCGTGTTCTCCACGGCTTCGGGAATGTCGTGGAACAACGCCGCCATCTCCTGCGGCGACTTCAGGTATTGCTGTTCGGTATAGGGACGCGGACGCTTCGGATCGTCCAGCATCATGCCTTCATGAATGCAGACTCGCGCCTCGTGCGCCTGGAAATCGCTCTTCGACACGAAGCGGACATCGTTGGTGGCCACCACCGGCACATCGAACTCCGCCGCCAGCAATAGCGAGCCGCGAAGGCAGCTCTCTTCGCTTTCGCGGCCGGTGCGCTGCAACTCCAGGTAGTAGCGATCCTCGAACAACGCCAACCAGCTGTGCAGAGCCGCGCGTGCATCGGCATCGCGTCCGCCGACAATGGCCCGACCGACGTCGCCCTCGCGGCCACCCGACAGCGCGATCAGGCCACGCAGGTTGTCGACTGTCAGCCAGCCCCTGTCGATCGTCGGACGCCCCTTGCGCTGTCCTTCGAGATAGGAACGGCTGACCAGGCGCGTGAGATTGCGGTAACCGACGTCGTTCTGGCACAGCAGCACCAGGCGCGAGGGTTCCACGCGATCGCCGGCCTCATGCACCAGCAGATCCACTCCGACGATGGGCTTGATTCCCGCGTATTGCGCCGCCTTGTAGAACTTCACCATCGCGAACAGGTTGCACTGGTCCGTAAGCGCAACTGCCGGCATGCCGTCGCGCGCTACCGCATCCATCAGGCCGATCGCAGCATTACCGTCCACTTCGATGCGCACGACGCTGTCGACCAGCGAATATTCGGTGTGCAGATGAAGGTGAACGAACATCGGAGGCAATTTAGTGACTAGTGACCGCTGACTGGTGAGAACGAATCCGTGCGTGCCTGAATGCCCGAGCAGATGCCTCGGCAAATTCGGCAGCAAAAACGACCATCAAAAAAACCTATCGACCACGCCCGCTCATTTTGCACTGGCTCCAACCCTGCCCTGACCCAGCAGTCGTTGCTCATGCGCCAGTTTTACCGGAGCAAAACTACGCCGGTGGATTGGCGAAGGCCCGATGCAGTTGAGCACATCGCAGTGAGCCGCGGTGCCGTAGCCCTTGTGCACGGCGAAACCGTACTGCGGATAGAGCCGGTCCTGCTCGACCATCATGGCATCGCGAGTCGTCTTCGCCAGAATCGAAGCGGCACCGATGCTGACCCGCAAGGCGTCGCCGTCGATGATGGCCTCGAAGGTGCAGTCCAGGCGCAAGCCGTGGAACGACGGACAACGATTGCCGTCGATCTGCACATGGGCCGGCGCAATATGCAGGCCTACCAGCGCCCGCCGCATGGCGAGGTGTGTGGCCTCGAGGATATTGAGGCAATCGATCTCCTCGACATCGGCCCAGGCCACGGCCCAAGCCAGCGCGGAGCGGCGAATCTTGATCGCCAGCTCCTCACGCTCCTCCGGTCCTACCTGCTTGGAATCGCGCACTCCGCGAATCCGCTTGCGCGGATCCAGTACCACAGCCGCTGCAACCACGGGCCCGGCCAGTGGTCCCCTGCCCGCTTCGTCGACACCGGCAACGAGTCCGGGCGCATTCAGCGCCAGGCTATATGAAGTGTTGCCCGATCTCACCGCGCGCCCCCTCGGAATTTTTCGCTGACCCCGCGCAACGTGCGGAGATCCCGCACTACATCCGTCATCGACTCGGATCCTGCGGCGAGCGCCGCCGCATCAATTCGACAATCGCATCCGCCGCGCGAGCGCTCGCACCACGCCGCAAGGTCTGATGGATTTCCGTGAAAGTTTGCACGAGCTCGGCGCGATCGGCACGTTCCAGTTGCGCGAGCAGTGCCGGCCCCAGCACGTCCGCGCGCACCTCACGGTTGAAGTACTCGGGAACCAGCTCCCTGCCCGCCAGCAGATTGGGTTGCGCAAAGAACGGCGCCTTGAATAGTTTCAAGCGCTTGAGGAGAAAACTTGTCAGCAGCCCTAAGCGATAGGCAACTACCATCGGACGCTTCACCAGCATAGCTTCCAGGGTAGCCGTGCCGGACGCCAGCAGAATGGTGTCGCTGGCTGCCATCACTGCCTGTGCATTGCCGTCGAAGATCCGGACCCGGTCGCGCACCTGGGCTTGGTCCAGCGCGGCTTCGAAAATCCCACGCACCGCAGGACTCGCCATCGCGGCGATGAAACGCAGGTCCGGTCGGCGCTCTGCGAGCCACGCTACGGTGGCCGCGAAGTCCGGACTCAGCCGTGTTACTTCCCCATGCCGGCTGCCCGGCAGCAAAGCGACGTAAGTTGCCCCCGAGGTTGCACCGGAATCGAGGCCGAGCGACTCGCGCGCCGCTACCGCATCCAGGTGCAGCGGAATCTGATCCGCCAAAGGGTGCCCGACGAACACAGCATCCACGCCGTGTGCGTCGTAAAACTGTTTCTCGAAAGGCAGCAGGCACAGTACGAGGTCGACAGCACGGCCGATCGTGCTCACCCGACCCTGTCGCCACGCCCAGACCTGGGGGCTCACATACTGGACCGTGGCTATGCCCTGCGCCTTGAGCGCGGGCGCGAGGCGCAAATTGAATTCCTTGGCATCGACACCGACGTAGACATCGGGTGGGTCGGCCAACAGCCGCGCCACGAGCGAACGGCGGATCCGCAACAATCGGGGCAGATGCGGGATGATTTCGAACAACCCCATGACCGCCAGGCTTTCCGCCCGCTCCCAGGGCTCGCAGCCCGCCGCGATCATGCGCGGACCGGCAATTCCGGCGAAACTCGCGTTTGGCAGCCGCTCGCGCAGCGCGTCGATCAGCCTGGCGCCAAGATTGTCACCGGACGCCTCGCCCGCAACGAGGACGATGCGTGGGGTGCTCAGAGACATCGGCTAGCGACAGCTGGCCACGGGCAACCGGCCGGACGCCGTAGCCGTCGTGCCTTCCAGCCCGTCGTTTGTGGCCATGAGTCCGCCGCCTTTCATCTGACGATTCCCACTCGCTCCCGCCGCGGTGTCATGTCGTTCAGGAACGCCACGAACGGTTCGAGCTCAGGTTGTTGGGCGGACCGGCGGGTCAGTTCTTCGGTAGCTTCGGCCAGCTTCAGCCGGGAGCGGTACAGCGTGCGATACGCGTCGCGGATATTGCGGATCTGTTCGGCGGTGAAGCCGCGACGCTTGAGACCTTCGGCATTCACGCTGTGCGGTTCGGCTGGTCGTCCAACCGCCATTACGTAAGGAGGCACATCGCGCGTCACAGCCGTGTTATTCGCGATGAACGCGTGCGCGCCGATCTTGCAGAACTGATGCACTCCCGCGAATCCGCCAAGGTGCACCCAGTCGCCCATCTCGACGTGGCCGCCGAGCGTGGCGTAGTTGGCAAACACGCAGTGCGAACCGATGACGCAATCGTGACCCACATGCGAGCCTGCCATGAACAGATTGTCGTTACCGATACGCGTGACCAGCTGGTCCTTGGTCGTGCCGCGATTGATCGTGCAGTTCTCCCGAAACACATTGCGCTCGCCGATCTCCAGCCGCGTCGGCTCACCGTTGTACTTCAGGTCCTGCGGCGCGGCGCCGATGGATGCAAACTGAAAGATACTGGTGTCGCGCCCGATGCTGGTGGGCCCGTCGATCACCACGTGCGGCCCGACCCAGCAGCCTGCGGCGATGACCACGCCGGCGCCAACGACCGTATAAGCGCCGATCTCGACGTCGGCAGCGATCTGGGCGTCAGCGGCGATGAGGGCGGTAGGATGAATGGACATAAAACTAGGAGATGAGCGGAGCGAAGCGGATGGCGGATAGCGGGTAACGGGTAGGTCGGCCAACGCAGTTTAACCCGCCATTCGCCACAACCATCTGCGTATTCTTATTCTGACTATTCACAATCCGCTATCCGCTAGTCCCTTCGTGTCCGCCAGTTCGTATCCACCAGTCATTTCGTTCCTGGAGCGACCATCATTTCGGCGCTGGTGACTTCGACACCGTCGACTTCGGCGACGGTGGAGAACTTCCAGATGCCACGCAGCGAACGCTCCAGCGTTGCCTTCAGGATCAGTTGATCGCCGGGCTCGACCGGACGCCGGAAACGCGCCTTGTCGATGCCGACGAAATACAGCTGGCGCTCCTCGTCGGGATAGACCCCGGCGGTCACGAACGCGAGGATCCCGGCGGTCTGCGCCAGCGCCTCCAGGATGATCACCCCGGGCAACACCGGCCGGTGCGGAAAATGGCCCGGAAAGTACGGCTCGTTGATGCTGACGTTCTTCAGTGCGCGAATGGTCTTGCCGGAATGGCACTCCAGCACGCGGTCGACCAGCAGGAATGGATAGCGGTGCGGCAGGCGACGCATCACTTCGTGAATATCCATCCTCAACGCTTCCGTCATTTGCTCACCGTCAGCCAAAATCGCTCCTCGCTACGCTGCAATTCCTGGTTCAAATTCAGTGCATTCGGCGCCGTGACGGGCGCCTCGCGCGGCCAGTCCACGGCCAATCAATCCACAACTAGTCCGCGGCTAATCCGGCTGCGAGGCGCTGCCGGCGTCTTGATCGGGATCGGACGGAAACACCTTGCTGCGCAATTTGCGCACCTGCCGCGCGAGTTCGTCGAGCTGGTAGAAACGCGCGGCATTCTTACGGAATTTGGCGGATTCCTCCACTGGCAAGCCGCTCGAATAGTAACCGGGCTTGTGAATGCTGCTCGATACGAACGACCTGCCGGTGACGAAGACATCGTCGCAGATGGTCAGGTGGCCAGCGATGCCAACCATGCCAGCGATCATGCAGCGTGCCCCGATGGTGGTACTGCCGGACACACCGGAGCAGCCCGCCATCGCGGTGTGCGCACCGATCTGCACGTTGTGGCCGATCTGGATGTGGTTATCCAGCTTTACGCCCTCGCCGATCACGGTGTCCTCGATGGCACCGCGGTCGATGGTCGTATTCGCCCCGATCTCTACATCGTCGCCGATGCGTACGCTGCCGGTCTGCGGTACCTTCAACCAGCGCCCCGCGTCCGGCGCAAGCCCAAAACCGTCGGCACCGATGACCACGCCTGGATGTAGCAGGCAACGCTCGCCGATCACCACTGCCTCGCACAACGAAACGTTGGCCACGAGGCGCGTATCCGCACCGACCCGGGCTCCCTGCAGCAATACACAGCCAGGGCCCACGACCGCACCGGCGCCGACGACCACATTCGATTCGATGACCGCACCCGGGCCCACATAAGCCTTCGGATCGACGGTGGCGGCAGGATCGACAATCGCCGCAGGATGAATGCCGGCAGCAAAGACCCGTGGCGGATGCAGTAGCGCCGCGATGAGCGCGTACGTGGCGTAGGGATTCTTCGATAGCAGCGCCGCGCCGGGCGCCTCCTCGGCAAATTCCGGATCCAGCACCACGGCGCCAGCCTGGGTCTTCGCCAGGTAGCGCCGGTAGCGTGGATTGGCGAGAAACGTTATCGCGGCCGGCCCGGCTTGTTCCAGGGTGGCAACCTGCGATACCCGGATCTCAGGATCGCCCTTCAGGGTGCAACCGAACCTGACGGCGAGCTCCCCCAGCGTCATGCTCATGGCAATTGCACGCCCGAGGGGCGGTCCGGTTGGTTCGGCTTAAGGCTTGGCCGGCGGTGTGGCCGACTTCACCGGGGCCGCGGCAGGCTTGGCAGGAGCCGCGCCGCCCGCGGACTTGAAGCGCTGCTGCAGCGCGTTCAGAACCTGCGGGGTGATATCCATGGATTCATTGGCGTACAGGACGCCGTCACCGACCACGATGTCGTAGCTGGCCGAGCGCGCGAACGTCTGTACTTCCTGCAACAGTGAACGCTGCAGTTTGCCCAACTCTTCATTGCGGCGCAGGTTCAGGTCCTCGACGTACTCATTCTGCTTGCGGGCCACTTCACGCTGGCCGTCGCGCAGATCCTTCTCCGCATTACGACGCTCGCTCTCCGCCATGACGGCACCGTCGCGCTGCAGCTTCTCTTCCTTGGTCTTGAGTTCCTTCTGCGTGGCGACGATGGTGCGCTGACGCGGCGCGAACTCGTCCTGCAGTGCCTGCATCGCCTGCTTGGCCTGAGGGGCCTCTTCGAGCAGGCGTGGCACGTTGACCACGGCGATCTTCAGTTCGGCGTGCGCGGCCGCAAACGGCGCCAGCAACGCCAGGCTGGTGGAAAGAAGCAAACCGGAAACGCTCGTACGTACCATGTGCGATCGACCTCGAATTGAATAATTGTCCTGATCAGAACGCCTGACCGATCGAAAACTGGAAGCCTTCAGCCTCGTCGCTGTAGGTATTGATGCCATCGCCCTTCACCCTGTTGAGAGGAACGGCATAGCTGAACCGGAACACGCCCAGCGGCGCCAGCCATTGCACGGCAATACCGGTCGACTGTTTGAGCTGATCATAACTGAACTTGTAGTCGACCGGCGTGCGCGGGATCGGCACGTTGTTGGCGTCCACACCCCGATCGGGGCCGACGAACTTGATGTTCTGGTCGGAAAACACGTTGCCGACGTCGAAGAACAGGCTGAAACGCGCGCTGTTGCGCCATTTCTCCGGCATCGGCAGCAGCAGCTCGGTCTGCATCACGGTCTTGATGTTGCCGCCGTAGGGGCGGCCGAAATTGTCCTTAGGACCGAGCCTGCTTTCGCGATAACCGCGCACCGAATCCGGGCCACCGGCAAAGAACTGACGGTAAGGCGGCAGCGCCGTGGTGTCTCCCAGCGCCTTGCCGTAGGCGGCTTCCAGATTGAACATCAACGTGAACTGGCGCCACACCGGCACGAACTTCAGCAAGTCGTAGGACGCGGTCCAGAACTCGACCTCGCTGCCCGGCACCGTATAGCTCAGGTTGAGCCGGTGGCGCGTACCGGCCGTGGCGAATATCGCGCGGTTCCGCGAGTCGTAGCTCCAGCCCGTGGTCAATTCGTAGGTGGTGAACTTCGAACGGTACAGCTCGTAGTCGCCGGTGACCGGATCCTGCCCGGTGCGCGGGTCGATACTGCAGACACCGTTGCTGGGTACGCATTGCGTCCTGGAGTTGCCGTTCTCCTGCACCCAGGCGTTGGCTTCCGCCGCGCTGCCGATGCTGGTCGTGGCGAGTTCGGCCTGTTGCAGCGACACACCGAAATTGACGCTCTGGAACTCGCTGATCGGGTAGTCGTAGCTCAGTCCTGCGGTCGCCGTCTTGGTATCGAACTCCGAGGTGGCCGAGGTGAACTGGCTGACGTTGCGATAACTCAGCGAAATGGAACGGCCCAGCCGGTCGATGTTGGTGTACGGATCGTAATGCGAGAAGGAGTAGCTCTTCGCGTAGCGTCCCGAGTCGATCTCGGCCGACACGCGGTCGCCGGTGCCCATGAAATTCGAATGGGTGAAGTTGCCGTTCAGGATGATCGACTGCGACTCGGAATAACCGACGCCGCCGCCGAACTGGCCCGGCAGGCCTTCCTTGATCTCGAAATCCACGTCGACCAGGTCGTTGGCGCCGGCCACGGGGTTGGTCTCGACATCCACCTTCTCGATGAACGGCAGGCGCTGCAGGCGCACCTTCGAGCGGTCGACCGCCGCATTGGACAGGTACGAGCCTTCGAGCTGGCGCATTTCCCGACGGAACACTTCGTCGTTCACACCCGAGGTGCCGTTGAAGTTGACGCGACGCACGTAGACGCGGTTCTTCGGATCGACCACGAAAGTGAGCGAGATTTCCTTGGTCTGCGCATTGGGCTGCGGCACCGGGTCGATGGTGGCGAATGCATAGCCATCGAAACCCAGGCGCATCTTCATCGCCTCGGTGGTCGCGGTGATCAGCTTGCGCGAGTAGGTGTCGCCGGGCTTGACCATGATCAGCCGCTTGAGCTCCGACTCCGGCACCACCATGTTGCCGGCGATCTTCACGTCCGAGACCTTGAAGACGTCGCCTTCGTTGACGTTGACGGTGACGAAGATGTCGTCCTTCTCCGGCGCGATCGCCACCTGCGTGGAGGTGACGGCAAAATTCGCATAGCCGCGATCCATGTAATAGGAACGCAGCTTTTCCAGGTCGCCGGATAACGCTTCGCGCGCATAACGATCGTCCTGCTTGTACCAGGACAGCCAGTTCGGCGTTTTCAGCTCGAAACCTTCCAGCAGCTGTTCGTCGGTGAACGCGGTGTTGCCGGCGATGTTGATCTGGCGGATGCGGGCGCGCTTGCCCTCGACGATGTCGATGTTGATCTTGACCTTGTTGCCGGGGACTTCCTCGACCTTCGCATCCACGCGCACCGCATATTTGCCGCGCGAGAAATACTGGTCGGTCAGGTACTGCTTGACCTCATCCAGCACCGACTGGTCGAAGGTCTTGCCGGTCGCCAGGCCCACGTTGCGCAGCGAGCGCTGCAGGTCCTCGGTCTTGATGTCCTTGTTGCCCTTGATCTCGAAACTCTCGATCGAGGGACGTTCCAGGACGGCCACCACCAGCGTGCCGCCATCGCGCCGGATTTCCACGTCGCGGAAAAATCCGGTCGCATACATGGCGCGCAACGCCTCGGCAACCTTGTGTGCGTCCAGCTGGTCGCCGATGTTCACCGGCAGGTAGTTGTACACCGTACCTTCGGAGATGCGTTGCAGGCCCTCGATGCGGATGTCCCCGACCGTGAAGGTCGTTTCGCTGGTGCGGGCCTGCCCCCAGGCCGCCGTCACCGGAACGGTCAACGCACCGCCCGCCGCGATCGCCAGCGTCGCGTGAATCATTGTTCTCAAACGCATCAGGGAGAGACCTTTGGCCGCTGTATCGAGACCGGACGAATCGTAACCGGGATTGCTGCTACCGCAGCGGAGAAATGCCAATCGTGCCTGCCGGGCCGGCGAACCGGCGCGAGGGCACGAGACAGTAACTCCACGCCGCCAGCGCCGGGATTAAGTTGGTACTTCACGGGTGCAGATATCGCGCGATATCGTTATAGAAGGCCAGCCCCATCAACAAGACCACCATTGCTATGCCGATCTGCTGCCCGATGAGCAGTGTCCGCTCTGAGACCGGACGCCCCTTCACCAGTTCCGCAAGCTGATAAACAATCTGGCCGCCATCGAGGATCGGGATGGGCATCAGATTGATCAGGCCCAGGCTGATGCTGATCAGCGCCAGCATGCCGAAAAACACGTGCCAGTCCTGCCTGGCAGCGAAACCCATCGAGCCCGCGATGCTGATCGGACCGGAGATGTTCTTGACCGAGACATCGCCGGTGACGATGCGGCCCATGATCCGCAGGCTCAGCACCGAGGTATCCCAGGTCTTCTCCACTGCATGCCCCAGCGCGCTCGCGAGACCGTACTTCTGCAGCGTCATCATGTCTTTGACGCTGATGGAACCGGGCAAAGGCGTGTTCACCGGCGCAATGCCGATACGTCCGACTTTCTTGCCTCCGGCCTCCTCCTCATGCACCGTGATCGGCAACTGCAGCGTCGCACCGTCGCGCTCGACCTTGAGCTCCACGGAACGGTTGGCGGCCGGCTCGATCAGGCGCTGCAGCTCGGTGAAATTCCCCACAGGGTGACCGTCGAACTCGACGATCCGATCCCCCACTTTCAAGCCGGCCTGTGCCGCCGCACTCTTGGGCACGACCGTGGCAATGGTTGCTGGCACACGTGGCCGCCAGAAATCGAAGCCCAGGCCCGGCAACATCGTGTCGGCTTGGGTGAGCGCGTGGCGCTGCTCGCCCGTCTGCAACTGCAGGTTACGCTCGGCGCCGTCGGTGCCGCGGACCCGCATATCGATCACACCATCATCGATGAGGTCGCCCAGCACTCCCAGCACCGCCGCTTCCAGCGTATCCACCGGTTTGCCTGCGACCCCGACGATCACATCTTCGTACTTAAGTCCGGCATGCGCGGCGATCGAATCCGGCACGACCTCGCCCACGATGGGCCGGGGCGTCGGAATGCCTGAGCAGAACAGCACCCAGTAGATGGCAACAGCGAAGACCAGGTTGAAGGCGGGACCTGCCAGTAGTACCGCAACGCGCTTCCAGACCGGCTGGCGGTTGAAGGCACGGTGTTCCTCGCCGGCGGGCACATTGCCCTCGCGTTCATCGAGCAACTTGACGTAGCCACCCAGCGGAATGGGCGCGATCACGTATTCGACCTGGTCCTTGCCGGCAACGCGCTGCCACAACGGCTTGCCGAAGCCGATGGAAAAACGCAGCACGCGAATGCCGAGGCGACGCGCGACCCAGAAGTGACCGAATTCGTGGACGGTAACGAGAATGCCGATAGCGACCGCGAAAGCGAGGATCGCTATCAGTACGTCCAGCGGACCATCAGGTGACATCATGCACATACTCCAGCGGCGAGCGACACCGCGGTCTGCGCCTCGCGGCGCGCCCATTCATCGGCAATCAGGACATCCTGCAGCGAATCAGCTGAACGTACGCTGTGTTGTGCGAGTACGTCGCCGATGACCCGGGGAATCTCCACGAACGCCAGGCGGCGCTCCAGAAATGCGCCGACTGCGACTTCATTGGCTGCGTTCAGCACTGCGGGCGCCGTGCCACCGGCTTCGGCAGCCGTGCGCGCCAGCGTGAGGCAGGGGAACCGATCCAGGTCCGGTGCTTCGAAGTCCAGCCGCCCGGCCCGTACCAGGTCGAGGGATTCTACACCGGAGAGGATCCGCTCCGGCCAGCCAAGCGCGTGGGAAATAGGAGTACGCATGTCCGGGTTGCCCAGTTGCGCGAGCATCGATCCATCCCGGTATTCGACCATCGAGTGCACGATGCTTTGCGGATGCACCACGATCTCCACCTGCGCCGGCGGTATACCGAACAGCAGGCAGGCTTCGATGAGTTCCAGCCCCTTGTTCATCAGCGTGGCGGAATCCACTGAAATCTTGCGCCCCATCACCCAACGCGGATGAGCGCAGGCCTGCTCCGGAGTCACGCCGTTGAGAGATTCGCGCGAAGCACGCAGAAACGGGCCGCCAGAAGCTGTCAGCAATACGCGACGCACTCCGCCGGGCCGGTCCCCCGACATGCACTGGAAAATCGCATTGTGCTCGCTGTCGACCGGAATCAGCGTGGCTCCGCCCGCTCGAACCGCCTGTATGAACAGCGGGCCCGACATGACCAGCGCCTCTTTGTTCGCCAGCATGATGCGCTTGCCGGCTTGCGCTGCAGCGAGGCTCGAACGCAGGCCCGCGGCTCCTACGATTGCCGCCATGACCGCATCCACCCGGGGATGCGCTGCAATTTCGGCCAGTGCTTCTTCGCCGCACCGAACCTCGGTAGTCAATCCGGCGCCCGCCAGATCGCGACCCAGCACCGCGGCGTCAGAAGCTGAACCAACCACCGCAAACCTTGGTTTGTGCTGCAGGCATTGCTCGCGCAATCGAGCGACATTGCTGTGTGCCGTCAGCGCTGCGACCTCGTACCGGTCGGCATGCCTTGCCAACACATCGAGCGTGCTGACGCCGATGCTGCCGGTCGATCCGAGCACCGCGACACGGGTTCGCTGCGTTGTCATTGCAGCAGCCCCAGACGCTCCAGGCCGATCAGGAAGAACGGCGCCGCCGCTGTCACGCTGTCCACACGATCCAGCACGCCGCCGTGTCCGGGCAGCAGGCTGCCACTGTCTTTCAGGCCTGCGTGACGCTTGAACATGCTCTCGGTCAGATCGCCCACGATCGATGCGAAAACCACCACCGCGCACAGCGCGAAAAACGGGCCCGCGTTCAGATTGAGCCAGTAGATACCGGCGGCCGACATCAGCATTGCAGCGACGAGTCCGCCGGCCACCCCTTCCCAGGTCTTGCCCGGGCTGACCGCGGGAGCCAGCTTGTGGCGACCGAATCGCCTGCCACCAAAATACGCGCCCACGTCGGCAGCTACCACTAACAACACCAGCAACAGAACCAGTTGCGGCGCCTTATCGTGTAGTTGGACCAATGCTAGCCACGCCGGAACCAGGACCAGCACTCCCGCCACCGCGGCGGCAGCGCTGTTTACCCGGCTCGCGAAGAAGGCGACCCATAGCAGCGCCACCAGCCACCATAACAACGCCGCCCAGAGCACTGCGTTCAGCAATTCACCATTCGCGCGCAGCAGCCAGATTGCGGCGACGCACAGCGCTACGACTGCAACGTAGGCAAATCGCAGCGGATAACGAGTCAGCCCGACGAAGGCCGACCACTCCCAGGCGGCAGCCATGACCAGCAGCGCCATCGCCGCCGCGCTGACCTGGTGTGGAACCCAGAGAATGACCAGCAGAGCCAGCGGCGCCAGGATCAGGGCAGTAATGACGCGCTGCCGCAGCATCAGCGCGATCCCGCCTGTCCGGGGGTCAGACCGAAGCGTCGCTGGCGGCGTTGGAAATGATCGATCGCGACTGCCAGCTCGGCATCGCCGAAATCCGGCCACAACGTATCGCAGAAATACAGTTCGGTGTAAGCCAGGTTCCACAGCAGGAAATTGCTGATGCGCTGCTCGCCCCCGGTACGGATCAGCAGATCCGGTTCCGGCAGGTCCGCCAGCGCCACGCAGCGGCCGAGCGTCGTCTCATCGATCGCATCGACCGCCATTTCTCCGGCAACGCAACGCCGTGCCAGTTCCTGCGCCGCACCCGCAATGTCCCAGCGTCCGCCGTAGGCCACGGCAATCACCAGCGTCATTTTCGTGTTGTGCGCGGTGAGAATGGCCGCCTGCTCCATGCGCTCACGCAATGCCGTCGAGAGCTGCTCCAGCCGGCCGATGAAGCGCAGGCGGATGCCATTGCCATGCAATTCATCCACTTCGTTATCGAGCGCCTCCAGGAAGCGCCCCATCAGCATGGAGACTTCTTCGCGCGGCCGGCGCCAGTTCTCGCTTGAGAACGCAAACAGCGTCAGGACCGCAACGCCGCGACTCACGCAGCTCTCGACGATCTGCTTGACCGCCTTCACGCCCATGCGATGGCCTGCCGGACGTGGCAACGCCCGCTTCGCCGCCCAGCGACCGTTGCCGTCCATGATGACAGCAATGTGCTGCGGTACTGCCGCGGAAGATTTCGACTGGATATTCACCAATGATCGGTCGCTAGCGCGTCTGGCTGGCTATATCTGCAGCAGCTCTTTTTCTTTCTCGGCAAGCACCTGGTCGATTTCCGCCACATGCTTGTCGGTCAGTTTCTGTACGTCGTCCTGCGCGCGCCGATCGTCGTCCTGCGACACCAGCTTTTCCTTGACCATTTCGCGCAGCTCATTCATCACGTCGCGACGCACGTTACGCACCGAAACACGGGCATTCTCGGCCTCGTGCCGCACCACCTTGGTGAGGTCCTTGCGACGTTCTTCGGTCAGCGGCGGCATCGGCACGCGGATCACGGTGCCGGCGGTGTTGGGCATCAGGCCGAGATCGGACTTCATGATGGCCTTTTCGATGGCGCCGACCATGCCCTTGTCCCAGGGGGTGACCGTCAGCGTGCGCGCATCCTCCAGGGCGATGTTCGCCGCCTGGTTCAGCGGCACTTCGTTGCCGTAATAGTCGACGCGGACATGTTCCAGCAGGCTCGGATGCGCCCTGCCGGTACGCAGCTTCTTCAGCTCGTTGCGATAGGCGACCACACACTTCTGCATGCGCTCGACTGCATCTTTCTTGAGGTCATCCAGCATATAGACTCTCCACGAAGCGGATGGCGGCAACGGACAGTGAATGGACGGAGACTGAGGCAGCCTTCTGACGATCCGCCATCTGCTATCGCCTATCCCCTTCTATCCGTTTGTTACCAGTGTTCCGATATCTTCGCCGCGAACGATGCGCAGCAGCTCGCCCGGCGTGGTCAGGTCGAAGACCCGCAGGGGCAGATTGTTGTCTCGGCACATGACGATCGCCGTGGCGTCCATGACGTTCAGACGATCCGTCAGCACCTTATCAAAGGTGAGCCGGTCGTAGCGCGTTGCTTGCGGATTCTTCATCGGATCGTCTGAATAGATGCCATCGACCTTGGTGGCCTTCAGCAGCAGGTCGGCATTGATCTCGATCGCCCGCAAGCTGGCGGCGGTATCCGTAGTGAAGAACGGGTTGCCAGTACCGGCTGCCAGAATGGTTACCCGTCCCTTCTCCAGATGGCGCACCGCGCGGCGGCGAATGTACTCCTCGCAGACTTCGTTGATGCGGATCGCCGACATCACGCGCGCATACATGCCCAGCGCTTCCACCGCATCCTGCAGCGCCAGCGAGTTCATCACCGTCGCCAGCATGCCCATGTGGTCGCCGGTCACGCGGTCCATGCCGGTACGCGCAAGTCCCGCGCCGCGGAAGATGTTGCCTCCGCCGATCACCACCGCCACCTGCAGCCCGAGCGTCATCACCTCGCGGATTTCCATGGCGATGCGCTTGAGCATGTTCGGATCGATGCCGTAGTCCTCCTCGCCCATCAGCGCTTCGCCCGATAGTTTGACCAGGATGCGGCGCAGCCCCGGGCCGGCCGGAATGTTCTGCAGCTGCGGTGATTTATCCACTGATTTGCCCACTGCTTTACCCGGAGATTTGTCAGGTGCCGTCATGTACCCCGCCCGCTTCAAGCGCTGCAACCAAGTTGCGCCGGAGCATTGTTCTGCGCAGCCCCGGCCTGCCGCAGCCTATTATAAAGAACCCCGCCGGGGCGGGGTTCAAGTAACTTCAATCCTGGCGACTCACCCCTGCGGTGGTGCCTTAGTGCTCGCTACCGTCTTTCTGACCTCTTCGGCGAAGTCTTCCTGCTTTTTCTCGATGCCGGCGCCGACTTCGTAGCGGGTAAATGCCACCACCTCGGCCTGCGCCTGCTTGAGGTAAGCCTCGACGGTCTGCTTGTCGTCCTTCACGAACGGCTGGCCGAGCAGAGTGTTCTCGTTGATCCACTTGCGCAACTTGCCTTCGACGATCTTGGCCACCATCGCATCGGGCTTGCCGGCGATCTTCGGATCGCGCCGCGTCTGCTCCATCTGGATTTCCTGCTCCTTGGCGAGCAGATCCGCAGGAATGTCCGTGGCATTGAGGCTGGGAGGATTGATCGCAGCAACGTGCATGGCAATGTCCTTCGCCACCGCTTCCGCACCGCTCTTCATGGCTACCAGCGCACCGATACGCGAACCGTGCAGGTAAGCGCCAACGACTGCTGGCGCCTCGACGATCGCGAAACGACGCACGCCGATGTTCTCGCCGATCTTCGCGATCAGGGCGCGGCGCACTTCGTCAACCGAGCCGGCGCTGCCAAGCGACAGCGTCAGCAATGCATCGACCGTGGCCGGACGCTGTGCCAGCGTCGCTTTCGCCACGTTAGCAGCGAATGCCTTGAAGTCGTCTTCACGGGCAACGAAGTCGGTTTCGCAGTTGACCTCGACGATCGCCGCACGCTTGCCGTCGGCCGAGCGCTCGATGACCACCACGCCTTCCGCCGCAATCCGCGCCGCCTTCTTGTCGGCTTTCGCGAGACCCGACTTGCGCATCAGTTCGGCGGCTGCCTCCAGATCGCCACCGGTATCCACGAGTGCCTTCTTGCACTCCATCATTCCGGCGCCGGTACGCTCACGCAGTTGCTTGACTGCTTCAGCAGTTACAGCCATGGATCACTCCGCCTTGGCAGGGGCAGGGGCAGGGGCAGGGGCAGCGGCATCGCTCGCCGGCGCATCAGCAGCGGGCTTGCGCTTGGCTGCAGCTACCGCAGCGGCGCGCTTGGCCATGATTTCTTCAGGGGTGGACTCCGAATCGACGTCGTCCAGATCCGGCACCACGTCTTCAATTGGAGCATCGCCCGCACCCGGAGCACGCTTGCGCGGCGGGGTCTTCTTCTTTACGGACGCCTGCTTGGCGCGGCGGGCCGGAGCACCCGTCTTGGGTTTCGGCTTGCCTTCGGCGTCGAGCTCCACAAACTCATCTTCGCCCGTGGGCACTTCCGGCGTTGCGGAGCGGCCTTCGATGACCGAATCGGCAATACCCGCGGCGTACAGCTGGATGGCCCGCATCGCGTCGTCGTTGCCGGGAATCACGTAGTCGACGTCTTCAGGGGTGCAGTTGGTATCCACCACCGCAACCACCGGAATACCGAGCTTCTTGGCTTCGTGCAGCGCGATGCGCTCGTGGCCGACGTCGATCACGAACAGCACGTCGGGCAGCGAATCCATTTCCTTGATGCCGCCGAGGCTGCGCTCGAGCTTCTCACGCTCGCGGCGCAGACCCTGCGCTTCGCGCTTGTTGTGCTGTTCGAGAGTGCCATTGGCAGTCATCTCATCCAGCGTCGTGAGGCGCTTGACCGAGCCGCGCACCGTCTTGAAGTTGGTGAGCATGCCGCCGAGCCAGCGATGGCTGACATAGGGCATGCCGGCGCGGATGGCTTCCTGTTTGACGGCTTCGCGGGCCGAACGTTTGGTGCCGACGAACAGCACGCGGCCGCCGTCTGCCACCACCTGGCGAATGAAATGAGCCGCTTCGTTGTACAACGGCAGCGTCTTTTCCAGGTTGATGATGTGAATCCGGTTACGTTCCCCGAAGATGAACTGAGCCATCTTGGGGTTCCAGAAGCGGGTCTGATGTCCGAAATGAACGCCCGCTTCCAGCATCTGTCGCATGGACACGCTGGTCATGATCTAAAGTCTCCTGTGGGGGTTGGGCCTCCACCAGTCCCATACGACGACCCGTCAGTATTCGAGCCCCGGAGGGTTCGAATCGTGTGGCGGGCACCCCGTCGTACGTGTCGACCGGTGTGAGAGATTTCGTTGCCAAAAAAACGCGCGCTTTATACCATGAACCCAATGATCAGCCAAAGGTTTTGCAAAGGTTTTTGGCGTGATGAGTCCATCTGCGGAGCCGGTATGAGCTTCGGGGGCCGGTATGAAGTCAGGTCCTGTATAAAGCAGACCGCCGGACCTACCAACCGGCGCGGGATGACCCCACGTAGGACCTGACCGCAACCTGGCAAAGCACCCGGACCGAAAAAGTCGCACCGAACCCACCGAATACCCTGAACCTGAACCGACTGGATCAAGCCCGGCCGCCCTGGCCTCCCACCAACCTGACCAGCCTGGCCGCCGCCGACCCCACGGGGACGATCCGGCCCAGGCGAGCACGATTCCCCGACATCCTATGCAGGTGACGATCAAGACCCCCGCCGAACAGGCGCAGATGCGCGAGGCCGGACGCCTGGCTGCGGACGTGCTCGACATGATTGGCCCGTACATCGTGGCGGGAGTGACCACGGATGAGCTGAACGAGCGCTGCCACCGCTTCATCATCGAGGACCAGCAGGCCGTCCCCGCGCCCCTCAACTATCGCGGCTTCCCCAAATCGATCTGCACGTCGGTAAATCATGTCGTCTGCCACGGCATCCCCGGCGACAAGCGCCTGAAACAGGGCGACATCATCAATGTCGACATCACCGTCATCAAGGACGGCTGGCATGGCGATACCAGCCGCATGTTCGCGGTGGGCAAGATCAACCCGGCGGCGCAACGCCTGATCGACATCACGCACGAGGCAATGTGGATCGGCATCCGCCAGATCCAACCCGGAGTGCGCCTGGGCGATCTGGGTGCGGCCATCCAGAGCTTCGTCGAAGGCCAGCACCTTTCAGTGGTGCGCGAATATTGCGGCCACGGCATCGGTCGTGTTTTTCACGAAGATCCGCAGGTGCTTCACTACGGCCAGCGCGGCACCGGCATCGAGTTGCAGGCAGGGATGATTTTCACCGTCGAACCGATGGTCAATCTCGGCAAGCGCCATGTGCAGTTGCTCGGCGACGGCTGGACCGTGATCACAAAAGACCATTCGCTGTCGGCGCAATGGGAGCACACTGTGCTGGTAACCGGCACGGGTTACGAAGTGCTTACGCTGGGCGCCGCCGCGCGCCCGCCAGCTTGAACCGACCCCTGCGGGTCGCCCGTCTGAATCTGTCGCTCGAACTGGTCGCGCATGCCCGTCGTTACTCCTGAAGACCTGGACGAACTGTCCACCGCCACCGTGCGCGATCCGGAGTGGGACTATCTCACCGGACTGCAGCACGCGCTCCTCGCCGGCACCCAGCCGAATTCGCCGAACGTAGCCGCATTCCGCACCGCTCTCTCCGAAGGCGACAACCGCCTCAAGCAGCGCTTCCTGGAAGATGAGCCGGTGGAGCGGCTGGTGCGCGATCGCGCGCGTCTGGTCGACTCGCTGCTCAAGACCGCATGGAAGCTGCACGTCGGGGAGTTCATTCGCGAAGTCGCCTTGATCGCAGTGGGCGGCTACGGTCGCGGCGAGCTCAATCTGTGCTCGGACATCGACATCATGATCCTGCTGCCCAAGAGCGAGGCAACGCCTTGGCAGACGAATCTGGAACGCTTCCTGACGTTCATGTGGGACATCGGGCTGGAAGTCGGCCACAGCGTGCGCACGATCGATGACTGCCAGCGCGAAAGCGCGGCTGACGTGAGCGTCGCGACCACCATGATCGAGGCGCGCCTGCTGACGGGACCGGAGCAACTAGTCGACGCGATGCGGCGCGCGCTTGCGCCCGAACGCGTCTGGCCAACTCGGGACTTCTTCGAAGCGAAAGTCGCGGAACAGACCGCGCGCCACCATCGCTATCACGATACGGCCTACAACCTCGAACCTAACGTCAAATCCAGCCCCGGCGGACTGCGCGACATCCAGACCATCGGCTGGGTCGCGAAACGGCACTTCGGCGCTGACTCCTTCGATGAGCTGGTAGCCCACGGTTTCCTGACTCGCAGTGAGTTGCGCAAGCTGAAGAGCGCCGAATCGTTCCTGTGGAAGGTCCGTTTCGCGCTACATGTGCTGACCAACCGACGCGAAGACCGCCTGCTGTTCGACCACCAGATCAAGCTCGCGAAGATGTTCGGCTATGAAGACGCGACCTATACGCTCGCGGTCGAACAGTTCATGCAGCGCTACTACCGCACGGCCATGGACGTGAGCCTGCTGAACGAGATGCTGCTGCAGCTATTTCGCGAAGCCATCCTGTCGGACCCGAATGTCGCACCCACGCCGGTCAATCCGCGTTTCCAGATTCGCAACGAATACGTCGAAGTCACCGGCGACGATGTTTTCGACCGTTACCCTTCGGCGATGCTGGAGCTGTTCGTCGTCATCGAACAACATCCGGAGATTCGTGGAGTGCGTGCCGCCACGATCCGGCAGCTCACGCGGCATCTGTGGCTCATCGATGAGGAGTTCCGCCAGCATCCGCGCAATCATCGACTGTTCTTCGAAATACTGAGCGCGCCCGTCGGCGTGACTCACGAACTGCGGCGCATGAATCTGTATGGCGTGCTGGGACGCTACATTCCCGCCTTCGGCCGCATCGTCGGGCGCATGCAGTACGACCTATTCCACGCCTACACAGTGGATGCACACACGCTATTCGTCGTCAGCAACCTGCGGCGTCTGGCGATGCCGAAGTACGACCACGAGTTCCCCGAGCTGTCGCGCATCATGCAATCGCTGCCGAAGCCGGAGCTCGCCTACCTCGCCGCGATCTTTCATGACATCGCCAAGGGCCGCGGCGGCGATCATTCGGAACTGGGCTCGGTGGACGCCGAAGCGTTCTGCCTCGAGCAGGGGTTGTCGCGCTATGACGCACGCCTGGTCGCCTGGCTGGTACGCAGTCACCTGATCCTCTCGGTCACCGCGCAGAAGAAGGACATCAGCGACCCGAAGGTGCTGCACGAGTTCGCCAAGCTGGTCGGCGATCAGAACCACCTGGACTATCTGTATGTGTTGACGGTTTCCGACGTGCGCGGCACGAATCCGAAGCTGTGGAACAACTGGAAGGCGTCATTGTTCGCGGAGTTCTACGAACGCACGCGACAGGCGCTGCGGCGCGGACTGGAAAGCCCCATCGACAAGGAAGAGCTGATCGCCGAAACGCAGAATCGCGCCCGTGAACTGTTGACGCGCGCCGGGCTTGCCGAACCCCAGGTCACCGCCGTCTGGCAGCGCTTGACTGACGCCTATTTCATGCGGCACACACCCGAAGAAATTGCGTGGCACACGCAATTGCTGACCGATGGCGATACCGGGGAGCAATCGGTGGTATCGGTGCAGCGGCAATCCGGTCGCGGTGGTACGGCGATTTCGACTTACACGCCGGTGACGCGCTACAGTTTCGCACGCACTACCGCGCTGCTCGATCAGTTAGGTCTCAACATCGTCGACGCCCGCATCACGCCGACCGCCGATGGCTTCAGTCTCGATGTGTATCACGTGCTCGAGGATACCGGCGTGGAGATCTCGGATCCGGCCAGAACCCGCGACATCGAGCAACAACTCGCACATGCGCTCGCGAGACCCGACGACGCCGGCGTAACTGTGACTCGTCGCGCCCCCAGACAGGTGCGCATGTTCACCACTCCGACGCAGATCACTTTCAGCGACGACCAGATCAACGGCCGCACCATCGTCGAGCTGATAGCGGGCGACCGACCGGGACTGCTGTCCCAGATCGGCAGGATCTTCCTGACCGAGCAGATCGATATCTACACCTCCAAGATCATGACGGTGGGCGAACGCGCAGAAGACGTGTTCTATGTCAGCGGCGAGGAAGGCCGCCCGCTGAGCCAGCCTGCGCGCGAGCAGCTGGCACGGCGCATCGTCGAAACCCTCGACCGACGCGATTGAACTACACAATGAACCCAGCGCTGGCACGCCTGCATCCTTATCCGTTTGAACGTCTGCGCGCACTGCTCGCCGGTGCGCAACCGCCCGCTCACTTGGCGCACATCCCGATGTCGATCGGCGAACCGCGCCACAAGCCGCCGCAGTTTTTGCTGGATGCGCTAACGGCCAGTCTCGGGACCCTTGGCAGCTATCCGACGCCAGCCGGCATCCCGCAGTTTCGCAACGCGGCGGCCGACTGGCTGACCCGACGCTTCAAACTGCCTGCTGGTGCGATGAATCCGGACACAATGCTGCTGCCCGTGAACGGCACGCGCGAAGCATTGTTTGCATTCGTCCAGGCGGTGACTGATCCGGCACGCGATGCGCTCGTGGTCATGCCGAATCCGTTCTATCAAATCTACGAAGGCGCCGCGCTGCTCGCGGGAGCCGAGCCCTGGTTCATGGGCAACGATCGTGGCAACGAATATCTGCCGGATCTCGATGGAGTTCCGGAAGAGGTCTGGCGTCGTTGCCAACTGCTGTTCCTGTGTTCCCCAGGCAATCCAACCGGCGCCGTTGCCGGGATCGACTATCTGCGCCGTGCGCTGGAACTCGCGGATCGCTACGACTTCGTGGTCGCGTCCGACGAATGCTATAGCGAGATCTATCTCGACGAAGCAAATCCCCCGCCTGGTCTGCTGCAGGCGGCGCTTGCGGCGGGACACAGCAACTTCGAACGCTGCGTGGTGTTCCACAGCTTGTCGAAACGTTCCAGTGTCCCGGGGCTGCGCTCCGGTTTCGTTGCCGGCGATCCGCAACTGATCAAATCCTTCCTGTTGTATCGGACCTATCACGGCTGCGCCATGCCGTTGTTCGCACAGCTCGCGAGCATCCCAGCCTGGAACGACGATGCACACGTCATCGAGAATCGACGTTTGTACCGCGAAAAATTCGCCGGCGTACTGCCGATCCTGCGTAACGTGATGGACGTTGCGGCGCCCGACGCAAGTTTCTATCTCTGGCCCGCGGTCGACAACGATGAACGCTTCACCCGCGAGCTCTTCGAACGACAGCACGTCACGTTGCTGCCCGGCAGCTATATCGGCCGCGACATGCCCGGCGGCAACCCTGGCCGGGGCCGTGTGCGTATCTCGCTGGTTGCGAGCGTTGCGGAATGCGTGGAGGCAGCGCAGCGGATTCGTGAATACGTCGCGACAAAGTAACCCGGACAACAAAAGTCACGCAGTGACGCTACCCCGAAAGTCGTAAACTGCCACCCTTCCATCGTCACTCGTATTGCCTGTGCCACCTATGTCACTCAACTCCGCTGCTGCCCTCGCCTCCCTCATCGATTCCGCTTTCGAGCAACGCGCACAGTTCTCACCGAAGAACGCGCCAGCAGATGTTCGCGCTGCCGTCGAAGAGGCCATCCTGATGCTGGATTCCGGCAAGGCCCGCGTTGCCGAGAAACGCGACGGCCAATGGCAGGTCAACGAGTGGCTCAAGAAGGCCGTACTGCTGTCGTTCCGGCTGAACGACAACCGCGTCATGGATGCAGGCTTCACCCAATTCTTCGACAAGGTACCGCTCAAATACGCCGACTACGATGAGGAACGCCTGCGCGCTGAGGGTGTACGCGTGGTACCGCATGCCATCGTGCGTCGTGGTGCGTATATAGCGCCCAACACCGTCCTCATGCCCTCCTACGTCAACATCGGCGCTTATGTCGGGGAAGGCACGATGGTAGATACCTGGGCCACTGTCGGGTCGTGCGCCCAGATAGGCAAGAACGTGCATCTCTCCGGTGGCGCCGGAATCGGCGGCGTGCTCGAGCCGTTGCAGGCGAGCCCCACCATCATCGAGGACGGCTGCTTCATCGGCGCCCGTTCGGAAGTCGTCGAAGGTGTGGTCGTGGAAGCCGGCGCAGTGTTGTCGATGGGCGTCTTCATCGGCGCCAGCACCAGCATCTACGATCGCGAGCGCGATGAGATCCTGTATGGCCGTGTCCCCGCGGGCGCGGTTGTCGTGCCCGGCTCCCTGCCGGCAGCGAACGGCAAATACTCAAAATACTGCGCCGTGATCATGAAGCGCGTCGACGCGCAGACGCGTGCGAAGGTAAGCATCAACGAATTGCTGAGAGAATGATCACGACAACGTAGCGGGAATCCGCGCTGCAGGTGATGTGACAGGTTATCCGGAGGAGCACTTGCCCCAACCCACATCACCTACGTCACTTTGTCGCTTTTCTTCTGATGCCTCACATCTTCCCCGCTTGCCACGAACACCACCTGCTCGGCGATGTTCTTGGCATGGTCGCCAATGCGCTCCAGGCCCTTGAGGGCGAACACGGTATCGATGGTAGTGCTTAGAAAGTGCTGGTCCTGCATTGCCAGGGTCAGCAATTGACGCAGGGCAGCGGCGAATTCCGCATCCAGCTCTGAGTCCTTGCTGGCGACGCCGCGAGCCAGATCCGTGTCTGCTTCATCCAGCGCCCGTACGGCATCGCGCAGCATGCCGGCAGTCAGATCGGCCATGTGCCGCAAGTAACGAGCAACGGCCCGTACCGGCCCCTGAGGCTCACCAGGGGCGAGGCGTCCGGCAAAGCGAGCAATCTTCTTCGCCTCATCTCCGACGCGCTCCAGCTCGACGGTGATGCGCGAGACGGCCTTGGCCATGCGCAGATCGCTGGCCATCGGCTGGTGCAGAGCAATCAGTCGAAACGCCTCGCGATCCACTTCGCGCTCGAACTCGTTGATACGTGGTTCGCGCGACAGCACCACCTGGGCAAGCGAGGCATCTCCATCCAGCAGCGCACGTACCGCGGTAGAGACCTGATCGATGGCGAGGCCACCCATGGAAACGACATGCAGGCGCAGCTCGGCCAGCGCCGTATCGAATGCCTTGGCCGTATGGCCTTCGGTGGGGTCGGAAGGTGCGAGGGTATTCATGGAAAGCACCAGAACAGGTAGCGAGTGACGGGTGACGGGCAAGACGAGCGCAAGCAGTCTGTGACTTCCTCCTCTGGCCCGTCACTCGTCACTTGTCACTACATGCCGGCTCATCACCCATATCTTCCCGTAATGTAGTCTTCGGTCGCTTTCTTGCTCGGGTTCGTGAAGATCTTCGCCGCCTCGTCGAATTCGATGAGCTCGCCGAGATACATGAACGCCGTGTAGTCGGAAACGCGCGCCGCTTGCTGCATGTTGTGCGTGACGATCAGGACGGTGACCTGGTCGCGCAATGTCGAGATGAGCTCTTCGATCTTGGCGGTCGCGATCGGATCGAGCGCCGAAGTCGGTTCGTCGAACAGCAGGATCTCAGGTGCGGTAGCCAGTGCGCGCGCGATGCACAAGCGCTGCATCTGGCCGCCGGACAGCGCAAGCGCCGAGTCCGGCAGGCGATCCTTCACTTCGTCCCACAACGCAGCGCTGCGCAACGCCTTCTCCACCTCTTCCGCGAGCGTGGCGCGATTGCGAACTCCGCGCAGCCGCAGACCGTAGGCCACATTCTCGAAAATCGATTTCGGAAACGGATTGGGCTTCTGGAACACCATGCCGATGCGCATGCGCACCTCGATCGGATCGATCCCTGCACCCACCAGGTTCAGGTTGTCGGGATGCAGGGTGATGCTGCCTTCGTAACGCGTGTCGGGCTGCAGGTCGTGCATGCGATTGAAGCAGCGCAGGAATGTGCTCTTGCCGCAACCCGACGGGCCGATCAGTGCCGTGACCTGCCGGTCGGCAATCGGAATGGTCAGATTCTTCAGCGCGCGGTGCTGGCCGTAATAGAAATTCAGGCTATCGACCGCCGCCTTGACGTTCAGCGCACGTACCTTGCGAGTGTCGTCGACCGCGATGGAAATCTTTGGCATGCCCGGGATGGCAGCCCGACTGTCATTCTGCAAGGGAGTCTCCTGCGCTGCGCGAGCGGTGTCGGCGGGTGGGGTCGTAACTGACATACCGATCACCAATTGATCTTTTTACGAAAGCGGTAACGAATCCAGATCGCAACGCCGTTCATGAGCAGTGTCATGGCCAGCAGGATCGCTCCGGCGGCGGCGGCATTGGACTGGAAAGCCTGGTCGGGACGCGACACCCAGTTGAACATCTGGATGGGCATCGCCGTGAACGGATCGCTCAACCACTGGAACGAGAGGAAGGGGAATTCGCTGTTGACCGGCGCGGAAGGCAGGAACGCGATGAAGCTGAGTGCGCCGATGGTAATGATCGGGGCGGTTTCGCCGATTGCCCGGGAGAGTCCGAGAATCATGCCGGTCAGCACGCCACCGGTGGAATACGGCAGCACATGGTCCTTGGTCACTTCCCAGCGCGTTGCGCCCAGGCCGTATGCAGCCTCGCGAATTGCCTTGGGGACGGAGCGGATCGCTTCACGCGTAGCCACGATGACTATCGGCAGGATCAGTAACGCCAGCGTCAGGCCTGCCGCAGCGATGCTCTGCCCCAGATCGAACTGGTAGACGAACAGCCCCAGCGCCAGTAGTCCGTAGACAATCGAGGGGACGCCGGCGAGGTTGGTTACGTTGATCTCGATGATCGCGGTGAACCAGTTCTTCGGTGCGTATTCTTCGAGATAGATGGCTGCAGCGACACCGACCGGCACTGCGCATACGGCCGTTACGAGCATGATCAGCGAGGTGCCGACCCACGCCGCCAGGATGCCGGCGTTCTCCGCGTGGCGCGAAGCAAAATTGGTGAAGAACTTCCAACCGAAGCGCGGCGCGCCATCGCGCACCAGATCGATGAACAGCACGGCGAGGATCGCCAGGCACACCAGCATCACGACCAGCCCGACGATCACAAACACACGATCGAGCGTTTTGCGGCGGGTCAACCCGTCTCGCATCAGGTCGAAGTTGCGGTACGGGGCGGCGTCTACGGCGTTCATCAATAGGCCTCGCGGAAACGGCGGGTCAGCGAGAATCCGATGACGTTGAAGATCAGCGTGATGCCCATGAGCACCAGGCCGGCCGCGAAAATACTCTGGTAGCCGATACTGCCATGCGGCAGATCGCCGAGACTTACCTGCACGATATAAGCGGTGATGGTCGCAGCCGGCTCGCGCGGATCGAACGTGAGATTCGGCTGCATGCCGGCCGCAATCGCTACGACCATCGTTTCACCGACGGCGCGCGAGATACCGAGAATGAAGGCAGCGGCAAGACCTGAGAACGCACCGGGCACCACAACCCGCAATGCTGTCTGCAAGCGTGTTGCACCCATCGCGTAAGAGCCTTCACGCATATAGCGTGGTACGGAACGCATCGCGTCCTCGCTCACTGAGCTGATGTACGGGACGATCATCAGGCCGATCACCAGGCCGGCGCTCAGCATGTTGAATCCCGGCAATTCCGGCATCAGGATCTGCAACGCCGGGGTAACCATCGTCAGGGCGAAGTAGCCGTACACCACGGTCGGCACCGCGCCAAGCAGCTCCAGCACCGGTTTGACGCTTTCGCGCACGTGGGTGGGTGCAAACTCGCTCAGGTAGATGGCAATCGTCGTCCCCAGCGGCACTGCGACGATCAGCGCCACCATCGTGGTGGTCAGGGTACCGGCGACCAGCGGCATGATGCCGTAGTGGGCATCGGCGAACAGCGGCGTCCACATGGTGTCGGTGAAAAATTCGCGCAACGAGACGTGCTCGAAGAACGCGCTGGATTCCATCAGCAAGATCACCACGATGGCCACCGTGGTAAATACCGCGACCAACCCGGCGGCCAGCAGGATGGCCTCCACGATCCGGTCGCGCACCTTGCGATAGCGCAACAGGTTGCGTGACAAGGCGGCGCTGTTGTTCGTGATCTGACTCAATGCAGGAAACTCTTCAGGGCGATCTCATGCGGACCGAGGACCCGTGCGTCGTAGCAAACGCTGCGCTGCGGACCTGCCGCAGCGCAGCCGCACCGGGCCGCAACTTTACTGGTTTGCCAGCCACCCCGTCGACCGTTGACAGGCATCGGGCACCTGGGCCAGGGCGGGATCCCCCAGGGACCCCGCCAGTGGATGACCGGGTTGCGGGCATGGGCGTGAATCAGAGCTTGCCTTCGCGCGCCAGCAGGCTCTCGATCGTCACGCCGACCTCAGGCACGCCGCCGAATACCGTACCGAGCTTGCGATCGTTGAAGTGCTGCTGCGCCGTCTTGTACGCCTGCGGCGGCAACGGTACATAACCCACCTCTTTCACCAGGTCCGCGCCCTGGCTCAGGTAGAACTGGACGAATTCCTGCACTTCTGGACGCTGTGCCGCCGTGTCGCGCACGTAGATGAAGAGCGGGCGGGACAGCGGCTGATAGCTGCCGTCGACCACGGCTTCGAGGCTGGGGCCGATCGCCTTGCCCTTGCCGTTCTCGATCTCCACCGCACGCATCTTGTCCTTGTGGGCGACGTAATAGGCATAACCGAAGTAGCCCAGGGCATTCTTGTTGTTCTCCACGCCCTGCACCAGGACGTTGTCGTCCTCGCTGGCCGTGAAGTCGCCGCGGCTGGCTTTCGCCTTGCCGTTCACCGCCTCGGTGAAGTAGTCGAATGTGCCCGAATCGGCGCCGGGACCGAACAGCATCAGGTTTTGCGCCGGCCACTCGGAACGGATCTGGTTCCACTTCGTAATGCGGCCCTGCGCGCCTGGCTCCCACATCTTCTTGAGGTCGGCGATCGTGAGGGTCTTGACCCAGGTGTTCTGCGGATTGACCACCACGGTCAGAGCGTCGAACGCCACCGGCAGTTCCAGGTACTTGATTCCGGCCGCGCGGCACACTTCCATTTCTTCCTTGAGGATGGGGCGCGAGGCGTTGGAGATATCGGTCTCACCGCGGCAGAAGCGCTTGAAGCCGCCGCCCGTACCGGCAATACCCACTGTGACGCGGACTTTGCCGCGCTTGGAGATCTGAAATTCTTCCGCAACCGCCTCGGCGATGGGGAACACCGTGCTGGACCCGTCGATTTTGATCACGCTCTGCGCGCCGGCGACGTGCGGGACGACCATCGCCGCGAACCCGCTCAGGAGCACTGACGCACTCAATTTGTGCCACAGCTTCATGGATTTAGACCTCGTTTCTCTAGCCCAGATGACTTCGATGACTTGTTATTTAAGGGCGCCGGCATCGCACCCGTGAGGGCAAGTCTGGAGCCGTTCGATGACAAACGTGTTACACGAAAGCGGCTTGGAGCGGCCGATTCGCGTGACAGTCACCCGCCCGTCACACGGCGCGTAACAAACACGTAATGGCCCGATCCGGCAGCTGGTCTTGCCCCTGGGGGTGTCGGTTCGTTATAAGTCCGCGCCCATCATTCCCTTGCCCGCGCCTTCCTGACCGGAGGCCGATTGCCAAATGGAGCTTCCGCACGCCGTGTCCAGCCCAGACCCAACCCCGGTATTCAGCGCAACCTCCCCCCGCCAGAACGACGATCTGGCCACCCTGCAACTGATGCAGGACCTGATCCGGCGGCCGTCGGTCAGTCCGGAAGATCAGGGCTGCCTGGAGACGATTTCGGCACGGCTGACGGCCCTGGGTTTCCGCATCGAACGCTTGACGTTCGGTCCGGTCGAGAACATCTGGGCGCGGCATGGAGATAGCGGACCGGTGCTGTGCTTCGCCGGCCACACCGATGTGGTGCCGACCGGCCCACGCGAAGAATGGCAGACAGATCCGTTCGAACCGGTGATCAAGGATGGTGTGCTCTACGGCCGCGGCGCGGCCGACATGAAGAGCGGCCTGGCAGCCATGATCACGGCCACCGAGCGCTTCATTGCCCGGCACCCGGAACACACCGGCACGCTCGCCTTTCTGCTGACCAGCGATGAGGAAGGCCCCTCGGTCGACGGCACCCGCCGGGTCATGGAAATTCTCGAAGCGCGCAACGAAAAGATCGACTGGTGCATGGTCGGCGAACCCACCAGCAGCGAGCGGCTCGGCGACACCATCAAGATCGGCCGCCGCGGATCGCTATCGGGCAAGCTGACGGTGCACGGCGTCCAGGGACACGTGGCGTATCCGCACCTTGCTGACAACCCGGTGCACGCGGTGGCTCCCGCGCTTGCGGAATTGGCCGCGCGTACCTGGGACAAAGGCAATGAGTTCTTTCAGCCCACTACCTTCCAGATATCCAACATCAGTGCCGGCACCGGCGCGCCCAATGTGGTGCCTGGCGAGCTGAAAGCCCGTTTCAACATTCGCTTCTCCACCGAACAGACGGTGGAAAAGTTGCAGCACACCATCGTCGGGATTTTCGACCGGCACAAGGTCAATTACACGCTGGATTGGTTCGTGTCCGGCCTGCCCTTCTTTACAGCACCGGGCCAGTTGTCGGACGCGGTGTGCCGCGCCGTCCATGAGCGAACCGGCCGCACTCCGCAGATGTCGACCACCGGTGGAACCTCCGACGGTCGCTTCATCGCGCCTACTGGCGCCCAGGTGGTCGAACTCGGCGTGATCAACGCCAGCATTCACAAGGTGAACGAGTCCGTGAACGTCGCCGATGTCTACGCGCTGTCGGGGATGTACGAGCGGGTGATGGAATTGCTGCTGGCGGAGAAGTGACCAGACACGAGTCGCAGGATTGATGCAGGACTCTTTGTAACTCCTGTCACCTTGTGACTCGTATCGATCCTGTCACCCGTTGCGTTCCAAAATTCACTACCGCTGCCCACAGGCCCAGCGCGACGAGCGAAAACAGCACCCACCAAGGCATCGACAGCCCGAGCAGGCGCCAGTCGACCCGGCCGCACTCTCCGGAACCGGTGAGCACCTTGGTGATCACATCGGTGACCGGCATGATCTCCATCAGATAGCCCAGACCAGCACCGCAGGCCGCGACCGTACCGGGCGGTTGTGCCTGAATCCACACGTGGCGTGCCGAAATCAGCGCCCCTGCGATGACGGCGATCAACAGCAATACCCCATAACCACGCGCACCGCCGCGACCGGGATTGTGAAGCGCCGCGATCAGAAACAGCACACCGGTAACAATCACAGCGATGCGCTGGAAGATACACAGCGGGCACGGATCCAGCCCCAGACCGTACTGCGCGTACAGCGCGAAAGCCATGAGCCCCGCGCAGACGAGAAAACCCAGCCCGTTACCCAGCCGTCGACCGATAGGAAGTGCGTTCATCAACGGATTGTAGCGAGAATCGATGCACTCCCGCCAAGTATGGAAACGCTGAAGCCGAGGGTCAGCTTTCGGCTGTCTCTTCCGGACCGGTACGATGCGCACGCGACTGCACGTGCCGTTCCACGTCTTCCAGGGAGAGGTGACGGATGTCTTTGCCGTACACCATGTAAACCACGTATTCGCAAACGTTCTTGGCGTGATCGCCGATTCTCTCCAGCGCACGCGCCACCCAGAGCACATCGAGCGCACGGCGGATCGTACGCGGATCTTCCATCATGAACGTAATGCATTGACGCTGGATCGCTTCGTACTCTTCGTCGACCAGGCGATCTTCCTTCGCCACCGCGACCGCTGCTTCCGCATCCAGCCGTGCAAAAGCATCGAGGGACTTATGCACCATGTCGCCAACGATGCGGCCGAGGTGCTTGAGTTCGCGATAGCGATCCGCGGGACGCTCCACCGCCGCGAGCCGCGAGCCAATGTAGCCGATCTTCTCGGCCTCATCGCCAATGCGTTCCAGATCGGTAATGGTCTTGATGACTGCGACGATGAGCCGCAGATCCGACGCCGCCGGACTGCGCGTCGCCAGAATCCGGCTGCAATCGTCATCGATGGCCACCTCCATGGCGTTGACCTTCACATCGCCGCGCGCCACTTGCTCGCCCAACCGGCTATCGCCCTCGACCAGGGCCTCGACCGCCAGCTTGAGCTGTTCCTCGACCAGACCGCCCATCTCCAGAACGTTGGTTCGCACCCGCTCCAGGTCGTTGTTGTAACGGCTGAGGATGTGATGGGAGAGGTCTGACTTTTCCATGGGGGTTCTCTGCGTGCGTCGCTGTTGACGGCGCACCAAGTGTAGACGTGTGGCGTGTGAAGTGTAAGTAACGCAACGACGACTGCCGTTGCGTTTACACCCCACACGCTCCACGTGTTGTCACAACCTGCCGCCGATCAGAACTTCACATTGAAATCGAGCTGCAGGCGATTGTAGTCGACACCGGTCTGACCGGCCGGGTTCGCCACATCGACGTTACGTTCGTTGATGAAGTAGGTCGCGTTCAGGGTCCAGTTCCTGACCGGCGCGTACGCGCCCCTGAGTACCCAGCCCTTCACGTCGGTGAAGCCGCCGCCAAAGTCCGAATCTACCAGCTGGCCGAACAGGGCATCTTTCTCCAGCGATTCGTAGGCGAACCCGAACTCCCAGGACTTGGGATTGCTCGCCTTGCCGAACAGCACGCCTGCGGCCCAGGCCGTATCGAGATCGTCCACGGCCTGGTTCTGCGCGACATCGGCCCAGATCTGCAGCGGCCATGATGCCAGCGTGGTGTCGAATTGACCCGACAACTGCGCCACGCGGTAGTCGTTCAGCAGAACGGGATTGCCGCCCACAACAACGGTGGTGTTGCCGTTGGAATTCGCGTTGAAGAAGGGGCTGCGACCCTGCCCGGCTGCGAGGTCGTAGTAATTGCCGGCCACCGTCAACGTGCCTGTGCCGACCGGTATACGTGCGCCCACTTGTCCGCCGAACAGCATCGTGTCGGCGGTACGGGTGTTTTCCGCGCCGGAAATTTCCGTGACCCAGTAGCCGTAGGCCGAGCCGAACCAGATGCCGCGATCGAACGTCACCGCCAAACCTTCAGGCGTGATGTCGTTGTCCCAGAAGAAGGTGCTGCCACCGGGCTTGAAGAATGGCTGCTTCATCTTGCCGCCGATGAGGTCGCCCCAGCTGGCGAACTTCCAGTCGAAGTAAGCAAGATCCAGGTCCAGGGACTTCTTGTTGAAGGTGCCGGTGAGGGACTTATTGCCTGAACGCGGATCGCCACCTTCGGTGGTGGTCATGCCGACGCCGACCATGATGTTGTCGGTTGCCTTGGCTTCAATAGCAATGCGCGCACGGACGCGATCGCGGGCACGGTCTGCAGTCTGCTGCGTACCCGACAAAGTGTCGTCGGAGATTTCTTCATGGCGGTAACGCATGTCGCCCTTTACGGTCACGCGACCGGCCCAGTCGGCGCCTTTCACCTTGGCAATGTCGGCGGATGCCGTCGCCGCATCCTTGCGCAGGCCCTTGGTCTCGGCCTTCAGGTAATCGTCCTGAGCCTTGAGATTTTCGTTCTCGCTTTTGAGCGCGGTGTTTTCCTGCTCCAGCTTGTCGACCCGCTGAATCAGGCTCTGCAGCTGCTGGCGGATCTGCGCCAGATCGTCCGGACTGGAGGCTGCCTGCGCCCCCGCTGGGAGATAAGACAGGGTCGCCGCCACTGCAGCAGCAATGAGCATGTTCTTCACGGTAGTTCTCCGTTCACTAGTATTTTGGATCCCGACATTCACTGCGCCTGAACGGACTGCGATGCCTCTGCAGGAGCCGTTCGCGTGTGTCGGACGAACGTTATACGGCGCGGTTGTTACAGCGAGATTGCAGAACGCGTAAGGAAATGTGTTCCGGACGACTGTGTGACGGGGAGATGACGAGCAGAAGTCGGCTGCCGGGGCGCAGGCAACGAGGTGATGAAGTCATGACAGGCGCCAGTACTGGCCTGCATCGACTTTGGTCTACTGCCGGTCAGCCGATCTGCTTGGCATCCACGGCATGTACATCGGCATGGGGCACGATGCGATGCAAGGGGAAGTTCGCGGTGAAGGTGCTGCCCTGCCCTTCGCGGCTTTCAACAACGAGCGAACCTTCGTGACGTTGCAATGCATGCTTGACGATGGCGAGTCCAAGACCCGATCCGCCCAGATCGCGCGACCGGCCCGAATCAACCCGATAGAAGCGCTCGGTCAGGCGCGGAATATGTTCAGCGGCAATACCGACGCCGGTATCGCGCACGGCCATGTGAGCTCCCTGACTGTCGGTCCACCAACGCAGCTCGATCTCGCCGTTGTCAGGCGTGTACTTCACTGCGTTGGAGACGAGGTTGGAAATGATCGAATGCACTTCGCCTTCCACTCCCAACAGGCCCGCATCGCTATCGAGCCGCAGCGTCACGCGCCGCGGCCGACGCTCTGAGGCGGTAATCTCCCTGCGCAGCAACGCCAACATTCCACCGATATCGATAGCCTGTTCGTCGGGCCGACGGTCGCCCGACTCCAGCTTCGACAACTCCAGCAGGCCGTTGATGATCGTGCTCATGCGCTCGGCCTGGCGCCGCATCTCCAGCACCGGCGTGTTCCAGGCCGGATCCAGCTTCTGATCGTCCGCCAGAGCATCGAGATAACCGCTGATGACGGTGAGCGGCGAGCGCAGCTCGTGCGAGGCGTTGGCAACGAAGTCCTTGCGCATCGACTCGACGCGCACCTCGCGACTTACATCGCGAACGATCAGCAGTTGCCGCTCCGAATCCCCGGTCCTGACGACGTTGAAGGATAGCCAGCGTCCGCCGTCGGCAGGTTCGTAAACGATCACGCCTTCCACCGGGCGTCCGAGCTTGAGGTATTCGACGAAACTTGGATGGCGCACCAGATTTTCGATGCGGATGCCGAAGTCGCGTTTGCGACGCAGATTCAGCCAGCCTGCTGCGCGCCCGTTGAACCAGAGGATTTCATGCTCCGGGCCAAGCAGGATGGCGCCCTCGGGCATTGCACTGGTGAGCCTGCGAAATTCGCGCAACAGACCGGTGACATGAGCCTTGTGATACTGCTTGCGACGATAGATGCGGCTGATGATGGCGACGACATCGCCCCACGGGCCACTGATGTCAGGTGGCTGCTCGACGCGGCGGTGCCGCAGCCAGCGCTCCAGGCGCAGCAGATTCCAGATTTGAACAGCCAGGTAGATGCCAAGCACGATGGCGAGTGCCAACGCGACACGCCCGATGGCCAGACCTGCAAGCAGGGCGCATAGCAAGGCGACGGCCAGGCGGGAAAACGTCTGCCAGCCCGCTGGCGAAACGCCACTGAAGAACTTCACGCGCTACTCCGCGCGCGTCGAGAACCGGTAACCCGAGCCGCGCACTGTCTGGATGAAACGATCGTAGCTGAAGGCCTCGAGCGCCTTGCGAAGTCGGCGAATGTGGACATCGACGGTCCGCTCTTCGACGTAGACATTCCCACCCCAGACGCGATCCAGCAACTGTGTACGACTGTACACCCGTTCCGCGTGGGTCATGAAGAACGACAGCAGCCGGTACTCCGTCGGCCCCAGTTGCACGGTGCGATCACCGACCGTGACGCGGTGACTTGCTGCATCGAGCACGAGGCCTTCCGCAGCTACGAGTTCCTCACCGCCGCCGTTGGTGGAACGTCGCAGTACTGCGTTGATACGAGCCAACAGCTCGCGCGGTGAGAATGGCTTGGTAAGGTAGTCGTCGGCGCCGCCGTCCAGCCCCATGACCTTGTCCTGTTCTTCCGCACGCGCCGTCAGCATGATGACGGGCACCTCGTGCGTATCCTTGTCGCGTTTCAGTGCCCGGGTAAGCTCCAGGCCGCTCATGTCCGGCAACATCCAGTCGATCAGCACCAGATCGGGGCGCTGATCTGCGATGCTGGCGCGAGCCGCGCTGACATCAGCCGCTTCGCGAACCTCGAAGCCATTGCGCCGCAAACCGAACGCGATCATTTCGCGGATCGGACGTTCGTCCTCAACGATCAGAATCTGCCTGGCTGCCATGAATATAGGGATTCAGTACGATGGGTTGACTTGAATTGCGGCAACATTACAACAATCGATTATTACAGTCCGATGACTGCAGCGAATCTTTGCGGTAAATACCCGAGCGCTCTGTCACATTTGTTTCGCTACGGCGACCTGATCGCGCACATATATAGGTTGCGCCTCGGCGGCCGGCAGCCCGCGACCAGCCAACAGCTCCGCTTCGCCGAGCAATGCAATGTCGCGGGCGCGCGGCAGGACGTTATCGTGTACTTCTGCGCCGGGGAACGCCGTAACAATTTGCGGATAAGCTCCTACGCCGGTCCCGGCAAGCCGGTTGATCGGCTGCACGACCGGATTGACCGTTGCCGGTAGTCCAACGCGCTCAGGCTCCAGTGCAGCTACCAACCCATTGTCCCCGCATCGATAGGTAGCCCAGTAAACCTCGCCCATTCGCGCGTCCATGCAGACCAGTATGTTGTCGCCGGGTTGCGCCGTTTGCTGTGCCACCGCAGCAAGATCGGACACGCCCAGCGTCAGGAGCTCCGCACCGAACGCCAATCCCTGTACCACCCCCACCGCAATGCGCACGCCGGTGAATGCACCCGGACCGCGCCCGAACGCGATGCCGTCAAGTTGCCGCAGACCGACACCGCCTTCGGCAAGCACTGCCTCGACCATCGGCAGGATCAGGTCGGCGTGACCACGTGCGGTATCGACTACCCGCTCGATGACGATTCCGTCGATGCGCAGCGCAACTGAACAGCGTTCCGTCGCAGTATCGATCGCGAGAATCTTCATGGCTCGTCCCGGTCGGGGCCCAACCGGTTGGTGGCCTGCCGGTTGATAGTCTGGTTGGTAACGTGGTTCATATGCTTTGTTCGTATGCCGGATGTGGCTCAGGGGACTCGCGGCGGCTCACGGGATGTTCTGACGCAGCGGCGGCTCGGGTTCGCTCGCAGACACAATGCCGATCGCTTCGAGCTTGTCATGCAGGAAGCGGGTGACGTCCGTCAGGTCGCTGGTTACCGGCATTGCCGGCAGGCTGCGCAAAAAGATCCGGCCGTAGGAGCGTGTGCGTACTCGTTGGTCGCACAGCATGATCACGCCGAAATCCTCGTAATCGCGGATCAGCCGTCCAACGCCTTGCTTCAAGGCAATCACCGCCTGCGGAATCTGCTCCTCCACAAACGGATTGCCGCCGCGCTGTTCGATCGCGGCGAGACGCGCCTTGAGCACCGGATCGTCTGGGACCGCGAACGGCAGCTTGTCGATAATCACGACCGATAGCGCATTGCCTTTGACATCGACGCCTTCCCAGAAACTACTGGTCCCCAGCAGCACCGCATTACCGTAGTCGCGAAATCTCTTGAGCAGCACTTCACGCGGCGCATCGCCCTGCACCAGCACTGGGAATGGCGGCTGCGGCCCCAGCCGGCGTAGCAGAATCTCCGCTGCTTCTTTCAGCGCGCGGTGGCTCGTGAACAGCAGGAAAGCACGGCCGCCGCTCGCGGCGAGCACCGGCAACGCAGCATCGACAACCTGCTGCGTGTAGCGTCCCGAAGACGGCGCATCCAATCCCTTCGGCAGATACAGCAAAGCCTGCTGCTGATAGTCGAACGGACTGCCAAAGCGTGCGGTGGCAGGATCGGTCATGCCGACGCGCCGGGTGAAATGGTCGAAGTCCGATTCGACAGCCAGCGTCGCCGATGTGCAGATCCATGCGCCCGAATGCGCTTCGATCAGCGCGCCAAGCTGCTCTGCAACATCGACCGGCACGTAGTGGAACGTCACATTCGGTCCGTGCACCTGCGCCCATCGCACACTGGCCGGCGCGTCGTCGCCCGGCTCTTCCAGCAGCGAACCGATCCGGCCGCTGAGCTCGACAGCGCGACGTCGTAATGCAGCCAGACCCGGATGCTCGTTGGCGCCCGACGACCTTGCCAGCGACTTGCCCAGATCGGCGAGCACTCCCTGCACGGAATGTAAGGATTCGATGACCGCGGCTGTCCAATCGGCGAATTCATAACGCTCGCGGGCCGTCCCCAGCGCAAGGTGCAGGTCGATGATCTGGCGGTCGATGGTTGCAGCGAATCCCGCAGTCATTTCGCTCTGAGGCGCACCGCCAACCAGCTCCGTCGCCAGATCACGCGCCAATGCTTGCAGCTGGCGACCGGATACGCTGAAACCCAGAAACACTGCAGCGATCTCCGGCAACTGGTGCGCCTCGTCGATGACGATTGCATCCGCGCCCGGCAGCAGATCGCCGAATCCCTCCTCCTTGAGCACCAGGTCGGCCATCAACAAATGATGGTTCACGATAACGACGTCGGCCGCCTGTGCCTCACGTCGTGCCTTCATGACATGGCAGCGCTCGAACACCGGACAGTCGGGGCCGAGACAGTTGTCACGCGTCGAAGTAACCCAGGGCCAGACGGGCTCGGACTCGCTGAATCGAGCCAGTTCCGCAATATCGCCCTGCTGCGTAGTTCGCGCCCAGTGCCGCACATGAGGCAACGCCACGGCGACTTCGCGCCGTAGCCCTCGCGCAGTGGCTTGTTGTTCGGCCAGATCCAGCCGATGCAGACACAGATAATTTGCTCGGCCTTTCAACAGTGCGAGCCGCACCGGCCGGCCCAGTGCCGCGGTGATCGTGGGTAGATCGCGCCGGAATAGTTGATCCTGCAGCGTGCGGGTGCCGGTGGAGACAATGACCCGTCGCCCCGATAGCAGCACTGGCACCAGGTATGCGTACGTCTTACCCGTGCCAGTACCCGCTTCCACTACCAACCGTCCGCGATTCTGCAGCGTCCGCGCGACGTGCGACGCCATTTCAATCTGCTCAGGACGAGTGGTGAACCCCGCTACTACGCGGGCGAGCGGTCCATCGACGCCGAATATTTCGTCCCAGTCGTGCATGTGGCAGCGGCGGCTTCGCGAAGGACTAGCGGAAGATGGCGCGAAAGCGCGCTAGGGCAACGGCTCCGGGCGCCAATGGGTTGTGTAACTGCCAGCGGATATGCGTGTAGTCCTGCGGCAGCGCCGGCCGTGCGACACCGGCGGCATCGGTCACATGCAATTGGCCTTCGGCAGCGTAGGACTTACCGCCATCGGCTGAGAAAGTGACTATGGCGCCCGGCCCCGCCGCCGAGTACGGAACATAAGTGGTGTTCTTGGGTATGCCTTGCACCACGACTACTTCGCGCGCGAAGTCAGCCGAGGGATTGCGAATCCGCACCGTGTAGAAGAGTTCCTGTCCTTCCTTCAGTGCCAAGGCCGGCGAAAAGTGAGCTGCCGTTCTGCCGCCGCCGACAGTCGATTCGCTGCGAATCTGCGCAACCAGCGTCGTCTCGACAGCAGCCGTCTGCTGTTCCTGGGCAGAAGCGGCGCCCGCAAGAATAGCGATCGCCAATACTGCAGCGATCCGACGGAACCACAGCGTTGTGAGCCGCATTTCTAAAAAATAAATCCTGCTTCGCAACATCAGTGACGACGACCGACAGCGCTGGACAAATCGCCCTCGTCGGCACCGATACGGGCAGCGAAATCATGGGCATAACGCGATTGACCACCCTGCGACTCGCAATGCAATGACAGTTGCGGGCGGCTCGGTATAATCGCCAGCTCGCTTTGCATCGCGCCCCGCAGAATCGCAAGCCGCGCGTTACCCCTGGAGGATTCCGTTGAAATGAGCACGTCGAATGGGTCGTTGAAGAATTGGGTGGAGGAAGTCGCGCGTCTGACCAAGCCGGATTCGATTCACTGGTGCACCGGGTCGGAAGCTGAAAACCAAAGCCTGATCGACGCGATGCTCGCCAGCGGAGATCTTATCAAGCTCAACCAGACAACCCACCCCAACTGCTACCTGCACCGCTCGAACCCCTCCGACGTCGCCCGCGTCGAACACCTGACCCTGGTCTGCACTCGCTCCCGCGAAGACGCCGGTCCGAACAACATCTGGATGGACCCGGCCGAAGCCCACCGCAAGATCGATGCGCTGTTCGAAGGCGCAATGCGCGGCCGCACCATGTATGTCGTGCCGTACTGCATGGGCCCGATCGATTCGCCGCTGGCCCGCTGCGGCGTCGAAATCACCGACAGCGCCTATGTCGTTGCCAACATGCGCATCATGACACGCATGGGCGATGCGGCGTTACGTCGCATCGAGCGCGAGAACAAGTTTGTGAAGGGCCTGCATTCGATCGGCGATCTCAATCCCGAGCGGCGTTTCATCATGCATTTTCCCGAAGAACTGACCATCAAGAGCGTCGGTTCCGGCTACGGCGGCAACGCGCTGCTGGGCAAGAAATGCCACGCGCTGCGCATTGCGAGCTGGCAGGCCCGCGATGAAGGCTGGCTTGCCGAACACATGTTGATCATGGGTGTACAGAGCCCCGAAGGCCGCACTCACTACATCGCCGGCGCCTTTCCTTCGGCATGCGGCAAGACGAACCTCGCGATGCTGGTGCCGCCGGAGTCGATGCCGGGCTGGAAGATCTGGACGATCGGCGACGATATCTGCTGGATGCAGATCGGCGCGGATGGCCAGCTGCGTGCCATCAACCCCGAAGCCGGTTACTTCGGCGTGGTCCCGGGTACCAACCGCAAGACCAATCACAACGCCTACGACATGATCCGGCGCGACACGATTTTCACGAACGTCGCCGTCACCGCCGACAACCAGCCGTGGTGGGAAGGCATGGAAAGCGGCACACCTGTCACCGACTGGCAGGGCAAGCCCTATACGCCTGGCGGCGGTCCGGCAGCGCACCCGAATTCGCGTTTTACCGTGTCGGCCAAGCACAACCCGACCTATTCGAGCCTGGCGGAAGCGCCGGATGGCGTGCCGATCTCGGCAATCCTCTTCGGCGGACGGCGGCGTGAAGTTGCACCGCTGGTGTACGAGGCAAAGAACTGGGCACATGGTGTCTTGGTCGGTGCCGGTATGGCTTCCGAAACCACGGCTGCGGCGGTGGGACAGATGGGAGTCGTACGTCGCGACCCGATGGCGATGAAGCCGTTCTGCGGCTACAACTTCGCCGATTACTGGCAGCACTGGCTGTCGCTGGAAGGCAAGGCCAAGAAATTGCCGCGCATTTTCCACGTCAACTGGTTCCGCCAGGACAAGAATGGCAAGTTCATGTGGCCGGGCTATGGCGAAAATCTTCGCGTACTGAGCTGGATCGCGAATCGTTGCGAGGGCAAGGTCGACGCGGTCGAAGCGCCGATCGGCTACCTGCCGCACAGCGAGGATCTCGACATCTCGGGCCTGAATCTCGACAGCGCGACCCTGCAGACGCTGCTCGCAGTCGACCCGACCGCCTGGCGCCAGGAAATCGAATCGATCGGCAAGTACCTGGATGAGTTCAAGGATCGCGTGCCCGGCAGGCTGCGGGAAGAACAGCGCGAAGTAGCGAAAAGACTCGGCGCGTAAGCGCCGGGGGCTAGCTCCGGCGGTGTGCGGCTTGTTTGCAGAGCCGCCGCCGCCTCATCTCCCGTCGAACAATCTTCCGATTATTCTTCCAGCACGTAGCGCAGCGTCAGCGACGAGCCGTTTTCCGGTACGCGCCCGAAGCCGATCAGCCCCTCACCCTTGAGCTGCATGCTGTCGCGCCGGACGAATGCCTCCTCCCCTTCCTTGGTCGTCACGAAGGTGCCGTTCGTGCTCTGATCGACGAGCGAGAACTTGTTGCGGTTCAGCTCGATGCGCGCATGCAGGCGCGAGATCAGATTGCCCTTGACCACCACGTCGTTTTCTTCGGCACGGCCGATGGTGATGTTGCTGCGGCTTTCGTCGACGACGATCTCCTGTCCCTGGAAACGCAGATGCAAGCGCCGCCCACGTTGCTTCTCCCGTGACGCCGCCGCTCCAAGTGCAATAGCCGGCAGCATGCTGGTGGCATCTTCCTTCTGCCACAGCACCTCATAAAGTTCGTCTTCGCTGGTTTTACCCTTCAGCGTCGCAACGTCGATCTGGCGTACGGCGGACTGCCATTCCGGCGCCAGCCGTTCGACCATCGCGCCGGTAACCATGATCTGGCCGGCTTTGGCCTGGCTGGTCATGCGGTTCGCGGTATGGACCGCGGCGCCGAAGATATCGCGATTCTCCAGCACCACCGGCCCGAAGTGCCCGCCGATGCGGATCGCAACCGGCTGGCCTTCGACTTTGAGTTCGGAGTGGATACGGATGTCGTGCTGCATCCGGCTGCCGGCGTTGAGCGCGTCGTTGGCGGTGGGAAACGTCGCCATGATCTCATCGCCGATGGTCTTGATCACCGTGCCATGGTTCTGCTCGGTGGCGGAACGCATGATTTCCACGCAGGTCAGCACCATGTCGCGGGCACGCAGATCGCCCATGATCTCGTAGATCCGGGTGCTGCCCACCACATCGGCGAACAGAATGGCTAGTTCGATGTCTTTTCCCATGGACTCTAGACGCTCATCGTTGCATGCCGGCAGCGCCCCCGCCTCCCCTGATTCATGATTCGCCTGTCATGAGATTTTTCGTCGGCGGAGTGTGCGCTGTGCCGCCCGCCCTGGCTGTACTGTGCTGGCAGTCCGGCCCACTGGACAGCGCGGGTCGCAAAGCCCGGGCATTATATACACAACGCTACATAACCTTGCCCGACGAAAAACGGTTGTCCTATTAAGGAGTTCCTGATGATCCTTCAGTCGCGGTCTGCCTTTGCCATCGTCGCTCTCGCCGCCCTACTGTCACCGCTGTCAGCAGCCTTCGGGCAGGCGGCCGACTGGTCGGCGGACGATCTTGCAGCAGCCGCCGCATTGCGCGACAAAGCCTTGTCCGGAACCCGGGCCTTCGAGCATGTGAGTTCGCTGGTGACCGAGGTCGGACCACGTCCTGCGGGATCGGCTGGCGATGCCGCCGCCGTGCGCTGGGCGATGAATCGCCTTGGGGCGCTTGGCTTCTCACACGTTCACACGCAGGACGTGCTGGTACCGCACTGGGTCCGCGGCACGGCGGAAGTCTCGATCGTTACACCATTTCCGCAGACCCTGGTCGCCCTGTCTCTTGGCGGCAGCGTCGGCACCCCCGAAGACGGAATCGAAGCACCGGTAATCCACGCTGCCTCGCTCGACGCTCTATCGGCGCTGCCCGCGTCGAGCGTCAAGGGCAAAATCGTGTTCATCGACGAGCGCATGCAGCGCACGCGCGACGTGAGCGGCTACGCCACCACGGTACGCAATCGGGGCCAAGGCGCGAGTGTCGCGGCGGACCTGGGCGCGATAGCGCTGGTGATTCGCTCCATCGGTACTTCCGAAGATCGCGTCGCTCACACGGGTACCGTGAGATATCGCACCGACGCACCACGAATTCCGGCGTTTGCCCTCTCCAATCCCGATGCGGATGTACTTGGTCGCCAGCTGCAATCCGGCAAGGTGGTGCGCATGCGCTTGAAATCCACAGCGCGCGACCTGCCGCCTGCCTGGTCCGCCAATGTGATCGGCGAAATTCCCGGGCGCGACCGGCCGCAAGAAATCGTTCTGCTGGCCGCGCACCTGGACTCCTGGGATCCGGGCTACGGTGCAATCGACGATGGTGCGGGAGTTGCCATCGTGACCGAAGCGGCGCGTCTTATTTCAAAGCTCGATCGCCAACCCTCGCGAACCATCCGCGTGGTGCTGTTCGCAAACGAGGAGTTCGGTACCTCCGGAGCTCGCGAATACGTGCGGCTGGCCGGCGAAGAGGTCGGCAAGCACGTCCTGGCGTTCGAGGCGGACCTCGGTGCCGGACCGGTGTGGCAATTGCAATCGCATGTGGCGCCAGAAGCGTTACCTGCGCTGGCAACCATGCTCGGCGTGCTGGCGCCTCTGAACATTGCAGGTGGCGACAACGACGGGCATCCCGGTTCCGACGTCCACCCGCTGATGGATGCCGGCGTGCCGATTCTCGACCTGACTCTCGATGCGACGAACTATTTCGACGTTCACCACACCGTGAATGACACGCTCGCCAAGGTCGACAGCAAGTCGCTCGACCAGTCGGTAGCGGCGTTCGCCGTCGCCGCCTATCTCGCCGCCACCAAACAGGGCGATTTCGGCCGCGTAGCGCTAGCGCCGGAAGCAGCAACCAAATAGCACCGAGATTGAGCGCGTCTGGCGAGACAGACTGACACTCTGCCGTCACCCGCGATCTGTCACTCATCACAATCGCTGTACTGCAGATCACAGGCTCCTGATGAGATTGGCCAGATGCCAGACATCTTCCTCATTGGATTGTCCGTATGGCCGTCTGCTGACATGGCGCCGTGGAGTCGAATCGACTGATTCGAACTAGACGGGCGATGCTGCGGAAGCGGCAATCCATTACGTAATTCCGCCTGCTCGTGATGACAGCGAATTGCTTGCCGCCGTGTTCAGTCTCCGGACGCTACACAGAGACGGGTGTAACAGAACCAAATCTACGCAGCGCGAACTATCCGCAATGCTTCCAGTAACATCTCGGCATCAGCAGCCGGCTGTGCCGACTGCTCAGAGAGGAAGCGGCGCCACGAACGAACTCGGGGCAAGCCTGCATACAGTCCTTGTATGTGCCGCACCATTCCACGTAAACGATGACCTTCGGCGACCCGTGCACGGACATAGTGCGCGTAGTTCGCGACGACCTCCTCTCGATCAGGCAGGCTCCACTGCGGATCGACGATCGCCTGATGCAACAGCGCCAACACGTAAGGATTGTGATACGCCTCGCGTCCCAGCATCACACCATCGAAATGATCCAGATGCTCGCGGGCATCCTCAACGGTCTGCACGCCGCCATTGACGACAAACGTCAGACTAGGGAACTGTGCACGCAGGCCTCGCACCACATCGTATCGCAGCGGTGGAATCTCCCGATTCTCCTTCGGGCTGAGTCCTTTCAACACGGCACGACGCGCGTGCACGACGAACACATCGCAACCCGCAGCCGCAACAGTAGTGATGAACTCGTGCAGGAACGCATCCGGATCCTTGACCCTCTCCGGCATGGGATCGATGCCGATGCGACACTTTACCGTCACGGGGATTCCGGTGGCCGCACGCATCGACTGCACGCACTCCGCAACCAGCTCCGGCTCGGCCATCAAGCATGCACCGAAGCGACCGCTTTGCACTCGATCGCTCGGACAACCGCAATTCAAGTTGATCTCGTCGTACCCGAACGACGCACCGATTCGCGCAGCAACGCCCAGCTCAGTTGGATCGCTGCCGCCAAGCTGCAGCGCCACCGGATGTTCCGCTGCATCGAACTCTAGCAGCCGCGTCGCATTACCCCGCACGATGGCAGCCGCCGTAATCATCTCCGTGTACAGGAGCGCGCCCGGACTCAGCAGCCGCAGGAAGTAGCGGCAATGCCTGTCCGTGTAATCCATCATTGGAGCGACAGACACCCGGCGGTCGAGTTTTCCGCTGCCTTTTTCGAGCAAAGTGCCTTGTTTTACAGGGTTTTCCATTCAGGGCGTTTCAGCGGTATTTCTGCGGATTTGGTGGAGTTTAGCATTTGCCATGGCTACGTAATGGCTACGAGAATAGCTTGTAGCCACATCTGGGAGACAACCATGGCGCACATTCTCGCAAGGAAGCAGGCGGACGGTTCGATTCGGTATACCGCGGTCGTCCGTATCCGGAATGGGCAGCAAATCCTGCACCGGGAGGCTAAAACGTTCTCCCTGCGTGCCCACGCTGAGAAATGGGCAAAGCATCGCGAAGTGGCTCTGGAGGACCCCTCGAGCCTCCTGCGCCAAAACAACCAGCCACGGACGCTCCGCAGCCTCATCCGCTGGTACATCGACGGCTTTGGCAAGATCTCGGGATGGCAACGCAGTAAGCAGGCGCAACTGGAGTTTCTGGAGCGTCATTCCATGAGCAAGTGCAACGCCCTCGCCCTCACCGCGCAGCAGCTGATCAGGCATGTTCAGACGCGTCGAGCCGAGGGCGCGGGTCCCGCCACGGTCTCGAACGATCTGACCTGGATCGGTGTCGTGTTGCGCGCAGCGAGGGGTCTGCAGGCGATTCTGGTGCGGCCCGAGATTGCTCAGGAGGCACGCGCCGCCTGCCGTGAGCTGCGCCTGATTCGCAAGTCCAGGCGACGTGAGCGGCGCCCCACGACCCAGGAGCTCGGGAAACTGACCGAATACTTCATGCGTCGGGATGGTCGCGCCAAGATTCCCATGCTCGACATCATGCAGTTCGCCATTGAGTCTGCACGTCGGGAGTCGGAAATCTGCCGCCTTGAATGGAGCGACAACGACGACCAGTCCCATACCGGCATCGTTCGAGATGCCAAGCATCCCAGGGACAAAGAGGGCAACCACAGGAGGTTTAAACTTACTCCCGAGGCATGGGCGATCGTGGAGCACCAACCGCGGACCAGCAGCTACATTTTCCCGTACAATCCAAAGAGTATATGCGCGGCATTCACTAGAGCCTGCCATTTGCTGGGCATCATCAACTTGCACTTTCACGACCTGCGGCATGAAGCGACCAGCCGATTCTTCGAGCGCGGTTACCTCATCCACGAGGTCCCTCAATTCACGCTGCATGAGTCGTGGAACGAACTCAAGCGATATACGAACCTGCGTGCCGAGAACGTTCGGGACATCCCTGCTCAGCCCACCAATGTCATTCCGTTTCCGGAGCGCGGTGATCCCACCACGACTACTCCGCGCGCTGCCGCCGCTGGTCAATCAGCTCCGCGAGGTCCGCAGCGCTGACGAGCCAGGGAGATTTCTGCCCGCCCAATCGGAACGTCTTGCAGGGCAACATTTTTGCCGGCGCGCGTCTCCTCGCTTCCTCGAAACTCAAGCCGAAGTACTTGGGCGCCACCCTGTCGAGAGGAATGTTGGCTTCCCCGAACTCTGCTAGCAATCCGAAGTAGGTGCTATTCACGGCGAATCCCTCCGCGCGCGCTTCAATGGGAAGCACGCAGACTGACGCTAGTGACTGGAACGCGCTGCAGCGAAATCAGCTCAGCATTGAGCTTGCGCCGGTGAGCTTCAATCGGGCCAGCCGAGTTTGGCGGCAATGTGCAGTGAAACCCGAGAGCCCAAAGCCCTCAGGTCCAAGCGTTCCGAGTTTGTGAGCAAAACAACGCGAAACCCGCGTCAGCAATGGAGAATCCGCCTCTGAGCGCCGAGGCACCCGGCCGAAGTTGCATCACGACGCACGCCACTGCATTCTCGGTAATTGCCCATTTCCAGAGTTCAAAACATATCCCAATCGTAAGCGTCATTTCGAGGCCGCATTGACGTCGTCGCCAAGATTACAACTCGTAACGCACATCGGCTGATGCTTTGTTGATTTCGTCGATACGCACGCCGGTGGACTGAGCGGTGGCGATGGCGCGGTCGAGTCGAAGCAG
>DASYEW010000062.1:0-147548 GCA_036498785.1 Steroidobacteraceae bacterium | reverse complement strand
GCGCTCTAACCAACTGAGCTACAGACCCGCGAGGGGTCCGCGTCGGACTCGGCCCTTAAGGGCTCAACCAACTAAACATTGGAATAGGTAACTTGTGAAGGGGCTCGCGCCAACTTGCCGTTGATGCTGTCTCTTTAAAGGAGGTGATCCAGCCGCACGTTCCCGTACGGCTACCTTGTTACGACTTCACCCCAGTCATTGACCACACCGTGGTAGGCGCCATCCTTGCGGTTAGGCTACCTGCTTCTGGTGCAGTCAACTCCCATGGTGTGACGGGCGGTGTGTACAAGACCCGGGAACGTATTCACCGCAGCAATGCTGATCTGCGATTACTAGCGATTCCGACTTCACAGAGTCGAGTTGCAGACTCCGATCCGGACTACGACAGGCTTTCTGGGATTAGCTCCCGCTCGCGCGTTGGCTTCCCTCTGTACCTGCCATTGTAGCACGTGTGTAGCCCTGGCCATAAAGGCCATGATGACTTGACGTCATCCCCACCTTCCTCCGGTTTGTCACCGGCGGTCTCCTTAGAGTTCCCAACTTAATGATGGCAACTAAGGACAAGGGTTGCGCTCGTTGCGGGACTTAACCCAACATCTCACGACACGAGCTGACGACAGCCATGCAGCACCTGTCTCATGGTTCCCGAAGGCACTTCTGCATCTCTGCAAAATTCCATGGATGTCAAGGCCAGGTAAGGTTCTTCGCGTTGCATCGAATTAAACCACATGCTCCACCGCTTGTGCGGGTCCCCGTCAATTCCTTTGAGTTTCAACCTTGCGGCCGTACTCCCCAGGCGGAGAACTTATCGCGTTAGCTACGACACCGAGAGGCAGACCCTCCCGACATCCAGTTCTCATCGTTTATGGCGTGGACTACCAGGGTATCTAATCCTGTTTGCTCCCCACGCTTTCGCACTTGAGCGTCAGTATTGGTCCAAGAAGTCGCTTTCGCCACTGATGTTCCTTCCGATATCTACGCATTTCACCGCTACACCGGAAATTCCACTTCTCTCTCCCATACTCTAGCAAAGCAGTCTCGGATGCAGTTCCCAAGTTAAGCTTGGGGATTTCACACCCGACTTGCAAAGCCGCCTACGCGCGCTTTACGCCCAGTAATTCCGATTAACGCTCGCACCCTCTGTATTACCGCGGCTGCTGGCACAGAGTTAGCCGGTGCTTCTTCTATGGGTTACGTCAAGACCCCGACGTGTTAGGTCGAGGCTTTTCTTCCCCACTGAAAGGGCTTTACAACCCGCAGGCCTTCTTCACCCACGCGGCGTCGCTGGATCAGGGTTTCCCCCATTGTCCAATATTCCCCACTGCTGCCTCCCGTAGGAGTCCGGACCGTGTCTCAGTTCCGGTGTGACTGGTCGTCCTCTCAGACCAGTTACGGATCGTAGCCTTGGTAGGCCATTACCCTACCAACTAGCTAATCCGACTTGGGCTCATCTATTAGCGCCAGGCCTTGCGGTCCCCGGCTTTCCTCCGTAGAGCGTATGCGGTATTAGCCCGAGTTTCCCCGGGTTGTCCCCCACTAATAGGCAGATTCCCAAGCGTTACTCACCCGTCCGCCGCTCGTCAGCATGTATTGCTACACCTGCTACCGCTCGACTTGCATGTGTTAGGCACGCCGCCAGCGTTCAATCTGAGCCAGGATCAAACTCTTCACTTAAAGGCTGTTAGACCTGAATGTGACGAAGAGATCCCAATAACTCATTACTGGCTATTGGTTACTCAACGTCGTTGTTGCGTTAGCAAACGACCGACGCGAGTCCCCACACAAATTACCTGTTTCGATTGTTAAAGAACGATCTACACGCGAGGCGTAGACAGAAGCGGAATTCTAACCGCTTTTCCCTCTTCGTCAACAATTTAGTGAACTAAATTTTGCTGACCGTTCGGGCCGCGCCGGCTACGTCTTTCGACGTTTGCCTACGCGGGGCGGCGCATTCTACTGACCGAAACACGAGTGTCAACAGTCATTTTCAGCACCGCCTTCCCTCTTACCGACAAAGAGTTTAGCGAACTAAATCTTTGCGATTCGAGGTCCGCGCCGGCTACGTCTTTCGACGTTTGCCTACGCGGGGCGGCGCATTCTACTGACCGAAACACGAGTGTCAACAGTCATTTTTCGGCACCGCCTTTCCTCTTACCGTCAACAACTTAGCGAACTAAATCTTTGTCGGCGGAGGCCCGCGCCGGCTACGTCTTTCGACGTGGGCCTACGCGAGGCGGCGCAGTGTACTGAGCGTCGTTAGGGAGTCAACACTCATCTGCAACATTGTTGTAATGGTGGTGGCTGCCACTGAGATTTCCGCTGGAAAATTCGCCGTCAAGAATTATCGATGTACGCCCGCAACACCCTGAGAGGTGCCGGCTCCGCTAAGCACGCCTGTACGCGGACCCGCAAGCAGGCCTACGAACTCTCAACTTGAGATCTTTGTGACTCAGGTTTTTGTTGACCCCTCGTCCGACACCACGGTGATCTCCGCGAACGCCCGCTTGCCGACCTGAACCAGATAAGGCCCTCCAGGCGTCACCGTCCGCTTGGTATCGGTCACCTTCTCGGTGTTGATGCGAACCCCGCCTTGCTCCATCAGCCTGAATGCGGCTGTCGTACTGGCGACCAGGCCGGCCTGCTTGAGCAGGTGCGCCACCGAGATACTTGCCCCGGGAATCTTCTCGACCCGTTTGTCGATGACCTCAGGCACTTCATGCCGCTGACTGCGTGCGACGAAGTTCGCGTGGGCCGTGCGGGCAGCATCTGCGCCGTTGAATCGGCCGGTGATTTCATCTGCCAGCTCGAATTTCACCTCCATCGGATTCCGTCCGTCGACAATTTGCCGCCTGAGCCGGTCGAGATCGGCATTGGCACGGGTGGAAAGCAGGTCGAAATAGCGCCACATGAGCTCATCGGATATCGACATCAGTTTGCCGAACATGTCGTCCGGCGGTTCCGTCACGCCAATGTAATTGCCGAGAGATTTCGACATCTTGTTGACGCCGTCGAGACCTTCGAGCAACGGCATGGTCAGCACGACTTGCGGCTCCTGAGCGTAGGCTTCCTGCAGATGTCGTCCCACCAACAGGTTGAACTTCTGATCGGTGCCGCCCAATTCAACGTCTGCGCGCAACGCCACGGAGTCATATCCCTGGGCGAGCGGGTAGAAGAATTCGTGCACCGAGATCGGCTGATTGCCCTTGAAGCGCTTCGAGAAATCGTCCCGCTCGAGCATGCGCGCGACCGTGTATTTAGCCGCTATTTCGACGAACTGCGGCAGCAGCATCGCTCCCAGCCATTTGGAATTGAATTCGATGGTGGTGCGCGCCGGATCCAGAATCTTGAAGATCTGTTCGCGGTACGTATTGGCGTTCGACTGCACGTCCTGCTCGGTGAGCCGCGGTCGCGTGGCGTTGCGCCCGGTGGGATCGCCTATGAGTCCGGTGAAATCGCCGATGAGAAATATGACGTCGTGGCCTAATTCCTGGAACTGGCGCATTTTGTTGATCAGCACGGTATGACCGACATGCAGATCGGGCGCGGTCGGGTCGAAACCCGCCTTGATACGCAGCGGTTTGCCGCGCCGCAGTTTCTTCAGCAGATCCGCTTCGAGCAGGATCTCGGAGGTTCCGCGCTTCAATTCGGCCAGTTGTTCTTCGGGCGACAGCATGGAAGACAGCATAGATATCCGCATTTTGAGAGTGATCGTATAACCGCGCGGGACTCTAGGGGTTCGCGTTTGCAACTGCAATTGATGCCAGTATCGATGCCATCGTGGCGCCGCTCCCGGCTCATTTTCCGGCGCCGCGCAGTTGACGATGCGCAGCTCGATCTTCTACCTTTCGCCAATTGTTAACTCGCTGATTTGAGACAGGACTGCATCAGGTGCCAGATTCGCGGATCGCATTCGACTACAAGACCCGATCAGGCGAATCATCCGTAGCAACGCATGCACGCTGGTTTGTCACCGGCGTAATGCTGCCGGTGATCGGCGGCCTGCTGGCCTACATGCTGGCGAAGAATCCCGCATCGGTCCCGGCCGAACAGCCATCGGGCGCGGCCACCGCCATCTCGACGACCGCGCCGACCCTGGTCGCTCCAGTCATACCGGACCCGACCGTTCCGCCGCCACTGGGCGACACCATCGAGTTCGTCGTCCGGCGCAATGACACGCTGGATCGTATCTTTCGACAACTGCAGCTAAGCCTGGCCGACCTCGCCAGCATCCGCGATGTGCCAGGTGTGCGCGAGCGTCTGGACCAGTTACGACCGGGCGATACCATCAAGCTCACACACGAAGAAGGCAACGTGCATGCGCTGAGTCGGCGAATCAGCGACACCGAAGTGCTTTCGGTCACTCGCGGCGACAGCGGTTTCGCCGCCGAAGTCATCAATACGCCGATAGAAATCCGCAGTGCGCGAGCAACCGGAACCATCGATTCGTCGTTGTTCGTGGCTGCACGTGCGGCTGGCGTGAGCGCCGAAATGATCATGCAGCTGGCCAACGATATCTTCGGCTGGAAAATCGACTTTGCCCTGGAAATCCAGCCGGGCGACCGCTTCAACATCGTCTACGAACAGAAATACCGCAACGGCGAATATATCGGCGACGGGCGCATTCTCGCCGCGGATTTCACCAACGATGGGACGCTGTATCGCGCAGTGTATTTCCACTCAGCCGATGACAAGATCTCCGATTACTTCGCACCGGATGGTCGCAGCATGCATCGGCAGTTCCTGCGCGCTCCGCTGGATTTCACCCGAATCAGCTCGAATTTCAGCCTCGCCAGGCGTCACCCCATCCTCAACACCATCCGCGCACACAAAGGCGTCGACTACGCTGCACCGATGGGCACTGTCATCAAGGCAGCCGGCGAAGGCCGTGTCAGCTTCGTGGGCGTCAAAGGCGGATACGGCAACGTCGTGATTCTCGAGCACGGTGCTGGCATTTCGACCCTCTATGGCCACATGTCGCGGTTCGCCAAGGGGCTCCGCAACGGCCAACGCGTCAATCAGGCCGATACCATCGGCTATGTGGGAATGACGGGAGCGGCGACCGGCCCGCATTTGCACTACGAATACCGCATCAATGGCGTGCATCAGGATCCGCGGGCGGTAAAACTGCCCGATGCTGCGCCGATATCTGCGCGGTACCTGGCGGAGTTTCAGTCACGCGCCGGCGTCATGCTGGCGGAACTGGATCGCACTCACGACAGCGCAGCAGTCAACGCGACGCCCACCAGTCCATAGACTCGGCTCGTAGTCGAGCAATAGCTCTGGAACGGCGGTCGATCTACATTCGCCCGCAGTCCGGGCATCTGAACTTCCCGTTGTCGCTACCCGGCATGGCACAGGCTGTAACACAAGCCTTGGCGAAGCCGTAGTATTCTCGGGCGCTCCTCATCTTTGCTGCGGCACCTCTCATGCTGGATGTCAATCTCAAGGCCCCCGAGCATTACATCAATCGGGAGCTCGCCTTCCTGGATTTCAACTATCGCGTGGTAGCGCAGGCTCACGACGAGTCGCTGCCACTGCTGGAACGCATCCGCTTCCTGGGAATTTCCTGCAGCAACCTCGATGAGTTCTTCGAGATCCGCGTCGCCGGCCTGAAGCAGCGCCTGGAGCTCGGGTCGCTCAGTGGCGGACTGGATGGCATGAGCGTGCCGGAACAGCTCACGGCAATCCACGAGCGCGCCATCGCACTGGTGAAAGATCAGTACGAACTGCTCAACCAGCTGGTATTCCCGGCGCTGGCGGCCCATGGCATCCAGTTCGTCAACTCCAGAACCTTTACCGCGCGACAGCGCGCCTGGCTTGCTGACTACTTCGCAACCGAAGTCGAGCCGGTACTGACCCCGCTCGGACTCGACCCGGCGCGGCCATTCCCCCGCATCCAGAACAAGAGCCTGAATTTCATCGTGCGGCTATCGGGCAAGGATGCATTCGGTCGGGATGCCGAACTCGCCGTGGTACAGGTGCCGCGCTCACTGCCGCGAATCATCCGGCTGCCGCAAACGGATGAGGCCCCAGGCATCACGCATTTCGTATTTCTGTCCGCCGTTATCTCCACCTTCGTCGCACAGTTGTTCAGCGGCATGACGGTCGAAGGCACCTGGCAATTCCGCGTCACACGCAATAGCGACCTGTTTGTGGACGACGAGGAAGTCGACAACCTGTTACGCGCAATCGAAGGTGAGCTCGCGGAGCGTCGCTACGGCGCAGCAGTGCGCCTGGAGACTTCACAGGATTGCCCGGACGACATCACCAACTTCCTGCTGCGGCACTTCGCACTGACGCGCGACGATCTCTATCAGGTAAACGGCCCAGTCAACCTGAACCGCTTGACCGCGATCTACGATCTGGTCGACCGGCCGGACCTGAAATACGCGCCCTTCACGCCGAGCATTCCGAAGCGGGTGGTTGCCAGGGAAGACATGTTCGCCGTGATCCGCGAAGGCGATCTGCTACTGCATCATCCCTTCGAATCGTTTGCGCCGGTAATCGATTTTCTGCGCGCGGCAGGCGCCGACCCGAACGTGCTGGCCATCAAGCAGACGCTTTATCGCACCGGCCCGCAGTCGCCGGTGGTGGACGTGCTCGTGGACGCGGCGCGGGCCGGCAAGGAAGTTACCGTCATCATCGAGTTGATGGCCCGCTTCGATGAAGCGGCGAACATCAAACTGGCGACGCGCTTGCAGGAAGCCGGCGCACACGTGATGTACGGGGTCGTGGGCTACAAGACGCATGCAAAACTCATCATGGTCGTGCGCCGGGAGCGCGGCAAGCTGCGTCGCTACTGCCATCTCGGCACCGGCAACTATCACCCCAATACGGCGCGCATCTATACCGATTACGGATTATTCACGTGCGATGAGGCAGTCGGAAGCGATTTGCACGAGCTGTTCCTGCAACTGACCAGCCCGACGCGCGTCGCGACCATGCAGAAAATCCTGCAGTCGCCCTTCACTCTGCACGAGTCGCTTCTGGAAAAGACGCGCCGCGAAACGGAATTTGCCCGCCAGGGCCGGCCGGCCCGGGTCATCGCAAAGATGAATGCTCTGGTAGAGCCACAGATCATCCAGGCGCTGTACCAGGCCGCCATGGCCGGCGTGAAGATCGACCTGATCGTGCGCGGTGTCTGCGCGCTGCGACCCGGAATTCGCGGCCTTTCCGACAACATCACCGTGCGTTCGGTGGTCGGCCGCTTCCTCGAGCACTCGCGCGTCTACTATTTTCACAACGACGGCGACCCGGAGCTGTATTGCGCCAGCGCGGACTGGATGGAGCGGAATTTCTTCCGGCGTATCGAAGTGGGTTTCCCGATCGCGAGCAAGCTGCATCGGGATGCGATCTTCGCGGACCTGCAGATCTACCTCGCCGACAACACCCAGGCGTGGGAGCTGCGCGAGGACGGCGTCTATGAGCGCCTGAGCCCGGGCAACGCGACGCCGGTGAGCGCGCAGGCAACTTTACTGCGCCGCTACTCGGAGAGCGACGATTAACCTACCTTGAGCTTGAAGCCGAAGCCTTTCAGGTATTCGACTTCGTTCTCCAGGTCCGCCGCCGTCAGCGGGTTGTCATCCAGCCAGCCACGCGGGAAGCCTATTTCCAGCGATCGTCCCCGGGCCTGCAGGACCATCTTCGGCAGCGCCACCGGACTGCGTCCGCGATGTAGCAATACAGCAAGTCGCAAGAGCACGATGAGGAACTCCGCCTTGATGTGCCACGGCGGCGCGAGGTCCTGTAGATCGTCCAGATGTATCTTGCGGCGATGCGCACCTACGATGAGCGACAGCAGCTTCTGCTCTTCCTGGGGGAATCCCGGCATATCGGCGTGCTCAAGCAGGTAAGCACCATGCTTGTGGTAGTGCGAATGCGATACGTCCAGCCCGATCTCGTGCAAACGCGCTGCCCATGACATCACCAGCGCGGCAAAAGGATCCTCGAGCCCCCATTCCTTCTGGGTCTGTTCGAGAAAGTTGAGTAACGTGGCCTCGACGCGTTCGGCCTGGGCCACATCGACGTGATAACGGCCTTGCATCGCGCGGACACTGCGCGCGCGCGCGTCCTCATCTGTGAGCCGGCCTACCAGGTCGTACAGCAGGCCTTCACGCAGGGCGCCGTCGGCGGTACGCATCTGCTTGATCTCGAGGATCTCCATGATCTCAGCAAGGATGGCGAGGCCACCGGGGAACACCGGGATGCGCTCCTCGGACAATCCGGGCAGTCGCAGTTTGCTGATGTCTCCCGCTCGTATTGCCTGTTCGATCAGCGATTCGACTACAGCCGGATTGATGACGCCATCGCCTGTGACGCGCGCGCGCAGAATGTCGCTGATGGAGCGGATCGTACCGGAAGTGCCGACTGCCTGATCCCAACCATAGTCGCGGAACGTCGCTTTGACGGGCTCAAGTTCGAGGCGTGCGGCGAGGCGCGCACGTTTCATGCGTTTTTCGGTGATTTCGCCGCCGCTGAAGAAGCGCGAGCTCATGCTGACGCAGCCCATGTACAGGCTTTCCAGCTTCTTCGCGTGCACGCCTTCGCCGATGATGATCTCAGTGCTGCCACCACCGATATCCACCACCAGGCGCCGGCCGGGCTCGCTCGGGGTGGTACGTGCGACGCCCAGATAGATCAGGCGCGCTTCCTCGATGCCAGAGATGATTTCGATGGGATGACCCAGCGCGACTCGCGCCCGATCGAGAAATGCGCCACGACGCTTGGCACGGCGCAGGGTATTGGTACCCACCACCCGCACGCTCTCGGCCTTCATGTCACGCAGGCGCTGGCCGAAGCGTTCCAGGCAACTCAGGGAGGTCTCTACCACCGAACGATCGAGGCGATCGTATTCGTCCAGGCCCGCGGCCAGGCGAACCATCTCGCGCAGGCGATCGAGAATGATCAGCTGCCCGTGCGAATAGCGGGCAACCACCATGTGGAAACTATTGGAACCCAGGTCGACGGCAGCAATGACGTCGGGGACTTTGGAACGGGCCATGAAGTGACGGGGGGTGAGGAGTGAGGGGTGACAGGGAAGATTCTGATCTCTTACCCGTCACCCGTCACTCATCACTTAATCGACGTCACTTCTTCTCAGGTCGAGAACGAGGAACCGCATCCGCATGTGGTCGCCGCATTGGGATTGCGGATCACGAACTGCGCGCCTTCGATATCTTCGCGATAGTCGATCTCGGCACCCGCGAGATACTGGATGCTCATCGGATCGATCAGCAATGTGACGCCACGGTTACCCACCTGCGTATCGCCATCTTCGACGTTCTCATCGAAGGTGAAACCGTACTGGAACCCGGAGCATCCGCCGCCCTGCACGAACACACGCAACTTGAGGTTGGGATTGGCTTCCTCGCTGATCAGCTCGCCGACTTTGGCTGCGGCGGCGTCGGTAAAAACCAGCGTCGGAGAGGCGGAAGCGAAGCCCGCAGGAGCAGTGCTTTCAGGGGAGGTTTGAGTGGCCATGCGGCCAATATGCGGCACGCCGGACGGCGGATCAAGGGGAGTCGGAGCCGATTAGGCGACTTGCTGCACATTTACCCCCACATCCGGGCACACATTGGCGGCCCGGAGGCGGGATGGGTGGGAATCCCTGTATGTGAGCTCCCGGTGGCCGCCAAAAAACGGCGGCTCAGGCGCCCGGATCGGTTTCTGCGGCCACGTTTTCCTGCGCCGCGCCGGCAGTCCGGTGCTTACCCGACTCATGGATCAGTTTGCCGTTGATCTCGGCGCCCATTTCCATCTCTATCAGACCGTAATACACGTTGCCCGTAACGCGGGCGGTAGCGCCCAGTTCAACGCGATCGTGCGCCAGGATGTCCCCCCTCACCGTACCGTTGAGAACGACGTTGGGCACCGCCACCGATCCCTCGATGACCCCGGTGTCGCTGACACTCAGCGTCGCGCCCGATTCAGCCGAGGCGTCGACGTTGCCTTTGATGTGGCCATCGACATGAAAACCGCCGCTGAACTGCACGTCACCGATGATGCGCGTGCTTGCGCCAATCAGCGTATCGATGCGCTGCGGCTTGGATTTGCTCTTGAACATCAGCTCTCCGCCTGGACTTTCCAGGGATACGATTCTCGCACAGGCGCGAGCTTCGACGAACGCACCTCGACCGTGACCGCGCGCGGCTCGAAATCCGGCGGCACCAGCACGTCCTGCTCGAGATTCTGGAAGTAACGAAACTGAAACGGAATCTGGCCGTCGGCCTTGGGCGCGCTCGTCAATTGCGACAAGGACAATTGCGCGGGCTTGTTGTCGCGCATCCCTTCGACCTGAATGCTCACCGAGCCGCTCGCCACGGCATCCTGTCGCATCGATTGCACCAGCACGAGCCGCAACACGTAGTGACTGTCGGCAGTGCCCGGCACGATCTGGAAGCGTTGCACGCGCAGGCCGCCGATCCCGTCCTCGGGAGAGACGATACCGCGGTAAAAGGTCAATTCTTCGCGATGCTTGAGGACCTGGGCCTGCAGATCCGCCAGATTCTTTTCGACGTCCGCATAAGCCTTGCGGTCGACATCGCGGGCCAGTTCCACGTTGGCGACATCGGCGCGCAATTTCTCGTTGGCATCGCGCAGGGATTGGATGGTGGCTGTCCGCTCGCGGCGCCGCTGCACTTCGGCGAATTTGCTGTACCCGCCTTCGAAACGACCCCACTCATACATGACGTACAGCAGCAGCAGGACACCGAGGATGCCACCCACGACGAACAGGCGCTGCCGCCACGAAGGGCGATAGCGGACAACATGATGTCCGGTACGCAGCGCTCCAAAGTCCGCCATGCACTCAAGTCCCCGCGACGGTAACCTGTACGATAATCTTGGAGATTAGATCACAGGGCCGGGGGTTGACCGATAACCAGTTCCGGAATGGGCTATCCAGCGATGCCGCCGCCGGTATCACCGGGTGCCCCCTTGGGTAACCTCTTTTCCTTTCCTCACTTTACCCTTAGCGCGCCCCGGCGCGTGGACAGCGCAGCAATGATCTGGCTAAAAGCATTTCACATCGTTTTCGTCGTCACCTGGTTCGCGGGCTTGTTTTACCTGCCGCGACTATTCGTCTATCACGCCAGTACTACCGACGCGCCCGGGATAGCACGCTTCAAAGTGATGGAGCGGCGCCTGTTTGCCATGATGACCGTAGGTGGAGTGCTGGCGGCAACCTTCGGAATCTCCATGCTGGTCGCGTCGCCCGCCTTCCTGTCATTGGGCTGGATCCACGCCAAGCTGACCCTGGTGGCGCTGCTGATCGCGTATCACGTGTGGTGTTATCGACTCGTCCTGGCGTTCCGCGCCGATGCCAATACCCACTCGGAGCGCTGGTACCGGATGTTCAATGAAGTGCCCGGCGTCCTGCTGATCGCGATCGTGGTGCTGGCGGTGGTGAAGCCGTTCTAGAGGGCTGGCATGGCGGCTCGAGCGCGGCCCGATCAGAGCGCTGCGTTCCGAGTCCCCGCTATCCGCCATTGGCCATGCGCTTCCTGACCAGGTTCCGCAGGTTTTTCTCACTTTCCGACCATTCGGGCAGCGCCGGCGGATCCTGCGGGAAGGCGTGGCGGGCTAGCTCATCCAGGGCTCGCACGTAGACAGCTCGCTTGAAATAGATGACCTCGCGCACCGGCGTCCAGTAGTCCACCCAGCGACCGCGGTCGAACTCCGGCGACGTCGTCGAATCGAAATGCAGACGCTCTTCCGCACCAGTCAGCTTCAGCATGAACCAGCGCTGCTTCTGCCCGATGCAATGGGGCTGGCTGTTCCGGCGCACGTATTGCCGGGGCAACCGGTAACGCAACCAATGGCGAGTCGACGCCATGATCTGCACGTCCGACTGCTCCAGGCCGATTTCCTCCTTGAGCTCGCGATACAACGCCTGTTCGGGCGCTTCGTTGCGCAACACGCCGCCTTGCGGAAACTGCCAGCCGCGTCCGCCGGTACGTCCGCCGAGAAAGACCTGGCGATCGTCGCGGATCAATACGATCCCGACGTTAGCTCGAAATCCTTCGGCGTCGATGAAGTCAGTCATGGGGTCCGGGGAAGCTCCTCTCGCGGGGATTGTTCCATAAGCCTCCGTGTACAACCACCTGCGCGTTGCTAAACGACAACCTGATACCCTGCGCAACCAGTGAAACCTTCCCGAATCGCCTTCGTGTACGCGGCGTTGCTGCTAGCAGCGGTAGCCGCGTTGGCACTGTCGCTGTTGAGCGGCAGCGTGCCGCTCGGTATCGGTCAGATATGGCACAGCCTGCTCGGCGAAGGAGATGCACTAGCGCGCTCATTGCTGTTCGACCTGCGACTGCCACGCGCGCTCACTGCCTTCGCAGCCGGGGGTGCGCTTGCCATCGCCGGTGTGTTGATGCAGGTCCTGCTGCGCAATCCGCTGGCCGATCCGTTTGTCATGGGAATTTCTGGTGGTGCCGCGGTCGCAGCCTTGTCCGCGATGCTGCTCGGCCTGGCCGGATTCGCAATCGATGCGGCCGCGACTTTGGGTGCACTGGCCACCACCGTGCTGGTCTTCTCCCTGGCACATCGCGAGGGCGGGTGGACACCCGCGCGCCTGCTATTGACTGGAATCGTCGTGGCCGCCGGAGCAAGCGCTGCGGTCAGCATGCTGCTGGCGCTGGGCAACGAGACCCAGTTGCGCGGCATGCTGTTCTGGTTGATGGGCGATCTGTCGATGGGCGGACGGCCGGGACCGCTCATGGCTGTATTCGCAGTCGCGCTTTGCGTCAGCCTCCCCTTCGCCCGTCATTTGAACGTCCTGGCACGCGGCGACATTCAAGCTCGTACCCTGGGCGCTCCCGTACGCGGCACCCGCATAGGGATATTCGTCGCAAGTTCGGTGCTGACTGCTGCAACAGTAACGACCGCCGGCCCCATCGGCTTCGTGGGCCTGGTCACTCCTCACCTGGTCCGGCTGCTGGTCGGCTCGAATCACCGCCTCGTATTGCCAGCTGCGGCGTTGCTTGGCGGCACGCTGGTGATGATCGCCGACCTCTGCGCGCGTACGCTATTCGCCCCGAGGCAACTTCCAGTGGGAGCACTCACAGCGATCGCGGGGGTGCCGCTGTTTTTAGGATTGATGAGGCGAGGGAGTAAGTAGATAGACGTGATGCAGGTGACGGAAGTGATGAAGGTGAGGTGGGCGAACCTGCCGCATCTCACCTCACGACCTGCATCACTTCCATCACCTCATCACCTTCATCACCCAATCTCACTCACCCCAACTCCACGCGATTTCGCCCCAATTGTTTTGCCCGATACAACGCTGCGTCCGCGTCGGCTAACAGTCGCTCGGCGGCCGCTTTCAGATCGCCATCGTTGCGAGCGGGCCTGATTCCCGCCACGCCGATGGACACGCTCAAGTTCAATGCGAGTCCGGGGGAAATCTCCAGCGGCGTGCCGCACACCGCCTGGCGGATGCGCTCAGCGAGCGCCGCTGCCTGTTCGGGGGAAATTCCGGGTGCAAGCACTACGAATTCGTCGCCACCGAATCGGGCGGCGGCGTCGCTGCCGCGGATGTGTGTGTCCACACGTTGCGCAGCTTCACGCAGAGCCATGTCGCCAGCCAGGTGACCGTGCTGGTCGTTGATGGACTTGAAGCGGTCAAGATCGATGAGCAGGCACGTCAGGTTGGTACTCTGGCGTTGTGCTCGCGCCAGCTCTTCCTTGAGGCGCGCATGCAGGTAGCGCCGGTTGTGCCACCCAGTGAGGAAATCCGTGAGCCCGCTGCGCACCAGGCGAGCGCGGTTGATGGTGTTCTCGATGGCGAACGATGCGATCACACCCAGGTGTGCGAGAAAATCCGTGCCCAGGTGCCTGGAGAAACGCTTCTCGTCGGCGCTGCCGAAATTCAGGCTCCCCTGCAGGCGATCCTGACGCCGCAGCGGTATTAAAGCGACGCTGCGCAGCCCGTCTACTCCCGGGAACAGCAGTTGGTGATCGCAGCCCATGTAGGGGCCCAACCACGGCTTCTGAAAGGAGGCGAACTGCGGCGCCATGCCAACGACGCTATCGGCGAAGGCCACCTGCGGAAAGTCCTCGACGCTCATGTGATCCGCAATCAGCAGGTGACGGATCTCATGCTGCGGATCCCATAACAGCAAGGTCACGGATTCCAGGCCATAGGAGGTCAGCAGGCCTTTGCAGATCGCCTCGAACAACTGTGCGAGATTCTCAGCCTTGAGCAACTCCAGTTCGCGTTGCTGGCTGCGCTTCAGCAACCGCTCGTTGACGGAGCCCTCCTCCACCAGCGTGGCGATACGCCCGCGCAGCTCGCGAATTTCGCTCTCAAGATCGCGCGCGGACATCGGCTGCTCTACCTCGCAACGGAGGAATCGTTATTCACGGCGGCGGGCGTACGTTCTTAGCCCGGTCGTACGCGCCCGGCAAGGTACTCGCGGCCACGATCCATCATGCTGACGAATTCGGGCGCGTCACCGGTGGTCACTGCGTGCCAGAGACGCTCCACTGCGTCGCGCAGGGCCTGCAAGGACTCCTTACCGTAGTCGTTGAGATTCTGGATCTCGAAGTACAGCTCCGGATTTTCGTTGGCCACCCGCGTCGCAACGTCGACCTGGGAGTCGTAAGTGGTGCTGGACAACTGCGCGAGCCGAGGTGCCGCTTCGCCGCTGTCCGCCAGTGCCGTAAAGAAAGCGATGTTCAGTGCATGCGACAGTCCGAGCACGTATGCAATCAGACGATCATGCTCATCCAGGCTCATCGTCACCCGTTCGGCCATGGTGGATGCGAACAACTCCTGTGCCTGCTCGACGGCATCCTTGTTGCCGACGTCCACAAAAACCACGTGTCGCCCGGACAGCAGTTCCGTGTCGGGACCGAACATCGGATGCACCGAGGTCACACGACAACCTGCTGCCTGCAGCGCATTGATACCTTCGCGCAGCGGCGTCTTCAGCGATCCAATGTCGAAGATGCATCCGCGAGGCTTGCGTGCCGCGAGTTCCTGCAGGATGCCGTTGGCGATCTTGAGCGGCGTTGCGACCACGATCAGATCGTATTCCAACGGCGCCTGTCGCCAGTCGGCAAGCGAGGTGAAGCCATCGATTCCACCGGACGGATCGGCGATGCTGACCTGGTAGCTCTGCGAGGCGAGAAACTCCGCGAACCAGCGTCCCATCTTGCCCGCACCGCCGATTACCAGCGCCGACTGGCCGCTGCCACGCCCTCCGGCTGCGACACGGATGCGTTCCTGCGTCGTGAGCGAGCCGCGGATCAGCAGCCGCAGTACGGATTCCGCCAGATCCGGGGACAGGCCGAGCGACTCGGCGCCTGCCCGTGTCCGCATCAGCACGTCGCGTTCGCGCTGGAAATCCCGTGTGCCGCGCCCCGTCGCGCGCTTCGCTTCGGCTACCTGTCGGCTTAGTTCCTGGCGCTGCGCTATCAATGCCAGTAATTCGAGATCCAGTGCGCTCAGGCGGGTACGAAGTTCTTCCAGTGTCATCGGCACAGATCCGGCAGCGATTCCCACGTTGTATGTATCAATTGCCATCCGTTTTACCGAGTGTGCAACGGGCCCGCAAGCGTCGCGGCTTACGCACAACCGGCATTGCCACTGACCGGCTTCATGAGCAATTCGCGGCGGGGCGGTGCAGGACGGATGTCGTACGACCGCCGCAGAGCGGTCCGCTGGGGTCTCGTGCGGTCGACTGGCATTGGGACATAATGGCTTCACGCCGCCATCATCGATCCACCGCCATGCCCGAAAATCAGTTTTTGCCTGAGCCCCTGCCATCCAATCCGTTACCGCTTTTTGTGGAGTGGTTCGGTGAGGCACGCGCCCGCGCGCTGCAACCGAATCCAGATGCCATGGTATTGGCGACGGTTGGCGATGACGGTGCGCCGGCCGCGCGCGTGGTTTTGTGCAAACAGCTGGTCGATACAGCGGGCTACGTCGTGTTCTTTACCAATTATCGCTCGCGCAAAGGCCGCGAGCTCGATGCCCATCCGCGCGCCGCTGCAGTGTTCCACTGGGATGCGCTACATCGCCAAGTGCGTATCGAGGGTCCGGTCGTTCGTTCGCCGGCGCGCGAAGGCGACGACTATTTCGCAAGCCGGGCGCTCGGGAGCCGGATCGGCGCGTGGGCGAGCGATCAGAGCCAGCCGTTGGCGTCACGCGCAGCGATGCAGGCGCAGGTAGAGGCAGCAGCGAAGAAATTTTCCGTGTCCCCGACAGCTATCGAGGGACAGGTGCCACGGCCACCGCACTGGGGCGGCAATCGCCTCTGGATCGACACCATCGAGCTGTGGGTGGAAGGCCCGGGCCGAACCCATGATCGAGCGGTCTGGCGCAGGAAGCTCACGCCGCGCAACGAATATGAGTTTGACGCAGGCGACTGGAACTCGACCCGATTGAATCCCTGACGCTGCCCTGACGCTGGTTGTCGACCGGATTGTCGGTAAGCGACTCCGCCGCCGACTGGACGAGCCACGGCCGTGGCTTTTCTTGCGACCAACTTCGGCGGCCAACTTCGGCCATCACCGCCGCGTTTACTTGACGACTTTCAGCGTAGGCCGCACGCGCTTGGGCTCTCCGCCATTGCCCGCGCCCGTGCCGCTTGCAGGTGGTTCCGACGGGGACGGTGGCTGGGGTTGCGGCGCATCCGCTTCGGAGAAAATCATCCCCTGCCCGGTCTCGCGCGCGTAGATACCCAGCACCGCGGCAATCGGCACCATCACATCGTGGGTGGCAGGACCGAAGCGCGCGCGAAAACTGACGCTGTCGTTACCGAGGTTCAGCGAACTCGTGGCGTTCAGGCTGACATTGAGGATGATCTTGCCGCCCTGCACGTACTGGCGCGGCACCTCGACTCCTTGCAGCGAGGCATCCACGACGATGTGCGGCGTCTGCTGATTGTCCGAAATCCATTCGTGCATCGCTCGCAGCAGGTAGGGTCGCCGCGACTTGAGCGGAACATCATTCATTGAGGGTGTGACTCATACCGTCCTGGTGCCGTCCGCGAAACCATCGACTCATGCGCGCATCTGCTGTTCGACACGCGACAGGCTGTGCCGGAACGCAGGGCGCGAAAAAATCAGGTTCATGTAACGGGTAACTACCTGGGCTTGTGGCGGCAGATCGATCTCCCAGGCCGTCAGGCGCCACAGGATCGGCGCGATCGTGGCATCGACCAGGGAGAATTCGTCCGCCAGAAAATAGGGCTTCGCCTTGAACACGTCGGCGCTCGCCAGGATGCTGTCGCGCATGATCTTGCGCGCCTTCTGCCCCTGCTTGCGATCCGATACATCGTCGATCTGCTGCGCCAGCGTGTACCAGTCGCGTTCGATCCGGTACAGCGCCATGCGGAACTGGGCACGCGCCACCGGATCCACCGGCATCAGCGGCGGATGCGGAAAGCGTTCGTCGAGGTACTCGATGATCACCCGCGAGTCGTACAGCACCAGATCCCGGTCAACCAGGGTCGGTACGCTCTGATAGGGATTCAGATCGAGCAGGTCCTCGGGCAGATTGCCGTCCTGCACGTCGATGGTTTCCACGTGGATACTCTTCTCCGCCAGCACTATGCGCGTGCGGTGGCTCCATGGATCATCGGCCCTGGAGAAGAGAGTCATCATGTGTGCGCGACCGGCAGGAAGAAGGACCTGAAGCAGCCGGGTCGCGTCATGTGGCCCGCATCGCAGCGGGCCACAGCGGCGCGTCCGATTACTTGACGTCCTTCCAGTACTCCTTCTTGAGGAAATAAGCGAACAGGAAGAATACCAGCAGGAAAACCAGCACCCGCATACCGAGGTTGCGACGTTCGATCTGCATCGGCTCGCCCACGTAGGTCAGGAAATTGACCGTATCGCGCACGAACTGATCGTATTCCGCCGGGCTCAGCTTGCCTTTATCGGCCAGCTCGAACTCCTTGAACGTCTTACGCACCGCGCTATGTTCCGCGTCGCTTTCACCTTCGTAGACCGCCTTCTGGTAGCCCTGCAGCTCCCACAGGATGTGCGGCATCGCGGTATTCGGCATCACCAGGTTGTTCACCCCGGTCGGCCGGGTCGGGTCCACGTAGAAGGATTTCAGGAAGGAATACAGGTAGTTCGCACCCCGCGCCCGGGCGATCAGGCTCAGGTCGGGTGGCGTGGTACCAAACCAGCGCTTGGCATCGTCCGAGCGCATGGCGATCTTCATGGTGTCCGAAGGTCGTTCACCCGTGAACATCAGGTTCTGAATGACCTGCGCCTCGGACAAGCCAAGGTCAGCGGCGAGGCGGTTGTACCGCACATAGCGCAACGAATGGCAGCCCATGCAGTAATTCACGAAGTTACGCGCGCCGCGCTGCAGGGAAGCCGTGTTGGTCACATCGACGTGAGCCTCCTGCAGCTTGCCACCCTCAGCAGCCGAACTCAGCGCCGGAACCGCCAGCGCGAGGCCGACGGAACATACCAGCGACAGTGCCTTCCCAGAAAACATGCCGGCGAACACGTTAATGCGCTTCATAAGTCACTCGATCCGGAACAGGCTTGGTCTGATCAGCCTTCGTGTACCACGGCATCAGAATAAAGAACGCGAAGTAAACGGCCCCCAGGATTCGCGCGGCGTTGGTGTACGCCGTCGTCGGCGGTTGCATGCCGAGGTAGCCGAGACCGACGAAACTGATCGCGAAGGCGATCAGGAACGAACGGTAGAGCCAGCCGCGGTAACGCACTGACTTGACCTTGGAGCGATCCAGCCAGGGCACGAAGAACAGCGCCACGACCGCGCCACCCATCAGCGCCACACCCAGCAGCTTGTTCGGCACCGCACGCAGGATCGCGTAGAACGGCGTGAAGTACCACACCGGAGCGATGTGCTCGGGAGTGCGCAGCGCATCCGCGGCGTCGAAGTTAGCGTGCTCGAGGAAGTACCCGCCCATCTCCGGGGCGAAGAACACCACGCAGCTGAACAACGCAGCGAACACGATGAAGCCGACCAGATCCTTGACCGTGTAGTACGGGTGGAACGGGATGCCGTCGACCGGATGGCCGTCCGGACCTTTCAGCTTTTTGATCTCCACGCCGTCGGGATTGTTCGAACCCACTTCGTGCAGCGCCAGGATGTGCGCGATCACCAGGAAGATCAGCGCAATCGGCAACGCGATCACGTGCAGCGCAAAGAAGCGGTTCAGCGTGATGTCGGAGATGTAGTAGTCACCGCGGATCCACTCCACCAGCGACTCGCCGATGCCCGGAATCGCACCGAATAGCGACACGATCACCTGCGCGCCCCAGTAGGACATGTTGCCCCACGGCAGCAGATAGCCGAAGAACGCTTCCGCCATCAAGCACAGGTAGATCAGCATGCCGAAGAGCCACACCAGCTCGCGCGGCGTCTTGTGCGAGCCGTACATAAGGCCGCGGAACATGTGCAGGTACACGACGATGAAGAACGCCGATGCACCGGTGGAATGCATGTAGCGGATCAGCCAGCCCCACTCCACATCGCGCATGATGTACTCGACCGACGCGAAGGCATCGGCCGCGGAGGGCTTGTAGTTCATCGTCAGGAAGATGCCGGTGACGATCTGCAGCACCAGCACCACCAGCGCCAGCGAGCCGAAGTAGTACCAGAAGTTGAAGTTCTTGGGCGCGTAATACTCGCTGACGTGCTCCTTCCACAGCCGCGTCATCGGAAAGCGCTGGTCAATCCAGCCCTGCAGCGCGCTCAGTCTGGATGGGCGCGCGCCCTGCATCGTCGAACTCATCAGGCAGCCTCCGCATCAGCACCGATCTGAATCACGCCGTCATTGATGAACCGGTACGGAGGAACCCGCAGATTCAGCGGCGCCGGCACGTCCTTGAAGACGCGCCCTGCAAGATCGAATCTCGAACCATGGCAAGGGCAATAGAAACCGCCGGGCCAGGTCGCGCCCAGGTCCGGATCCTGCGGCTGGAAACGATCCATCGGCGCGCAGCCCAGGTGGGTGCACACACCGATCAACACCAGGAATTCCGGCTTCAGGGAACGGTTATCGTTCTTGGCGTAGGCCGGCTGCTGGTCCTCTTTGGACTCGGGGTCGCGCAGCCTGCTGGTCACTTCGGGGTTCTTCAGCGTGGCCAGCATCGCGGGGGTACGCCGTACGATGTAGATCGCCTGGCCGCGCCAGTTCACCTTGAGGATCGCACCCGGCTCGATCTTGCTGATGTCGGCGTCGACCGGCGCTCCCAACGCCTGGGCCCGGGCACTGGGCTTCCAGGAAGCCAGGAACGGCACCGCGGTCAGCGCGGCACCGGCGATACCCGTTACGGTAGTCGCCACCAGCAGAAAGTGACGTCTGCTACCGTCGATTTGTTCAGCGTCTGCGCTCATCCACATCTCCGCGAGCCGGCGGGTGCCGTCTCGACCGCATTTGATCGGTTACCACCTTGTACAGGTGTAGTCGCCAGCTAATCGCCAACGTGCCGCGACCGCACGCTGCTGCCACACATTACAGACTGATTCCACTTGAGGGCCGCTGCGGGACGCGCCGCGGGCCTGCAGAAACGGATCAGACGTGCTGTTTGAAACACCCAAGGAATTCCGCATTATACACACAACAAATGCGGCGCTTTGAAGCGCCGTACCCCGCGCGCATTAAAAGTCCGTTGGCACGAGGCCCGGACAGGACCATCGTGGCCACTCTCAAACAAACACTTGCATTCCTTCTGCGCTGGGCCCTGGTCGGTCTTGCCCTCGCGTGCGTGGTGCTGCTGGCGCGGTCGAATGTTTTCGAGCGGGCAGCCCCGAAACAAGCCGCTGCGGTCGCCACACCGGCCCAGCCGTCGCTTTCCCCGCGCGAGCAGCGCAGGTCTTTTGCGGATGCGGTCGCCAGGGCGGCCCCGGCAGTCGTCAACATCTATACCGCCCGCGTGGTCAGCACCCGCTTGCGCCCGCCGGAACCCGGCGAGGAATTCGGGCAGAACCTGCCCACGGTGCGCAGCCGGGTGGAAAGCAGCCTGGGCTCGGGCGTGATCGTGGACGGCAGCGGCCACATCATCACCAACCATCATGTGATCAAGGATGCCAGCCAGATCCGGGTGCAGCTGGCCGACGGCCGGGTCGCCAAACCGCAGGTCGTGGGCACGGACCCGGATACGGACCTTGCCGTCCTGCGCGTCGACCTGCCCGACCTGCCCACCATGTCGCTCGGCCATTCGGATGAGCTGCGGCCCGGCGATGTGGTACTGGCTATCGGTAATCCCTTAGGGCTGAGCCAGACCGTCACGCAGGGAATCGTCAGCGCCACCGGCCGCGGCAACCTGCGCCTGGCCACCTTCGCCGATTTCATCCAGACCGACGCGGCTATCAATTTCGGGAATTCCGGAGGCGCACTGATCGATACGGACGGCCAGTTGGTCGGCATCAACACCGCGGTGCTGGCGCAGACGCTGGGTACCGAGGGTATCGGCTTTGCGATTCCGGTGAACCTGGTGCGCGGCGTGATGGAAGAAATCATCGAACACGGCCACGTGCGGCGCGGCTGGCTGGGAGTGCATGTGGTGGCCGATCCGAATAGCCGCTTCAGTCCGCCGATCATCGACGCCATCGATCAGGGGAGTCCCGCGCAGCGCGCTGGCCTGCGCCGCGGGGATCTCATTACTCATCTGAATGGCAAGCAGATCCTCACCGACCAGGAAGCCCTTACGCTGGTGGCAGGACTGGCACCCGGCTCGAGTCTTGAGATCAGCATCCGCCGCGGCGAGACCCCCATGACCATGCACGCGGTCCTGGAAGAACGGGCCGTATCGGATTCAGGTCACGCGAACAAGTAGCGACGCGGCTCAGCCGCGCATCCGTTTGATCTGCGCGCCGAGCTGCTCGAGTTTCTCTTCGATGCGCTCGTAACCGCGATCGATGTGATAGATGCGCAGCACGTCGGTGGTGCCTTGCGCCACCAGGCCCGCCAGCACCAGGCTCGCCGATGCTCGCAGGTCCGTTGCCATTACCGGCGCGGCCGTCAGATTGGGTACGCCGCGAATGATCGCGGTATTGCCTTCGATGCGAATATCCGCACCCAACCGGCGCATCTCCAGCATGTGCATGAAACGGTTCTCGAAGATGGTTTCGGTGACCGTCGCGACGCCCTCGGCGATCGTGTTGAGCGCGGCGAATTGCGCCTGCATGTCGGTGGGGAACGCCGGATGCGGGGCTGTTTTCACATCCACCGACTGCGGCCGCCGGCCACGCATGTCCAGATCGATCCACGAGTCGCCAACCTGCAGCGTGGCGCCGGCTTCGCGCAGTTTCGCGAGCACCGCATCCAGATGCTCCGGCCGCGTCCCTTTCACACGAATCCGTCCGCCGGAAATCGCGGCGGCGATCAGATAGGTACCGGTTTCGATGCGGTCCGGCAACACATCGTGGCGCGCACCGGTCAGCTTCTCCACGCCTTCGATCACGATGGTATCGGTGCCGGCGCCGCGGATTTTCGCGCCCATGCCGATGAGGAAATCAGCGAGATCGACTACCTCCGGCTCGCGTGCGGCGTTCTCGATGATGGTCTCGCCCTCCGCCAGCGTCGCCGCCATCAGCAGGTTTTCGGTGCCGGTGACCGTGACCGTTTCAAGGACGAGGCGCGCACCGACCAGCTTGTCGGCGCGAGCGCGGATATAACCGTTCTCGACGTGGATCTCGGCCCCCATCGCCTGCAATCCGGCGACGTGGATATTGACCGGGCGTGCTCCAATTGCGCAGCCGCCGGGCAACGACACATCCGCACGTCCGAAACGCGCCAGCAGGGGACCGAGCACAACGATGGAGGCGCGCATTGTGCGCACCAGTTCATACGGCGCGACATAACGATGAATCGTGGCCGCATCGACTTCCACGCGCATCTTGTCGTCGATCGTCACGCTGACGCCCATCTGGCCCAGCAGCTCGATCATCGTGGTCACATCGTGCAGGTGCGGAACGTTGCCGATGGATACCGGGCCGTGCGCCAACAGGGTGCCGGCCAGAATCGGCAACGCCGCATTTTTGGCGCCGGAAATGCGCACTTCGCCATCCAGCGGCACGCCACCTTTGATTTGCAGTTTGTCCATGATCTTCAGCGCTTCGTTGTGATCGGCAGTTGTCGTCAGTTGTCGGCTGATCGGCAAGGGCGCGTGCGCAAGCTGGCTAAGCCCGGGACTGGCCGCCGACTGGCAACCCGGCCCTCAACCCTTCGCGGCTTCTTCGGGGGTCAGTGCCTGCATGGTCAGCGCATGGATCTCACGCCCCATCAGCGGACCAAGCGTGCTGTACACGAGCTGATGCCGCTGGATCAGGCGCTTGCCCTGGAACTGCGCTGCAACGATCACCGCCTCGAAGTGCGTGTCGTCATCCGAGAGGACGCGAACCTGGGCGCCGGCCAGGCCGGCTTCGATCAGAGACTGGACTTCACTGGCGTTCATGGGCTTTCACATGCGGTAAAAATGGCGACCGCGCGGCGGCGGCTGTCGTGGTCGGCGAGATGTCGGACTCGGACCGGACTGTTGCCGGCAGCGTTTCAGGATGGCCACCGGCAGACGCCATGTTAAATGAACTACTACGGCAATAGTTCTCTATAGTAGGCACTTCAGCAGAATCAATGGAGCAGTCGCATGGCTATCGAGCCATCCGCTGCGACGCCATGACATCACCGTCCAAGTCACCACTGTCCCAGTCAGCTGCGTTCGACGCAGAAAAACTCGTCGCGCGCGCCCGCCGGGTCCTGGATATCGAAGCGACCGCCATCGCCGCGCTGCAATCCCGCATTGGCGACGCCTTCATCGCGGCGTGCCGCCTGATCCAGGACTGCACCGGTCGGGTCGTGGTCACCGGCATGGGCAAGTCCGGCCACATCGGCGACAAGGTTGCTGCGACGTTTGCCAGTACCGGTACGCCTGCATTCTTCCTGCACGCCGCCGAAGCGAGTCACGGCGACGTCGGCATGATCACCCACGCCGATGTGATCGTGGCGCTGTCGAATTCCGGTGAGACTTCCGAGCTGATTGCCATCCTGCCGGTCATCAAGCGTCTCGACGTCAGCCTGATCGCCCTCACCGGCCGCCCACAATCCACGCTCGGCCGCGCTGCAACCGTGGTGCTGGATGTGAGCGTCGCACAAGAGGCGTGCCCGCTGAATCTCGCTCCTACTGCAAGCACCACTGCAACGCTCGCGATGGGCGATGCGCTGGCCGTGGCCCTGCTCGAAGCGCGTGGCTTCACCGAAGAGGACTTCGCCCGCTCGCATCCGGGCGGCACTTTGGGCAGACGCCTGCTGCTGCATGTCGAAGATGTCATGCGCACCGGCGATCAGTTGCCGGCCGTCGGCGTCGACACGTCGTTGCGCGACGGCTTGATCGAGATGAGCCGCAAAGGCCTGGGGATGACGACGATCGTGGATGCTGAACGCCGCGTGCTGGGCGTCTTCACCGATGGCGACCTGCGCCGCATCCTCGACCGGCCGTTCGACCTGCAAACCCTGCGGATGGGCGATGTGATGACGGCGAACCCCAAATCCGTACGCCCGCGCATGCTGGCCGCAGAAGCGGTGCACGTCATGGAGACCACGCGCATCACCGCATTGCCGGTGCTGGATGAAACCGGCAAGCTGGTCGGGGCATTGAATGTTCACGATCTGTTCCGCGCCGGTGTGATGTGATGAGAGAAGCGGTTAGCGGATGGCGGTTAGCGGTTGGTTCAGAAAGCCCTGCTGCCGCTCGCTCGCCGATCATTCACTAACCGCCAGCCACTTCTTCTTTATGGATACTCTCGTCGAACGCGCCAATGACATTCGCCTGCTGGTCCTGGATGTGGACGGCGTGCTCACTGACGGCCGGCTGTATTTCTCGGCGCGTGGCGAAGAAATGAAATGCTTTCACGTACGCGACGGCTCCGGCATCGTGCAGCTGCTGCGCTCGGGCGTGCAGATTGCGGTGATCTCGGGGCGACAATCGCGCGGTGTCGAGCAGCGCATGTCAGAACTGGGCGTCACCTGGGTGCGGCAGGCAGTTCAGGACAAGCTCGCGGCACTACATGAATTGCTCGACATTCTGAGCCTGGGCCCGCAGGGCGTTGCGAGCATAGGCGATGACACCGCCGACCTGCCGATCTTCGAGGTCGCACGGCTCGCTGTCGCCGTCGCCGATGCCCATCCCAGCGTGAAGTCGCAGGCGCATTTCATTACTCAGGCTCCCGGCGGCCAGGGTGCGGTGCGCGAAATCTGCGATCTCATTCTTGAAAGCCAGCGACGTGCCCATTCATGAACTGGCGCTGGATATCGATTGCCGCGCTGCTCGCAGCAGTGGTGATAGGCCTGGGTGCGCTGACGGGCGGAGACTCTGGCACCAGCGCGCCCAGTGAAGTCCTGTCGCAGCCTTCTTACTATCTCAAGGATGCCGTCATCACCGAGACCCAGCCGGATGGCTCGCCGAAGATCCGCTTGATCGCCAATCGCATCGAACAGGCGCCCGCGGACGACAGCATCACGTTGCACACGGTCCGCGTCGACTATCTGCAGGTTCCCGACAAGCGCTGGCTGTTGTCGGCGGACGAGGGCTTCGTACCGCCGGATTCCCGCACCATCCAGTTCACCGGCAATGTAGAGCTGCACCCCAGCGACGGCCCGCCCGGTTCCTACTTGCGCACCGACGCCCTGAATATCGACACCGACAAGAACATTGCTTACACGACCAAATCCCCCGTTGCGATCCGCTTCGGCGACCATACCGTGCAGGTCAGGCGACTCGAAGCCGACCTCACCAACGAAAAGCTCAAGCTGGAGTCCGTGCATGGCCGCTTCAACTCGCGATAGCAATCGCCGCGTGCGAGCGATCGGCGTGTTGTTGTTTCTCAGCGCACCGCTCGCGCTGGCGGCAGCGGCCGCGCCGAACGAACCGCCCTTCGATTGGGCCGCCGACGTGCTGAACTCCAATTTCCGCACCGACGTGCATGAGCTCAGCGGCAATGTGCGCGTCGCGCAGGGACCGATGTCGATCGAATCCGAACAGGCGACCGCGGTTGCGTTACAGACGGACCACAGCAAATGGACCTTCGAGCGCTCCGTGCATATCAAGACCGCTGAGGCTGACCTGAAATCGAGCGCCGCCAGTGCCGCTTTCGTGAACGGCGAGATCTCCGAAGCGCGCGCCACCGGATCGCCCGCCTATTTCGAGCAGCGCGGCGGCCCGGTGGACAAGCAGGTGAAGGGCCGCGCGGGCATCATCGAATACGACTTCGACAAAGGCATCGTCAGGCTCAGCGACGATGTCTGGTTCAGCTACGGCGGCAACGAATTCCGCACCAACAAGGTCATCTACAACCTGCGCGAGGAACGCGTGGTGGCGAATCCGGACGGCCAGAATGCGGGCCGGGTGAACATCACGGTGCGACCCAAAAATGGGGAAATCAAACTGAACTCCAGCAAGCCCGCCAAGCCAGGCGCGACTTCCGGCAAAGACCCAGCTTCCCGCAAAGATACTGACACCGGCTCCAACCCCGACACCAGCCCCGACACCAGCCAGGATGCAAAGCCGACCGCGCCCGACACCGGTAAGAACGGGACGGGCACATGAGCGAGCTGCGCGTCGAGGGACTCGCTAAACGCTATCGTTCACGGCAAGTCGTCAAAGACCTTTCGATCAGCGTATCCAGCGGCGAAGTGGTCGGCCTGCTGGGTCCTAACGGTGCCGGCAAGACCACGGCCTTCTACATGATCGTCGGCCTGGTGCCCACCGATGCCGGGCGCATCATCATCGACGACCAGGACATCTCGCGCCTGCCGGTGCATCGCCGTGCCCGCCTCGGCCTCGGATACCTGCCGCAGGAAGCCTCCGTTTTCCGCAAGCTCAGCGTGGCGGACAACATTCGCGCCATCCTGGAAACCCGCCCGGAACTGGACCGGGACCAGCGCAACGAGGTGCTCGAATCCCTGCTCGATGAGCTGCACATCGGGCATATCCGCAACGGCCTCGGACAAAGCCTCTCGGGCGGCGAGCGGCGCCGCGTGGAAATTGCCCGGGCCCTGGCAGCCGAACCGCGTTTCATGCTGCTGGACGAACCCTTCGCGGGCGTCGACCCCATTTCGGTGCTCGACATCCAGCGCATCGTCCGGCATCTCAGCGCACGCAACATCGGCGTCCTGATTACCGACCATAACGTCCGGGAAACATTAGGAATTTGTAGTCGTGCCTATATTGTCAGCGGCGGCTCGGTGATTGCCGCGGGGACTGCGGACGAGATCCTTGCTAACAAGGAGGTCCGTGAGGTGTACTTGGGGCAGGATTTTCGCCTGTAGCCCCCGGCCGCTTTGCGGGGATCGCCGGTTCGAGTCTGCTGGCGCGCGCAGCGCTTGTTCAAGGACCTGCTTGGGGTTGCGCTCGTGTTTTCCTGCTTGTTGTTCTGAATCGCCGCTTTACGAATGCTCAAACCCGCCCTGCAGCTAAGACTTGGCCAGCAGCTGACGATGACGCCGCAGCTGCAACAGGCCATCCGCCTGCTCCAGCTTCCGGTGCTCGAACTGCAAGCGCAGATCCGCGAGGCGCTCGAAACCAACGTCATGCTGGAATCGGAAGACGAGGCCGGCAGCCTCGAGACGGGCGATACCGTGGTGGAGCCCACCTTCGAGCTGAATGCCACCGCGCAGGCCGCCGAAACACCGGACCGCGAGCAAGAAACCGACCAGATCGACGATACCGAATGGAACGACAGCCAGATCACCGGCCCATCGGAGGCGCCGTGGTCGGGTGGCGACGATCAATCGCAGGAGTTTTCCGATTCCAGCGGCGAGACCCTGCAGGAACATCTCACCTGGCAACTGGAGATGTCGCGCCTGAGCGAACGCGAAATGCGCATTGGCGCCGCGATCATCGATGCCATCAATGACGATGGCTACATCATCGAACCGCTCGATGAAATCGCGCGCAACCTGCAGCCCGAACTCTTCGCCAGCGCCGATGAAGTGGCGCGTGTGCTGGAGCACGTGCAGGCGATGGATCCAGCCGGCGTGGGCGCGCGTTCCGTCAGTGAATGCATAGAACTACAACTGCGCCAGCTCGACGCGGAAACACCCGGCCGGGAGACGGCATTGCTGATCGCCGCGAGCTACCTTGACCAGGTGGCCGAGCAGCAATATTCGTTGCTGCGGCGCCAACTGCGGGTTTCGGATGAGGAGATGGAGAGCGCGCTGATCCTGGTACGCGCCTGTCAGCCGCGTCCAGGCTCGAGCGTGCATTCGGTGCCCGCCGAATACATTGTGCCCGACGTCTTTGTGCGTCGCACCGAGCGTGGCTGGGCAGTTGACATAAATCCGGCGAGCCTGCCACGCATTCGCGTCAATCAGAGTTACGCTGGGCTCATCGGGCGCTCCTCGGACCACTCCATGCTGCGCACCCAGTTACAGGAAGCGCGCTGGCTGATACGCAGCCTGGAGATCCGCAACGAGACGCTGCTGAAAGTGGCGCGCTGCATCGTGCAGCGTCAGTCGGCCTTCCTGGAGAACGGCGACGAATCGATGCAACCCATGATCCTCAAGGACGTGGCCGAAGCGGTGGAGATGCACGAATCGACGATTTCGCGCGTCACCACCAACAAGTACATGCATACCCACCGCGGGGTATTCGAATTCCGGTATTTCTTTTCCAGCCACGTCGCCGCGAGCGACGGCACCGAGATGTCCTCCACCGCCATCCGGGCCAAGATTCGCAAGCTGGTCGCACAGGAAGAAGCAGACAAGCCGCTTTCCGACAGCCGAATTGCGGACATCTTGTCCCAGGAAGGGGTACAGGTTGCGCGCCGCACCGTGGCGAAATACCGCGAAGCCCTCGGTATTCCCCCCTCTAGCGAACGCAAGCGCGTTCCTGTGAGATGAGTCCCATCACATGAGCCGTCATGCGTAACTGAACGAAACTGGTGAGTAGTGAATAGCCAGAACTCACATGCCATCCGCCGCGACGCCTTCCCCAGGCAGTTCCAGTCGCAATGTTTTCCCCTCTCCACATCCCAGCCAGCCGAGGACCGTACCCGCCTCAAAGTCGCCAGTCTCTTTTCCTTTCGATTCCCAGGAGGTATTCCTATGCAATTGAACGTTACCGGTCATCACGTAGACGTCACCACCTCGCTCAAGGTCTACGTTGAAAAAAAGCTCGACCGCATCGTCAGACACTCCGACCACATCATCGACGTGCATTGCGTACTCACCGTGGAAAAATCCGGCCACAAGGCGGAAGCCACCGTGCTGCTTACCGGCGCTACGGTGCATGCGGACGCTACTGACGCCAACATGTACGCCGCCATCGATGCGCTGGCGGACAAACTCGACCGGCGCGTGAAAAAGCATAAAGAAAAACTCTCCGACCACCACGCGGTGGAGGCACTGCGAGCCAGGCCCTCCTGAGAGAAGTTGGATGGCGGATAGCGGATAGCGGATGGTTCAGACGGGAGCGGTCCCCGCAGCGATCATAAGACCGCTCCCAGTCGCCGCAGATTGAGCCGTCAGCGCTATTCTCGCTGCCACGTGCATGGGGCCGCCGTACGTCTCATGGTAGCGGGCCCTTTGTCCGGCACTGCTCTAAACGGGTACCATTTGCCGGGCGCTATCCGTCATCCTCCTATCCGCTATCCGCTATCCGCCAGTCACTTCTCTTTCCCCATGCGCCTCATCATCGTCAGCGGGCTCTCCGGTTCCGGCAAAAGCGTGGCTCTGCACATGCTGGAGGACCTCGACTATTACTGCGTCGACAACATCCCGGCGGGACTGCTGCCGATGTTCATCTCGCATACGGTGCGCTCCAGCGAGTCCACTTACGGTGCCACCGCAGTCGGCGTCGACGCCCGCAATCGGCCGGCCGAGATCGCCTCGGTGCCGAAGCTGGTCGATGAGCTCAAGCGCAGCGCGGTCGGTTGCGAAGTACTGTTCCTGCGGGCGGACGAAGATGCGCTGATCAAGCGCTATAGCGAGACCCGCCGCCGGCATCCGCTGAGCCGCGACGGTCTCGGCCTGACCGATGCGATCCGGCAGGAACGCGCTCTGCTCGAGCCGATCAGCGATGCCGCGGATCTGGTCATCGATACCACCCGCACCAGCGTGCATGAACTGCGTGAGCTGATTCGGCAGCGCGTCGCAGGCCGCCTGGAAGGGCGGATGTCGATCCTGTTCGAATCATTCGCCTACCGGCATGGCGTGCCCGACGACGCCGATTTCGTATTCGACGTGCGCAGCTTGCCCAATCCGTATTGGGAACCCGGACTGGCGCGGCTCACCGGGCGCGATGCCGCCGTAGTCGAATACCTGGAACGGTATCCGGTGGTCACCAGGATGTTCGACGACATTGCCGGGTTTCTCGATCACTGGATCCCGGAACTGGTGCGCACCAATCGCAGCTATCTCACGATCGCGATCGGCTGCACCGGCGGCCAGCATCGTTCGGTCTATCTGGTGGAGCGCCTGGCGCGGCACTTCTCCAGCCGCTATCCGCAGGTTCACGCACGCCACCAGGTCGTCGGTACCGCAGCCCAGCGATAGCAGCGGATTTTCGAGGAAAAATCCGCGGATCGGTGCGTAGGCGGGTGGGTTAACCAAGCCGACGGGGCCAATGGCTTCACGTCGGCTCACGCTACGGCCCCAGCCGACCACGCGCCCCTGCTTAGAAATTTCGTCTCTCCGTCTCACGCCGTTACACTGCGCGCCACTTCGCGCAGGATTGACTGACGATGACGCAAGCTGCCGAGCCCAAGACGACCCGCCTTGCCGCGCTGCGCAGCGCGCTTGAGGTGGGGTCCATGCGTCACGGCCAGCGCATGATCAACTCGATGCATCCGGCAGAGATCGCCTCGCTGATCGAGTCGCTGCCGCCGGCCAAGCGCGAAATCGTCTGGGAATTCGTCGACCCGGAACTCGAAGGCGACGTACTCATCGAGCTGAACGAGGAAGTGCGCGCCGAGCTGATCGGCGGCATGGATGCCGATGAGCTGATTGCCGCCACCGAAGGCATGGAGGTCGACGATCTCGCCGACCTTATCGGCGACCTGCCCGAAACCCTCAATGAACGCGTGCTGCGCTCGATGGACGCGCAGGACCGCGAGCGGCTGTCGGCGGTGCTGGGCTTCGAGCAGGACAGCGCCGGCGGCCTCATGAACCTGGACGCCGTCTCGGTCCGTCCGGACGTGACGCTCGAAGTGGTGTTGCGCTACATGCGCATGCGCGGCGAGCTTCCCGATCGCACCGACCGGCTGTTCGTCGTGAATCGACATGACCAGTACCTGGGCGGTATCGACATCACACGACTGCTGACGGAGGACCCCGAAAGGGCAGTCGGCGAGGTCATGGACTCGACCGTCCATGGCATTGCGCCGGAAACACCGGCACGCGAAGTCGCCAAGCTGTTCGAAGACCGCGACCTGGTTTCCGCGGCGGTGGTAAGCGCGGACGGCAGGCTGCTGGGCCGTATCACCATCGACGATGTGGTCGACGTCATCCGCGAAGAAGCGGATCACTCCGTCATGAGCATGGCCGGCCTGGACGAGGACGAGGACATGTTCGGCGGCGTCCTGCGCAGCGCGCGACGGCGGGCCGTGTGGCTCGCCATCAATCTGGCCACGGCCTTCCTGGCCGCGACCGTGGTCGGCATGTTCGAGGCCACTATCGAGAAGGTGGTCGCGTTGGCGGTCCTTATGCCCATCGTGGCCAGCATGGGCGGCATCGCCGGCAGCCAGACGCTGGTGTTGATCATCCGCGGCATCGCGCTCGGCCAGGTCGAACAAGCCAATGCACGCTGGTTGCTGACCCGCGAGGTTGCGGTGGGTGTTCTCAACGGGTTGGGACTCGCCGCGCTGGTCGGCGTGTCGGCGGGAATCTGGTTCAATCAGTGGAAAGTGGGCGCGATCATCTGTGCCGCGTTGCTGATCAACCTGTTCGCGGCCGCCCTGGTCGGGGTCGGCGTACCGCTAACGCTCAAGCGGCTCGGCATCGACCCGGCGATCGCCGGCAGCGTGGTATTGACCACATTCACCGACTGCATCGGATTCGCTTCGCTACTGGGACTCGGCACGCTGTTCCTGACGTGACGTGGACCCGTCGCGTGAGGACAGACGGCGCATCACACCAGTAGCGCCGGTCGTCGTCACCTTATGTCCGCCGAGGAACGCGAGCAGGTCCTCGGATCGCTTCATTGCGTCCTGATAACCCAGCGCGATGAGTTCGCGGGTGAAGGTGTCCTGGAAAAGCAGGTAACTCATCAGCTGCCCGCCGCCGGTGTTCATCGCGCCCATCGTTCGCAGCAGCACGCGCAGCGGCCTGGGCAACGATCCGACGTGATGGCGGGCGATCTCGGAGATATCGCGGCTGGGCAGGATCACCAGCATGTCGATGCGCTTCAGCCGCGTACCGTCCGCATTGGTCACGGCATCGATGTCCCCGGCGCGATCCGCCAGCTCATTGAGCTGCGAGAGCCGTTCCAGGTCCGAATAGAGCCCGTCCGTGAACAGCGCATCCAGCATGTAACCGAAAATCTGCCCGAACGTCGGGCACAGCGGCGGCACCGTGGACGAAGCGTGATTCTCGTTACGCGTACCGATGACCAGCAGGCGCTCGGCGCCCAGATGAATAGCGGCGCTGAACGGATTGGCCTGGCGCATCGCGCCATCGCCGTAAAACTCGTCGCCCATCAATACCGGCGGAAACAGGAACGGCACGGCGACGCTGGCCATCAGATGATCGAGCGACAGGGTTGCCGGTTCGCCGGCGCGGCGCAGCCGGCTCCACGGCGCACTACCGGCTTTGGCTTCATAGAACGACACGGAGCGCGCGCTCACGTAGCCGGCAGCGGCGATAGCCAATGCATCGAGCTGGCCTTCGGCAATGGCGCGACGCACTCCCGCGAAGTCGAAATGGACTCGCAACAGCTCGCGTAACGGCGAATTGTCGAACAGGGATTTCGGCGGCGGCAGCAGCCAGCCACCGGACATCATCGCCAGGAACCAGTGCAGGCCCGAGCGCAACATGCTGGCGGTATCGGTGCGGAATACCTGGCTCACCTGGAAATTGCGCCAGACCCGCTCGAGATTGCCGATCGCAACCCGGAAGCGTTCGGCATGCACCGCGATCGCGGTCGCGTTGACGGCTCCGGCCGAAGTTCCGGTAATGACCGGAAACGGATTCACGGAGCGAGCCGGCAACAGATCGGCGATCGCTCGCAACACGCCCACCTGATAGGCCGCTCGCGCGCCGCCGCCAGGTAGCACCAGTCCGAGCCTGCTCGCCGACGCCGGCTTGCGCTCAAGGGTCATTGGAGAAAACTCATTACGGGGCTCATTGCACGTTCAACGAGGCTTGCTGCCACTGTTTGCGGTCGGCTGACTGTCCTGGTTGGCTATCGACAGGTCCTTGGCGGCGTTGCCGGGCTTTGCCCTGGCCGTGCGCCCCTCGGCGTTTTACCGGCATTCGCGCCTGCGCGCAGACCCGGCTTCGACGGATTAGTATGGCATACCGCTTCGACCGAACCGTTTGCGTGCCCCCGCAGGGAGACCTTATGTATCGCATTCGTAATGTTCGTTACCTGGCCCTGGGCGCTGTGCTGTGGCTCGGTCTGGTCCACGCGCAAACCCCGCCGCCGCTTGGCAGCGTGGCCCCGGACTTCAGGCTGCAAGACCAGAACGGCAAATGGCAGGAGCTCAAGGATTACCGCGGCAAATGGGTCGCGCTGTATTTCTACCCGAAGGACCAGACTCCCGGCTGCACCACGCAGGCTTGCGAATTCCGCGATAACGTCTTTGCCTTTCGCGACGCCGGCGCCGTCATCCTGGGAGTCAGCGTCGATAACGTCGAATCCCATCAGAAATTTGCCGCAAAAAACTCACTGCCGTTCCCGATCCTGGCCGACTCCAGCAAGGCCGTCACCAAAAAATATGGCGTACTGAAGAGCTACATGGGCGTGCTCGAACTTGCCCGGCGCGATACGTTCCTCATCGACCCGCAGGGCCACGTCGTCAAACACTACGCGGACGTGGACCCGGAAGGACACTCGGCGGTGGTGCTGAATGATTTGAAGGCAATGCAGAAGAAGGAAACCGGCTAAGGGCGGACTTCCGGCCAGCGGTCAATCGGTAAGGTGGCCAGAGAGGATCAAAAGCCCGTGAGTTCGCGTCTGGCCACCTTACCGATGGCCGGTTGGCCTAGTGCAATCCTTTAATCGCCTCCTCCAACCCCCCCAGCGTCAGCGGAAACATCCGGTCCTGGATCAACTCACGGGTGAGCTGCACCGATTGCGTGTACTCCCAGCGTTCCCTGGGCTCCGGATTCAGCCAGACATGATGTGGCCAGGTGCGGATGAGTCGCTGCATCCAGACCGCGCCGGCTTCTTCGTTCCAGTGTTCGATACTGCCGCCGGGCTGCACGATTTCGTACGGACTCATGCTCGCATCGCCGACGAAGATCAGCTTGTAGTCGTGTCCGTAGGTGCGCATCACTTCGCGGGTCGGAATCTTTTCCGAGTGGCGGCGCCGGTTATCCTTCCAGACCGACTCGTAGACGAAATTGTGGAAGTAGAAATACTCCAGATGCTTGAACTCGGTGCGTGCCGCCGAAAACAGTTCCTCGCAGACCCGCACGTGGTCGTCCATCGAGCCGCCGACGTCGAGAAATAAAAGAATCTTGATGGCATTGTGGCGTTCGGGAACGAACTTAAGGTCGAGCAGGCCGGCATTGCGCGCGGTGGAATGAATGGTGTCGTCGAGGTCGAGCTGCTCGGCCACGCCCTCGCGGGCAAATTTGCGCAGCTTGCGCATCGCGATCTTGATGTTGCGGGTACCCAGCTCCACCGTATCGGCGAGATTGCGATACTCGCGCTGGTCCCAAACTTTCACGGCGCGGCGCTGGCGCGATTCATCCTGGCCAATGCGAATTCCTTCCGGGTTGTAGCCGTAGGCACCGAATGGCGATGTGCCACCGGTGCCGATCCATTTGTTGCCGCCCTGATGCCGTTCGCGCTGCTCCTGCAGGCGCTGCTTCAGCGTTTCGATGAGCTTGTCCCAGCCGCCGAGCGCTTCGACCTTCGCCTTCTCTTCCGCCGACAACGTGCGCTCGCCGACCCGCCTGAGCCATTCCTCGGGAATGTCCGCAAGCAGCGCCTCGAACAACTCCTCGGCACCTTTGAAATGCGCGGCGAATACGCGATCGAATCGGTCGAAGTAGCGCTCGTCTTTCACCAGGCAGGTACGCGAGAGATAGTAGAAATCCTCAGCGCTCGAATTCGCCAGACGCGCCTCGAGCGCCGCCAGCAGCGTCAGGAACTCGGTGATGGACACCGGCACGCCGCTGTCGCGGAGTTGGAAGAAGAAGGGGATGAGCATGGGAAGGAGAGCAGTTAGCGGTTGGCGGTTAGCGGTTGGTACGGAATAGCACAGCGACGCCTCCATGCTTCGCTCCGCACTAACTGCCAACCGCTAACCGCCAACCGCTTCCTCATCTCAGCGCCCCTGCCTGCGATTCAAAAACACCAGCTGCTCGAACAGATGCACGTCCTGTTCGTTCTTGAGCAACGCGCCGTGCAGCGGCGGAATGGCTTTCTTCGGATCGTCGCTGCGCAGAGCTTCCGGAGGGATGTCCTCGGCGAGCAGCAGTTTGATCCAGTCGAGGAACTCGGAGGTCGAGGGCTTCTTCTTCAGGCCGGGCATATCGCGCAGCTTGAAGAAGGCCGCCAGCGCTTCGGCGAGCAGGTCCTTCTTCAGCGTCGGGTAGTGCACATTGACGATCTGTTCCATCGTCGCGGCATCGGGGAAACGGATGTAGTGAAAGAAGCAGCGCCGCAGGAAGGCATCCGGCAGCTCCTGTTCGTTGTTGCTGGTGATGATGATGATCGGACGCTGACGTGCCCTGATCCACTGGCGCGTCTCGTGCACGTAGAACTCCATCCGATCGATTTCATGCAGCAGGTCGTTGGGGAATTCGATATCGGCCTTGTCGATCTCATCGACCAGCAGCACCGGCTGGATTTCGCTCTCGAAGGCCTCCCACATCCGGCCTTTGACGATGTAGTTGCCGATGTCGTGCACCTTGGCCTCGCCGAGCTGCGAATCGCGCAGGCGCGACACCGCGTCGTATTCGTAAAGCCCCTGCTGCGCCTTGGTCGTGGACTTGATATGCCAGCGGTACAGCGGGCGATTCAGCGAACGCGAAACTTCCTCCGCCAATTGGGTCTTGCCCGTACCGGGTTCGCCTTTCACCAGCAGCGGCCGACCCAGCGTGACGGAAGCATTGACCGCCATCATCAGGTCTTCCGTGGCTACGTAGCTGTCGGTACCGGCGAAGCGTGAGGACATGAGGACTCCGAAGAAGGCGTAGGGCGAGGCTGCGCGGGGTCGGTGGATCGCGAGAGCCTACAACCTCATCGCTGCGGCGTCAGCCGCAACGTGTGCTGCGCGGTGCCTGGCAATAGCGGACGAGACTCGCCCCGGACCCACGCCTCATGGCCCGCGGCGTAGAACGGCGACAAGGGATGATCCACCGGGCCGCCAGGCATCTGGAACAAGCCCTGGGACTCCTTGCCCGGAGAAACGACCAGGCGTTCCGAAGCGCCGAATGCGGGACCGGCGACGCGAGGCATGGAGGCATCGCCGGAAATCTGTTCGGCTGGCATGTCCAGCCACTTCGCCGCGAAGGGCAATGCGGCCGAAAGCGGGTGCCGCATCTGCAGGGTGTTCTGCCGGCCCCAGGTGCAACGCGAAAGCTCGCCGCACTCTTTCACGAGAGTATCCATAGCCTCATCGAACGAAGCCAGCAACGCTTCGTTCCAGCTTCCATAGCGAGGATCGAGAAGGTGTACCGGCTGCTGCGTCACGAGCTGCCACAATGGCCCCTCGAACTGGCCTGACGGAACGAACCTGGTCTGCGGATACTTCATACGTGCAGCAGCAGTCAGTGAATCGAAGACGTCCTTGCGCACCTCCAAGCGAAACGCACGCACGATACGGTAACCGACATCATCGGCTGCGGCGCGAGTCGACCAGTGTTCCACCAACTGCCGCGCCTCCTTTCGCAACTCATGGCCGGCCGCCGCATCGCCTTTAAGCAGATCCAGCAGCAGATCGCGCCACCGCGACAGGAACAACGCACGATCGTCGAGTTGCACCTTGACGAGATCCGCAGCGCTCGCGTTCTGGAGAGCGAAGAGATCGTCGCGAATCTGTGCTGCACGAGCGCCCAAGTCATAGTCTCCCTCACCCAGGAATGCCAGCCACGTCTGCGCATCGATGGTGCGTGTATTCGCCGTCCACAAGCGCCCTGCCGCAGGATCGATAACGCGCGGATACTCTTCCGGCTGGCGCCAGCCGGTCCAGCCAGTACCAGCAGCGCGCCACGACGTCGGCACGGTGGAGTCGTAGTTCGTCCGTATCGGCACCTGGCCCATTACCGACCAACCAATGCGGCCGTGCGCATCGACCGCTACGAAGTTCTGCACCGGCACGCCGGCGGTATTCGCGGCATGCAGAATTTCTTCGAGAGTAGTGGCGCTTTCGAAATCGAGCATGCGCAGATTGGTCGCCTGCGGATGGTGGGCGGTCCACTCCAGCGCCAGTTCGTGTCCCGCTGCGTCGCGATTGACGATCGGACCCCAGCGCGTGGCTTTCACTTCCAGGGAGGCCGGCTCGGCACCGCGGACCTGGATCGTTTCCCGATGCACGTCGAACGGTTCGCTCGTGTCGCCCACCAGATACTGCTGCGGATGCGCGGGATCGGGTTCGACGACGACTAGATCGGTCCAGTCGCCATAACTGTTGGTGTAACCCCAGGCAACGTGCCCGTTGCTGCCCACGACGATCAACGGCAGTCCCGGCAACGTCACACCGACGAGGTCGCGCGCCTGTTCTGTGCCGCCTGCGACTTTCAGCCGCGCGTGATACCAGATATGCGGCAGCCGTAATCCAAGATGCATGTCGTTGGCGAGTAGTGCTGCGCCGTCCTGGGTGTGCGTGCCGGCTACGGCCCAACTATTGCTACCGACGAACGGAGACTCCTCCGGTAACAGCATCGATGGAGCAGCAGACAGTGAAACGGCGCGCGGTGCCGCCCGATGGATGTCCGCGACTTCCGGGCCTGGAATCGGCGGCGCCCGCCACGGACCGCCCACGATAGGCGCATCCCACTCGGTGCCGATTGGGTGCAGGAAGGCGAACAATTCGGGCGGCAACGCCTCGCGCAACTGCGCCCGTGCCAATTCCTCCTCGCCGCTGGCATCGTTGAGGCTCAGATACATCGAAAATGCGGTAAGGATGGAGTCCTCGTCCAGCCAGGCACGCGGCTGTGCGCGCAGCACGAGGTATTCCCAGGGTCGGGCGCCGGAGTGCGCCAGTGCGGCGTTCACTCCCGCCGTGTAGGCGCTGAGGATTACGCGATCGCTCTGCGGCGCCCGCGCAAGAACCTGCTGCGCAACCTTGCGAAAGCCGTGAATCCGCAAGCGCTTATCGGTATCGACAACTGCGCTGCCAAGCAACTCCGCCAGTTCGCCCGACGCAGCGCGGCGCATGAGATCCATCTGGAAGAAGCGATCCTGGGCATGCGCATACCCGGTTGCGAATGCCAGGTCGCGCCGCGTGCTGCCTGTGATCGCAGGAACACCGGTTGCATCGCGCTCTATGGTTGCCGTCGCGCCGATCGGCAACGACGCAATTTCACCGTCGATCCGCGGCAGGCTGGCGCGCAGCGCGAAATAACCCGACGCGGCAACTATCAGCACCAGCCCGAGAATCGCGCCGCCAACATAGCGAAGCAGACGCATGGATGAGTGACGGGGTGACGGGTGACGGGTGACGCAGGCTGATTGCTGTTGCCGTCAACGGTCAACCGTTAACCGTTCTCATACGCGCACTTCGAGGATCTTCATCGCATTGGTCTTGCCGGACACGCCGGACAATTCTCCTTTGGTGAGAATGATCCGGTCGCCCTGTTCGACCATGCCGCGCTCGAGCATGACCTTGAAGATGTCGACGTACAGGGCCTGGGCATTGGTATGGGTGATGTCGAACGTGACCGGATACACCCCGCGATACAACATGACGCGGCGGCGGGTAACCTCGTGCCGCGTGAACGCATAGATCGGAATGTCTGCCCGGATGCGCGACATCCACAGCGGCGTCGATCCGGATTCGGTCAGGGCGACGATGGCCTTCACCTTCAGATGGTTGGCCGTGTACATCACCGCCATCGCAATCGCCTCGTCGGTCTTCTCGAACGCTCCGACTTCGCTGCGATGGCGGACCGGGGAATGCGAGGACTCGTACTTCTCGGCACCGAGAATCACCTGCGACATCGCCTCCACCGCCCGCACGGGGTATTTGCCCACGGCGCTTTCGCCCGACAGCATCACCGCATCGGTACCATCCATCACCGCGTTGGCGACGTCGGACACCTCGGCCCGCGTCGGGATCGGATTGTGGATCATCGACTCCATCATCTGCGTAGCCGTGATGGAGATCCGGTTGCGCTTGCGGCTGGCGGCGATGATGTGTTTTTGCAGCCCGGTCAATTCCGCGTAACCGACCTCGACGCCCAGATCGCCACGCGCCACCATCACAGCATCGCTTGCCTGGATGATGCGATCGAGATTGACGATCGCTTCGCTGCGTTCGATCTTCGCCACCAGGTAACCGTGCCCGCCCTCCCGGCGCAGCAGCTGGCGAGCTTCATCCATGTCGCTGCCATCACGCGCAAACGACACGGCCATGTAATCGACCTTGAGTTCCGCTGCCAGCTTGATGTCGATCCGGTCCTTGTCGGTGAGCGCGCCCGCGGACAGGCCCCCACCCTGCTTGTTGATGCCTTTGTTGTCGGACAACTCTCCGCCGACCACCACCCCGGTCTTGATGCGCGGACCGTCAACGCTCATCACGTCCAGAACGATCTGGCCATCGTTGAGCAGCAGCACGTCGCCGGGGCGGACATCGTTCGGCAGCGTTTTGTAGGCGACGCCGACGCTGTCGACGCTGCCTGCGCGCGGATCCAGCGATACGTCCAGCACGAAGGTAGCGCCTTCAGCCAGCGTCACCGGTCCATTCGCGAAGCGTTCGATGCGGATCTTGGGCCCCTGCAGATCGCCCAGGACGGCAACCCACTTGCCGACCTCCTCCGCTACGTCACGCACCATCTGCACACGACGCGCATGTGCCGCAGGCTCACCGTGGGAGAAGTTGACTCGCACCACATCGGCGCCGGCCCTGAGCAGGTCGGCCAGTACCTTGGGGTTGTCGGTGGCGGGGCCAAGCGTCGTCAGTATTTTTGTACGGCGGAGCATATTTTGGAGAGCGGTTGGAGGTTGACGGTCGGTGAAGGACTGGAAACGGACCCTGCCTGAAGACGCTGAGCGTACAGCAGGCGGACGTGAGTTGTCCTGCGTCCGCCAGCGGCAGCCATGCCTGCGGCATCCGCACTAACCACTAACCGCGAACTACTAACCGCGCTCTTCGAGCACCGCCACTGCGGGCAGCTTCTTGCCTTCGAGGAATTCGAGGAACGCGCCGCCACCGGTGGAGATGTAGGAAATATCGTCTTCCACGCGGTACTTTTCGATCGCGGCCAGGGTATCGCCGCCGCCGGCGATGGAGAACGCGGAGGAGCGCGCGATGGCTTGGGCCAGAGTCCGTGTACCTTCGCCGAACTGGTCGAACTCGAAGACGCCGACCGGGCCGTTCCAGACGATGGTACCGGCAGTGGCGAACAGCTTCGCGAAGCTGTCGGCGGTATCAGGCCCGATATCCAGGATCATTTCATCCGCCGCCACCTTGTCGACCTTCTTCACGTCGGCTTCGGCATTGGCGGAAAACTCCTTCGCCACCACGACGTCCGTCGGCAGCGGGATCTCGACCTGCAATTCCTTGCAGCGTGTCAGCAGCGCACGGGCGATATCGATCATCTCCGCTTCCACCAGCGACTTGCCGACATTGTGGCCAGCCGCAGCCAGGAACGTGTTGGCAATGCCGCCGCCGACGATCAGCTTGTCCACTTTCGACAGCAGGCTTTCCAGCACGGTGAGCTTGGTGGATACCTTCGAGCCCGCCACGATGGCGACCAGCGGCCGCTTGGGCTTGTCCAGCGCCGTTTCCAGCGCCACCAGTTCGTTCATCAGCAGCGGACCGGCGCAGGCCACCTTGGCGAAACGGGCGACGCCGTGTGTGCTCGCCTCGGCACGATGCGCTGTGCCGAACGCATCCATCACATAGACGTCGCACAGGGCGGCCATCTTGCGCGCCAGATCCTCTTTGTCCTTCTTCTCACCCTTGTTGAAACGCACGTTCTCGAGCAGCACCACTTCACCCGCCGCGCACTCGACCCCGTCGAGCCACTCCTTCTCGAAACGCACCTTGTAGCCGAGCAGCTCCGACAGGCGCTGCGCCACCGGCGCAAGCGAGAACTCTGCGTCGTAAACGCCTTCCTCGGGGCGGCCGAGGTGCGACATGACCAGTACCTTTGCGCCCGCATTCTTCGCCGCCTGAATGGTCGGCAGCGAAGCACGGATACGCGCATCGCTGGTGACAACGCCGTCCTGCACGGGGACATTCAGATCCTCGCGGATCAGCACTCGCAGACCGCGCAGGTCGAGATCAGTCATTCGCAGAACGGACATGAAGGACTCCAGAAGGGGCAAGCTGGTCAACTGGCTGCCGCTCGGCTGGCCAGAACTAAAGGCTCGAAATCGGCTGCGGAAACAAAACACCGTGGTCGCTCTGAGCGTCTGGCCGGCTGGCCCGTTGACCAGCTCGCCAGTTGGCCGCGGCGCCTTGCGCCGCTTAGTTTGCTTTGCTCCAGGCAACCGTCGTGTCCAGCATCCGGTTGGAGAAACCCCATTCGTTGTCGTACCAGGCGCACACCTTCACCATGGTGCCCTCGATGACCTTGGTCATCGATTCGTCGTAGGTCGAGGAATGCGGATCGTGATTGAAATCCACCGACACCAGCGGCTGATCGGTGTACGCGAGAATGCCCTTCAAAGTACCGTTGGCAGCTTCCTTCATGGCCGCGTTGATTTCAGCGACGCTGGTGGCGCGCTTGGCAACGAAGCTCAGATCGACCAGCGACACGTTGATCGTCGGTACTCGCACCGCGAAACCGTCGAGCTTGCCGTTGAGTTCCGGCAGCACCAGGCCGACCGCCGCGGCGGCGCCGGTCTTGGTCGGAATCATCGACATGGTTGCCGAACGGGCGCGGCGCAGGTCCTTGTGGAACACGTCGGTCAGCACCTGGTCGTTGGTGTACGAGTGAATGGTCGTCATGACCCCGTGCAGGATGCCGATCTTGTCGTTCAGCACCTTGGCGACCGGCGCCAGGCAGTTGGTGGTGCACGAGGCGTTGGAGATCACGGTGTGGCTCGACTTGAGCACGTTGTGATTGACCCCGTACACGACGGTCGCGTCGACGTCCTTTTCACCAGGAGCGGAAATGACGACTTTCTTCGCGCCGCCCTGCAGGTGCAGGCCCGCTTTCGCCTTGCTGGTGAACAGGCCGGTGCTTTCGAAAACGAAATCGACGCCGAGCTGGCCCCAAGGCAGCTTGGCTGGGTCGCGCTCGGCGAGCACCCGGATGCGATCGCCGTTGACGATCATGTAGTCGCCATCGACCTGCACTTCGCCGCGGAACTTGCCATGCGCCGTGTCGTATCGGGTCAGGTGCGCGTTGGTCTGTGCGTCGCCCAGATCGTTCAGCGCGACGATCTGGATCTCCTGCTGGCGATTTGCCTCGTAGAGCGCGCGCAGCACGTTGCGACCGATGCGACCGTAACCGTTGATTCCGACTTTGATGGGCATTTCCGAAGATCCTCCGATAAGGGCTGTAGGTGCGGCGGCAGGCCTGCCGGTCAGTTAACGATCTGGCCGTGCGGCGCCGCTTTCAATACAGCGGATTACTCTGTTTGCAAATTCCTGCTGCAGCCTGCTTCCACTAGAAGCCTGCGGGCTACTGCTGCGCGTCGACAACCCGCTCCACGGTCTGAACCACATTCTCCACCGTAAAGCCGAAATGCTTGAACAGATCTTTCGCGACGCCCGAGGCGCCGAAACTGTGCATGCCGATCACCGCACCGCGAGGCCCGACGTAGCGCCACCAGGTCTCCGTGGCTGCCGCTTCGATCGCTACGCGGCGATCCACTGCACGCGGCAATACCCGTTCCTTGTACGCGGCGTCCTGCGCTTCGAACACGTTCGTGCTGGGCATGGAGACTACGCGCACCCGGCGCCCTTTGCCCTGCAACACTTGTGCCGCCTGCATCGCCAGCGCCACCTCCGACCCGGTCGCGATCAGGATGACTTCCGGTGCGCGACCGGAATCGTCGGCCTCTTTCAGCACGTAACCGCCGCGCCGCACGTCGGCAATCTGCGCCGCGCTGCGTGGCTGCGCCGGTAGAGCCTGCCGCGTGAGCGCCAGGACGCTCGGGCCGTCACGCCGCTCGATACTGTCGGCCCAGGCGACGGCGGTTTCTAGGGTGTCGCACGGCCGCCAGACGGTCATGTTCGGGATGATCCGCAAGCTCGGTACGTGCTCGATGGGCTGGTGCGTTGGACCGTCTTCGCCCAGGCCGATCGAATCATGTGTCATGACGTAAATGACACGCTGTTTCATCAGCGCGGACATGCGCATGCCGTTGCGGGCGTAGTCCGAGAACACCAGGAACGTGCCGCCGTAAGGGATCAGACCGCCGTGCAGGGCGATTCCGTTCATGATCGCAGCCATGCCGAACTCACGTACCCCGTAGTGCAGGTAGTTGCCGGAGGCGTCCTCCCCGGTGATGGCCTTCGAATCCTTGCGATTGGTGTTGTTGGAGCCGGTCAAATCGGCCGAGCCGCCGAATAGTTCCGGCAGTGTGGGCCCATAGATATTCAGGGCCTGCTGCGAGCTCTGGCGGGTTGCCAGTGCATTGGGCGCGGCGGCCGCCTGGGCGACATAATTGCGGACGGTTTCGGCCCAGCCCGTCGGCAGATCGCCGCGGATACGACGGTCGTACTCGGCGGCAAGCTCGGGGAACGCCTTGGCGAACGCCTTGAAGCGGGCCTGCCAATCGGCTTCGACGGCGGCGCCGCGGGCCTTCGCATCCCACCCCTGGCGGATTTCTTCAGGAATCACGAACGGTTCGCTGGTCCAGCCCAGCTGCTTGCGGGCGGCTGCGACCTCATCCGCACCGAGCGCCGCGCCGTGACTGGCTTCTGTGCCCTGCTTGTGGGGTGCACCGAAACCGATGATTGTCTTGCAGCAAATCAGGCTGGGGCGATCCGGATGTGCCTTGGCGGCGGCAATGGCCGCCTCGATTGCCCGCGCATCGTGGCCGTCGACGTTCGGCACAACGTGCCAGCCGTAAGCTTCGAAGCGCTTGGGCGTGTCGTCGGTGAACCAGCCATGGACCTCGCCATCGATGGAAATGCCGTTATCGTCGTAGAAGCCGATCAGTTTGCCGAGCTTCAGCGTTCCGGCCAGCGAGGCGGCTTCGTGAGAAATACCCTCCATCAGGCAGCCATCGCCCAGGAATACCCAGGTACGGTGATCGACGATGTCATGGCCGGGGCGGTTGAATGCCTGCGCCAGCAGCTTTTCCGTCAGCGCCATGCCGACGGCATTCGCCAGTCCCTGGCCGAGCGGGCCGGTGGTGGTCTCGATGCCCAGTTTCGGGTCGTGCTCGGGATGGCCCGCCGTGTGCGAGCCGAGCTGCCGAAAATGCTGGATGTCGTTGATCGTAAGCGGATAGCCCGTCAGGTACAGCAGCGAATACAGCAGCATCGAGCCGTGGCCGTTGGAAACCACGAAGCGGTCGCGGTCCGGCCATTGTGGATTGCCCGGGTTGTGGCGCAGATGATCGTTCCACAGCACTTCGGCGATATCCGCCATGCCCATGGGCATGCCGGGATGGCCGGAATTGGCTTTCTGAACGGCATCCATCGCGAGGGCACGGATGGCATTGGCAAGCTCTCTGCGCTGCAACGTCATAGCGGACGAATCCCCTTCCTGAGCCGGATTTTTGAAGGCGCGCATTCTGGACCAAGGCGTCGGGGCGGGCAATGCGAAAGCCGTGCCGGAGCGCCCCCTTTTTGAGGACCGGGGTGACCGGGATCGGCTCCCGATCCGGGTGCCGCCAGACCAGCCCCCTGAACCGGCAGTGCGACGCAAAAGTTCTTGCATCCCTGCCAGATTCAACCGATTGATCCTGGACACCAACCGGTTGCCGATCGGCGTCGCCCCGCCAGCGGCAGTGGGCACTTGCAGGGCGATTGTCACAACCCCGCGCGATCGGTTGGTTGGAACCGGATGCGCGCACGCGCGTTTCTCCTGTTCGCCGCTTGCACAGTGAGCGGGCAACCGCACGCAGTGAGACGGAGCGCAAATAATCCGATACCCGGCAGCGCACCGCCAAAGCGATTTGATCTCTATCACCCTTTTGTACAGGCGCGATTGCTAGGATCGCTGCGGGATTATGTCTGTATCAGGGTCTGTATCAGGGTCTGTATCAGGAAGACTTTCACGATGCATTCGGTTCGGCTCATTCAGTTTACCGACACGCACCTGACGGGCGATGCGGCAGCGACGGTCCGCGGCATGGACACGCTGGCGTCTTTGCGTACCATCGTGGCGAGCGCAGCGCAGCGATTTGCGCGCCCGGACGGCGTGCTGCTGACCGGAGACCTGGTCGACGAAGATCCCGCAGGCTATCGCTTCATTCGCCAGGTGTTCGATGCCTCCCCAGTGCCCGTCCTGTGCGTGCCGGGTAACCACGACCTGCCCGAGCAGATGCGAGCGACATTGGCCGATGCTCCGTTCCAGGTCGGCGGCGTGAAACGCTTTGGACGCTGGACGATCGTCATGCTCGACACGTGGCTGGCCAATAGTGCCGCCGGTCGTCTCGGCCCCGAACAATTACAGCAGTTGCAGGCCACGCTCAGCGCCGATCGCAACCAGCACGTGCTGCTGTGCATGCATCACCATCCGATTCTCATGCGCAGCCAGTGGCTGGACACCGTCGGCATCCAGGACGCAGATGCCCTGCTGACGCTGATCCATCAGCACAGCAATGTGCGCGGCGTGTTGTGGGGTCACGTACATCAGTCGCTGGACAGCTTCATCGATGGCGTCCGCTTCATGGCCACGCCTTCCACCTGCGCGCAATTCCTGCCCGAGAGCGATGACTTCGCCCTGGACTCTCGCCCTCCGGGTTATCGCATGCTTGAGCTGCTGCCCGACGGCGCGATCGCCACGGAAGTCGTATGGCTGGAGAACTACGCCGCGCGACGAGGGGTAGCGTAGAGGAAGCCAACTGGCCAACGGCTATCGGTAAGTCGGCCAGAACCAAGGAGAGAGGCACCGGGCGAAGCCATTGTTTCTCTGCGCCGTCTCACGCACCGTGCGTGAAGGGCTCTTCCCCTCGTTCTCAGGGATCTCATGCGTAAATTCGCCACGCTCGCGGCCTGCGCCGCGCTGTTTCTGGTCACGGCCCCATGGCCGATAGCGCATAGCCAGCCCCAATCCCGCCAGCCCGCGGCTGAGACCCATCACACCTTGTGGTCGGTCAAAGGCCGCACCAACACCGTTTATCTGCTCGGCTCCGTGCATTTCCTGCGTCCCACGGAACAACTTCCCGCCGCGGTGGATGCCGCTTACAAAGACGCCGAAAAGCTGGTCATGGAGATCGACATGGACGATCTGGATCCACTGGCCGCGCAGCAAACGACAATGGAGCTGGGGATGCTGCCCGCAGACCGGACGCTCGAAGCGGAGTTGGGCGCGGACGCTTATGCCAAGGTCGCCAAACAGGCCCATGAGCTTGGACTCGAGCCGCAGATCCTGAATCGGCTTCGTCCATGGCTGGCCGCCATGACGCTGGTGCAGCTACAGCTCGTCAAACAAGGGCTCGACCCGGAATCAGGCGTGGAGCAACAGCTCACCGCGCGCGCTGTTGCCGATCGCAAGCCAATCACCGGATTCGAAACACTGCAGGAGCAGCTTGGAATGCTTGCGAACCTGTCGCGCGACCAGCAGCGTGAATTCCTGCTGTACAGCGTCGAAGATGCCGAACAGGCAGCCCGGGACATCGACGAACTGATCGCTGCCTGGCGCCAAGGCGACACCAAAGCGCTGGGACAATTATTGTCGCGCGAATTCGAACGCTACCCCGCGCTATACCGGCCGCTGACAGTCGACCGCAATCGTCGCTGGGTGCCGCAGATCGAGGCGCTGCTGAATGAAAAGGACGATTACCTGGTGGTTGTCGGCGCCCTGCACCTGGTCGGCAAGAACAGCGTCATAGAGCTGCTGGAGAAAGACAATTACAAGGTGACTCAGCAGTAAGTTTCCCATCTGCCGATCAAGAGAACGGCGACAGGCTACAGTTGGATCGAATGCGTGCTGTGGGCTGTCGCCCGTAGCCTGTCGCCGTAGTATGCCCGCGACTGCAAGCCAGTCGCCTTCAACTCACACCTCGATCATCTCGAAATCTTCCTTACCGGCGCCGCAATCCGGGCAGCGCCAGGACAGCGGTACGTCGTCCCAGCGGGTTCCGGCGGCGATGCCCGAGATGGGATCTCCCTTCTCTTCCTCGTAGACATAGCCGCAGATCACGCACATGTAAGCTTTCATTGGCAGAGTTTCGGAACGCGTCGGGGAAATTAGGGTTGGAAATCAGGCCGCGATTATAGGGAAGATGCGCGGTGATGGAAGCGACATGGACAATGTTGCTGATGCACGCGCACAGCCGCGCCCGCGCCGGCCTGGATCGCCGCCATGCCTGCATCGCTTTCGTCGCCCGCCAGATGCAGCCAGCCCCTGTCACCCGTACACTTGCCCGCCAATCTCTATCGGAGCCTGCCCGTGTCTCTTTTTACCGATGCCTCCCGCTACATTCCCGGCGGCGTGAACTCGCCGGTGCGCGCCTTTCGTTCCGTGGGCGGGGAACCCTTGTTCATCGAGAGCGCCAACGGCCCTTATGTCGTCGCGAGTGACACTCGCCAGTACCTCGACTACGTCGGATCGTGGGGACCGATGATTCTCGGTCATGCCGATCCGCGGGTTATTCGCGCGGTCCAGGAGCGCGCGGCCCTGGGATTGTCGTTCGGTGCGCCGACGCGGATAGAAACGCAGGTTGCGCAACGCGTTTGCGAACTGATGCCTTCGATCGAACTGGTGCGCATGGTCAGCTCCGGCACCGAAGCCACCATGAGCGCCATCCGGCTCGCACGCGGTTTCACAGGCCGCAGCAAGATCGTCAAGTTCGAAGGCTGCTACCACGGCCATTCGGACTCGCTGCTCGTCAAAGCCGGCTCAGGTGCGCTGACGCTGGGCGTTCCCACCTCGCCCGGTGTGCCGCCGGAACTCGCAGCACATACCATCACGCTCGCATACAACGATATCGCCCAGGTGCAGCAAACGTTCGCCGCCATGGGCGGGGACATCGCCTGCATCATCGTGGAGCCGATTGCCGGCAACATGAATTGCGTACTGCCGGTACCGGGATTTCTCGAAGCGCTGCGAGCGGTATGCACACAGCATGGCAGCGTGCTGATATTCGATGAAGTCATGACCGGCTTTCGCGTGGCGCTCGGCGGTGCTCAGGCGCTGTACGGCATCAAGCCGGATTTGACGACCCTGGGAAAAATCGTCGGCGGCGGCATGCCTGTCGGTGCTTTCGGTGGACGGCGCGACATCATGGAACGCATCTCACCGCTGGGACCCGTCTACCAAGCCGGCACGCTGTCGGGAAATCCGGTGGCCATGGCAGCGGGCCTCGCAACGCTGGAAGGCATCGCTGTGCCAGGTTTTCATGACCGGCTCAACGAACGCACCGCCCAGTTGATCGAGGGACTGCAGCATGCGGCGCGCGCTGCGAACATTCCGCTCGTAACAAATCATGTCTGCGGCATGTTCGGGCTGTTCTTCACCGACAGGGAGCAGGTGCGCTACTTCAGCGACGTGATGGCTTGCGACGTGGAGCGCTTCAAGCGCTTTTTCCACGGCATGCTCGAGGAAGGCATTTATCTCGCGCCATCGGCATTCGAAGCCGGCTTCGTCTCCTCAGCTCACACGCAAGCGCACATCGAGACGACCATCGCCGCTGCACGCCGGGTTTTCTCGCGCCTTTAAAGAAAAAAGCAGGAAGCGCACCAACCCGAGCGGACTAAAAGCTCGGGTTGGTCCCGGCGCCGGGTTAGCCTGGGGCAAGCCCATCTCAATGGAACTTGTAACTGACGTACAAGTTAGCGCTGTAGATCTGATAGATGACGTCGCCCCAGACGCTGGCCGGATCGGTGGGCAGCACGGCATCGCGCGCTACCTTGTCAGTGGCGCGTGCATCCAGATTCAGATCGAAGCCGGAAAATATCTCGCGCCACTGCACGCCTAGACCGCCGTAGTAACCGTAAGCCGCCGTACCTCGCTCGTAACGCGTGGCGCCAGCAAAAGCGGTGAACGCGAGCTTCTCCCCGACACGATAGCGATAGTCGATCGCACGCACGCTGATCATTGAACTGCCATCGACGGTGTCGAACTCCGCACGCACACCCAGATCGACCGACTGCGACATCCGCCGTCGCACGCCCATGCCCGCGTGCGGGCCGGTGGTCGACACATCGAGCATCGGGGTCGCGCCCTTGTCGGAGGGGTTGTACTTGAGCTGGCTGATATTGATGCCACCATCGACGAAGATCTCCGTACGCCGGTCTGCGGGATAATCCTCCTCGTCGCCCAGCATCGAACCGCCGGTGAATTCGCTGGCCCCGGGCGCAAAGCGCAGGAATGCCGCGAGCCGTCCGAAATCGTCGCCGAACACATCGCGTCCGACTTCGAGCTCACCGCCAACCACCCACTGCCCGTAAGCGCGCGAATAACGCACACCGAGATCGTGCTCACGCTCGTAACCCATGTGCGAGTAGTCTTCGTTCGCCAGCGTCCGGTACCGGAACTCGAATATTCCACCGAACGCCGGCGTCCAACCCACACGCAGGCTGTGGCTTTGCGCACCCACGGCATCCTTCAGAACGCGATCATCCGCGCCCCAATGGCCGATCACGTGACCCTCGTTCGACGTTCCTTCGGGGTACACACTGTTGACGTACCAGGCGTTCTGCCAATCCGAAAACTCGTAGGTCAAATCGAAGCGATCCCACAATTGCGCAATGTCGATGCCGGCCGACAGCGACGCATTCCCTAAACGCCAGCCCTCGCCACGCGAGCCGTCTTCGCCTGCGTATTCGAAATAGACAGAGAACGGATGCCGGCCCGGAAACACAAAACGGCTGGTGATGGCGGCAACCTGATTGCCGAACTGCTCCTCGGTGGTCGAGTCACTGACATTGTCGTAGCGGGTGGGCTGAAAAAATGCATGCAGGAAGTCAGTGAAGGATTCCTGCCTGGCGCCGCCGCCGAACTGCAGCAGCCGACTGACCGAGAGCGACCATCCGGGCGCAGGTTCTATCGAGATAAGCATCCCTGCGATGGTCGGCTCGCCGCTGGTCGTGCCGCCTTGGTAGGCGATATCGTCCACGTGCGACATGCGCGCGGCATAGAGCTCGTATTGCAGCCCCAGTCGCGAAATCGGCGTGTAATTGGACAGCGAAATACCCGGCATGGTCGGCGCTTGCGTGCTGACCATCATGCTGCTGTCCGTCATCGGCGACCACCAATGACTTCTCCAGCCGACATCGAGCTGCGCATATTCGTTGCCAACGCTGAGCCACGATCCATCGGCGCTGGTGTTGTCGGCGTCGGCAACGCCACCCAACTGGACCAGTGCGTAGTCATTTATCTGAAACAGACCCTGGGCCGACACGGCCCACTCGCTATCCGCACCCAGTCCACGGCGATTGGGCAGGGTCTTGGTCGAATCGCGCGCCACTGCAACTTCCGCACTGGCGTGAGTCACCGCGTACTTCTGCATATAAGCGTCCAGATACTTGCGAACGCGCTTGCACAGGATCCGATCTGCCTTGCAAGCATCGGGTAACGCATCGAGCACGGTCGCAGCGGCGATCGGGCGCTTGTTGATGGGCCGGCCGGCCAGCAGCAGCACCTGCTCGATCTGCCGTTCGATTTCCGGCGACAGGTTCAGCGGCAGATAGGGAGACACGCCGCGCGCAGCGGCGGCACCTGAGCCGATCAAAGTGGTGGTAACGACGCAGGCCGCTACGGCAATAAAGCGCATTTTGGAAAATCGCACGGGGGATACTCGATTGTCCGGCGGCGCCGGCAATCCGGCGATAATGCCAGATGAGTCACTGCGCGGGGGCAGAAGCTGCCATCGCCTCCAGCGCATACGCACCCATTGCCGCTTGCAGGCGCCCGGGGAAAGCTTGTTTGTTACGCAGAAACCAGGTGCGAGCATTGGCGCTCAATCGCTGGCATTGCGCCTCATCCAGGGCGATCGCGGCCTCAATCGCGGTTTCGAGGCCCGCCTCATCGAACAGATAGGTTGTCGCCAAGCGTTGCTTGCCGGTACTTGAATACGGGACCAGCAGACCGCGTTCGGCAGTGATCAATTCGTTCATCGGCGGCGCATCGACGGTGATCGTTACCGCACCGACGCTGAGCGCTTCGGCAATGTAGTGTCCCCAGCCTTCCGTGATCGAGGTGCAGACATGGAATAGCGCGGCATTCTGCAACGACTTGAGTTCATCGTCCTGCATGTACCCCAGGCGCAGTTCGATGTTGGCACTGACGATACCGGAGGACTCCAGATTCGACTTGTGCTGCAACACCAACAGCTTCGGCCACTGCGGATGCCGCGCCCAGACCTGCAGCAAGCGCTGCGTCCCTTTCATGCTGCTCTTGCCGGCCGAATGTAGAAAAAATCGCTGCCGCGTAACGGCCGAGTCGTAACGATCTTCGCTATCGAAGCCTATGTAGAGCGAGCTGCAACGAAGCGCGTCGAATATCTGGCCGGTAACCTCAGTCTTCGCCCAGACCACATCGACGTGCGCCAGGAACTTGCGGTCGTTGGCATCGAACCATTCCGGGTTGGGGATTACGACGTTGTAATGCGCTTCGGGCAAATACTGCGACCAGACATGCTCCAGCATCAAGTTCACGCCACTCGCCGCTGCACCCCCGCCTTGCAGCCGTTGGCGCAATAGCGCCAAGCGCGTTTGCCAGCCCGACCAGACAGAACGCCGCCGCCGCGCCTGCTCTGCATCGATGGTCGTAACACGAACTTCATAGCCACTGGCACGCAACGCAGAAGCAAGCAGGCCAAGATCGCGCGCCAGCCCGACGCCGTTGGATTTTCCGATGATATTCAGAACTGGGTTTCTTGCTGGCACGTTGTCCATCCGGGTACATCCGCCTCCATGGTGACGCAGTCATTCACGCCTGTCTCCTGTAAGTCCTTTGCTACAGGTTGCCGAACAGGCGGCTACCACCGGACGCGAATCTTCTCGTATCCCTCGCCTTGCATGCGATCGATGATCTCGTAATGCAAAGTATTCAGCCCGTCGGTCACCGGGTCCAGCAGGCCGCGCAACAAGAGACTACGTCGCTTGCGGTTAGTTGCAACATGCGGGGGTAAAGAAAAGCCGCTGCGCTGCACTTGCTGCGCAGCCGGATTGGGCAGGTCGTGAAAAGTGCCCAGTGTGTCGTAGTAACAGACACAGTCGGCGAGCAGCAGGCGAAAGAAGAAGTCGTCATCCTCCTTGCCCCAGCCCCAGTACTCGTTGGAGAAACCGTTGGCCGCAACCACCTGTTCCTTGCGAATCGAAACCGCTGCGGAGAAGTAGTGGGTCGGCCGCTCCTCTTCGCCCGCTCCACGGCGAACTTTGTGCATCAGTCGCAACGGCTGGGACGGACAAAGGTAGTTGGCAACGACCGGCACCGCATCGACATCGTGGATGCAGTAGTAATCGCTCGCCTGCGCGGCATGCTGGATACCGACGTTGACCAGCTTGCCGCGGTTGAACAGGCCGCCGGCCTCCTGCTCGATCACCAGCACGCGATAATCGATTTCCTGTTTCCGCAGTGTCGCCGTCAGCTGCGGCAAAAGTTGCCGCAGATGTTCCTGGCGATCCCGGTACGGGATCAGGATGGTCAGACGCTGCCGTTCGAACGTCAGCGGGCGGGCAACGCGGCGTGCAAGTATCTGCTCCCGCATGACCGGTGTGAGCTTCAGATTGGCAATGCTGACCGGCACGTACCGATTGTCGACATGAACCCCTTGCAGCGGATCGGTCCGCAAGCGGGCACTCGGCCACCAGCGATTGAGCCAACGCTGCACTTCGCCGATCCGGATCGATGTGGAAATTGACTCGGGCATTCGCACGCTCCGGGCACGCCAATTTGAGGCTGGTTTCGCGACACTGCGCAGATGAACCATATCCCTTCTAGTCTTCTTTGCTGCGGTGCGCGCGCCGACGGAAGAATCGCAGAATACGCGGAGTTAGGAAAGCGCGGCGAGCAGCTCCGATCACGACGTTCCGGAGCGGGCTCCGAGCGCACGGTTGGAACCACTGAAGCGGAAAGACTGACGCGGTGCGGCGCCGTCCGCGGGCTGCAGCCGTCCATGTTTTTCCAGCCTCGCCTGGATGCCGATCAGACTACGGCCGTGAATCTGCGACAATTCGGCCAACGCCCGGCCACGGTCGAACTCGGCCAGTAGACTGCGCTCCTCCTCTTCGCTCCATTGCTTGCCCGCATTTGGCTGACCAATGCGCGGACGGGTGCGCGATTTGGCCTCCAGTGCACGACCCGCTGCGTACAGGGCGCGAATCAGGTCGGGTGCCTGATAAGGACTGTCGGCGGGAAATACCTCGCCGGTCAGCGGATTGACCCCGTTAGCCAGTGCGGCAATCAGTGCCTGCGCCTTCGCGTCGTCCATGACGTTACTCCTCGGATGATTGAATGATTGTTGTGGGATCGTTGCAGCGACGGATGCGATCTGCGGTTATCGAGATCTACTCCAGTTCGGGTAGCGGCAGGCGCACTCGCGAATACACCCAACTGATACGCGTCACCGGATTCACCGCCGCTGGATACGCTCAGCGACTGCGCCGGTAACCGCGGAAGCGACAACCGCGCAGGAATTGAAACACCGCGCAGCCCTGCGCTGCAGCGAATATCTCGCTTGTTCAACGAGAAATTCGTGGCACTGGCGTGATTCACCAGCCACCGGCCGCCGCGAGCGAGCGGCTACCTGCCTATTGAAGTTCCGGCTCGTCGCCGGCGGAGACTTCCACCTTGACGCGAATACGTAGGTATTCGAGGCGCTCGAGTGGATCGCGCATCTCCAGGCAGCGCTGCTTTTCGGTTAGCGGCAACGGCAGCAACTCCACCAGCCGGGCGCCGACCCACGCCGCATCCTCGTAAGCCACTGCGGTGAAATCGTAAAGCGGTGCGAGCTGTGGCAAAGCATGCTGCAGCAACTGGACCAGGTAGTCGCAATCCGCAGGCACCTCCAGGACGGGTTCGGCCGGGAGCCATTCAACTTCGGCGATATTCAATGCATCGGGCTGGCGTGCCACCGACTGAATGGCGAAGCTGCGGTCGCCGATTGCAGTGATTCCCAGCAAGCCGTCGGGCAGCTTTTCGAAATCCACGATGCGTGCCGCAGTCCCGATTTCAACAGTGCGTGCCGCCCCACCCGCCTCGCTGCCTTCAACGATCATCGCCACACCGAAGCAGGTGCCCTCGCGCATGCAGCGGCTGATCATGTCGACGTAGCGGGCTTCGAAGATCCGCAATTTGAGCGGCCCGCCGGGAAACAGGACGCTGTTCAGCGGGAAGAGTGGGATGGAGTGCGAGGGGTTCACGTAGTTGCGGGAGCAGCAAGAGCGAGTGACAGAAGTGACCGGAGTCACACGGGTGACATAGAGAATACTCTGGTCTATGTGACCCTTGTCACTCCTGTCACTCGTGTCACTCGTGTCACTTCTGTCACTCTCCCGTCACCCTCGCCCCTCACTTCCTCAGTCTCTCCAACAACTTCTCATGGATGCCGCCGAAACCGCCGTTCGACATGATCAGGACGTGATCGCCGCCGTGCAGGGATGCCGCAAGTTTCGCAACCAGCACGTCCAGATCGCCGACCACCTCGGCGCGATTACCTAAGGACGCCACCGACCCGGCAACATCCCATTTGATTGACGGCGCCTGGTACATCCACACGTGATCCGCATGCGCGAGCGACCTCGCCATCGCCTCGCGATGCGTGCCCAGCTTCATCGTATTGGAACGCGGCTCCAGCACTGCGATCAAGCGCCCACTGCCGCCGATGCGGCGACGCAGGCCATCGATCGTCGTCTCGATCGCTGTGGGGTGATGCGCGAAGTCGTCATAAACCGTGATGCCACCGACCGTTCCCCTGACTTCCATGCGCCGGCGTACGCCGCTGAACTCCCGCAGGGCTTTCACCGCCGTGGCTACTTCGACTCCGGCGTGGCGAGCCGCGAGAATAGCAGCAAGTGCATTCTCGGCGTTGTGCTTACCCAGCATCGACCATTGCACGTCGGCGACGCGCTCATCGCCTTGCATCACCGAAAACCGCGAGTAGTCGCTGCCCGGTTCGATGCCGATGTACCAGGACGTATCGCCACCGGTACTGCCCGCAAAACGTTCGACTGGCGTCCAGCAACCCATGTCGATGACATGCATGATGTTCGCGTCGCCGGCATTCGCCACGACCAGGCCGTTGCGCGGCACCATGCGCAGCAACTGGTGGAATTGCCACTGAATCGAAGCCACGTCCGGATAGATGTCGGCGTGGTCATGCTCCAGGTTGTTGAGAATCGCGGTGTGCGGGCGGTAGTGAACGAACTTGGCGCGCTTGTCGAAGAACGCGGTGTCGTACTCGTCCGCCTCCACCACGAAGTGCTTGCCGCCGCCCAGGCGCGCCGTGACGTTGAAATTCCCCGGCACGCCGCCGATCAGGAAGCCGGGATCGAGACCCGCGTATTCGAGAATCCACGCCAGCACGCTTGCGGTCGTGGTTTTACCGTGCGTGCCCGCTACCGCCAGCGTCCAGCGATCCCCGAGCACATGCCGCGCCAGCCACTCCGGACCCGAGGTGTAGGGAATACCGCTTTCCAATACCGCTTCGATGAGCTCGTTACCGCGGCTCATGACGTTGCCGATCACCACCACATCCGGTTTGAGGCGTAGCTGCGCCGGGTCGTAGCCTTCGATGAGTTCGATGCCAAGCGCCGCAAGCTGCTCGGACATCGGCGGATAGACGTTCTGGTCGGAGCCGGTGACGCGATGCCCGGATGCGCGCGCTAGCGCGGCCACCCCGCCCATGAACGTACCGCAGACTCCCAGAATATGAACGTGCATTACAGGCCCTGCATCTGCTTCAGCGTGAGCTGCGCGACAGCGTTGGTGGAATAGACAATGGCCATCGTCAGCGCCATCCCGGTCAGCAGGCCGCGATCCAGGGCGTGCATGAAAATCCGCCCCATCATCAGCGCCAGCGCGTAGAACGACAGCGCCTGCCAGAAGAACGGCAGGTCCTGCGCCGGGCCGGTGGCCAGCTGCACGGTACGCGCCACGATATTGATGCCGCCGAACAGCACGCCCACGCCCAGCAACGAGGTGGCGGTCTGCAGGAAGCGGTGCCGGCGACTGAAAAACACCAGGACCACCCACAACCATCCCAGCAACATGAGAACATCGATCGCGATCATCGGCACGGCGGTGCGCAGCCGCAGGTGCAGCAGCTGCGTATAGACGAAGCTGATCATGATGTAGGTGCACAGCACGAAGCTCGCCAGGAAGCGCGACTCCGGCAGGTCCTGCGGGCCCTTGCGCCACACCGCGATGTCGAAGAATGTTTGCAGCAGTCTGAGCATATGAATGAGGTCGATTGTACACGCCATGCCGCCCGCACTTTGCATCACCACCGAGCAGCTCGTTCACGCCCTGCAACAGATCGAGCACAGCGACTTCGTGGCCATCGACACGGAGTTCATGCGTGAGAGCACTTACTACGCGGGGCTGTGCCTGATCCAGATCGCCACCCTGGAACATTGCGTGATCGTGGACCCGCTGGCCATCGGCGAACTGCGGCCGCTGTGGGAATTCCTCGCCGCGCGCCAGCGACTCAAAGTCCTGCACGCCGGCCGCCAGGACCTGGAGGTGCTGTCCCAGGCGATGGCACCCGCCGGGCTCGGGATTCCCGGACCGGTATTCGATACACAGATAGCGGCGGCGCTGTTGGGCCATGCGGCACAGATCGGCTACGGGCCGCTGGTCGCGGAGCGCCTCGGACATACCTTGCCCAAAGGCCTGGCACGCTCGGACTGGAGCCGCCGCCCGCTATCGGTCCAGGAACTGGAATATGCCGCAGACGATGTGCGCTACCTGGCGCCGCTGTATATCAACCTGCGCGATGCGCTTGCCGCGCAGGACCGGCTAGGCTGGCTGCAGGAAGAGAGTCGCGAGCTGGAAGACGAACGCCTGTACCGCACCGAACCCGATGCGGCGTGGCGACGACTCAAGGGACTGGATCGATTGCGTCCCGAGCAACGCTCCACCGCAAAATTGCTGGCACGCTGGCGCGAATCCCGAGCCATGAGCAGCGACAAGCCGCGCGGCTGGATCCTCCCGGACGAATCCCTGCGCGAGATCGCCGAACGCCTGCCGGTGAGTGCGGCCGATCTGGAGCAACTGCGCAGCGTCGCACCCGGCACGATCCGCAAGCGCGGTACGGAAATCCTCGCGTTGGTCGCGGAAGGAAAAGCGCTCGCAGCGAATGAACCCGCGAGCTTCATTGCACCGCGTCCCGAACCGGAAAAGCTCGCACTGGTAACGAAGTTGATGGCGTTCGTGCGGGCGCAGGCCGAGCAGATGAAAGTCGCACCGGAGCTGCTTGTAACGCGCCGCGATGCCGAGCACCTGGTTTTCTCAGGTCGCGCCGAGCGGCTGATGACCGGCTGGCGGCGCGAGGTCATCGGCGAGCGCCTGGTGGCGCTCGCCGAGACGCACTAGTTATTTCTTGCGGCGAGCAACCGGCTTGCGACCGCTCTTGCCCGCTGCCGATTTGCGCGTCGCCGATTTGACACGCCTGGCCACTGCGGACTTCTTGATCGAAGGCCTCTTGGCCGAAGTCCTCTTACCCGGAGTCTTCGCAGCGACCTTGCGGGCAGGTCGTTTCACTACCTTCTTGGCCCCGGCCTTCGCCTTGGCGGCTTTACCCTTGGCCGTTTTCGTTCCGACCTTGCCGCTGGCCTTCACTTTGACCTTCATCCTCGCTTGCAGCGGGGCATTCGCAGGCCGGGTGCGAGACTTGGCAACGGCTCGCGACTTGCGTGCCACCGAGATCTTGCCGGCGGGAATCGGTTTGGCCAGCGCAGCCGCTTCCATCCTCTCCGCCACCGCGTCGAGGTCACCTTCGCCGGCAACCGTGCGCAGCAAGCCGAGCTTGGTGTAGTACTTGATCAGCGGCTGCGTCTGCTGCGCGTAGACCTCCAGGCGCTTGGCAATGACCTCTTCCTTGTCATCGGGACGCTGATACAACTCGGCGCCATCCTTCGGGCACACCGTGTTGCCGGCGGGCATCGAGCTCACCGCGTACACCGTTCCGCACTTCGGGCAGATGCGGCGGCCGGCCAGGCGTTGCATCAGGGTGGCGTTACGCACATCGAGCAACAGCACGGCGTCGAGCGGCTGCCCGATCTCGCGCAGCAGGTCGTTAAGGGAATTCGCTTGGTCGATGTTGCGGGGAAACCCGTCGAGAATGAACCCATTGGCTGCGTCCGGGCGACTCAATCGGTCGCGGATCAGCCCCAGCACGATGTCGTCGGAAACCAGTTGACCGGCTTCCATGACCGCCTTGGCCTTCTTGCCCAGCTCCGTGCCGCGCGCTACTGCATCCCGCAGCAGATCGCCGGAGGAAACCTGCGGCACTCCGTGCCTGGCCTGCAGCCGCTGCGCCTGCGTGCCTTTGCCCGATCCGGGCGCTCCCAGCAAAACGATACGCATCATTCGAGAAAACCTCGGAAAGAATAGGAAAAGCCCCAGGCGCTATGCCCGGCAGGAAATGAATCCCGGAATACGGTTACGGCCTCTTGTTCTCTTCACTAGAGCCTGGCGCCTCGGGCCGCGGGCCTGTTTCGGGGCGCTACCCTACCGAAAAGACGGCCAACTGGCCAATTCATCGACCGAAAATGGGGCGAAGTCCGCACTCCAAACGGCATTCGAAGTGGGGAACCACGGGCCTGCTCCCCGCCTGCCCGGACTTGGCGGGTTTTCCACAGCCCGCGGCCGGCCGGCCGCCTGTTCCGGGCTGCTATTCTTTCGCCCGATCCTCTTTCGCCCGATCTGCCTCCAACCCGAACCAAGGTACCTGCCCATGGCTGCTGCCAAGCCCCGCAATGCTTTCTATGCCCAGTCCGGCGGCGTCACGGCCGTCATCAATGCGTCGGCGTGCGGGGTCATCGAAACCTGCCGCAAGCACAAGCACCGCATCGGCAAGCTGTACGCCGGCAGGCACGGCATCGTGGGCGCCCTGACCGAGGACCTGATCGATACCAGCAAGGAATCGGCGGCCAGTATCCGGGCGCTGCGCCACACCCCGGCCGGCGCCTTCGGCTCGGCACGCTACAAACTGAAGAAGATCGAGGACAACCCAGCCCAGTACGAGCGCCTGATCGAGGTCTTCAAGGCGCACGACATCGGCTATTTCTTCTACAACGGCGGCGGCGATTCCGCCGACACCTGCCTCAAGGTCTCGCAGCTGGCGGATCGGCTGGGGTATCCGATCCAGGCCATTCACGTCCCGAAGACGGTCGACAACGATCTGCCGCTGACCGACTGCTGTCCGGGGTTCGGCTCGGTGGCGAAATACGTGGCCGTGTCGATTCGCGAGGCCGGCTTCGACGTCGCGTCGATGGCGAAAACCTCCACCAAGGTGTTCGTCATGGAGGTGATGGGGCGGCACACGGGTTGGATCGCGGCGGCGGGCGGCCTGGCTGCCGAAAAGAACGGCGATGCCCCGCACATCATCCTGTTTCCGGAAATCGCTTTCGACGCAGCGAAGTTCTGCGCGCGCGTGAAGGAATGCGTTGAGCAGTACGGCTACTGCGCCATCGTCGTCTCCGAGGGCGTCAAGAACAGCGAGGGTAAATTCCTCTCGGACGCCGGCATCCGCGACGCATTCGGCCACGCGCAGCTCGGTGGCGTCGCCCCGATCATCGCGCAACTCGTGAAGTCGCAGCTCAACTACAAATACCACTGGGCTGTCGCCGATTACCTGCAGCGTGCGGCGCGACACATCGCCTCGAAGGTCGACGTCGAGCAGGCGTATGCGGTGGGTAAAGCCGCCGTGGAACTGGCGGTCAAAGGCCACAACTCGGTGATGCCGACCATCGTCCGGGTCAGCGACAAACCCTACAAGTGGAAAATCGGTACCGCCGCGCTGAGTGCCGTTGCCAACCAGGAGAAGATGCTGCCGCGGGACTACATCAGCGCCGACGGCTTCCACATCACCAACAAGGCGCGGCGTTACCTGAGCCCGCTCATCAAGGGCGAGGACTATCCGCCGTACCGCGATGGCCTGCCGCGCTACGTCACGCTGAAGCACACGCCGGTGCGCAAAAAGCTGGACAAACCCTTTATGGTATAGTCCGGCGCCCTTTTCCTAAGGACTGCATTTACTAAGAAAAGGCCACGAAAAAGCCGCTTTTTCGCGTGTCCGGGATCCTCTCCGCGCACCAGGCAGGGCGCCATCGCGGTGAGTGACCACGGTCAACTTTAACGCTTGGCAGATAACGATAGCCCGCATTGGGAGGGAGAATTCATGTCGACAGAAATTGCGCTTTGGCTCGCGATCGGCGCCGGCGGACTCGCCGTGCTCTACGGTGTGTTCGCTTTCGGCTGGATCAACAAGCAGCCCGCCGGTAACGAGCGGATGCAGGAAATTGCGGCGGCCATCCAGGCCGGTGCCAAAGCCTATTTGAATCGGCAGTACTCGACGATCGCCCTGGTGGGCGTCGTGCTGTTCGTCATCCTCGGACTCGCATTGAAGAGCTGGGCCACTGCGGGCGGCTTCGCCGTCGGCGCGATCCTCTCCGGGCTCGCCGGCTTCATCGGCATGAACGTTTCGGTACGCGCCAACGTACGAACCGCGCAGGCAGCCAGTGTGGGCCTCAACCCCGCGCTGGCCGTGGCATTCCGCGGTGGTGCGATCACCGGCATGCTGGTCGTCGGGCTCAGCCTCATCGGCGTTGCCGGCTACTTCGCGCTGCTGCGCGGCTCCATCGGCGATGAGGCGGCGCTACACGCGCTGGTCGGCCTGGCCTTCGGCGGTTCGCTGATTTCGATCTTCGCGCGCCTGGGCGGCGGCATCTTCACCAAGGGCGCCGACGTCGGCGCGGACCTGGTCGGCAAGGTGGAAGCCGGCATCCCCGAGGACGATCCGCGCAACCCGGCGGTCATTGCCGACAACGTCGGCGACAACGTCGGGGATTGCGCCGGCATGGCGGCAGACCTGTTCGAGACGTACGCGGTCACCGTGGTCGCAACGATGGTGCTCGGCGGCCTGCTGTTCAAAGTCGACAATGTGCTCGACATGCGCTACCTGCTGTTCCCATTGGTGCTCGGCTCAGTCTCGATCGTCGCCTCCATCGTCGGTTCCTTCTTCGTGAAGGCCCACGAAGGCGGCAAGATCATGAATGCGCTGTATCGCGGTACCGCGGTTGCGGGCGTGCTGGCGCTGATCGCCTTCTACTTCGTGACACCGCAGGTGATGGGCGACAAAGCCGGCAACCTCTTTGCCTGCGCCGTGATCGGCCTGGGACTGACCGCCGCGCTGATCTGGATCACCGAGTACTACACCGCAACCGAATACGGCCCGGTCCGTGGCGTGGCCGCGGCCTCGCAAACGGGTCACGGCACCAACGTCATCGCCGGTCTCGCGGTATCGATGCGCTCCACCGCGTGGCCGGTGCTCGCCGTCTGTGCCGCAATCTACGGCGCCTATCACTTCGAAGGCCTTTACGGCATCGCCATCGCGGCAACCGCCATGCTGTCGATGACGGGCATGATCGTGGCGCTCGACGCGTACGGTCCGATCACCGACAACGGCGGCGGCATTGCCGAAATGTCGGGACTGCCGAAGGATGTTCGTAAGATCACCGACGCGCTGGACGCGGTCGGCAACACGACCAAGGCCGTGACCAAGGGTTACGCGATCGGTTCGGCGGGTCTCGCAGCGCTGGTGCTGTTCGCCGACTACACCCACAACCTGCAGGCGGCGGGCAAGCTGGAAGCGTTCTCCCTGTCCGACCCGGCAGTCATCATCGGCCTGTTCATCGGCGGCATGGTGCCGTACCTGTTCGGCGCGATGGCGATGGAAGCCGTCGGCCGCGCGGCGGGCTCGGTGGTCGTCGAAGTCCGCCGGCAGTTCAAGGAGATCAAGGGCATCATGGAAGGGACGGCGAAACCGGACTATTCCAAGGCGGTGGACATGCTGACCCGCGCCGCGATCAAGGAAATGATCATCCCCTCGCTGCTGCCGATTCTCGTGCCGGTCGTGGTTGCGTTCGGCATGAACTTCCTGATGGGCCCCGGCGCCGGCGTGCGCGCTCTGGGTGGCCTGCTGATCGGCACCATCGTCACCGGCATCTTCCTCGCCATCTCGATGTGCACCGGCGGCGGCGCCTGGGACAACGCGAAGAAGTACATCGAGGAAGGCAACTACGGCGGCAAGGGTTCGGAAACCCACAAGGCCGCAGTCACCGGCGACACCGTTGGCGACCCGTACAAGGACACCGCTGGCCCGGCGATCAATCCGCTGATCAAGATCATCAATATCGTCGCGTTGCTGCTGGTTCCGCTGCTCTGAAGCGCGCAACCAGCGCAGACGCGACTGGGCTCGAACAGAAAAGGCGCAACGAAAGTTGCGCCTTTTCTTTTGGCCAACCGGCTAACGGTAAGTCGGCAAGTCGGCCAGAGCGGACTCGAACCGGAGCGCACTTGAGCGCGACGTGTTTCTTGCTCTGGCCACCTTACCGATGGCCGGTCGACCGGTGGCCAGACCTTTTCTTTGGCCAATCGGCTAACGGCAAGTCGGCAAGAACGGATTCGGACCGCAATGCGACGTCTTCTCTCACTCTGGCCGACTTACCGATGGCCGGTTGACCGGTTGGCCGGCGGCCAGCTAGCTGGCTCGCGCGACCGCGCGGGCCAGAGGCTGCGGCCGCCCCAAGTGATATCCCTGCACGAAATCCACCCCCATCTTCTTCGCCGCTTCGAGCGCGCCGTCGTCTTCCACCTGTTCGGCGATCACCTGGAAATTCAGGGTGCGCGCCAGCTTGATCATGGCCGCCACCATCGCCTGGTTGACGGTGTCGGTGGCCAGGTTGCGGATGAACGAACCGTCGATCTTCAGGTAGTCGAGCGAGAGGTTCTTCAGGTTGCCGAAGGAGGACAGGCCGCGGCCGAAATCGTCGAGCGCGAAGTGGCACCCCATGCCGTGCAGCACACCGATGAAGCGCTCGGCATGCTCGATGTTGGTGATGACGGAATTCTCCGTGACTTCGAAGCAAAGCTGCAGCGGCGACACGCCGGTGCGATCCAGAACGTCCACCACGTATTCCAGGAACAACGGATCGCCCAATGTCTGTCCCGACAGATTGATGGCGAGGCTGCGGCCGGGCGGCAGCCGGATCGCTCCGCGACCCAGCGCAGTCAGTGCCGCCTGGACGACCCAGCGATCCACATCCGACATCAGGCGGTAGCGCTCGGCGGCGCGCAGGAACTCCACCGGCGAAATGCCGCCGGGCACGTTGTCATCCTGCAATCGCAGCAGCACTTCCAGCGCCGGACCCTGGGTGGGTGACGCAGCAGTCGCCACGATAGGCTGCGCCATCAGTTCGAACCGGTTGTCCTTCAGCGCGGTCTGCAAACGCTGCAACCAGTGGATCTCGCCGCGGTGACGCGCCACAGCCTCATCGCGTGCCGAATACACGTGGACGTGATTGCCCTGCTTCTTCGCGACGTAGCAGGCCGAATCCGCCGCGCTCATCAATTCGTCCGGCGCGCCGCTCTCACGGGTGATCTCTATCAGGCCGATGCTGACGCCGATGTTGAAGATCTTGTCCTTCCACACGAAGCGGTAGTCGTTGATCTTGTGCACCACGTCGTCGGCGATCTGGCGCGCCTTCTCCAGCGGACAGCCGATGAGCAGCAGGCCGAATTCATCCCCACCGAGCCGGCCCACGGTATCCGAATCGCGCACGGTCTCTTTAATGAGAGCCGCGACCTCGCGCAGCATGCCGTCGCCCGCCATGTGGCCGCAGCTGTCGTTGACGACCTTGAAGCGGTCGAGGTCCAGGTAAGCCAATACATGCCGCGAGGTGTTGGCGTGCGCCGCGTCCAGCGACTCCTCCAGCCGTCGCTCGAACTCGCGCCGATTGACCAGACCGGTCAGCGCATCGTGGCTGGCCTGGTAGGACATCTGGCGTGCGATGCCCCGCAGCTCGCTCACGTCCCGCACCACGATAACGGCCCCGGCGAGGTCGCCCTTGTAGCCCTTCAGCGGCGTGACGGTGAGCTCCACCGAGCGCTCATCGCGACCGTCGCGTGAAATCATCAAGCCGCGGCGCCCGACGGTAACCTTGGTCTGGGTCGTCAGGCACTGGCGCACCGGGTCCCCGAGCGAGCGCCGGTCGGTTTCGTCGACCAGGGAGATGATATCGGTGAGCGTCTTGCCGAGCGCATCGACGGCCTGGACGCCGACCAGTTGCTCGCCGGCCCGATTGATGTAGTCGATGCGGCCGTTGACGTCCGTGGTGATGATGCCTTCGCCGAGCGAGTCGAGCGTTTCCCAGGCGGTAGGCCTGCCACGATGGATGACCGGAAGAACGGCGCGCGGTCCCATTTCGACGGTGGTGAGCAGCAGCGCAGGCCCACCCTGGTAATCGATCCGGACGGCCGACAGCTCCATCCGTGCCGTCTGGTCGCGCTGCGGCTGCAGCTCGATTTCCAGGCGGTCGAGTCCGGGGGTACCGGCCAGCACCCGCCGCAGGTGCTCGGTCACCATCTCGCGATAATCCGGGTGTACCAGCTCGGCCATGGACTTGCCGACCAGTTGCTGCGCGTCGCCCTGCCCCGCGAGGGTCGCGAAACGCTCGTTGGCGAACACGATGCCGTCACGATGCACGGCCACCGCCTCATGCAGGCCGCCCAGCAACCCGACCACGGAACGTTCCCGTTCGCTGATCAGCAGGTCCTTGACGGCCATCTGTTCCAGCAATTGATTGGCGCTGGCGGCCAATGGCAGAACGCTGCCGCTGGAACGGACCCGATCCGTGAAGCGCCCCTCGCGCACGATGGCTTCAAGTTGCGCGGCAGCCCGGGATAGCAAGGTGGCCCGGCGCTCGCGCCAGACAAGCACGACCAGCAGGATCGCCACTGCAATCGACAGCGAAATAGTCAGAGTCCCTACCATGTCGTACGGCATGTTGCAGGGAAACTCAGTCGGTGACTCGCCATTCCTGTCCTTCGCCCCATGTTGCGCGCCGCACCGGAATTGGCGGCAACGCGCATTTATTCAATTATCGCGGTACCGAACCGCGAAAAACTTCAAGCCACCCGTGCAGAATGGCCCGCAAGCACCTGGTCAAGCATGTCCTGAGCATATCGAACCGCCAAATTTCTGCTGCAGGGATTGACCATAATGGTAAAGGCGATTCCGCTGCGTTCGCACGCGGCCCGGAGCGCCCCCGAACGTTCACCATAACCTTGTCTGCGGTAATCAAAGACCGTACCCTTTGCCGCCGCATTTACCTGCCTTTTCCAGCCACCTTCCAGCCACGGCACGGTCCTAAGATCGCGATGAATATCGAACTTGCACGCCAGCAGATGATTGAACAGCAGATCCACACCTGGGACGTCTTCGACGAGCGGGTGCTGAATGTCATGCGCGAGGTCAAACGAGAAATCTTTGCACCGGTGGGCTGGACCGAAACGGCGTTCGCCGATGCCGCCATTCCGCTGGGGCACGGCCAGTCGATGCTGCCGCCGAAGGTGCACGGCCGCATCCTGCAGGCGCTCGAGCTGAAGCCCGAAGATCAGGTACTGGAGGTCGGTACCGGCAGCGGTTACCTGGCGGCCTGCCTTGGCAAGCTCAGCTCGCGCGTGCGCTCCTTGGAGGTGTATCCCGATCTCGCCGCCACCGCCGGCGCGCGCCTGTTCGAGGCGGCCATCAACAACGTCGCGGTTGAAACCGCCGATGCGATGCAGTTGCAGGAGGAGTCGCGCTACGACGCGATCGCTGTTACCGGGTCGCTGCCGCTTTACGACGAACGCTTCCAGCGCGCGCTGCGCCCGGGCGGTCGACTGTTCGTGGTGGTTGGCGCCGGGCCGGCCATGGAAGCGTGGAAGATCACTCGCATCGGCGAACGGGAATGGCAACGCGAGGGCTTGTTCGAAACCGTGATCGAGCCGCTGGTCAACGCGCCCAAGCCTTCGGCGTTCGTGTTCTGACCGGCCCCAGCTGGTCGTTGCGGCCAGTTGTTGCAGGTGGTGGTTGAGCGGTCGATTCTTGGGCGACTGTGTCAGGCGACCGCCGCCGGGCTGCAGCTCATTGCCTCGAGGCGAGGCTGCCGATGTGTCCGCCGTCGTGTGTCCGATCTGTCCGTTGCGTCCGTCTTTGTCGATCCGGATTCTGCTGCTTCGCTATCCAGGCATCCATTTCAGGCACCGCTTCCCTGCATTCACCGTTCCCCACCTGTCATTCGCCGCGAGACACTTTCATTCGCCATGAACATACCCGAAATTACTCCCGCCGAATTCGTGGCGCGCCGCGAGCGCGGCGACACCTTGACGCTGCTTGACGTTCGCGAGGACTGGGAACTCGCCGTGGCCAGCGTTCCCGATGTCGTGCACATCCCGATGGGCGATGTAGCGGACCGCGTGGGTGAGCTGGATCGCGAGCAGGAAGTGGTGGTGTTGTGCCGTTCGGGGCGACGCAGCCTGGAAGTGGCAAGGTTCCTGCAACAAAACGGTTTCAACGCGGTCAATCTGGCGGGTGGAATACTTGCCTGGTCCCGCGACCTGGATGCAACCATTCCGACCTATTGAAGCGTCCAAGAAATACGGGGCGGCGGCGCGCAGGGCGTCGCTCGTCACCATGCTAATGTTCAACATAACGACTGCGGCCCGTCTCGGCGCCCAGATGGAAAGAATGAAATGAAATTGCGTGCGCACGGCGTGGCTCGGATCGTGGCCTGGATTCCGAGTGGAGGCCGGCGTTCCGCGATCGCCGCCACGGTCGCGGCAATCGTCGCGGGCGCATTCGCCACGGCAGCCCCGGCAGCCGACCTGATCGATGTCTACCAGCGCGCCCTGCAGAACGACCCGCAGATCCGCGAGGCTGACGCCAATCGCCTCGCCAGCCGCGAGTCCAAGCCACAGGCCCTCGCCAACCTGCTGCCGCAGCTCAGTGCCAACGGTTCGTACTCCCGCTTCAGCCAGGATTCTTCGCGCACCACACTCATCAACTCGGAGCCTTCCGATCCGCTCAGCCCGCTGGTGCCGCGTGCGCTCACTTCGAACGCCGACATCAATGCACGGCAATACGAGATCGACCTGCGCCAGACCATCTTCCGCTGGGACCAGTGGTCGCTGCTCAAGCGTGCCGATGCGCAGGTTGCACAGGCAGAGGCGGATTACCAGGCCGCACAACAGGACCTGATTCAACGTACGGCACAACGTTATTTCGACGTGCTTGCTTCGCAGGACACGGTGGATGCCGCCGCTGCAACGCTGGAGGCATTCAGCCGCCAGCTCGAACAGGCGAACAAACGATTCGAAGTCGGCCTGATCGCGATCACCGACGTGCAGGAAGCGCGTGCCGCACACGATCAGGCGGCAGCAGCGCTGATCGAAGCCAAGCGCACGCTCGCAACCTCCCAGGAACTGCTGCGCGAGCTGACGGGCGAATCGTTCGATGCGCTGGCCGCGCCCATCGACGATCTGCCGCTGAAGACCCCGGACCCGGTGAACGAAGAGCAGTGGGTAACGACAGCGCTGGAGCAGAACCTGAGCGTGATCTCGGCGCGACTGGCAACCGACATCGCGAAGCAGGACATCAAGGTAGCGCGCGCCGGCCACCTCCCCTCGCTCGATCTCGTCGCCAGCCGTGCGGATCTGGATTACAGCGGCTCGCAGGTGAGTCGCAGCACGTCCGGTATTCCTACCAACAGTCCTGCCGATCAGACGCAGACCACCGACACGATCGGCATCCAGTTGACCGTGCCGATCTATTCGGGCGGCGGCACCTCATCTGCGGTCCGCCAGAAGGTCTACCTGCATCGGGCAGCTCGCGAACGGCTGGAGCGCGCGGTACGTGAGACCGAACGTTCTACCCGCGACTCCTACCTGGGCGTCCTGAGCGAAATATCGCGCGTGCAGGCATTGAAGCAGGCACTGGCGTCGAGCCAGACTGCGTTGCAGGCCACGGAGGCCGGCTTCGAAGTCGGCACTCGCACTACCGTCGATGTGCTGGACGCGCGCCGCCGCCTGTTCGATGCACAGACAACTTACTCGCGCAGCCGCTACGACTACATGCTGAATGTGCTGCAGCTGCAGCTCGCCACCGGCACGCTCAACAAGGCCGACCTGGAAGAACTGAACAGCTGGCTGAAGAAGTAACCGACATCAGGCGACGGGATCCTTCTTCCGTCGCCTGATCTATCTGGCCTGGGGTGTCTATGGCCTGCAGCCCATCTCTCTTGTAACCCCTCGTTATCGCCCGTCAGCTGCTGCAACTCCCTCGAACAATCACGGCACGGTAATCGACTCGCCGGCCAATGCCGGCGTATGCACCGGCAGATGCCTCACATGAGCGAGCTGCTCGAAGCTGTAGCCCAGCGCCAGCAGGGTCGGCTCGCTGAAGGCGCGACCGAAGAACGAAATTCCCACCGGCAGGTTGTCGCCGGTAAATCCGGCCGGCACGACCAGGTCCGGAAAGCCTGTGAGATTCGCGATATTGGTGGCAGAGACTGAGCCGCCGGTCGCCTCCGAAGGCGCCGCAATTTGTGCCGGACGTCGCGGCGAAGTCGGGTACACGATTGCATCGAGCTTGTCCGCGGTGAAGATGCCTTCCACGGTTGCACGCACCAACGGTAAGGCGTAATCGCGGACCGCCGTATAACGATAGTCATCGAGCGAGCCGCTGCTGGCTTCGCGCTTGAACAGGATCCAGCGGGATGGATTCGGTCCGCCGCCATCCCCATGCAGCGTGACCGCCCGACTCGAGCGCGCGATCATGTCATCGAGGTTTTTTGGATAACCGGGCTTCAGCGTCGCCAGGTAGTCGGCGATCTGCACGGGGAATTCCGGATGACGAATCGCGTTATAAAATCCCTCCTTGCCGTCCAGCAACCACTTCGGATACCGCACGTCCACGATGGTCGCGCCAGCCTTGCGCATGGTGTCGAGCGCGGCCTCGATGACCCAATCCACGTCTGAGTCGGCACCGAGGAAATCACGCGCGATGCCGATCCGTGCTCCCTTGAGTGCGCCGCTCTTGAGGAACTTCGTATAGTCGGTGGCAGACTTGCCTTTGCTCTTCTGCGTGGCCGGGTCCTTGGCATCGATGCCTGCCAGCACGCCCAGCGCTACCGCGATGTCGGACACGTTGCGTGCCATTGGCCCACCCGTGTCGAAACTCAGTGCCAGCGGAATGATGCCGGTCCGGCTGAGCAGTCCATGGGTTGGCTTGAGTCCGACAATGCCGTTGGCGGTCGACGGTCCGCGGATCGAACCGCCGGTGTCGGTCCCCATTCCGAGCGGAGCATAGGCGGCAGCGATTGAGACGCCTGTTCCTCCGGATGAGCCCGAGGGAGTGCGCGTCAGATCATGGGGGTTCAACGACTGGCCGCCCAGCGAACTGTGCGCGCCAGCGGCGGCGAACTCCGACATATTGACCTTGGCGAGAACGATGGCACCGGCGGCACGCAGCTTCTTCACCAAGAAGGCATCCTCGGGAGGAATGGAGCCCTCCAGCAAGACCGAGCCTCCGGTCGTAGGCAGATCGAAGGTGTTGTAGTTGTCCTTCAATACAATGGGAATGCCGTGCAACGCCGAGCGCGGTCCCTTGGCTTTGCGCTCCGCATCGAGCTCGCGCGCGAGCTGCAGCGCCTGCGGATTCAGCGTGATGACGGCATTCAGTTTCGGTCCCTGTTTGTCGTAGGCCTGGATACGCGCCAGGCACATTGTTACCAGTTGCTCGGACGTCAGCGTTCCGGCCGTCATTGCCGCCGACAGATCAGAGAGGGTTGCCGCATCGAAGTCGACCTTGCCGGCCTGTGCCGTCGCAAAGGCACCGAGAATCAGCAGGGTCCATAGCGCAGACAGTCGTCGAATCATCGCTTCATCCTCGTGAACCAGATTGGATTAGCCGTGAACTATCGACGACGTCCTGCATCACGCGCAGCCGCCGTCGATCCCGTGGACCTGTAAGCATGCCGCGTGCCAAGCAGGAAGTGTCGAGAGAATGCGTTGTATGTGAGAACGGGAGCCGTGGTTCTTGCTTCGTAGCGGTGCCTGGTAGGGCGGGAGTCGGCGATGAAGGTGCAAGGAGGGATGAAGGTGATGGGTGATGGGTGACGTGCAAGACAAGAGTGATCGAGCCGCCTCCTTATCTGACCCGTCACTCGTCACCCGTCACTCCCTCATCACCGGCTCTATGAGCCGCACCACCCGCGCCACCGCGCCTCGATTCGCTTCGACGATGGCCAAAGCCGCACGACCGACGTTGTCACGCCGACTGGGATCTGCACACAGCTCCAGCAACGCCGCGCTGAGTTCATTTGCGTCCCGCACTTCCTTGGCGGCCCCATTTTGCAGCAGCAAGCGAGCTACGTCGGGTGCATTGAAATTATGGGGGCCGGTGAGAATCGGCAATGCCAGCGCTGCCGGCTCCAGCAGATTGTGCCCGCCGATGGGAACCAGGCTGCCACCGACAAAGGCAACGTCGGCGGCCGCGTAGAATTTGAGCAGCTCGCCCAACGTATCGACGAGCAGGACAGCCGTTGTCGCGGTTACTGCGTCGTGCCTGGAGCGCGTCGCGTACGAGGCACCCTGCGCCGACAGCCAGTTCCTGACGCGCTCGAATCGATCGGGGTGTCGGGGCACGAGTACCAGCAATGCGTCCGGGCGGCTTGCCTGGACGCGGCGGTGCGCGTCCAGAAGGATCTGTTCCTCGCCCTCATGTGTGCTGCCGGCAACCCAGACGAATCGCTGGGCGAACTGCGTACGTAACTCCAATCCCTGTGCCCGTACCTCGGCCGGAATTTCCAGGTCGAATTTGATATTGCCGGTTACCAGCGTGCGTGCCGCGTCGGATCCGACCGCGAGAAAACGTTCGGCATCGAGCGCCGTCTGTGCACCGATGACGATGTCCCGTGCCAATGCAGCCCGGAATAGTCCGCCTACCCACCGGAAACGACGCACGGACTTCTCGGAGAGCCGCGCGCTCGCCAATACGATGGGCAGATTGCGGCGTCCGCATTCGCGGAACAGGTTCGGCCAGACTTCGGTCTCGACGATGATTGCAACCGCGGGGCGCACCCGATCCAGGAACCGACGCACCGCGCCGGGCAGGTCATAGGGCAGATAGCAGTGCGCCACCGAATCCCCGAACAGCGCCCGCACGCGCTGCGCACCGGTCGGCGTAGCAGTCGTGACGACCAGGGTTTTTTGCGGATAGCGTTGGCGCAGCCTGCGAATGAGGGCGGCCGCGGCTTGCACTTCCCCGACCGACACCGCATGTACCCAGATGACCGGATCGCTGCTGCGCATGGCGGTGAAGCCAAATCGCTCCGGCAGACGCTCCCGGTAGGCCGGATTGCGGATACCACGCCACGCCGTGACGGCAAAAGCCACGGGCGCGACCATATATATGAGTACGGTGTAGATCAGGCGCAGCATCGCGGGCGACAGGCTACAGGCTGCGGCCCAACGACGGTAGCCTTCGCAAAAGCGCATTCTCGGCTAACATTCGTCATGCCCAAGTCATCCGAAACCCCTTCCGGAAACTCGTTGCGATCGCGACTCCACCCTCGCTACTGGCCGACGTGGCTGGCGCTTGGCACGCTGCGTCTGTTCGAACCGCTGCCCTTTGCGGTTCTGATCTGGCTGGGTCGTCGCGTCGGCGGTCTGCTGGTGCGGCTGCCATTGGGATTCGTGCGCATTGCGCGACGGAACCTGGAGCTGTGCTTTCCGGACATGCCGCTGGCACAGCGCGAGCACATTCTGCGCGAACACTTTCGCAGCATCGGCATCGGGTTGTTCGAGACGGCAATCTGCTGGTGGGGCTCGAACTCGCGCATCCGCGAACTCACCACGCTCGTTGGCGAAGAGCACCTGCAGGCGGCGCTGGCGCGAGGTCGCGGAGTCATTCTGCTCAGCGCTCATTTCACCACGCTGGAAATGGGCGCCGGAGCGATGTGCACACGCATGCCAACCAGCATCATGTATCGCCCGACGCGCAATGCCGTGCTGGAAAGCTTCCTCATGCGCAGCCGCAGCCTTAAGACGAAGCGTGCGATCCAGCGAGACGACGTGCGTACCTTGATTACAGCGCTGAAGAACAACGAACCGGTGTGGTATGCGCCCGATCAGAGCTATCGCAAAAAGGGCGCGCAGATGGTGCCCTTCTTCGGCATTCCCGCTGCGACCAATACCGCCACCTCGCGACTGGCACGCATGACGGGTGCTGCCGTGCTGCCGTACTTCCCCGAGCGCTTGCCGGGCTCACAAGGCTATCGGGTGACGATCGGACCGCCGCTGGAAGATTTTCCCAGCGAGGATCCGGTTGCCGACGCCGAGCGCTTCAATCGACTGATCGAAGCTCACGTGCGCAAGGTGCCCGAGCAATACCTGTGGATTCACCGGCGGTTCAAGGGACTGACGGCGGAGGATCCGGATTACTACAGGAAGAAGGGAACGGTGAATGGTGAATAGTGAATGGGCAGAACCGATCCCGAACGTCTCCCTCTGACCATTAACCATTCACTATCCGCTATCCGATCCGCTATCCGCTTCCTTTCTTAGCCCTTCCCATTCCCATTCTCCGAAAGCGACTCCGGCGTGTTGGGCTTTGATCTTGTCGAGGGAACGTCGCAGTCGAGCGAGCACACGTTGTTCCCACGCGCCCCTGGCGCGGATACGTCCGCGGTCGAAATCCAGGATGTACACGACATCGTCGTGGCCGAGCAGAATGTTGTGCGCATTCAGATCCGCATGTTGCACGCCATGTGAGTGAAAGCGCCCGATGGTGCTACCGATGGCGCGCCATTGCTGCTGCGTCAGTGAGCCCTTCAGGAGCAAGGCAGCAAGCGTTTGCGAAACCGGCAATTGTTCGGTGATGAGGTCGGCGCGATAGATCGGGCCGCTGCGCACGTAACGCGCTGCCACAGGCGCGGGAACCGGCAATGCCAGCCGTCGCAACTCGGCCAGCAACCGCCATTCGGCAAAACAGCGCGTGCGTTCCTCGCCCAGCCACCAATAACTATCCTGCGAAAGCTTCGCTATCAGCCCACCCCGGCGATAGTGACGCAGTACCCAGGAGCCGCTATCGGTGCGTAGAAACAGCACGGCACCACGCCCCCCGGCCACTTCGTCCAACGCACCTCGGGACGCCCAATAGTCGCGGGAGAACACCTGCTCGTCGGGCTTACGCAATCGCGAAGCGTCGTATACGATGCCACCGCGAGGCAGGGTCAGGATTTGTTCGACGATTTCCGGCATGAAGCGGCTATAGGCTAAAGCGACAGGCGACAGGCGACAGGCGACAGGCGACAGGCGACAGCAAGAATAACCAATACCCATGCCTTACGTACCTGTGCAGCAACGAAAATCACCCTCAGTCGATCCGGCTGTCGCCCGATAGCACGCAGTCCGGCTTGATGCCTTCCTCATCCCTCGCCACTCCCCCGCGTACCGTCTGCATTCTGCGGCTCTCGGCCATTGGCGACACCTGCCATGTATTGCCGGTCGTGCGTACGCTGCAGCGGGCATGGCCTGAAACCCGCTTTACCTGGATCATCGGACGCGTCGAGGCGAAGCTGCTCGGGCACATCCCGGATATCGAGTTCATCGTCGTCGACAAAGGCAGCATGCTCAATGGCTATCGCACCCTGCGCGCTGCGATGCAGGGCCGGGAATTCGATGTGCTGATGCATATGCAATTGGCGTTGCGCGCGAGCCTGCTGTCTTCCCTGGTGCGCGCCAAGATCAAACTCGGCTTCGATCGCAAGCGTGCCCGCGAACTGCAATGGCTGTTCACCACCGATCGTATCCGCCCAGCAGAACGCCAGCATGTGATGGATTCGCTGTTTGGCTTCGCCGAAAAATTCGGCGTCTACGAAAAAGTGCTGCGCTGGGACATTCCCATTCCGCCCGCCGCGCGCATCTATGCCGAACGCCTGATTCCCGAGGACGCCAAGACGCTGATCATCAGCCCTTGCTCCAGCCATCCGCTACGTAACTGGCGTCCCGAGTATTACGCACAGATCGCCGACTATGCGGCGGGAACACTGGATATGCAGGTCGTGTTGTGCGGCGGGCGCAGTGCCGAAGAACAGCAGATGGGCGCGGCAATCGCGTCGCAGATGCGCCAGCAATGCACCAATGCCATCGGCAAGGACACGTTGCTCGAATTTCTCGCCACGCTCGAGCGTGCCACCATCCTGCTCACGCCCGATTCGGGACCGGCCCACATGGCCTCGACCGTGGGCACGCCGGTGATCGGCCTGTACGCCGCCACCAATCCCGCCCGCAGCGGCCCCTATCTGAGCCGCCAATGGTGCGTGGATAAATACGACGTCGCCGCCCGTCGCCTGCTGGGCCGCCCCGCGGCCGACATTCCCTGGACCACCAAGATCGAAAAGCCCGGCGTGATGGACCTGATTACGCCGGAGGAAGTCATCAAGAAACTGCACAGCGTGATGCTGGCATTGGCGCGTCGCAAATAACCGCCGCTGGCACAAGGACGAATGCGTTCCTTGCAGTCATCACGATCTACTGTCCGCTTATTCCGTAGTATCCCAATCGCCGGCGCGCCTGCAGGCGTCGCCACAGGTTGAACGGCTTGGGCTTCAGACCGGCGCGGCCAAGTTCGATGGCGCGATCCGTGGCAATCAGCACACGCTCGCTCGACTTGCCATCGCGATACGGATGAATGCGATCCGCATACGCAGCGACTGCGCGCATCAGGGAATCGGGTCTTGCGATTGCCTGTCGCAGCGCCGGCACGACTTCGGCCTCGTGCTGCACATCGAGCAGATGCGCACCGGGACGCCGGTTGCGAAACGTCACCACGGGTTTGTGCTGGGTCAGAAACTCCGGTACCACCGAAGAGGTATCGGACAGCAGCACGTCGGCCTGCGCATACAACTCAAGAATATCGTCGGTCATCACGAACCGCAGGCCCTGGCCGTCGAGCGCACGATAGGACTCCACGACATCGGCAGCCATCTTCGGATGCAGCGTAACCAGCCACTGCCACTCACCCTGCTTCGCGCTCGCCGCTATCGTGTCGCGCAGAGTCCGCGCCGAAGTAATGCTCTCGGTAAAGGTGGATGCGTACAGGACCGTCGGTCGCGCGTTCTTGCCCGGCGCATAGCGCTGCAGGAACAACGGATCCAGCTTTGGCCAACCGGTCTGTTCGACACGAAAGAATCCGAGCCGCTGCTGTATTTCGAGAAATGGGATGGTCGTGTCCGGCCCCTGGGTGCAGTACAGGTCGAACGAACCGCGCACCCGGAAATGTCCGCGCGCCTCGCTGCGCTTGCCGACGCTGAAGCCGTGAAAGACCTCCACCTTGAGCCCCGGAAAGAAGTGTGGAACCCAGTTGCCCGGCACGAATACCGCGTGCGGGCTCCAGTCGATGACACTACGCACCGTTGGCAACCGCATTTCATCGGCGTGCAGAAATGCCCCGAGCGCCTCGCGTTCGAGAAACCACGCAACCTCGTCGCCGCGAGCACGCGCGGCTGCCTGCAATGGACGCAGGATCGCGAGCGCATAAAGCTCCGAGACGAAAAACAGATAGCGCGACACGATGGCCTGGCGATTGCTGCTGTGGGAGCGGATTGTAAGGGCGGCCGGGATTGTAAATGAAGGCGACCCGTCCGCCGTAAGGTTTGTACCCCGCTGATCGCTGTGTGAAACTGACTGCATGTCGCAGGCGGTCAGTTTCCCCCTTACGTTACTGCTCATCGCCCGCGATGAAGCCAGTGTCATCGGCCGCTGCCTGGACAGCGTACCGTTCGCAGCCGAAAAACTGGTGGTGGACTCGGGCAGCAGCGACGGAACTCAGGATGTAGCCCGGGCTCACGGTGCGCGCGTAGTGCATCAGGACTGGCTTGGTTTCGGGCCGCAGCGCAATTTCGCCACCACCCAGGCATCCCATGACTGGATCCTGGTGCTGGACGCGGACGAAGCGCTCTCACCAGCATTGATACAGGAACTGCTGGCCAGCCTGCCACAGCTGCTTCAATCCGATCGTGCGGGTGCGATTCTGCGCCGCCAGACCTGGTACATGGGCGCGCCGATGCGATGGTATCGACCCATGGTCGGCGAGCGACTCGGGCGGCTCTATCATCGCGGTCGCGCCCGCTGGACCGATGTGCGCGTACACGAATCGCTGCGATTCGATGGTCCGACGGTGTCGTTCCGCGAACCGTTCGTCCACCATCACAATCCCACGCTGGTGCATCGCCAGATGAAGATCCTGCGTTATGCGGAGCTCAAGGCGCGCGACTGGCTGGAGCGGAATCGCCCGGTGCGCCTGTGGATGGCGCCACTGGTGTTCATCGCCGCATTCTTCAAGGACTACGTGCTGCGCCTGGCATTTCTCGACGGCGCCCGCGGCTACATCGTCTCGCAGGTCGGCGCCTCCTACGCCGTCTACAAGCGCATGCGTTACTACGAAATGAAGCGCAATCCGGCGTCGCGGAATCTCAGCGGAAAACTGCTGGGGCTGGATGAATAGGTGGTGATGAAGGTGGTGCGAGTGATGTAAGTGATGAAGGTTCAGGCCCTGACCTACACCTGTATCACCTCCATCACTTTCATCACCTCCATCACTTCCTTGACCATCATCACTTCCATCACCTCCTTCACCTTCATCACTATTCTTCCCCATGTGCGGCATTGCCGGTTTTCTTTCAGCTGAAGGCGCGCAGGTCCAGCCGCTGCAGGTGGATCGCGTGCTCGATGCCATGACCGATTCGCTGGCGCATCGAGGTCCGGACGATCGCGGCACCTGGCACGACGAGCGCGCCGGGATCGCCCTGGGTCACCGGCGCCTGTCGATCCTCGATCTTTCGCCCGAGGGCAGCCAGCCCATGCTGTCGCAGTCGCAGCGTTACGTGGTGATTTTCAACGGCGAGATCTACAACTATCGCGCGCTCAGCGACGAACTCGCGCAGCGTGGCCACCGTTTCCGCGGTCACTCGGACACCGAGGTGTTGCTCGCGGCAGTTGAGGAATGGGGCCTGGATGAAACGCTGCGACGCTCCAACGGCATGCTGGCGCTGGCACTGTGGGATCGACAGGAGCGCGTACTGCACCTCGCGCGGGATCGTATCGGCAAGAAACCGCTCTACTATGGATGGGCCGGTCAAACGCTCGTGTTCGGTTCCGAGCTCAAGGCTTTACAGGCTTATCCGCAATTCGGATCTCGTGTCGATCCCCGCGCGCTCGCCTTGTTCCTGCGCCACGACTATGTGCCGGCACCTTGGTCGATCCTGCAAGGCGTGTTCAAGTTGCTGCCCGGAACGCGGCTCTCGCTGCGGGCAGCCGATATCGCACAAGGCGCGAGTCACCACTCACCCTATGATGCATGCAAGCCTTACTGGAACTCCAAGGATGTATTGACGGAAGCGCTGCGCAATCCGTTGGATCTGAGCGCGACGGAGGCGGTCGATCAGCTCGATACGCTGTTACGCGATGCGGTGTCGCTGCGCATGCACGCGGATGTACCGCTCGGCGCTTTCCTGTCCGGCGGCACCGACTCGTCCACTGTCGTTGCGCTCATGCAGGCGCAGGCCAGCCGGCCCGTGCAGACATTCTCGATCGGCTTCGAGGATCCGCGTCACGATGAAGCGGAATCGGCGCGAGCAGTAGCGGCTCATCTGCGCACCGATCACACGGAGCTGTATGTCACCGGTGCGGACGCGCTGTCGGTCGTGCCCGATCTGCCGAGAATGTTCGACGAGCCCTTCGCCGATTCCTCGCAGATTCCGACTTACCTGGTGGCGAAGCTGGCGAGACGCAACGTGACTGTCGCACTGTCGGGCGATGGCGGCGACGAACTTTTCTGCGGCTACGGACGCTACCAGCGGGCGTTACAGGTCTGGCGATGGCAGCAGCGGGTTCCGCGGCCAATTCGCCAGGCTCTATCGGCCGCCCTGGGGAGTCATGCGAATACCGAAGCCCGCAATAACAAGCTGGCGCAACTCTCCAGCGAACTCGCCAACGACTCGGTCGCGGCTGTCTACTTGAATCGCGTATCCCGCTGGCGATTCCCCCAGAAAGCAGTAATCGGCGGCCTCGAATATCCGACGCCGTTTACCGATTCAGCTCTGCAACTCAGTGCAGCTGACGCCGCGCACGGCATGATGTATCTCGACCTGGTCACCTATCTGCCCGAGGACATCCTCACCAAGGTGGATCGCTCGACGATGGCCGTGGGACTGGAAGCGCGTGCACCGTTACTCGACTATCGCGTCGTCGAATTCGCCTTCCATCTGCCCCTGGCGATGAAGCTGCATGACGGCGAGCAGAAATGGATCCTCAAGCAATTGCTGCGCCGCTACCTGCCCGACCCGCTGGTCGACCGCCCCAAGAAAGGTTTCGGTGCCCCGGTCAGCGGTTGGCTCAAAGGCCCGCTGCGGGAATGGGCCGAACAATTACTCGATCCGGCGCGACTGCAGCGCGAGGGACATTTCAACCCGGAGCCGATCGCGAAGATCTGGAACGAATTCCTCGGCGGCCGGCGCAAGTGGCATACGCATTTGTGGAACGTACTGATGTTCCAGGCGTGGCTGGAGAAACAAAGGTGATGGAAGTGATGAAGGTGATGAAAGTACGCACCGAAGCTGCGGCAACACTGTCACATCATCACCCTCATTACTTCCATCACCCCGCTCACCCTCTATAATCCCCTCTCCTCCCAACGGCGCCCCTTCCATGCACGACATCCTCGTCCCGATCTCCCCCGGCGAACTGATCGACAAGATCACCATCCTGCAGATCAAGTCCGAGCGCATGAGCGACGCCGCCAAGCTGGCGAATGTGCGCACGGAACTGGGGTTGCTCGAATCCACCTGGCGCAGCTCCGCGCACGGCACGGCGAATATCGATGCGGAATGGGCCGAGCTGAAGCGGATCAACGAGCAACTATGGGTGATCGAGGACGACATCCGCGACAAGGAACGCGCCCGTGCCTTCGATCAGCAATTCATCGAGCTGGCACGCGCCGTATACGTCACCAACGACGAACGCGCGGCGGTAAAACGCCAGATCAACACCAAGCTCGGATCGCGGATCGTGGAGGAGAAGAGTTACAAGGAATATAAGTGAGTAACTAAGTGATACAGGTGATGAGGGTGATGTAAGTGATGCAGGCCGGAATTCCTGACCCGCATCACTTACATCACCTGCATCACTCACATCACCGGCTTCACTTTCATCTCTGCAACGTGTACTCCGCGCTGCAATACGGGCACTTGGCCCAGCCGGTCTTCTCGATGGGCAGGTAGACCCGGGGATGCGAATTCCACAGGTGCATGCCGGGCATGGGGCAGGACAGCGGCAGGTTCTCGGAGGTCACGAGGTACTGGTTCTGCGCGTTCGGCTGAATCAGTTTGACGACAGGTTCGGGGGCGGGTGCGGACATAGGAAACTCTCGGCAGTCGGGCAAGCCGGGATTATTGCAGATTGGAGCAGGCAGGTGAGCGGCTAAAGCCGCAGCGAGCGCAGGATGTAAGGAACTGTGAAGCCCGCCGCCCGCCCTTGCGCCTCCTCAGGCCCCCGCCGCTTCGCGGCCTTCCCCCATCACTTCCTCCCAGATCCCGATCACCCCCCGGCGTTCCTCGACGAATTCGCCCGCATCCACGATGTCCCCGGCGTCGTCCAGCGCCAGGTGGTGCAGCCGCTCGCGGTAGCGCCGATAGGTATTGACCAGGAAATCCACACGCAGCTGCGGCACCAGGTTGCCTGAGGCGAGGCTTTCGAGCTGGCGGATGTTGTCCGAGAAGATAACGATTTCAGGATGGCGATCCGCCCATTTGAGCATCCAGTACTGCACCAGGAACTCCAGGTCGGCAATGCCGCCGGCATCCTGCTTGACGTGGAACTGGCCGGGCTTCGCTTTGGACAGATTGTCACGCATCCGTGCGCGCATATTGCGCACTTCCTCGCGCAGATCGCCCCGGCGCACCGCCGTCCGCAGGACTTCGATTCGCGCCCCCTCGAAGATGGCGCGCAGCTCCGGGACGCCGGCAACCGTACGGGAACGCAGTAATGACTGGTGCTCCCAGGTCCAGGCTTCCTTGAACTCATATTCGCGAAACGCGAGGATCGACTGCACCAGCAACCCGCGATTGCCGCCGGGACGCAGCCGAGTATCCACTTCGTAGAGGCGGCCCGCTGAGGTGTGCACCGTGAGCAAATGCACCAGGCGCTGACCGAGACGCTGGAAGAACACACTGTTTTCGATCGACTGGTCGCCATCCGTGCGCTGGATTTCACCGCTTGAGTCGTGCAGGAATACCAGGTCGAGGTCGGAGCTGTAGCTCAGCTCCAGGCCACCAAATTTCCCGTACGCGACCACGACCATGCTGGCTGCGCGCAGTGCATCCGAGCTTTCGCCGCAGCGCGGCTGGCCATGCCGCCCGGCAATCTGCGCCCACGCGAGCGACAACGCTTCGGCGACGATGAGCTCCGCGATATCCGTGAGCCGATCGCTGACTTTCATCAGCGGCAAACGGCCGGTGAGATCGCCCACCGCCACCTTGAAAACCGCGGCCCGCTGAAACTGCCGCAACATTTCCACCTGGCGCTCGGCATCTTCGCCCTGCATCGCATCGCGCAACGCAGCCAGGTCGTTCGAAAATTGTTCGCGACTGGGCGGCTCTTCGAGCAATCGTTCGTCGATCAGCTCATCGAGCAGCAGCGGGTGCGCGGCAACCTGGTCCGCCAGGAACTGGCTTTGCGCACACAGCCTCACCAAGCGACCGAGCGCACTCGCATTCTCATTCAACAACGCGAGATACACCGTGCGGCCGCCGATCTTCTCGAGGATCTTCATGATGCGCGCCAGCGTGACTACTGGCGCCTCGGTACCTGCTGCCGCACGCACTATGCGCGGCAATACATCTCGCAACCGACGCCGCCCCGACTCATCGAGCCGACGGTAGTAAGCCGAGGTACGCCACTGCTCCAGCGATTCATTCAGCGCTGCCGGATCTGTAACGCCCAGTCGCTGCAGCGCTTGCTCGCGTTCCGCCGCAGGACTTTCCAGATCCAGTACGACCTGGACCACGGACTCGGTTCCCGCAGCGTCCGCGGCCGGACCGAATACAGTCTGCGCAAAACTACGCTCGACGTGTCCACGATGCGCATTCAGTTCCGCCCCCATTGCAGTCCAATCCCGCAAGCCCAGCGACAATGCGAGGCGAGCCCGCGCCACATCGGTTTCAGGCAACTGGTGAGTCTGTTCGTCCAGCCACTCCTGCAGGCGATTCTCTGCACGCCGCAGCCAGCGATAAGCCGCATCGAGGTCGGAGACGATCTCGTTACGCAGCAGTCGCTGCTTCCCCAACAGCGGCAACACCGTTCGCAGCTCACGACTTTGCAAACGCCGGTCGCCGCCGCCCCGAATGAGCTGCAGAGCCTGCACGATGAATTCAATCTCGCGAATACCGCCAGGCCCGAGCTTGACGTTATCGCGCAACTCGCGACGCTCCACTTCCTTAGCGATCATCGCCTTCATGTCGCGCAGCGATTCGAATACCCCGTAGTCGAGGTAGCGCCGATAGACGAACGGGCGCAGGACATCGTTGTAGAGCGCGTCGAACTGCTCAGTGGCAGTGATGGCGCGAGCCTTTACGTAGGCATAGCGCTCCCAATCGCGCCCATGCTGCTGCAGGTAGTTCTCGAACGCATCGAAGCTCAACGCAAGCCTGCCGCTATCCCCGAACGGGCGCAGCCGCAAGTCCACCCGATACACGAAACCCTCGACGGTGGGCGTCGCCAATAGCTGGGTGATCTTCTGACCCAGGCGCAGGAAGAATTCCGAGTTATCGATGCCGCGCGCGCCGTCGGTCTGCCCGTCTTCCGGGTACAGGAAGACCAGGTCGATGTCGGAAGAAAAATTCAGCTCACGTCCGCCGAGCTTGCCCATGCCCAGAATCATCATCGGCTGCGGCTCACCGCTCGCCGCTCCGCGCGGCACCCCGTATCGCGCAGTCAGCAGTTCGTAGCTACGCTGATAGGCGAATTGGATGCAGACATCGGCAAGAGCGGAGAGATCTCGCAGCGTCTCATCCAGGTCGGCCCAACCCGCGAGGTCGCGCCACGCGATGCGCACCATCTGGCGGCGGCGGAACCGTCTCAGACGCTCCATCCACTCAGGCTCGGTGACCCCGGCGGGCACGCCGGCGAGATCCGCGGCAATCCAGGTTTCCGGTGCCTGCTCCAGCAGGCAACCATCGGCCATCAACGCCTGCAACAGCGCCGGCTCGCGAATGCATGCCGCGGCGACAAATTCGCTACAGGCCCAAACCTGCGCAATCGACTCTGCGACAGCAGGCTGGGCCAGGATGGTCTCCCATAGCTGCGAATTCTGTGCGCGGCTTTCGGCAACGCGCGCAGCGGCGTCGTTCAATAGTTGTTCTGCGGTCATCTCAGGGAGTTTCACACAGCGCATCGCAGTGAGGAAGATTGGAAGAGGACAGCGGAATAAGGAGGGTGGTTGTGGGTGACGTGTGACGGGCAAGACCACCGATCGAACTCGCCTCCTCAGCTCGCCACCACTCGGATCGGCCTACGACCTCTTCCTCTTGCACGTCACCCGTCACTCGTCACTCCTGTGTCCTCGCAGAGGGTGTGGGAGAGGTGACGGGTGACGAGTGACGGGCAGGAAACCCGGTACGTCGATCGATCAATCGCCACGGCGGGACAAAGAGAGCTGAACCATAGGAAAGTGGTTCGGCTTTGCTGCTTTCGGTTGTCGCAGGCTATGGCCACGCATGGCCTTTGCCGACGCCACGAAGGGCATCCTTCCACATTGTCCGATGAGCTGACGGGAAGTTTGAGGCCCGTCACCGTTGTTCCCTCCGGCAAGTCTTAGGCTACCCCGCAGCACTCGTTGCACCCTATCGGGCCGGCGAGTGCTGACAGATGCATTTGCGGGGATTCAGGTTCTGCCTGATGGCTTACCCGGCGCCCTGCCAATGGCCGCCGGCGCGGCCAGGACCGATTGTCGCAATGCATCCGGCCTTCTCCGCCGGGGTAACCATCCATGCGCATCACACTGCCGATTCATCGACCCACACTGCTTGCTGCCGCTGTTCTGTTCGCATCGCTGGCGATGTCCGTAGCCGGAACCCAGCGCGCGGTCGCCGCTTCCGCCTTGTGCTCGCAAGGACTGGATTGCGCCAGCCCGGTCGATGCGCCCGTGGATCATGAGCGGCAGTTGCTCGACCTGACGGCAGACGCGCAAACCTCCATTGCCGCCGGCAATGCAACCGGCCTCGGTCCTGCCAGCCTTACCAGCCAGGAATATTTCTCCTTCAGCGGCGTCGGCGCCATCGTCTGCTCGATCAACGGCCGGCAACACATGTCGACCGCTTTTCTGGTCGGCGCCTTCGATATCGGCGTCACCGTGGCGCATACCTTCGAGGAGAACGGCCACTGGACTCAGGCCGCCAAGTGCGTCTACACCAGCACCGATTCGCTCGGACAGATCCGCGAACGCATCCCCGTTTCCTACATCAAGGCGCAATGGAAAAGCGAAGCAGGTGCCTTCGGCCAGCCTGCCAAGGACTTCGCCGTGGTACGCCTGAAAGAACCTTCGCAGTACGCACAACGCACGATGCCGCTCGGCAAATTCTCCGGAGCAGCCGCTGCGGTCCTGATGATCGGCTTCAAGTCCGACATCGACTCCGACTCTCTCAAGCAGAAGAGCCGCGGCACCGTCTACGGGCGCAAGGCTAACGGCATTGCGCTCGCCAACCTGGCGGGGTTCACCCACGACATGGATTCGCGGGGAATCGCTGCCGGCGCGCCCGTCATCGATGAGAGCACCGGCGTGATCATCGGCATTCACACCACATCGCACCCGGCTGCGAACGCGCTGGGTTCGGGCGAAGCCCGCAACACAATGATCACCATGAACGACTGGCTGGAACGCACGCTTAAAGGCGAGATGCGCGACGACAAGGGCTCACAGACCGCCGCGGCGGGCGAACCCGTCGGTAAGTAAACCCTCGTCACGGTGCGTACTCAGGTGCGATCCGCGCGCGCACACTGAGCAAATGTGTCTGAGTCCGTGCGATTGCTTCGCCGACTCGATGTGTTGTGCGAGAGAACCTTCTGGATTACCGCCAATGGCGCTACAGTGAAGGCTTATCACCGCCTCGCTCCAGCGCATGACGCCAACTACCCACGATTCCGCAACGACGACCGCTCTCGAGCCCGCGGCACTGGAGCGCTTCCAGCAGCTCCTCCAGGCCTCACGACGCGCCGTTGTTTTCACCGGCGCCGGCATCAGCACCGAGTCCGGCATTCCCGACTTCCGCAGTCCAGGCGGGGTATGGAGTGGCATGCAGCCGATCTACTTTCAGGAGTTCATCGCCTCTGAGGCCAAGCGCCGCGAAGCATGGGGGCGGCGCTTCGAGAACAGCGATGGCTGGGTAGGAGCGCAACCCAATAGCGGCCATTTCGCGGTAGCGCAGCTGGTTCACTCCGGCAAGGTCACCGCGGTGATCACGCAGAATGTCGACAATCTGCACCAGCATTCCGGCGTGCCCGAGGAGCACGTGATCGAACTGCACGGCAATGCGACCTACGCGAGATGCCTCAACTGCCAGATGCGCATCGAGTTGCCGCAGATTGAAGTGGAATTCCGCGCCACCGGAACCGTAGCACCGTGCGTGCGCTGCGGCGGCATCATCAAGTCGGCAACCATTTCCTTCGGCCAGCAGATGCCCGCATTGCCCATGCGCCGAGCCGACGAAGCCACGCAGCAGTGCGATCTCTTCATTGTGCTCGGCTCGTCACTGTCGGTGTTTCCCGCCGCCGATTTTCCGCTGCGCGCCAAACGCAACGGCGCCGCGCTGATAATCGTGAATCGCGACCCGACCGACGTGGATGCCACCGCGGATCTGGTGATTCATGCAGGGATCGGCGAGACGCTCGCGCAGGTCGTGCCTCGCTGAAGCGCTGCGGCACTACTCTCGCTTCCCGATCTCCTCGGGCGCCACAGCAATGTATTGCTTGAAGCGCGGTGTCATCAGCGGGCGCATGTTCGTGCCTTCGTGCACGATGAACAGCACCGCCATATCGCGCTTCACGGCCAGCTCGTAGCCCGCTTTGCTACCCAGCACGTTCAATGCGGTATCCCATGCATCCGCATCGATACCGGTGGTACTGACGACGACCACTGCCGCGAGGTCGTGATCCATGGTGTGCCCGGTACGCGGATCGATCGTGTGCGAATAGCGATGACCGTCGCGGACGAAATAATGTCGATACTCGCCCGCAGTGGTCACCGCCATGTCGGCTAGCTGCAGGATGGCGTAGGGCGTCGGCTCCGTATCGACCGGGCGCTCCACCGCGATGCGCCACGGATCGCCGTTGGCATTGCGACCCCGGGCACGCACCTCACCACCGATGTCGACCATGAAATTCTTGAACCCCAGCGCGGCCAACCGCTCACCGACGAGATCCGACGTGTAGCCCTGCGCGATCGCATTCAGGTCGATCGCCAGATCCGGCTGATCCTTGCGCAAGGCTGCCGGTTGTTGGCGGACATGCAGTTTGTGGTAACCGGTGCGCGCCATGGCCAGCTTCACGTCGTCTTCGGAAGGCATCTTTGCCGGCGGGCCAGCGGGACCCATTCCCCACAAGTTCACCAGCGGCGCGATGGTGATATCGAGCGCGCCATCGGACGCTTCGGCGACCTCCAGGGCCGTCGCGACCACCTTGGCCGTCTCGTCCGAGACGGGAATCCAGTCGGTAGAGCTCGACTGGTTGAATTGCGACAGCTCAGAGTCGTTGCGATAGCCGGACATCTCGCGATCGACACGCGCCAGTACATCTTCGACCGCAACCCGCACGGCACTGGTATCGGTTCCGGCCGGCGGCGCCGCGATCTTCACCGTGTAGGTCGTGCCTTGCGTGGGACCAGAAAGCTCCAGGTCAGGCGGCATTCGCGCGCATGAGGCGAGCGCGCCCACGGCGAGAACAACGAACAAGGTGGTAGAGGATCCGCGCGAGGTAATTTTCATGGCGCGCGGATTGTAGTCATGAATCTGCAGATTCGATAAATACTTCGCTACTTGCCGCTCGCGCTTCCGCCGCGCACCAGGCTGATCGCCTGCGAGAGCTGGCTGACAAACGCCAGCGCGGCGACCAGTATCCCGGTGGCGAATTTCAAGGTATTGCCCGCAGCCCAGCTGATTCCGACAGCCGCCGCGAGCAGCGTTACGATCACGATCATGCGTACGACCTTGCGTGAGCCGACGCCAGCGCCGCGCTGCAAATCCAGCATTGTGCGTGGCGTTTCCGCGGTCTGCACGAAGCTCTCGAAACCGGGATCCACGATCTTCGGCCACGGGTCGTACTTGATCAGCCCCCAGGCGAGCAGATCGCCCAGTAGCCGGTCATTGCGTGGGTTGGCGATCCGACCCGAGGCGAGCTGATGAAGCTGGATGCGCTCCATGCTGGTACACAGCTTCCACACTCCATGATACGCAGCCGGATTCAGACCGGCCTGCGACTCGCCGCTACTTGCTGACGTGCCAGATGGACTACTTGATGGACTACTGTGTGGCAACGTTGCCATGATGGTGAAGCCGCTCAGCAACTGGTCCCAGCGCATCAGTTCCTCCGGCGTCAGGGCACCTTGTTCCTGATATTCGGGGTATGCGTCGGGCTGATGTAGACGACGGAAAGGCGAGCGGCGACAGACCAGCAGCAACTCCACGTCCTCACGATTTGCGAGCGCGTGCAGTACGTTCAGCAGTTCGCGACTACCGGCAGGACTCGCGAGTGCCACGTCGAAGTTGAGAAAGACATATCGGCCGGGAGCCCAGATCGGGCGGCCGAGCGAGCCACCCGCGCTCGGCGCTGTCAGATCGACGACCTCCACGCCGGCCCTGGTACTTGGATCGGGCCAGCCCGCTGCCTCAAGCAAGCTCAACGCACTCTCATCAGGATCCGTGGCCTCATGCTCAGCAGTCCGAGGCGTTTGGCTTTTACGCAGAACGACGGCGCGATTCCCGCTGGTGCGCGCGAACGGAGTTCCTTGCGGACCAGCGCTGGGCGGGACGGAAGCTCCTGCCAGACGACGAATGAATCCCCAGCAAAGCAGCAGCGTCAGCGTCGCGATGGCGAAGGCCGAGAAGCCGCTCCACAGGTGCGACCGAAACTGCCCGGAGCGCCGCATCGCATCGAAGGTGTCCACTGCATCGTCGCAACAAAGCGGATCAGCAATGCGTTGTGTAGCGGTGTTGAAGCGCAGCTTGACGGTATTTCCTTCCGGCGTGACGAACTGATATTGCTCAACTGGGCCGAAGTGCGTGAATCCGGAGTGCTCATCCGCACTACGATTGCCGGCCTGACCGACCGGTGTCCCAGCCTGGGTCATCCTGATCCGCCGTTCCTGTGCGTCGCTCTCAGCGGTCACCGCCCAACTCTTCAACCGCCAGTAACCGAAACGAACTGGCTGCTGGCGAATCAGCGGCGGGCCACGGAACGATGTCAGGCTCCACACGAAGGTCGCAGCCCCATTGCGCTCGAACGGCTCGCGCTCGACGCGATACCCGGGCAACGCCATCAGCTCCGAAACAGGCTGTACCAACTCCGCGAGCGGCGGGAAGCGCCGTTTTCGATCCTTCGCATCGGGTACCCAGCGCCGCAGGTCCGCACCCATGACGGCCTGTCGCTGCTCGATGTCGTAACGTGCCTGCAGCAATCCGTCGCGAATGAAACCCAGAATTTGTGCGTCGTGATAGCCCAACCCCAGCCAGACCAGAGGTACCGCGGCCAACGCCAACACACAGAACGCGAGCCCGATCGCCGCGTGCCACTCGCGTAGTTGTTTGCGATATCTCACGATCAGCATCCAGACAAGTGCCAGCACCGCCACAACGACTATTGCAGTGACCGCCAGTCGCAGAATCAGACAGCAGACGACAGCAGTCCCCGCAAAGGTCAGCAACGCCCACCTGGCGAATTTTTCCAGCGAACTCGGAGCGACGGCAGTCGGCCAGATCCGCGTTGCCAAACGAATCGAGCGTCGCTTGCCGTATAGAGCTAACGCCACTGCCATCAGCACCAGCACGCAGAAGACGGGACCGCCGTACGCCGTCAATGCGGTCAACGCAGCCTGTGAGGGCAGCTCAGCGAGGTCGGCATTGGCATAGAACACAACCACGCCCCACGGGACGTTGTGCATGGGCACGTAGGTCAGGCGGTGAGGTTCACCCGTATAGTTGCCGCTGATCTGCACCGCGCTGGCCGTTGCAGCCGCGGCCTTGAGCTTTTCGTTCTGCTCCACTTCGACGAAGAAGTTCTCCGACAGGCTGCGCGCGTCGTCGGAATGAAACAGCACGACGCCGGTGTCCTTGTCGATGATCGCAAATTTCAACAACAGCGGCGCTACCGGTGCAGTGAATTGATGCACCCTGGCGCTGCCCGCAATGATCCCGCTGAAATCGCCGCGTCGGCCGCTGCGCGGGATTGCTATCTGGAGCATGCGAGCCGCATCGCTCTTGCTGAAAACGCGCTGCGCCACGAAATCGTAGTTGGCAAAGCGCCCGATGCCACAGCGCGCTGCGTCCTTGAACGACCACCCCTGGCCCTGCTCAAGTACCTGGAAATATTCGCGACTCTTCAATGGCACGCGATCGCCCAGCGGCGGGTCGCTGAAGACGGTGAAGCGCGGCCGCATCATCCAGCCCGTATCATCGACACCGTAAATGAGTCGCAACGGCGACCACCAGCGCATGTCACCCACGTCGTCGCGCACACTCACATTCTCCATGTTGCCGTTGCGATCACCGCAGGGTCGAGCAGTGACATCGCCGGGCTGAACGCACCACTGCGCCCACGCCGTGCGATTCTTCGGACAGTTTCGCGAGCGCGTACAAGTCGGCGCCCGGATCGGAAATCCGTAGCCCTGCTTTTCACTCTCGGCATTGCCGAACGGGAATTGCCGATACGCGGCCAGCAGCGCTGCATCGCGGGCAAGTTCCTGGGTGAGCCGCGCCCGAATATCGTAAGCGTAGTGCCGCGCGCCGTCGTCCGCCCACGCGCTGAGTTGCTGATGGCTCCAGAACCATATAGCCGTCGCAGTCAGCACCGCGGGAATCAACAGGATCGATAGCAAGCACGCCACGATCTCGTTCCACGTGAACGGGTCTTCGCGCAGTCGCGACCTGAGGCTGAGCAACGGCCATGCGAACAACACCACCAGTATGATCACGGCGGCAACAAAATTACCCTGCGGGCCCAACGCCGCCGAAACATCCTGCTGAAAATTCGCGCTCTTCAGACCGATAGCGTAGAGCGTCGTCTGGCGTTGCGGCCCGGCAGCGCCGCCGCCACTGGATGTGCTGGAACCGGCAGCCGGCGAACCGTCCGGCGCGAACAACGGAAACGCCGGCCGGAACGGCAGCACGAACGCACGATACGACTGATCGCCGATGGTGATAGGAAAGACGATGGGCTGGAACACCTGCAGGTCGTCCGGTCCGGTGCGAACCGCGTCCTTGGAGGAATCTGCCGCAGGCGGCGACGCATCGCCCTCGCGGATCTTCCTGGCTGCAATTTTCAACACCGCCGCTGCGTTGGTCATGCCGAGCGCGTACGATTTTTCCTGCTGCAACGTCACCGTGCTGCGGACCATGTCGCGCCCGGAATCGCCGAATTGGGTGAGCACGGCGCCACCTTGGGTCGTGAGCAGCACCTGATCGAAGAACCCCTGGGAGATGAACCCATTCAGGCTGTGCTCGAAAGAGCCGCGCAATCCGGGATGCATGCAACGACCGTCGCGAGCGCCCCGGGTCGATGATGCTGTCGACCATGCTGTCGATGACGCTGGCGCTGGCGATGGTTCTGTGTCGGGCTTGGCGCCGCGGGAACCGCTATCGGCAAGGGTGCAGGGCGGGGGCGATTGCGTGTCGCCGTCCTCCTTCTGAGTGACCTCGTCCGCCACCTGGGTCGGACAGGAGAAAAACACGAACGGCGCATTCGCCACCTGCGGAAAGGCCAGAAACATTCCATTGCTCCAGCTCTTGCCCTTCCAGCACTGCGAGTGCACGAAGGCTTCGCCCAGCGAGACCGTTTCCAGGCTGATGTCCTGGATCGCGAGCTTGCTGATGTAGATCTTCTGCGCCTCCAGTTTCATCCCGCGCGGCGCCACGCTCAGCAGCGTCACCAGGCTGCCCTGGAAATTCTCGAACTGCGCCGCGACTTCCTGCAGCACGCGAAAGCCGCGTTCTTTGTGGAATGTGTAGTTCTGCGCGATCCGTACCGCATAGCCAGCGGCGGCCAGCGCCAGGCCCAGCGCAACACCCGCAAGAACCAGCCTGGTGAGCCGGTTGCCGCGATAGGGCACAGCCTTGACAGCCGGACTCCCTGCCACTGCATCCATGGGGATGGAACCTGACGCAGACGAACTGTCGCAGCTCAACTGTGACTGCGATGCGGCAGCCGCTCAATTGGCCTAACGGACCAAGGGGACGGGCTTCTATATCGTCTTCAGATACTCCAACAGCACGTCCTTGTCCGCATCCGCGAGCGTCGTGCCGAATAGATGGCCACCGTTGCCGTTGGACCGTTGCGCTGTGTCATACCTCGTACCCGCCTCTTCGGCGAGTGCGCCGGTAGCGACGAAGCCCACGTTGACCGGGTCATATAGATCGTAGCCACGCCAGAACACTTTTGGCCTCTGCGCTGGCGGGCTCAATAGGTCGCGCAATGTTGGAACCGAGCCGTTGTGAAGATACGGCGCTCGCAACCAGAGCCCGTCGAGATAAACCGCGTTGTAGCCAATCAGCTCAGCTTCCACCAGGCCTTTGCGCTCGATGCCAAACTTCTTCACCGCATTGTTGGCAGCGATTGCGTGTTCCTTCTTCCATGTCCAGAGCCGTTCAGGATCGGTGTCGACCCCCTGCAACGCCATGCGCGTGCCGGTAAGGTTGCTCGCATGGCAGCTTGCGCACTCGCGGTCGAACACCGCCTTGCCGGCAGCTGCCTTGGCGGTATCGATCGGCAATGGATACTGTGGCGGTTGCTTGGCGGACAGGTAGCCCTGCAGCCATTTCACTTCCTCAAGAAATTCCGCATTGCTCTTTGGCGCCGCTCCCAACAACCCCAGGGCGGAATCGATGATGACGGAATAGGTATCGTGACTGTCGCCCGCCCAGTTCAGCGTGACCGCATCGCGATCGTACTTCTTCAGATTCCAGATCGATGGAATGTCGCTCGGCCCGATGGAGTCGTCCATGGGCGTGCCGACCAGGAAGTACTTGGTGAGATTCATCGCATCGTCACGCCCTCGACCCCATTCGGGAAAATCGTGGCGGTAGATCCAGGCGAACTGCGCCTCGCGTTGCGTAAGCCGCTGCTTGGTGATCGGAATCAGGATGAAGCGATAGATGACGCGATCGATCCAGGAAAGGTCGGTGACGAGCGCGATCTCCTGCATCAGGTTGTCGGCGTTGAAACGCGGATCCTTGGCGCAGTCGACCAGGAAGCGAAACACGCCTTCGAGATTCAAAGTGTGGCCCGGCCCCGCATTGACGAAGGTGGGCGTCGAGTTCTGCGTGAGCCGGTAGTTGGCGGTGTGGCAGGCCGCGCAATTATTCCCGACGCGCGCGAAGCCGATGACTTTCTTGGTGAAACCGATCGGCAGCTCCTGGCCCTGTTCCCAGGATGCGCCGAATGACGCGAAGCCGTTCGCACCGGGGATTTTGTCGGGGAACATGCGCGGCAGCACGTAGAAAATCCAGTAAGGCACACCCGCATCGCGCTCACCGCCGATCGAGCCATACTTGAAACGCATCTCCGGATCGCCGGTGATCCATTGCGGTTGCGGCTCTTCCCGAAAGAATTTGTACCAGCCGAAGAACGCCCCGCCCGCGCCGAGCACCAACACGACAGCAAGCGCCCGAATCCATTTCCGCCTGTTCATCTCCCCCTCCTACTGTCGCCTGTAGCCCGTCGCCCTCTCCTCTTCCCCCTCACCCGTCACCCGTCACCCGTCACTTTCTCTCCTCAGAACCCCTTCAAATACTCCACCAACGCGTCCTTCTCCGCGGCCGGCAACTGCGTTCCATAAGCCTCACCTTCATGGCCTGTATTCGCATTGCCTGGCAACGCGGTGTCGTAAAGAAAGAATTCACGACCACCCTGCTCCCTGACATCGGAGACAAAGCCCATGTTCTTCGCGTCGTACACGTCATTGCCGCGATAGAACTCATGCGGGCGTGCCGCTGCCGGCTCCAGCAACGCCCGCAGATTCGGCACCGAGCCATTGTGAAGATAGGGTGCACGCAACCACACACCGTCCAACGGAGCGTTCGCATAGCCGAAGGTCTTTCGATAGTGACAGTAGCGGTGCGGGTATCCCGCGTAGATCGTGCCCAGCTGCACCGCCAGTTCGTAACTGAAGGAGTCGAGGCGGTGACGGTCGGTGCCGATCTGATCGATCGGCGTGATACGTCCGACATGAGGCCCATAAAGAGCCGCATCGTTGCTGCCGCCCGCAGATCCACTTGTCACACAGTCGCGAGCCATTTCCCCCGGCAGTGACGCGAACTCGCGTCCGTTGACGCCGTGACATCCGGCGCAATATTGCGCATACGTGTTCGCTCCCCGTGCGGCCTTCTCCGCATCGATCGGCTGATCGAATTGTGGCGGCACGGCGGTCAACAGCCACTGCTCGATGCGTCCGATAGCGTGCAGATCTATCGTAGGTGGCGTGGTGCCGGTGCCGAACGCCGCGTTCTTATTGCGCTCCTCCGACATCACGTTGTTGCCGTCCCAGTGTAGCTGCATCCCCTGACGCGACTTCTGCAACCAGATCGATGGAAAATCCACGGCTGCGTTGCGCTCGCGCTCCGGCAACCTGTCGAGTGGAAAATTGAACAGCACCTTATTGGGATTGAAGGTATCGGTGCGGCCGGGACCCCACTGCGTGTGCTCCAGCATCGGCAAGAAGCGGCCACGCAACATCAGCAAGCGGTCGCGCATGATCCACAGCGCCACCGGGTACACGAGATAGCGATCGAGGAGACTGAGATGCTCGCCGCGCTCCTGCATCAGCCGTGCGATTTCCGGGATGACCGTCTCCTTGGAGAAATTCGCGTCGGCAGCGCAGTCGAACAGAAATCTCTGCAGCCCGAAGAGATTGAAATTGTTGGCCGGCATTCCCAACACCACACGCGGCAGGGCATCCGGTGCATCACGCACCGTGCTGACGTGGCATACAGCGCAGTTGAGAAAGGTCCGATCGATACCGAGATGGCGGCGTTTCGACATGCCGATGGGCAAATCCCTGCCCTGCTCGAATATGAACCCCAGTGATGCGTAGCCTTTTCCCGGCAGGTGTTTGGCGCACACCTGCGGCATCGCTTCGAAGATCCAGTAAGGGAAGCCGGAGGCGCGTTCGCCACCGGTGGAGCCATATTTGAAATGCTCTTCGATGCTGGCGTACTCCACTGGCCTGTCGGCCGTGAAACGCGCAACCAGCAACACCACGCTCACGAGGACAAACACCAACACCAGCAGGGTCAGTACAAACAACACTCGCACCCAAGGCCGCCGCAGCAGCTCAGCCAAGCTCCAGACGGGCTTCTGTGCGGGATCGGTCGGGGCTGAATTGGTCATGGGTTAGCCTTCCGTCTCCATTCCCGAGTCACTCGTTGACTATCGCCGGATCACCCGTCGCTTCCGGCGCGATACATGCCCGCAGATTCTCGTAGCCGTGCTGCAGCAACTCGTCGAGTGTCGGCACGTGCCCGTACTCTCGCTGCAACAGCTCCTCGATACTCTTGCGTGCTGCGGCCAATGGATGAGAAGGCGAATCGACGACCACCTCGCCGGGCAGGACGGTAGACTCGGGCGGCATCGGGGTCTTCGCACGCTGCGCCGCCGGCACGTCGTGCATGGCCATGCGCACCAGGATTCTCGGCGCGCAGCTAGTGAGCGAGGCGTTGACACGGCGCGCGCTGCCGGTCAGGAAATTTGGCGGCGAGCGCTGCGCGGTGTGATGACAGCTCCCACATTCCGCCTCGAAAGGCAAAGTCGCAGCAACCAACGGTTGCGATGCAAGCTCATCCGTTTGAGCCGTGGGTGCTACTGCTTGTGACGTAACGGCCGCTTCTCCGCGCAACCGGGCAGTCATCTGAGCCATCCACACGGAGCGAACCGGACCGGCAGGTACTTCGACGCGATCGGCAACGTGGGTGAAGTCGTCGCGAATCGCCATCGTCGCAACCGCCTGGAATCGCTTATCGGACACCGGTCCCGTCCACTGCAGAGAAATTAGCCTGATTGCAGCACCGTCTGGCAGTCGTGCCGTGCGTTTTCCATCATGTACGGTCATCAGGACTGAGTGCGATTCTCCTTGCGCGTGATTGACGGCATCGACACGCAGATGTCTTATCGGTTCTGCATCGCCGACCGATACGGTGTCCAGCGATCCACCCGTACGCATGACGGTGCCTGCCAGTTCGGCCGCATCTGCAGCGGCGACATGCGAACTCGACGCCGGCTTATTGACGCAGACAAATCGCAGTCGATCGCCGCTACTCTCGACCGAACATGGAATCTCAATGCTCCGCTCGGCTGCGACGGCTTTCGAATCGCGATAACCGATGGCACGATCGAGCGCTTCAACGTCGGCGTCCGACCAGAACTGCGCCAGCCCGCGCACCAGTTGATCCGATAGTTCGCGCGCACTCGGACCGACAATCTCCAGCGGTTGCCTTGGCAGTAGCGGCTCGAACTGCGCGGAGACATTCGCAAGTGAGATGCTGGCATTGCTCTGCGTGAAGGCAAGTGGATCGCGATTCGGAATATCTGGATTCGGAACCGCGATCCCTGCCGGCCAGCGACTCCGTGCATTCCGCCCGAGCGTTTCGACGACGTCGCGCTGAAATTCTGACGAGCGCGAATCGTAAGCTCGTTCTCCGGTCAGCCCGTACTGTAACGCCGCGATTAAAGCCAGCGTGCGGCAACGCGCACCAGACGGCTGATCCCCGCATCCGTCGCGCCACAGTCGCTGCACGAGCGCAAGGCGATTGGCTCGGTCGGTCGCATCGTCGATGGCGTTGGCGGCGTCGGTCGTCGTTCGCGCCGCAACACCGTGGAAGTCGACGTGCTGCTGCTCCAGCCTGGTCGCTATGAGTGGATTGGCGTTGGTTTCCAGCCAGACCTGGCGCGAGAAGATCGGTCCGTGATTCTGATGGCAGGCGATGCACACGGTGCGCGGCGCGTAGACGACCTGCGGTGTCGAGTCCGCGCGATAGTTCTTCACGAGCTGGAACTCGAACCGTGCGAGGGTTTCGTTGTAGCTGATGACTTCGATCAGATCGGTCCTGTCCTGGTAGCCCAGATAGATCCGGTCACGCAGCAGAGAAGGACCGCGACCAGCGGCAACCACTGCAGATACGACGCGCGGATGGGCAAAGAAGTCGGGGAACGCTGCGACGCGCTGCAACGAGCGTCCCAGCGGAATCAAGACCGACCGGGTACAGGGATCGGGTTCGCTGCAGCCCGCCGCAGATTCAACTCGGGCGATCAGGCGTTCGAATGGAAAGGGAATCTGGCGACGCCCCTGGGCATCGGCAGTAATCAGGTCGAAAAGTGAAGCGCCCGCACGCGGCAGGTCCGCACCTGGTACCGCCGGATCCACTGCCCACACTGGCGATGGCGTTGCACCGTGGGCGTGCAGCGCGATGACGAGCTGCAACATGACAGGCATGATCCAGCGAGACTTCATCCAGGCGGCGCACATCAGGTCGTAGTTCGGATCGCACATTGGCGATGTTCGCAACACGAGTCATCCCGCAGCGGCAAACACGTGTCGCGCCTGTGTTCCGCCCCAGCAGTCCTCGGCAACCTTGCCGGTCTTGAGGAACGCGTCGCCATCACGCTGCGCGATATCCGCGTTGTACAGAGTGAAGTTCAGCAGGAACGCCTTACCGGCGTATGCACGCCCCAGGTAGAAGCCCGGGCGCACCATGCGAACTTCATCGCGTATCTGGAAGCCGTTGCGCCCCGCCAGGTAGTCCGGCCGCTCACGGTAGCCGGGCAGCTCGTCGGTGAATGCGTAGTCGATGATGATGGACTCGCGCCGCGAGTCGAGCAGGCTCTGGCCGCAGTACAGACGTGCCGGAAACATCAGCCATTGCCGCTCGCTGTCGACGTCGATCTTCGGGATGGTGCTGAGGTCGCCGTCGATGATGGGCTTGAGCACCTGCAGGTCTTCGATACGGTTGCGCAGCAGGCGTTGTTCCCGATAGAAGACTTTGCCGCGCCACAGGTGCGCACCGAGCGTTTCGATCTTCTGCGTTTTGAGCTCGACGGCGAGGCCCGGCACGCCGCCGACGATTTCGGCGACACGTCGGTCACCGTGTGCGTTTTTCGGTAGGAACAGGCTACCGTCGAAGGGACCATCGGGGATCGGGCCAGCTGTCAGCCGCGCATAGATCTGGTCCACCTCTTCCTGCGAGTAGCTGGCGATATTGCGAGGTGTCAGCTTGTCCAGATCCACAGGCGCCAGCGGATACGTGTATTCGACTTGTGCGAAATCAGGTTTCGAAGCGTAGCCGGTCGAGAATTTTTCGAACTTCAAGGCAGGCGCGCGATGGAAGATCGAATTGACGTAGTCGCAACCGGACAGCGACAGCGCGATCGCAAGAGCTGCAGCGAAGGCCACCGGCGACAACTTGGAGGTGTGCACTGGTGTTTCACTCATGTCGATCTCCCGCGTTGGCTCAGCCATCAATCCGTTTTTAGATTTCATAGCGTCGCCAGGAATGCCGTGAGCGCCTGCTTGTCCGCCGCCGATAATCCTTCGCCAAAGCGGTGCCCTTCGTTCTCGACCGTGGCGGTGCAGGAGCTGTAGACCTCAAGCAACAACGGTCGCTTGCGGATCTCGTCAACGAGTCGATCCGGCTCACGCAGGATCCCGTCACGAATCTCGTTCAGGGCGGTCAGCACGTCGGCTCCTCGCTGCTCGCCCCACCGCCGATTGAGCCGATCACGCAGGTCATCTCGATGCAGACCCGAGTCGATCAGGTCGGCCACGAACTGTTTGTGCTGGAAGTCCCCGAGCGCTGCCGCACTGGCGCCGGCTGGAATCGTCAGCGACAGCCCGATGACCTGCCGCTCCTGCTTGCCGTCCCACAGGCGCGGACCGAAGCTGATCGGCACGTCCTCGCTGAACTTCGTGATCTTCGGTATGCGTTGGTCGGGGTTCAGCAGTTCGCCCATCGACGCCTTGAATACCTTGAAGCGTCCGGTAACGCTGGGATCGTAGGCCCAGCACGCCGGGCTCTGCGCCGACGGCAGCAACTTGCCGCTGCCGTCGGTGAACGACGTGCGATAGAAGTCGTTGGCGACGTTGGCTGGCTTACCGCACAACTCCGGGCCCACCGAATTGTCGTGCAGGAAAGGCGCGTGCGCCCAAACGCTCAGCAGCGAGATGTTGCGATAGTAGCCACGGCCGCCATCGCCGGGTTCCTGCACGTTCGGATCGGGCGGCCGGCTGCGCATGGTCTCGGATCCATATTCTTGCCATACGTGACCGGCCAGGTGATTCGAGTGCAACGCCCGGCAACGCGAGGTACCGACTTCGGACACCGGCGTGGATTGATCGTTACCCATCCAGTCGGCACGCAGGCCGCTGGCAGCGTCGAGGGCAACGAAATCGCGATTGACGAATGGACCGCCATCCTTCTCGGCAATGCTGGAATGGCAGCGTGCGCAGTTCGCGGCGAAAACCTCGCGCCCGCGCTTTACCGCATCCTTGCCGAACTCCTTGTCCAAAGCGGCGAGGAAGGCCGTAGCGTCGTAGCGCGCCCCCGCCTTCTTTTCTCGTAGCTCGTTCTCGCGCGCCACGCGTAGATCCGTGGCGTTGGTCTCCCTGGAACTCAGAAAATCCATGATGTTCTGCAGGCGGTCCTCGACGGCACGGAAGTTGGGGCAATCGCGACGGCACTGGCCGATGTTGAACGGCGTCTGCCCGTAGTTGCGCTGTTGCGGATCGACCTGGCGCAGATCGGTGAGGTGGTTGACCCAGCACTGCTCTGCGCACGAGCCGATATTGAAGTACACGCGCTGGATCGCCTCGAGCGCACCGATGGAGTCTTCGCCGCCCTTGAGAATGTGGTGTACCGCAGGTTCCGTCCTGAGACTGCGCTGCCAGCACTTGGCATCACGGCCAGGCTCACACCAGCACGTCGACTCGTCCGCGCTTGCCGTACTTGTCGTACTTGTGCCTGTGCCGGTGGTTGCCCCGGCGGGGCATTCGGCAACCTTGCGCCACTTGTTCACGACTTCGCCGGTAAACGTCGGGCGGCGGTGCGTGTTGATGATCGCGTTGATCGTGCCGGGATTGTTGATCTGGTCCGTGGGCACAGCCGAGGTGTCGGACGTACCGGGTCGCGCGTGAGCAAACACCTGGAACTCCAGGTTGGCCATCGGCATGCCCGAGGCCAGAATCTCGGAGATGCGCGTGTACTGGTTGCCAACCGCACCCTTGATGTTGCGCCACTGCGGGTGCGCCGGATCGCTCGGCGGATTGAGCGGATCGAATGATATGTGGCAGGAACCGCAGGAGATTCCAATCAGGAACGGCGGCTCGATCGAACCGTCGCTCAGGTGCGTCGCGGTCGCATCGGTATTGGCAGGATCGTCGGAGAGCCGCTTGTCGTAGCCTTCCCAGCTTGCCAGGCTCTTGTTGACCTCCAGCCAGCGCTCGCGGTTGAACCGCGGATTCGGGAACTTGCGGAAGCCGAGCGCGCCGGTCGAGGTGCCGAAGGCGAGATCGCAGGCAGACTGGCGCTGATCCTTGCTGCGATTGTGGGGATCGTCGCGGTCCGCGGCGGCATCCGAGTAGTCGCACGCCGGGTCGCGATAACCCTCGCGACCCACATAGCCCAGCAGTTCCGCGTCGCCTGGGCACCAGTCGAAGCCGTAGGTCTCCTCCAGTGTCTTCGCCGGGCAATTATCGCTGCCCGGCACGCAGCAACCGGGATCGTTGATGATGCCCCACGCCCGGAAGCGATCGTCCCGCTCGGTGCTCTTCAACACCCGGTACCAGTCGATCAGCACGCCAATGCGCTGCTGAAATGTGTACGTGTGGAAACGGCTGTTGCCCGCGGTCGCCTTGTACCAGATCTCGCGGCCAGCCCGTTCGGAAGGAGTCAGGCCAGCTTCACCCGCATAGAACCCCGGATTGTCCGGAGACGATGCGGACTGCGGCGCCGGCTGTGGCGCAGTGTCGGCAACCGGTGTCCGCGCGCTGGCATTGGAAATGAGGCCAGCCTCATTCACTGCCGAGTGGTTCAACAGGACGGCGAACAGAAAGCTCGCCGAAACCAGCACTCCGCCGATGAGTACGCCTCGCTCCATTGCTCGCTCCCGCGTGCGGCGCATTTGCCGCTCGTTGTCGCCATCCGTTCTGCGGTCGTATCACAGGACGCGAGAGTAGTAGCGACGCCGCTGCCTGTGACGTGGCCTTTCGGGCGTATGGGACGAACGGGCAGTGAGGAATGGAGGACGGGGGAGAGGGTGGCATTGCCGTTCTGTAGTCAACCGTCTTGCCGCCAGTGACTTCCGTGCGTCCGGCTTTTGACGGAATCGGCGCCACAGCTTAGTGTGCTGACAATGACTACCCCAGCCGCCGCCCGCGGGAAGTGGTCCATAGAACAAAAAACGCTGGCCGGTCTAGCCGCTGCCGGCGTCCTCCTGCTATTCATCGTGGCCAGCACCTACCTGACCATGCAGGGGTTCGTGCACTCCTCGCAGCGGGTAACGGATTCGCTGGGAGCGATTGCCGTTCATGAACGCCTGTATTCAGCCTTCAGCGATGTGCTGGCGAGCCAGCGCGCCTACATCATTACCGGAAGCCAGGCGTACCTGACTGAACGCGCCGCGGCCGTAGATCGCTTGCGTAACCAGTTGCACCTGTTGCACGAACAAACCACCACGGGGTTATCCGGCGCACCGGATATGAAGGCGCTGGAGGTCGCCATCGAAGAAGACATCCAGGCGCAACGCCCCACCATCGCCGCGGCCGCTACCAATCCGGAAGTGCTGCGGGAACCACGGCTGTGGGCGGATCGCCAGGCACGGGTCACCCGCATTCGAGCGTTGCTCGACAAACTGAGAGTTGCCGAGGAGGCGGCGTTGGCACGACACCGCGAGGTCGACCGTCAATCGGCACAACGGCTGTACCTGCTGATGGCGTTTGCCACAGTAGCGTTCCTGTGCGCCATCGGCGGCTTCATCTGGCGCATCCGCCAGGACCTGCGTGACCGGCGCGACTTCCAGAACCGCCTGCAACAGTCGAATCAGTTCCTGGAATCGCTGCTGGAAAATATTCCCACCATGATCTTCGCCAAGGACGCGCAGGACCTGCGCTTCGTGCGGCTGAATCGCGCCGGCGAGCAGTTGCTTGGCTACGCGCGTGCAGACCTGATCGGCAAGAGCGACCGCGACTTCTTCCCACCCGGGCAGGCGGATACGTCCATCGCCAAGGACCGCGAAGTAATGGCGCAGGGCGACATCGTCGACATCCCGGAGGAGGAAATCGACACGCGCGATGGTGAGCGACGCATCCTGCATACGCGCAAGGTTCCACTACGCCATGCCAATGGAACTCCGATACTGCTACTGGGCATCTCGATGGACGTGACCGAGCAGAAAGCCGCCGAGCGCAGGATCGTTGCGCTCAACACCGAGCTGCAGCGCCACACCAAACTGCTGGAAGCCAGTAACGCCGAACTGGAAAGCTTCTGCTATTCCGTCTCACACGACCTGCGAGCGCCGCTGCGCGCCATCAACGGCTACGCGAAGATGCTGGAGCAGGATTTCGGCGACCGGTTCGACGAATCGGCGCAGCGTTACGTAAAGACCATCTGTTCGGCCAGTGTACGCATGGCCCGCCTGATCGATGATCTGCTGGAGTTCGCCCGTATCGGCCAGCAGGCGCTGGAACGCGAAGTCGTCGACATGCAGATCGCGGCGCGCACGGCATTGAGCGAGGCGCTGGGCGGACGCGAGGGGATACGACCGGAGGTTTCCATCGCCGCACTGCCGCCGATACGCGGAGACCGGCGCATGCTGCACCTGGTGTGGCTGAATCTGCTGGATAACGCCGTCAAGTACACCTCTGCCATCGAATCCGCGCACATCCGTATCGACGCGGAGTTCGCCAATGGAGAGGTCGTCTATTCGGTGAGCGACAACGGCATCGGTTTCGACATGGAGTACTACGAGAAACTATTCGGCGTGTTCGAGCGCCTGCACGCACACAGCGAATACCCCGGTACCGGCGTCGGCCTCGCCATTACGCAACGCATCGTCATTCGCCACGGCGGTCGCATCTGGGCCATGAGCCAGCCAGGCCGCGGTGCAACGTTTTTCTTTGCGCTGCCCGCAGGCGACGGACCGCGAATCGCCGGCTGATCGGCGGCGGTGGTCGCGTGCCTTCCTGATTTTCTATTTATTTCTTAATCCGGTTCTTAATGTGCCGTCCGCCTGCCGTCCCTCAATCCGCCACGGCCGTTACATCACCGTTACATAGTGTTTATCGACAACGGCGTCCTCCCCGGCTACGCTCCTTGCGGATACGCCGCCCTTTCCCGCGCCCTGCATCGGAGCCCGCCTTCGTGACTCGCCAGCTTCCACGCTTAGTGACCGTCCTCGGCCTGCTGGCGATCTGCCTCGGGGCTACCTCAGGGAAATCCTGCAGCATTAGCGACTTCCTCAAAGGCGATAGCAGCAATAGCGACGACCCGCCGTTCGTGACCGAGCTGACGCTGGTCAATTCCGCGGGGGAAAATACCGACACCTTCGATTTTGGCGAAACGATTGAAATGCAGCTCACGGTGCGCAACCGTCTCACGACGACGGCCGAGGCGCAGTTCTCCACGACCCGCACCTCCGACTTCGTCGTCGTGAACGACAACTCCAGCACCGTCCTGTGGAAATGGTCCACCAATCAACCCACCGCCGGCACGACGCCGACGACACTGACGTTCGAGCCGGGCGAGACCAAGACTTTCACCGTCGACTGGAACCAGCTTGGGGATAGCGGCATTGCCACGAATCCCGGCACCTATGAGGCGCGTGGCGTGCTCGTTTATGACGGTTTCGATACCAATCCGTTACAGACCAACAACATGGGCTCCAGCCCGAAGCAGTTCACGATCCGCTCGCCATGAACAGGCGAGCGCGCTAGCGCAGTCATAGCTGCCGCGCGCTTGCGTTGTCGGACCACTGCGTCACCCCTTCTTGCATGCCTTCCCTGCGCCACGAACATCTCGTTCGCATCAACGATGCCTCGAATCCGGCAGTCGCATGGCTCACCCGAGAACAGCTGTGGAAGGGCCTGCTGCACACGATTCGCGCGCCACAGGCACTGGACAATTCCATCGATGCCGCAGACGTGAGCGAGCAATCGTGTGCAATGCTACGGCGGGAAATCCGTCGGGGCGTGGTATCGACGCTAGACGAGGTGGAGGTGATTGCCGGCCAGACGCTGGTGATTCGCGCAGATCCCGCCAGTCAGTTCCAGGGCAGCACGCTGACGATCCGTATCGAGGAACCGGCGCCTGAAGTCCTGTTCGTCCGTTTCATATACGAACTGCATGGGCTGGAGACGGAACGCACCGAACAGGAAGACCAAGCGCGGCGTCGTGCCTATGAGGCCTCGGATATCGAGCGTGTGCGTGAGGCGCGTCGCCACGCAGCCCTGTTACATTGACCGACGGCTTCCGGAACCCGCGATCTACACGGAAGAGCCTTCCTACCAGAAGACATCGTTGACCACCTGGAGCACGACGCCCGTCGTGATCGCAGTCAACAGTACGTCGTTGTTCACGCGAACCCAGTAATAGCCCAGCGGCGGCACACCTAGATGATAGGCGCGATAGTCGCGGACAATGTATCGCGGCGCATAGTAGGCGACCGGCAACCGGTCACCGCGACGCCAGGCGTAGCTGCGGTATCCATACGGCGGGAAATAGCGGTCGGCGCGATAGCGAGTGTAACGATTGCCATAGAAGCCGCGGCCGGGAGAGAAACCCCGCGAAGCGTACGGATCGACAAACCGATGCGGCCCAAAGTGGACGTTGTCGAACCCGCGACGACCGTCCCAATCATGCCGCCCGTTGTAGCCCGCGCTTAAACCTTGGCGACCGCTGTAGCCGGGACGACTGTTGCGAGCGTGATCGTGCGCTGGCATCGAGTGGAAATTGCGCGATTGAACGTTACCCGGCTGTCGGCCGTGCGACTGATGAGCTGACTGCTGATGTCGCGCTCCATCATGCCGCCCGTGATCGTCAGCATGTGCGGTCGCGACAGCACATGCGAGCAGTGAAATCGCCATCGTTACAGTCCAGGGATGTTTCATCGGGCCCTCCTTACGGCTCGCACGGAGCCGGAACGCGATGCCACTATCGCCCGCCGCAACTGATTCTTCGCTGAACGAAGCGCCTCAGCTTTCGTTCAGTTTCAGGTAGCGAACAATCAACCGCTCGATGCATTCCATGACATCGCGCGCACGCGCCGCATCCCATGGACCTAACGGCGATTCGGTCATGTAAGTCCGCTGCGCAAGCTCCAGCTGGACCGCGTAGATGTTTTCCGACGGCCGGCCGTAGTGCATGGTGATGTAACCGCCCTTGAAACGCCCGTTCATCACCACCGAGAATTTTCCGGATGCGCGCACTTCCTCCGCCAGCACATTCACGATGTTCGACGGACACGATGCACCGTCGCGTGTCCCCAGATTGAACTCGGGCAGCGACCCCGCAAACAGTGATGGGATCTCGCTGGCGATAGAGTGCGCGTCCCAGAGCAGCGCGACGCCGTATTCCTGGCGGATTCTCGCCAGCTCCGCAGCGATGCAGTGATGGTAGGGCTGCCAGTATTTCGCCACCCTGCCCTGCACTTCCGGCTCACTGGGCGAGTAGCCATCTGTGTAGATGGGTTCATCCGCAAATGTCCGCGACGCGCACACCGGCGTTGTCGGACTCGCGGAGTACAGCAACGCCGAATCAGGCGCGCGATTCAAATCGACCACATAGCGCGAATAGTTAGCCGTGAGGACAGAAGCACCCAGGCGACGCGCGAAGTCATACAGATGATGAACGTACCAATCGGTATCGGGCAACGCGCGCCCCACAGGCGTGAAGCGCTCTGCAATATCATCCGGAACCGCCGTGCCCGCATGCGGAATACTGATCAGCAGCGGGGTTGTTCCGGGATGGAAGTGGAAGGGGGGCATGGGGTGGCAAGAAGTCACAGGAGTGACAGGAGTCACAGTGGTGACACGAAGTACATGAGCCACACGGGAGTGGTCGTCACTCCGATCCTTGTGACTCCCGTCACTCCTGTCACTCCTGTCACTTTCCCATCATCGGCAACCTCAGCCCATTCTCCCGCGCGCACTCGATCGCCTCGGGATAGCCTGCGTCGGCATGACGGGCAACGCCGGTGGCTGGATCGTTCCACAGCACTCGCGCGATGCGCTTTGCTGCGGCCGGTGTGCCGTCGCAAACGATCACCACACCGGCGTGCTGTGAGTACCCCATGCCGACGCCGCCGCCGTGATGCAGCGATACCCATGTCGCGCCACTCGCCGTATTCAGCAGTGCGTTGAGCAGTGGCCAGTCCGACACGGCATCGGAACCGTCGCGCATGCTTTCGGTTTCACGATTGGGACTGGCCACCGACCCGGAGTCGAGATGATCGCGGCCGATGACGATGGGGCCTTTGAGCTCTCCCGAGGCAACCATTTCATTGAATGCCAGTCCGAGCCGGTCGCGCTGGCCGAGCCCGACCCAGCAGATGCGCGCCGGCAATCCCTGGAACTGGATGCGCTCGCGTGCCATGTCGAGCCAGTGGTGCAGGTGCGCGTCATCGGGAATGAGCTCTTTGACCTTGGCGTCGGTGCGATAGATGTCCTCGGGATCGCCTGACAGCGCCACCCAACGGAACGGACCGACGCCCCGGCAAAACAGTGGCCGGATGTAGGCCGGCACGAAGCCCGGGAAATCGAACGCGTTGCGCACTCCTTCATCCAGCGCGACCTGGCGAATGTTGTTGCCGTAGTCAAACACCGGAATGCCGAGCTTGTGATAGTCCAACATGCCCTTCACATGCTCGACGATGGAGCGACGCGCCGCGGCTGCGACGGCAACTGGATCGCGCGTGCGCAGGTCATTCCATTTCTCGACGCTCCAGCCCAACGGCAGATAGCCATTCACCACATCGTGCGCCGACGTCTGATCGGTCACCGCATGTGGCCGGACGCCGCGACGGAATAACTCGGGCACGATCTGCGCCGCATTACCGAGCACGGCGACGGAAATCGCCTTACCGGTCGTTTCGGCGTTCGCAAGAATCTGCAACGCAGCTTCGAGCGAGGGCGCATGCACATCGATGTAGCGCGTATTGAGGCGCTTCTGGATGCTGCTCATCTGGCATTCGATACACAGCATGCTTGCGCCTGCCATGGTCGCCGCCAGCGGCTGCGCTCCGCCCATGCCGCCGAGGCCCGCCGTCAATATCCACTTGCCCTTGAGGTTGCCGCCGAAGTGGCGGCGTCCCATCTCGACGAAGGTTTCGTGCGTGCCCTGCACGATGCCCTGGCTGCCGATGTAGATCCATGAACCCGCAGTCATCTGCCCGAACATCATCAAGCCACGCCGGTCCAGTTCGTTGAAGTGTTCCCAATCCGCCCACTTCGGTACCAGGTTGGAGTTCGCCAGCAATACCCGTGGCGCATCCTCATGTGTGCGAAATACACCCACAGGCTTGCCCGACTGAATCAACAGCGTCTCGTCCGCCTCCAGCGCGCGCAGGGCGTCGACGATACGGTCGAAGCATTCCCAGTTGCGTGCGGCGCGTCCGATACCGCCATACACAACCAGCTCATCGGGATTCTCGGCCACCTCTGGATCGAGATTGTTCATCAGCATCCGCAACGGCGCTTCGGTGAGCCAGCTTTTCGCCGACCTTTGCGGACCACGCGGCGCGCGTACCGGCCGGGAGCCGAGGAGCCGATCGACTGCGGGAGGACGAATTTCGGCGTTCATGGGATATTTGTGACCGGTGGCTGATGAGGGGACAACAGGCCGTGCGCGAGTGGCTGGTCGATATTCCTGCTACGACGGTTGTATGGCAAGGGCCAGCGAGACCGACGCCACTGGCCACGATCAGGACGCGACCTCTACTAACCCATTAGCCTGCGGCCAGCAGATGTACGGCCCGTTTGTACCCCGCGGCAATTGCCGTCTCCGCAAAATGCGCGCCGCCCTGGACCAGCCAGCGACCGCCCACCATGACGTCGCGAACCACGCTGCTGTCGCCGGCGAAGACGAAGGTATCGATGATGGCATCGGCGGAGCGATTGCAGAACAGCGGCGTGTCGGTGTCGACGACAACGATATCCGCGCGCGCGCCAACCTTTATTTCACCGATGTTGCGTCCGCTCGCCCGCGCTCCCGAAACACAGGCCATGCGCCACAATGTGGCGCCCACCGATGAGCTGTCGCTGCCCGAGCAGATATTGCGCTGTTGTCGGCGCAGCCGTGACTGGTACTCCAGCCAGCGCAGTTCCTCGCACGGCGCCAGCGATATCTGGCTGTCCGAGCCAATGGCAAAACTGCCACCGGCCCGCAGGAATTCCGGCAATGGGAAGTAGCCATCCCCGAGATTGCCCTCAGTAGTTGGACACAGCGCAATGGTGGCTCCGCAACGCGCCACCGCGACCAGTTCATCCGCGGTTGCGTGGGTCGCATGCACGAGACACCAGCTCTGATCGACGGTCGCGTTCTCCAACAGCCACTCGATCGGCCGCCGACCCGTGTGCTGCAACGATGCGGCAACTTCACGCTGCTGCTCAGCCACATGAATGTGTATAGCGCCGCTGTGACCCGGAACGGCAAGAGCGGTAAGAACCTCTCGCATTGCCTCCGGCGGCACCGCGCGCAGACTGTGTAGCGCCATTCCGATCTCGATCTGCGGTGAACGAGGCGTCGCACGCAACTTTTGCACCAGCTCGATGAACTGTGGCGTGGGCAGCACGAATTGCCGCTGCCGCTCCGAAGGTGGCGCCGCTCCAAATTCGGATGTCTGGTAGAGCGTTGGCAACAACGTCAGACCGATGCCCGCTGCGGTGGCGGCATCGATGAGCGCCTGCGACATAAGCAATGGATCGGTGTCCGGCTGCCGCGCGGCTGCATGATGCAGGTAGTGAAATTCGCAAACCGAGGTATAGCCCGCCTTGAGCATCTCGGTATACAGCTGCGCGGCAATGGCGTTGAGCGCCGCCGGCGACATGCTTCCGGCGAGACCATACATTGCTTCACGCCAGGTCCAGAAACTGTCGTTGTTCGAGTCGCGATGTTCGGCGAGTCCGGCCATGGCTCGCTGGAATGCATGACTGTGTACATTGGGCATGCCGGGGATGGCGGCACCGCGCACCAGGGTCGCCGGTGTTGCGGTGTCATCGGCATTGATGGCGGCGATATTTCCCGCAGCGTCAATCGACACGACCACGCTGTTACGCCAGCCTTCTGCCAGCCACGCGGTCTCGAAGCGAATCCGGGATTGCGGCGTCATGGACTGAGTATAGGGCGGACAGCATCCTTGTCACCCCTGTGACTCTTGTGGCTCCTGTCACCTCCGTCCTCTCCATCGCTTATCCTCACCTCCATGCCCACCAGCACCACAACGTCATCGAATGTCGTACCCTGGGACCGCGTCTGGCTCGGAGCGAGCCTCGCGACAATGGACGGTCGTGGGAACGCTGTTGGGGACGGTGCCGGCATCGGTGAGCTGCGCGATGCAGCTCTCGCCATCCGCCAGGGACGGATCGCGTGGATCGGAACTCGCGCCGAACTCGCTGCCCGACAGGACTGGTCGGCACGAACCGTAACCGAGGCCGGCGGGCTGTGGATCACGCCCGGACTCATCGATTGCCACACCCATCTCATCTACGCCGGCGATCGCGGGCACGAATTTTCGGCGCGACTGAATGGCGCCACCTACGCAGAGATCGCGCGCGCGGGAGGCGGCATCGTTTCGACGATGCGAGCAACACGTAAGGTCACGGCCGATGAACTGCTCGAACAATCCATCGGCCGTGCTCGCGCCCTGATCGCGGATGGAGTGACCACCTTCGAAGTGAAGTCGGGATACGGCCTGGACCTGGACAGCGAGCTGAAGATGTTGCGGGTAGGACGGTCGCTTTCCCAGCGCCTGGGAGTTTCCGTGGTCACCACATTTCTCGGCGCGCATGCCCTGCCGCCGGAATTCTCAGGCAGGCAGGACGACTACGTGCGCTACATCATCGAGCAGATGCTGCCGGCGATCGCAGCGGAGAAACTGGCGGATGCGGTGGACGCGTACCACGAGCGCATCGCTTTCACGGCGGTGCAAACCGGATCGATTTTCGAGCAGGCGCGCCGGCTCGGATTGCCGGTGCGGCTGCATGCCGATCAGCTCAGTGACTGCGGCGGAGGTGCGCTGGCGGCCCGCTATGGCGCGCTATCTGCGGATCATCTGGAATATACGTCGCAATCGTCCCTGGAGCAGATGGCCCAGGCAGGCGTCGTCGCCGGCCTGCTGCCGGGAGCTTTCTATTGTCTGCGCGAGACGCAGCTGCCTCCCATCGAACACATGCGCTCGTTAGGAATCGCCATGGCGGTGTCCACCGACTGCAACCCCGGCACTTCGCCTATCGCGTCGCTGCTGCTAGCAATGAACATGGCGTGCGTGCTCTTCAGACTGACACCCGCAGAAGCACTGTCGGGGGTAACCCGTCATGCAGCGCGGGCGCTGGGGCTGGAACAGGATCGCGGTATGTTGCGGCCGGGTATGCGGGCCGATCTGGCGGTGTGGCGTGTCCGTCACCCCGAGCAACTGTGTGCGGAGGTTGGCGTACACCGACCGGTCGAGGTCGTAGTCGGCGGCGATCAGAACTGAACGGTAACCCCAAGGGTCAACAAGTCGACATCACCCGTGCCGATCGCCTGGGCCTCGACGTCGAACGCACGCTGATATTCCAGCCGTACGCCATAGATTTCCAGCATCGAGAACGACACTCCGGCGCCCACCAGCACATTGGTCTTGCTGCTGGAGGCCTCCCCGACCAACGGCCCGAAGATGTCGCTCAGGCTGTCCGTCAGGTAGATGTCGCTGCGATTGGTGGCAAACAACGCGCCCACCCGGCCGTAGAATTCCCAGCGATAGTTCAACGGCAGGATACCCAGCGCCGATACGGCGATACCCGAGGTCCTGGCATTGAAACTCAGGTTGGCGCTCGCCGGCTCGTCCAATTGCGTGCCATCGCTGGCAACGCGGTAAGAAACCTTGCCCATGTCCAGGTAGCCGCCTTCGAACGCCAGGAACGGATACATGCGGTAGCCGACCACGAAACCGTATCCCGGGCTTTTGGTATCGAAGGAGAAGGTAGCGGTTTCGGGCACGAACCCTTGCGAAGCGAGCGCCAAGCCGGCTTCGGCATCGAACGCCTCCCGCCCGATCTTGTAGTCGCTCTGGGAATAGGCAATGCCGGCGTAGAAGCCCGGTTCGGCCGCCGTCGCAACCTGCCATGCAGCGGGCAGCATCGCGATCGGGATCAGGGCGCGCAACAATCGGGCATTCATTGCATTGTCCCCCAGCTGGTTGTCCGGCAGTCTCACCGCATACTAACAGGGTGTTTGCACGGGATCGCAGCAAACCGCGAGTTCGGATTCCCCTCACGCATGCAACGGCGCCGGCCTGCGGGTAACCGCCAGCAGGATCGCAATCACGATCAACAGCGAGGCCGCGCTCAACGCCAACGACCCGTGAATTCCGATCGCGCCGCCCAGCAATCCGATCGTCACGCCGCTGAATGTCCGCATGCCAAGTGCCGACATGGCGTACACACCCAATACCCGGCCGCGAATCTCCGCGGGCGCGTTGAGCTGTACCAGTGTTTGTGCCATTGAATTGAAGGACAGTTCAACGAAACCCGCCACGAAAAGCAAAGCCAGCGACAACAGGTAGAGGTGCGAAAGCGCGAATGCACCGAGCGAACAGCACCAGAGCATCGCGAGGATGAATGCGGTTCGCGGACTGGCTTTCAGTAGCCCACGGCTTTCCAGTATCAGCCCGGCGAACAGCGCCCCGGCTGCGTCGGCACCCAGCAGCATGCTGTAAGACAGATCGGCCCGGCCGTGACCAAGGTCGTGCGCAAATCCCGGCATCTGCGCCTGATACCCCTGCCCGATCAGCAGCGAAGCGCCACCGGCCAACAACGTCATGGAAACTATCGTGCGATTACCAGCGATATCGCGCAGCGCCGACACGATATCCGCTAGCCCGCGCACCGCACGGGTCGACACTCGCGGGCCTTCGCGGAAGCGAGGTCCATAGGGAGCTTTCCACAGCCAAAGGATGGTCGGCAGATACAGCAGTGCGTTGAACAGGATGCCGTGGGATGGTCCCATCAACAGCAGAATCACGCCGCCGATGGCCGGCCCCATCAACAAGCCGAGATAGCGCGAAGTCGCATTGAGGCGTACCGCACTCGCTAACAGCTCACGCGGCACGATGTCGTTGAGTAGTACCTGCGAGGGCGGGCTCCAGAGTACGCCGGCAATTCCATGTACGACCAGCAACGCCATGGCATGCCACATCTGCAGCGAGTCGGTGAGAAACAGCACCCCCCAGGCGATGGACACGCACATGAACAACAGCATGCCGATCTGGATAATGCGGCGCGAGTCGTAGCGATCGGCGAGCGCACCGGCGAATACCGAGAAACACAGGAACGGCAACCAGTGCGAAACCACGGCAAAGCCGAGCAGCGACGCCGAATGAAACTTCTGGAAGATGACCCAGTAGCTGATGACGTGCTCGATGCTGTCCGCCATCATCGCCGCCGCCATGCTGAAGAAATAGGCGCGATAGCCGGGGTGGCGCAGCGCCGCGAAGGACTTTGGCGCTGCATTGCCGGCCTGCACGGGCTGGCCTGCGCTCCCCCGGTGTGGTGATCCGGCGAGCGGCTGGTTGTCGCTCATCCGAAAAATCCGATGCCCCGCGCCATCAGTGCCGCACACAGGATGATTATCGCCAGCAGCGTCAGCTCTATATGCAGGACCATGCGGATCGTCCGCCGCTTGTCGGCCGCGAGAACCGGCACTTGTTGCTGCTGCAGCAGCTTGCGCCAGGAAAGAAACTCCCTGGTGGGATAGATGGAAAGCAGGCCGACGATGGCGAACAGCGCGATCTTCACGATGAAGGGCACGCTGTGAAAATAGTAGGCCGCCCCTTTCTCGGTATAGAACACCCGCAGGAAACCCACGACGATCAGCACGCCGGCAAAAGCGCCGTAGGCGGCATCCAGGCGCAACAGGGAACGGGCCGATGTCAGGGTCAGCTCACCCTTCATCAGCACAAGCTCCACAGTCAGTGCGGCGAAGATGACGAATGCCGCCAGATGATGCAGAAAAGCGAGTAGTGCTGACGTCACGGTTCTCTCCCGCGGTCCACTTGGGGTCCGCTCGTTATCCGATGGCTATCCGCTTGGCTTGAACGATAGTGCCGCAGGCAATCCGGTGCCGAGCCCCGGCGAGCGCAGTTTAACGCCATCAATTGGCCGATCCACACTCCTGCCCGAGCGCGCGATCCGCCCACGGCCGCCCACACTGGCCCACAGGGGTTATGACGACTGGTAAGCTCGCCGCATCGGGCGTGGATCCGTTGGCTCTGAGTTTCCTGTAACCGTTCGCCCTGAGCTGTCGACAGCAACGCCTGGCATCAACGATAAATCGCCGTCCACTATCAAGTAACGCCGCTCACTCCGACATCACGCCCGCGCCATGACCCTCGACCCGAAACAATCCTCCTCCCGTCGCCAGATCACTGCCCATATCGAACGCCACCTCGGTCCGATCAAGCAAACGTTCGGCGCGGCCAGCGCTGATGCATCTGACATCGACGTGCTGCACGTCGCGGCGACGGTCGACCGGCCGGTGCACACCCTGATCACCGCAGGCATGAGCGATGAACCGATGGCAGTACCGGCGGACGCCGATTCACCCCGCTACCTGGAGTTGATGATGACCTTGCCACGGGAGTGGCAACTCGATGCGCAAGCACCGCGCGAGGAAAGCTGGTACTGGCCCATCCGTCAGTTACTGCAGGTAGCGAGCTTGCCGCGGACATCGAATGGCTGGCTGGGATGGGGCCACACGGTGCCCAACGGCGAACCTCCGCAACCACTGGCCGCAAATACCCAACTGTGCGCGGCGATCATCGTGCCTTCGCTGCTGGTGCCGACACCGTTCTACGAACTGGTACTGGATGAGCGAAGCATCGCGTTCTTCAGTGTCGTGCCAATCTACAAGGAGGAGCTGGCGTTGAAGCAGAGTGAAGGTATGAAGGTGCTGCTGGAAAAACTGATCGACCGCGGCATCCGGGACCTGGTGGATCCGAAACGCAAGAACGTCGCCGTCAAGCGCTTTGGATTCTTTTGAAAGCGCGTGGCGTGCCGCCGATTGATTTGGCCGCGGCGCGGCGTCTTACCACCATTTGCAGAGAATCGTTCCGTCCACCTCACTCGCCAACCGACTCTCCATTCATGAATTCACGCCTGCGACTCGCCTCATTGACGAAAGCGGCCGCCGCCGTGGCAGCGCTGCTGGGCTCCACCGGTTGCATTGCCGGCAATCTCGAGGCCCGCGACATTCTTGAAGATACCAAGCTGTATTTCACAGCTCCGCTGCATTGGGATTCGGGCGATTGGACGTACTTCGGCGGTGCATTGCTGGCCGTGGGCATCGCCCATGAATACGACGACGACGTCCGCCGCCACTTTGCGGATGGGTCGCATGCTGCGGCGCCCGGTAAGGACCCGAACAGTACGCAAGACGCACTGCCGGCCGCAGCGCTGCTCGGCGGCACACTGGCCGCGGCCATGCTTACCGGCGACAGCAGCGGCTACACTGAAAGCTGGTCCATGGTCGAAGCCAGCGCCCTGAGTGGAGTGACCGGGCTGGCGCTGAAATACGCCTTCGCTCGCGAGCGCCCCAACGACACCGAACATGTCGATGCGTGGTTCGAGCACGGCGACTCCTTTCCCTCCATGCATACCACCCTGGCCTTCGCCATCGGCACGGTGCTGGCCGAGTCCGGCAATGATCGCTATCGGTGGATCCGTCGCGCGCTTGGGTACGGTGTTGCAGGTGGCACCGCTTATCTACGCCTGCGCGACAACGTCCATTGGCTATCCGACACGGTCGCCGGCGCTGCTCTAGGGATGGCAAGCGCACATTTCGTGATGAATCGTCGCGATGGCGACCGTCGCGAACATGCCTCTGTGGCCTTCACGCCGCTGGGTGATGGCGTGATGCTCAGCTTTTCCGCACCTCTGCACTAGAAGAGCGAATCTGCATCGCGGCAGGGAAAATCGCGGCCCGATCAGCGACCCGGTCGTGCAACCCAGGTGCGCCGCGGCTGCAGCCGCCGATCGGAAAAGATCAGAAAAAGAATTCGCAGACGAATGCGGCGGCTACGCCAAGCGCGCCAATACTGACGATGAGAACCGCGCCGGCAGCGCAATCCTTGACCTGCTTGATACGCGGGTGCTGCTCCGGATGCAGGTGGTCTGCCAGGTGCTCCATGGCGGTATTGATGAGTTCCGCTGCCAGCACCATCATGACCGTCAATACGATGATGGCCCACCATAGCGGTGGCGGCCGCAGATACAGCAGCACCGCCAGGACCGCGCAGGCCGCGACCACATGGAAACGGAAGCTGTTCTCCGAACGCAGCGAATCGAGAATGCCCGCAAGCGCGAAGCCGAGCCGATGATGAAAGGCCTTGTTCTTCATAAGCAACGTGCGTGACACCCGCGATATCGCGAACGGAGTATGCTTCAAGCGACGGTGAGACCGATACCGGCGGACCGCTGCGCTGCGTTCCGGCCGGGAACCGCGATGGGCACGCCACGATGAATACCGCAAGGACCGGCGGCGATTGAGTCCGCCGGCGCGGCTGGTCCGCGCAGGTATGCACATCGGGCGTCGACCGACGCTACCGGGAATCGGGGGTCACGGTGAGTAGGACGGTACTAGGTGCTGGACTGCTGCTGGTGCTCGGGGTGGCCCATGCCACCGCACCCGAGATCGACTGGATTACGCAATCCGATCCCGAACTCCCCACCGCCGAAATTCCACCCGGACCGCTCTACGCCGCATCCACGACGCTCGATGGTATCGGCCGCATCGTCGCACCCGTGATGATCGACGGACAAGGTCCGTTCCGCTTCATCCTCGATACCGGCGCCACGCAGTCTGTGATTACCACGCGCCTCGCCACACAACTGGGCCTGGACTATTCCGTCGAGAGAACCCTCACGCTGAACGGCGTCACCGGATCCACACTGGTTCCAACCGTCAACGTTACAACGTTCAGTACCGGCGACCTGTTGCAGCAGTCGCTGACCCTGCCGATGCTGGACAACGTCATGGGGGGAGCGGAAGGCATTCTCGGAGTGCACGGTTTTGCCGGCCAGCGCATCACAGTGGACTTCGTCAATGACTTCATCAGCATTGCGCGCTCGCGCAATGAGCCTCCGCCGCGAGGTTACTACGCGCTCCCGGCACGCCTGCGCTTTGGTCGCCTGCTGGTCGTCGACGGCCGTGTCGGCAACATTCCGGTCAAGGCGGTCATCGACACGGGCGCGCAACGAACGCTCGGCAACATCGCCCTGCGTGACGCGCTCATGAAGCAGCGCAGGTTCTCTGGCGAATATCTCGAAACCACCGTCATCGGGCTGAGCGACCACGAGCAGGCCGGCGGTTACATGGCGACGCCGACGATCCGGCTCGGCGATATATCGATTACCGAGGTCGACGCCATCTATGGCGATATCGATGTGTTCCGGCTCTGGGATCTGCGCGACCGTCCCGCATTGCTGATCGGCATGGACGTGATCGGTACGCTGAGCACACTGATCATCGACTATCGCCGCCGCGAACTGCAGATTCTTCCTTAATGAAGAGTGACAGAAGTGACAGGAGTGACATGGGTGACAAGAGCCGGTGACAGGAGTGGTGACCAGAGTGCATCGCTTCTTTGTCACTCAACCTCATTGTCACTCCTGTGACTTCCTCCTGCCAAGGACACCATCGTGACCCCACCGATCGCTCGTCGCGACTTCATCCGCACCGCCGCCCTTGGCGCCGCAGCACTGCCGCTGTGGCCAGGAATCAGCTTCGCTCGAAGCCCGGACGACATCGGCTCCGCGCTGTTGCAGCCTTTCAAGCTCGATCAGGTGCGGCTGCATGCCGGTCCCGTGCTCGAAGCCCTGCAGGTCAATCGCCGGTATCTCATGGCGCTCGATCCCGACAGGCTGTTGCATACATTCCGTATCACCGCGGGATTACCCACCGCCGCGGCGCCACTAGGCGGCTGGGAGGCGCCCGACAACGAGCTGCGCGGACATTTCACCGGCCACTATCTCTCTGCATGTGCGCAGCTCGCCGCGCAGACCGGCGACAACGAAGTCAGGGATCGTGGCGCTCGCCTGGTGTCGGAGCTGGCGAAATGCCAGGCGCAACTTGGCAACGGCTATCTCAGTGCCTTCCCGGAAGAACTGTTCGATCGGCTGCGGGCGGGCAAACCGGCATGGGCGCCTTTCTACACACTCCACAAAATCATGGCTGGCCTGCTCGACACTCATACGCTGAGCAACAATCAACAAGCACTGGACGTATTGCAGGGCATGGCGCGTTGGACTGCGACGTGGGTGCAGCCGCTGAATGACGATCACATGGCGCGCGTGTTGGAACGCGAATACGGCGGCATGAACGAACTGCTCTATAACCTGAGCGAAGTCAGCGCAGATGCCAGGTGGCGCGACCTGGCGCATCGTTTCGACAAAGAACGCATTTTCGGACCGCTAGCCGCTGGCCGAGATGAACTGCAGGGATTGCACGTCAACACCACGATTCCGCAGATCATCGGCGCGGCGCGCGGATACGAGCTCACGGGCAGCAAGCATCTGCACGATGTCGCCGATTATTTCTGGCGCACCGTCACCCAGCGCCGCACTTTCTGCACCGGCGGCACCAGCAGCGGCGAATCATGGAACACGCCCCCGGGAGAAATGGCGAAAGAGCTGTCGGGCTATACGCAGGAATGTTGCGTTACGTACAACATGCAGAAGCTGACACGCCACCTGTTCAGCTGGACAGCCGACGCGCGGGTCGCCGACTACTACGAACGCGCCTATTACAACGGCATCCTCGGCGTGCAACATCCGGCCGATGGCGAAAAACTCTACTACGTGCCGCTGCAAAGCGGGTACTGGAAACTGTTCGGCACGCCATTGCAGGACTTCTGGTGCTGCACGGGCAGCATGGCGGAATCCTTCGCCAAACTCGGCGACAGCATCTACTTCCACGACGACGACGGCATCTACGTCAATCTATTCGTGCCATCGGCCGTGACCTGGCCCGAGAAAGGCCTGCGACTGGTGCAGGAGACGCGCTTTCCTGAAACCGAAACGCTGCGCCTCACGGTGCATACCACCAGCCCTCAACGGATAGCGATGCGAGTTCGTGTTCCGTACTGGACCGCTGGAGGCTCCGCTTCCTTGAACGGCAAGCAGCTCGAAGGCTTTGCTGCGGCAGGTGGCTACTTCGTAGTCGATCGCACCTGGCGTAGTGGCGATCGCCTTGAGGTGACACTGACGATGAAGTTGCACATGGCACCGATTCCCGACGACCCCACCCTGCAGGCGGTCATGTATGGACCGCTGGTATTGGCGGGTCGGCTGGGAACAGCGGGACTTACCAAAGACAATTTGCGCGCCGGGCCCACCCAGCCGCGCACCATTCCTGAGTACGCCTCAGAACCGGTTGCCGCACCGCAAATCGTCGGCCACGCGACCGATCCGGCAAGCTGGCTGCGAGCGGTATCGGGGCGCCCATTGGAATTTCGCACGGTCGATCAGGACACCGAACTTACGTTGCTGCCATTGAACCGTCTGTTCGATGAGCGCTACGCGGTCTACTGGAAGATCGTGCCTGCAGCCAATCGCGGCGAAGTTAGGTCTTGAGCCGATAGCCGGTCTTGAAGATCCACCACACGATGATCAGACACAGCGCCATGAACATCAGCGTCATGCCAAGGCTGACGGCGATGCTGACGTCGGAAATACCGTAGAAGCTCCAACGGAAGCCATTGATCAGATAGACCACCGGATTGAACAGCGTGATCTTCTGCCACAGCGGCGGCAGCATGGAGATGGAATAAAAACTGCCACCCAGGAAGGTCAGCGGCGTCACGATCATGATGGGAATGATCTGCAGCTTCTCCCAGCCGCTGGCCCAGATCCCGATGATGAAGCCGAACAGGCTGAAGGTCAGTGCAGTCAGCACCAGGAAGCTCGCCATCCACAACGGATGCTCGATGTGGAACGGCACGAACAGCCGCGCCGTCGCGAGAATCACCAGCCCCAGCAGGATCGACTTGGTAGCAGCTGCACCGACATAACCGATGACGATCTCGATGTAGGAGATCGGCGCCGACAGCACTTCATAGATGGTGCCGGCGTAACGCGGCATGTAAATGCCGAAAGAAGCGTTGGAAATACTCTCCGTCAGCAGCGACAGCATGATGAGGCCCGGCACGATGAACGCGCCGTAGCTCACGCCGTCGATCTGGGCCATGCGCGAGCCGATCGCCGCGCCGAACACCACGAAATACAGCGAGGTCGAAATCACCGGTGAGAGCAGGCTCTGCACCAGCGTGCGAAACCAGCGCGACAACTCGAACTTGTAGATTGCACGGATGGCGTAGCCGTTCATCGGCCGTTCCTCACCAGGTTGACGAAAATCTCCTCGAGCGAGCTTTCGTTGGTGCGCAGGTCTTTGAAGTCGATACCCAGTTCGCTCAGTTGCCGCAGCAGGCTGGCGATGCCGGTGGCGTCGCTCTGCGCATCGAAGGTGTAGACCAGGTCGTTGCCGTCCGCGGACAACTCCAATTGGCGGCCCGCGAGCGCCGGCGGGATACTTGCCAGTGGAGCCTGCAAGTGCAGGGTCAGTTGCTTGCGTCCGAGTTTGCGCATCAGCACGTTCTTGTCTTCGATCAGGATGATCTCGCCCTTGTTGATCACCCCGATGCGATCCGCCATCTCCTCGGCTTCCTCGATGTAGTGAGTGGTCAGGATGACCGTGACGCCGCTGGCGCGCAGCGAGCGGACCATCTCCCACATCGCGCGCCGCAGCTCCACATCGACACCGGCGGTAGGCTCATCGAGAAACAGGATCTGCGGCTCGTGCGACAGCGCCTTCGCGATCATCACGCGGCGCTTCATGCCGCCCGACAGCGACATGATGGTGTTGTCTTTCTTCTCCCACAGCGACAGGTCCCGCAGCACCTTCTCCAGATACGCAGGATTGGCGGGCTTGCCGAATAGCCCGCGGCTGAAATTCATGGTTGCCCAGACGTTTTCGAACGCATCGGTGGCGAGCTCCTGCGGCACCAACCCGATCTTGGCGCGCGCTGCGCGATAGTCGCGCACGATGTCATGGCCGTCCGCCAGCACGGTGCCGGAGGTAGCATTGACGATGCCGCACACGATGTTGATCAGCGTCGTCTTGCCCGCGCCATTGGGCCCCAGTAGCGCGAAGATTTCGCCACGCCGGATATCCAGGTTCACGCCCTTGAGCGCCTGGAAACCGGATGCGTAGGTTTTGACCAGGTTCGAAACGCTGATGATGGATTGCATAGGAGAAGAAGCGGATGGCGGATGGCGGATGGTAGGAAGGATACGGAAGAGGCGGCGGCTCGTCCTCACCAACCGCTAACCGCCGACCGCTTCTTCTCCTTCACACCAAGCCAATCTCCACACGCTTGTTGCGCTTGCCTTCATTCTTGATCTTGAGAACCTGGATGGCGCCGATCTCCGCAATGTTCGCTACATGCGTACCGCCACACGGCTGCAGATCGATCCCGGGTATTTCCAGCAGTCGTACTCGTCCCGCACCTCGCGGCGGCTGCACGCTCATGGTCTTGACCAGTTCCGGCCGCGCATCGAGATCTGCATCGGTGATCCACACGGTTCGCGTGTCGATACCCCGAGCGATCAGCTCATTGGTTCCTGCCTCGATCCGGCCGGCGTCGAGCAGGTTCATGTCGATATCGAAATCCAGCCGGCCCTTGTCGGGGGCAATGTTGCCACCGGATACCGGCGCGATGACCACGCACGACATCACATGCAACGCGGTATGCAACCGCATCAGCGAATAGCGACGTTGCCAGTCGATCTCCATAGCGAGCAACTCGCCCGGAACCAACGGACTCGCTCCGGCCGCAGGGACATGCACCACAACATCAGGCGAGTCCCCTTTACGGGTATCGGCGATCACGATGCGCTCTCCATTCTCGCGTACCAGCACGCCGGTATCGCCGGGCTGGCCGCCGCCCAAGGGATAGAAGATGGTGCGATCGAGCTCTATGCCCCGATCGGTTACGGCCACGACGCGAGCGTTCGCCGTCTTCAGGTAAGCGTCTTCTCTGAACAGCAGTTCGGTGGGCATGGCTGCAGCGCTGAAACCAGGAAGAGCGCATGGTAGCAGCCGGACGCACCCGCTCGAATCCCTCCCTGGTGCAACTACCGATCCCGGCAACTAGGAATGCACCGATTCCCCACCGATTGCCTGCCACTGCTGCTCAAGATAGGCGGTGTCGTCAACGGAATGTGGTTTTACACCCAGCAGGATGCCACCGGCGCGCACACCCGATTCATATTCGCTGACCCGAGTCTTCGGAACGCCCCAGGTCGCAAGCGCCCCGATCAATCCCCCCGCCGCGCCCACCGCGCCCGCGGCGGCGAGAGCGACCATGACGGGTCCGGCAAAGATCAGACCGGGAATCAGCAATACGGTCCCCGCCGCGGCGACTGCGGGAGCGATGGTTCCGAGAGTGCCTCCGATTGGCCCGCCAAGCGTCTCGCCATCGACTGCCTTGTCGAGGCTGTCCGAAGCACCTTGCTTGGCAGTTGCACCGGGTGTGGCACCGAGCGTTGACGTGTTTACCGATGCATTGAGTTCCGCCGCACGCGCAGGATCGCGAGCACGGGTGGCGTCCGACATCACGACACTGATTTCCGCTGCCTGGTAGCCACGCGCGACGACCACATCGCAAGCGCGCTCGGCCTGAGCCCAATCCCTGAACAGGGCGGTAATCATCGGCTGCGGAGGTGCCGAAGCTGCTGTCTGGGGCATGAGGCTCTCCTGAAGATAGCGCGCCTGATGCCTCACGAACGCCGACCTCGGAGAGTTCGTTCCCGCCTTACAGCTTGTGGATCGACAGCAGCAGGCTGGTTTCGGTATTCGAAATCCCCTCGAGCTGGCGGATGCGCCCAAGCACGCGATCGAATGCCTCGAGACTGTCGGCACGCAGCTCGGCCACGATGTCCCAGCGACCGTTGGTACTGTAGAGCGCCCCCACTGCGGGATCGCCTCGCAATGCCCGCATGACGGATTCGCTGCGATTACCTTCGACCGCGACCGTCATCCAGGCACGAATCCGATGCTCTTCCACCTGCGGCCGCAACCGCACGGTGTAACCAACGATAGTGCCGTCGGCCTCCAGCCTGGCGAGCCGGTTCTGGACGGTTCCCCGCGCTACGCGCAGCGTCTTCGCCAAAGAGGCGACCGAAAGCCGCGCGTTGTCGCGGAGCAATGCGATGAGTTGCCGGTCGATGTCGTCCATGGGAAGGGGAAGTGACAGAAGTGACGGTAGTGACACGGGTGACAAGAGCGGGAAACAGGAAAACGGGGAAAAGGCCCGGCCCGCTTTCGTCATACCGTCACTTGCCGGCTCTATTCTTAGCACATCGCCAGCCGCCCCTGCCATTTTGTTCAATGAGCCCTGCTTTCTGACCAGTTTTCTGGCTATTCATTAGCCGGATTTGCGCCAAAACTGGCGACTTATCTCCGGCAGAGCCCGTGCGCCTAGCGCCTAACACTTCCCTTCAGTCGAGCTTCCGTCATGGTCCATTACATTGGCATCGAACGCGTCCAGGAACTGGTGACCCGCGTCGGCCCTGCCCGGTTCGTCGAGGGGCTCGCGGCCGAGATCGAAGCCGACTACCGGCGCTGGAACGAGTTCGACAAATCGGCCCGGCATGCCATCCACTCATCCGTGGGTGTGATCGAGCTGATGCCCACCAGCGACGGACGACTGTATTCATTCAAGTACGTCAACGGTCATCCGAAGAACACCGCGGCGGGACTCCTGACCGTCACGGCGTTTGGCGTGCTGGCCGACGTGGACACCGGCTATCCCCTGCTGCTTTCCGAACTGACGTTCACAACGGCACTGCGCACGGCAGCGATGTCGGCGCTTGCGGCGCGCTGGATGGCCAAGCGCTCCAGCCGTGTGATGGCGTTGATCGGTAACGGCGCCCAGAGCGAATTCCAGACGATTGCGTTTCACCGCATGCTCGACATTCGTGAAGTGCGTTTGTTCGATACCGATCCGGCTGCGACCGCCAAGCTCGAACGCAATCTCGCCGCGTTGCAGCTCGCCGGCCTGCGCGTCGTACGGTGCGATTCTGTAGCCGCAGCCGTACGCGGCGCCGACATCGTGACGACAGTGACTGCCGACAAACGTAACGCCATCATCCTGACCCCCGAGATGATCGAACCCGGCATGCACCTGAACGCCGTCGGCGGGGATTGCCCGGGCAAAACCGAATTGCACGCCGATATCCTGCGCAGGCGCGATGCACGCGTCGTGGTCGAGTACGAGCCGCAGTCGCGGGCTGAAGGCGAAATCCAGCAGATGGATGCCGCGTTTGCGGTTACCGAGTTCGCCGATGTACTCACCAGCAAGACGCCTGTTCGCAGCAGCGATAGCGACGTGACGATCTTCGACTCGGTGGGTTTCGCACTGGAGGATTTCTCCGCGCTGCGCTATCTGCATCGACTGCACCAGGAGCATCGCGGCACGAAGCATGAACTCGACCTGGTGCCGGACATGGACGATCCGAAGGATCTGTTCGGTGCGCTCGCTCATGAATCCGCAGCAACATCGGTGGAGAAACGTTCCATCGCCGCCGGAGCACGTGCATGAGCAAACAGCGTCCACGTATCGTCAGCCTCATCGGTGCGCCAACGGACGTGGGCGCAAGCGACCGCGGTGCCTCCATGGGTCCCGAGGCCATGCGCGTCGCAGGGCTGCAGCAGGCGCTCGTGGCGCGGGGACTCAAAGTCCTCGATCGTGGCAATCTCACTGGGCCCGGCAATCCCTGGCTGCCACCGGTGAACGGTTACCGCCACCTCGCCGAGGTCGTCGAATGGAATCGCCAGGTGCATGAAGCGATGCATGCGGAACTGAGCCAGCAACACCTGCCCATCCTGCTCGGCGGGGACCATTGCCTGGGAATCGGTTCGATCAGCGCCGTGGCGCGTCACTGCCGCGATTCAGGCCGCAAGCTGCGCATTCTCTGGCTCGATGCGCATGCCGATTTCAACACCAGCGAGCTCTCTCCCAGCGGCAACATCCATGGCATGCCGGTAGCGTGCCTGTGCGGCTTCGGACCGCCGGAGCTGATCGGCATTGGCGGTCACGCACCGGCCATCAGCCCGTCCTGGATCCGCCAGATCGGCATCCGCAGCGTCGACACCGGCGAGAAGTGCTTCGTTCATGAACAGGGCCTGGAAGTTTTCGACATGCGCTACATCGATGAGATCGGCGTGCGCCGCACGATGGAACTCGCGCTGCAAGACCTGGATGCGGACACGCATCTACATGTGAGCTTCGATGTGGACTTCCTGGACCCGGAAATTGCACCGGGTGTCGGCACCACTGTCCCGGGCGGCCCCTCCTACCGCGAAGCCCAGTTGTGCATGGAGATGATCGCCGATACCGGCCGTCTCGGTTCGCTCGATGTCATGGAACTGAACCCCGCACTCGATGTGCGTAACAAAACGGCCGAACTCGCCGTCGACCTGATCGAGTCGCTGTTCGGCAAGAGCACACTGATGCGCCAGCATGCGCCGCCGAAAACCGGACAGGGCGCAGCTCATCCGGCGTCGGGAACGGCGCGAGTCATGGCGGAACGCAGGCTGCTCGCCGGGCAATAGTCCGCACCGACAAGCCTCAGGTCGTGGCTTGCGAGGCAAGGACGCGCGACGATCGCCGATCACTTCGTTCCTCCAGGCTGTAGACTCCTTGCGGACCAGAAGCCGGCAGGGCAGTGCGCCGCTCGCACGCTTTGCCGCCGGATTGCCGCAAGGAACCATTCATGACTCCCCGCAGAAAGAAGCCCAGCAAATCGCTCGAAAAAGCGGCCCGCAGCGTCAAGGATGCGGACGACTTCGTGCAGCACATCGCCAATATTGCCGATCGCTATCGCCGGGAACACGCGCTGGACCTGGGACCACGCGCCCGCGCCGTACGCCAGTCGCTGCGTGCCTTTCATAAACATGCGGCTGCACTCGCAGGGTGGCTCCGACAGGCGCAGAAACAGAACGGGGAGGTCGCGGAGCACGACGCGCTCAACAAGATCGGCACGACCCTTTACGGTTCGCCGGTCCTCGCGCACGCAGAAAGCAAGAATGTGTTGGCCTGGCTGGCTCAGGCCGAACAGGCCGCCGAGCGCTGCGTCGCAGATGCCAAGCCGGCTGCCGGCAAACGCGAACGCAACGCGCCACGCTTGGCTGCCGAAGGGCTGCGCGCGACTTTCGAGCATCACAAACTGAAACTGTCCGCACCCGTGGCCAAGGGCAAGCCGGGCGCTGCGGTATTCCTGCTCTGTGCCATCGCCAGCAACGCCGGCGACGCTTCGTTCACGGTGGAAGACGCCAAGAAATCATTGCTTGAATCAGGCCGCCAGGCCGCTACGGCCAGCGCCGCTGCTGCCGCCGACCAGAGAAGTCAGCCGAGACCTATGCGATGAACGCGTCCGGGCTGCTGCTCGGTGCACTGTTGTGGGCATGTGCGGCGATGTCCGCGAACGCGGCTGCGAGCCATGATGGGGAACAGCTCGGTCCGCTATCCCTAGGGTTGTCTGCAGAAACGCCCTCAGGGTCGCCCTCGAGTGAAGCGCCACAGCAACTGGCGGCCCTGGAGAAGACATTCGAATCGCAGGGCGCACAACGAACCTACTATGAGTTCGCTCCTGCGTTGACCGCCGAACACGCAGCACCGTTGCTTGTCGTGCTGCATGGGTCCGGTGGCCGAGGCAACGGCATCATCAAGCCCTGGCTCGCGTTGGCTGCGCAGCAGGAGTTCGTGATCGTCGCCCCGAACTCGACCGACATCCGCTTCTGGAAACTTCACGATGACAGCCCCGCAATGTTCCGCGACCTGGTGCTGGCCGTGGCCGCCGCACATGCCATCGACACGCGGCGGATCTACCTGTTCGGTCAGTCCGCCGGTGCGGTTTATGCGCTCACCCTCTCCGCTCTCGAATCGGAGTTCTTTGCCGCCACCGCCATTCATGCGGGCGCCTGGCGCGAACGCCGGGAGTTCGAGGCGCTGCGGTTTGCCAAGCGCAAGATCCCCATTGCCATCTTCGTCGGCAATCGCGATCCGTTTTTTTCCGTGGGCTCGGTGAGGCAGACCGAGGCGGCTTTGAAACAGGCCGGCCACCCGGTGTTGATCACGATCATTGCGCGCCACGATCATGATTACCTGGATGTTGCCGATCAGGTGAATCCGGCCGCATGGGATTTCATGCAAGGTGTGTCGTTGCCGGGCAATGCCAGGTTTCAGGAATACGAATAGCCGCCGAGAAAGCGCCACCCACGCCAATATGCCGAAGTCCTTTGCGTGCCCTGCGGACTTTGCGAGATCATGTAACGTTGCCCTGCATCTGTCTTACGAGGTGCCCCGATGAACAGGCTCACGATCCGCGAACTCATTACCGACCAACCGATGGCGAACAAACCAGGCGTGTTGTTAGGCCTGTTCGCATTTGCGCTTGGCGCGTGCAGCGGCTCTACACACACACCCACAGCAACGACAACCGCCGCGGCCGAGCAGACTGCTGGCGCCACGGCGGAAGCGGATCCACCTTTCGTGGGCAAGGTGTGGATGGCGACGACGCGGGGATCCGCGCGCGGAGCCATGCTGGTGTTCCTGCCCGATCGCACGCTGCTGATGGACTCGTGCTTCGAGACCTATCGGCTGTCGAAATGGGGCGGTAATAGCGAACGGATTCGTTGGCTCGAGGATACGATCCCGATTGAAGCGGAAGTTTCCATGCCCAACAAGGATCAGCTCGTACTGCACATCTCCGGCCAGGATCACGATCAGTACTTCGCCGCCGCGTCGGCTCCCTATGTCTGTCCCGACATGCCGAAGTAGTCCCCGGCATAAAATAATTTTCATAAACGCCGTATTCGCGACATCCCCAAGCAGCGGCAGCGGTGAAATAATTTTTAGAATCGGCCCGCCATGAATCCCTCTGCGGCTGGCACCCATGCCGCTCGTGTCGCATTGCGATACATCGCACGCTGGAACATTACGGGAAAATAAGCAGTTTAAGCTGCGTTCCGCGCGCGACGTCGAGTAGTCGATTCTTGTATCGCCCGGCCCCGTACACGCTGTGGCGCAGTTTGCGCAGTTACATTTCTTTGCAACCGCACATTGCCGTGCCGTGTTCAATGCCGCGCTGGTTCTGCATTTGCACATCTCAAGTTCGACCGCGACTAGGCATCGTTCCGGCGAACGCCCAACAGGCATGTCCGCACCAACATTACATTTGTGGCCACGCGAGTACGTCTTTCTGTTCTCGCATATGCGCTCGTTTTCGACGGTGCTCAGTCATGTGCTCGGCTCGCATACGGATATCTGCGGCTATACGGAAACGCATCTCAAATACCGCAAGGGTTCCGACCTGGTTAGATTGCGCTTGCGCGTAGCTAGCGCAACCGGCGAGTGGCCGCGCGGCCGCTACCTACTCGACAAGCTGCTGCATAATTTCATGCTGATCCCCAAGGATCTGCGTTATTCGCCACGGCTGCGCTCGCTGATCTTCGTGCGCAATCCCGCAGCGACGATACAAAGCATATTGCGGATGAATGCCCAGCATCCAAACATGTCCTGGTACGGTTCGCCGGCCAGTGTTGCGGAATATTATTGCGAGCGACTCACCTGGCTGACCGCTATAGGTGTTCACATGAAGACCCGTGCCTTCGTGTTTCCAGCCGAAGCGCTGGTTGACGACACGGCGCCGCTGCTCAAACACATCACCTGTTTTCTCGACCTCAGCACCCCGCTGCAGCCTCGCTACCGCCTGCACCGGCTGAGCGGATTGCCGAGTCACGGCGATACGTCAGAGCGACTTCAGGCCGGAACGGTGTCGCACAGGCCATTGACACAGGCTGCGGATATTCCCTTCGTCGACCCCGGATTGGTCGACCAATGCAATCGCGTGTATCGCACGTGTATGACGACACTCGCGGACTGGTGTCCGTCCTACGGCCTGCAGCAGTTCCATGAAAATGCGGAACACAACTCGCTGGTCGCATAGAACCGGAACGCACCGGCAAAAACCCTCACCAAACAGCCTAGCGGCAGCGTGACGGCAGTCGTCACGACCCACCTCCGCCCCAGTGTAGGATTCGATCCCATCCATGTGCGCTTCCAGGAGCGTCAATGAGATCGGGGAGAGTGATGGGGAAGTCGATCGGGCGGTTTGGCGGGGGTTGGGCGCTGAATCCATGCTGGATACTGCTGTTCGGCCTGCTGGCCATGCCGCTATACCGCGTAGCGACGGCCCAGATCTACGAATGCCCCGGTGCCGATGGTTCGCGTGTCTTCTCGGACAAGAAATGCGGACCCGACGCAAAGACGGTCAAGGGCATTGTCACCGGCAAACGGGCAGCACCGAAAAAGACTGCCGCCAAAGCTGGCAGTAACACGACCGGCACCAACAAGGCCGGCACCAAAACACCCCTCAGCACTCCCAGGCCGGCAGCCGAACTGCAACAGCTATTGAAGCTCTGCGATGCAGGCGACGACGCCGCATGTACGAAGTGGACCAAGGGTGGTGGACCCAACCTGCTGCGTGAGCACGAGCGTCAGGCAGAAATGGCCTGCGAAGCAGGATCGCTGGTGGACTGCGAATCGCGCTACTGCCGGGATGGCGCCAGCGAAGACTGTCGTCAGCGAGTGTTGCGAACTGCCGCCCTCAGCGGCGACACCTGGTATCTGCGGGCCGATGGCCGGCAGTTCGTGGCAGGGTCGACAACCTACGACGTACGCTGCGTCAACAAGAATGAACCGCAGACGCGCGACATCACCATCGCGTGCGCCGCAGCCAATGGACCGCACCGGTGCACCGCGATCAATCGTCCGGCACCGGCTTTCACCCGACTCGATCAAGCGGCAACGAACTTGTGTTCGACGCCGTAACTCGCTTCAGCGCTGACCAGTGAACGCCTGGTGACAGCAAGAGCGCGTCTTGACTCCCTACTCAGTCTTTCGCGTGCCGGCCGCGAACCCACGTCATCGAGTGCAATATTGCGTAGCCGAGCAACAAGCCGGCGCTGATGATGCCGCTCAGCACATAGATCCGGATATGTGCGGTGGGGTTGAACAGGAAGTCGGCGATGTTGCCGAACAGGCCGCGCGGATTCGCGATCACATCCCAACTGTTCCAGCGCATTACGCGGCCAAGATAGATCCCGTAACCGCAGAGCAGCAGCGCGACTATCGCAACCGTCCAACCGGACCTGCTACCGAAACGCTCCTCGAAGACCTTATGCACGTCGAACAGCGACAGGTAACCGAGCAACAGCCCCGTACCGGCGCATGAGAGCAGCATGCTGAGGTCGTACCAGTAAAGGATCGGGGAGCCCTGCTGTAAATGCACCAGGTCGGTAAGAAGATAAGGAGCATTCGGCAGGAACAGCAACCACACTACCGCCAGCATCAATTGGGCGATGTCCGGAGCTTTGCGTTGATGCGCCGCACGCAGCAGGCGCGACATCATGAGCGGAACGCAGGCCAGGAACAGGTTCCAGACCAGGAACAGAAAATAGTCGGTATCGGTATGCACTGTCCGTGCACCCACCAGCGCCAGACACCAGGCCAGCAGTGCACTGAGCAGGACCAACTCGCGACGCCGCCTCGTTACATCTGCCTCGACCCCGTTCATACCCTAGCCTCGTGAGTTGCCCAATCCAGCCCGAAGGCTAGCGCCGGCCACCGTTCAGACCTGGCCATGGTACCCGCTCGGGCATGACAAAGCGGTGGCGCAAATCACCGAATAGGAGGCTTTTTTGGGGCAAAAATGTGCGCCAGTCCATTGAACTGAAGGGTCACGGCAGGACCGGGGAAGAAACCTGACGCGAGAGTAAAGCTTCTGCGTACGGTCGGGCGATGCCACGGCAGGGAAGACCCTGCGCCTACTCCGGTTTCAGCACCAGGATACCTGCCAGCAGCAGTCCGATACCGGCTACTTTCTTCACCGTGATCGGCTCGCCGAAGAAGACAATCGCGGCCATCACCGTGGCCAACAGCATGGTGGTATCCATGATCGGGATCGATACCGATGCATCGAATCGCCGGCTGTTGGCCACCGCGTTGAAGGCCAGCAATCCGATGCCCATCATGATGCCAGCCACGCCCAGCTTGACGAATTCCGACAGCGATGGCCGTACCGCAACGCCTTGCCATGCGGTGGCCGCTGCGATCGTGACCAACCCGGAGAACGTCATCACCAGTGCACCTATCGGCGCGCCGATACCGGCGGAGCGAGCCACCAGCGGATAGCCACCCCAGAACACGGCAACGACAGCGACACAGAGGTACTCAAACTTCATGGCGATTCCAGATGTGCCAGTCGCGCCAAAGTCGACGCGGCGGCATCTTATCCGGTAGCCGACACGCTCGCCCGTTTCCGCCGGGTGAGCAGCCAGATGCCCGCCAGCACCAGCGCCGTACCGATCGCCATCCACACCGTGAATGGTTCCCCAAGCAGCACGACACTCAGAATAATCGTCGACAGCGGTCCGATCAGTCCGGTCTGCGAGGTAACCCCGGCCCCGACCCGTTCGATGGCGAGCATGACCAGCAGCACCGGCAGGAACGTGCACAGGGTGGCGTTGAGGATCGACAGCCAGATCACTTGCGGCGCGACGACCATTGCCGCGACCGGCCGGAGAACGAAGAATTGCGTGATGCAAAACACGCAGGCCACGCTGGTGGCGAGCCCCGTGAGTCGCAACGCACCCAGGCGCTTGACCGCTTCACCGCTGAATACCAGGTACAGGGCATAACTCACCGCGCTACCGAACACCAATGCGGCACCCAGCACGATATGAGGCCCGCTGACACTGACGTCGTGGCCGAAGACCACGAACACACCGACGTAGCTCACCGCCAGCGCAAGCCATTGGTGGCGCGTCACCTCGGTCTTGAACAGCAGCAGGCCGACACCGAGAACCACTGTTGGATTGAGATACAGGATCAGGCGCTCGAGACTGGCCGTGATGTACTCCAGCCCGGCAAAATCCAGGAAACTCGCGAGGTAATAGCCGCTGAATCCCAGACCGATCAGTGTCCGCCAATCGCGCCAGGCCAGCGGCGGCTTGCCTCGCCCGGCCCACCACGACAGCAGCAGGAACAACGGCAGCGCAAACAGCATGCGATACATGATGACCGTAACGGCATCCACGCCATAGCGATAAGCCAGCTTGACGATGATCGCCTTCCCCGAGAAAGCGATGGCGCCCGCGGCGCCCATGAGCATGCCGGAAACGACACGATGAGATTGTTCGGAAGAATGGGACTGCATCGGCAGTCATTGTAAAGGAGTCGCTGCAATCAAAGCGTGACCGGCGGCGAAGACGGGATCGCAACTGGGCACGAACAACGACAACGCGGGGCAATGGCGACGCGCTCCTCTATCCTCATCCCCTCCTCATTGCATTGCCGGTTGCTTCATCACTCCGAACCGATACTCCGTGGTGGCACGGAAAGTCTGTCCCGGCGCGAGGACCGTCGATGGAAATTCCGGACGGTTCGGGCTATCCGCAAAATGTTGGGTCTCCAGTGCCATACCGGCGCCACGCAGCAGCGGATGACCTTCCGCATCCCGCAACGAACCGTCAAAGCCGTTGGCCATACCCCTGAACGCCCGCACGAAAAGCGCCCATACCGAAGCTGGTCCCGGCCATGCGGATTCGGCATGGCTAGCAATTGCCCCTAAGGCATCGGATGAGGGCCTGCTACGCCGGAGGCTGAAACTCGCGAATCCGCGGCCGGGACAAGGCAACGACACCGGTAATTGCCGTGGTCGTCGTGGATCCGCGTAGCAATTCGGCGTTGAATGTGCCCATTCCCCCCAGGCAAGCGGCGATGCAAAACCCCTCCCTATCCACGTCCAACAGCCTGCGGCGCACGGTGCTCATCGCACTGTGCGTCGGATTCCTGCTGTTGTGCGGCGCGCAGTATTTCTTCGCGGGCACTTTCGTCACGCGCGAGCTGGAGAAAGCGGAGACCAAGACAGCTTCCGACCATCTGCACAGCGCCCGCCAGGCATTGCAGGCACTGCAGGAAGACCTCGACTCAACCGGCGGCGACTGGTCGAACTGGGACGCCACCTACAATTTCGTGCGCCATCGCGATCCGAACTTCCTCACGGACAACCTGAGCGTGCAGTCGCTGCGTCGCCTGCGCCTGAATCTGGTCATCATCGTCGACGAGTACGGCCGCGCTCTGTATGCGAAGACCTTGCTCAATCCCGCCTCCGGACTGCAGGACGCGCCGGCCGACCTGCTCACGCTGAGCCAGGGAGACGGCGCGTTGAGCCGCGGCAGCCAAACGCTGTCGGGATTGGTCATGACGTCGGTCGGAGCGATGGTCGTAACCTCGCAGCCCGTGGTCGACTCGCTGGCAGCGCAGTCGCCCAAGGGCAGGCTCATCATGGGTCGCCTGTTGAACGATACGCTGGTGGCCTCGCTCAGCCGTATCGTGTCCGCCCCGCTGACAGTGGAGCCGGTTGGCATCTCGCATCCCGTATCACCGAACACCGAGGATGTCGATCTGCAGGAACTGGAAGGCGGCGATGTGTTGTATCTCGGCAAGGGTGTCATCAACGGGCACACGACCCTCACCGACCTGTGGGGTAAACCCGTGGCGGTATTGCATGTCCGCCTGGACCGGCCGCTGCAGGCGACGATGGACGAAGCCCGCATCTACCGGCTGATCGTGACGATCCTGGTGGCGCTGGCATTCTACGTCGGCGGGCTGCTGTTCATTCGCTCGCGCGTGGTCGTGCCCATCGAAAAGCTCGCCAGCTCGGTCAGCGGCATCGGCACTGCCGGATCGACCGCAGAGCGCATCGACGACCAGTACGCTACCGGCGAATTCCTCATCCTGAGCCGCTCCATCAACGCGATGCTCGACCAGATCGAGCAGCAGCAGGCGCTGTGCAAGGACCGCGATGCCGCCATCGAGGCTAACCGGCTGAAATCCGAATTCCTGGCGACGATGAGCCACGAGATCCGCACGCCCATGAACGGCGTGCTGGGCATGTGCGAACTACTGCAGCGTACCGACCTCAATCCGAAGCAGCGGCATCTGTGCGAAACCTTGCTGCGCTCGGCACGCTCGTTGCTGGGAATCCTCAACGATGTGCTGGATTTTGCGAAGATCGAGTCGGGCAAGCTGCAGCTGGAAGCCGCGCCGTTTTCACCCGTGGAATTGCTGCAGACCGTGAGTGCGCCGTTCATCGCTGCCGCGCAGGGCAAGTCACTCGGTTTCGTCACGCTGGTCGACGGCAACGTACCGCCGCTCGTCGTCGGCGATGCGCTGCGCTTGCGCCAGGTGATGAACAACCTGCTCGGCAACGCCGTCAAGTTCACCGCTCGCGGTTCGGTGACGATCGGTTGCGTACTTGCCAGCTCGCAGGTGCACGACCTGGAGTTGCGCATTACCGTCACCGACACCGGCACAGGCATCCCGCCGCAGGCGCTGGAACGGATCTTCAAGCCCTTCATGCAGGCCGAAGCCAGCACGGCGCGGAATTTCGGCGGCACCGGACTGGGACTCGCCATCGTGCAACGCCTGGTCGAGTTGATGGATGGCAAGATCGGCGTTCAGAGCACCGTCGGCCAGGGATCCAGTTTCTGGTTTACGGTGCGGCTGCAACGCGCCGATGCACTGCCTGCCTTGTCGATCGCACAGGAAACCCAAGGCACCCAAAACATGGAGTCGCGTACCGGGTCGCGATTATTCTTCGCGCGCTCACCGGTCGTGCTGCTTGCGGAGGACAACGCGATCAACCGCGAACTGCTGACTGAAATGATCGAGACCATGGGCTGCAGGGTAACTGCGGTGGAAAACGGCGCGCAGGCCGTCACAGCGGCAGCAGCGCGGCCCTTCGATGTGATTTTCATGGACTGCCAGATGCCGGTGCTGGACGGACAGGCGGCTACGGTCGAACTGCGCACGCTCGAACGTGCGACGGCGCGGTCACGTGCCTGCATTGTCGCACTCACTGCCGATGCAACCGCGGAGAATCGCGAACGCTGTCTGGAAGCAGGAATGGATTCGGTCGTGACCAAACCCGTCTCTCAGGCGCAATTACGCGCGCTGCTGCTCGATGCAATGCATCCGGAGAAAGTGGCGTAGTCCGAACGTGAGAGCATAGCCCGCCCTCAGACGAACCCGACCTTGCTGCCCGCGCGCCGGAACAGTTCCTCCATGTCCGGGGAGAGCCTGAAAGCGGCGTGAAAATCGGCGCTGCCGTAGTTCGGATCGCGGCGATGCATCAGCGCGGCGAAGGCATTCGCTTCATCCAGCCTGCCGGCCGCGGCGAGGCAGTGGGTGGCTATGGAAAGAATGTGGATGTGGGCGTTGGGACGTGCCGCCGCTTTCACGGCCCAATCGGCCGCCTCGGCGAACTGGCCGAGCCGCACGTGTGCAAATGCCCGGGTCGCGAGCATGCCGAATAGCAACGGGTCGAATGGGCTGAGGCGCCGCGAGTGGTCCGACGATCCGATTGCCGCCTGCGCACTACCCGACTGGCAATGCACGAATGCCAGCGTGTAGTGGCCCAGCACGAAGTTCGGGCTCAGGTCCACCGATCGCTCCAGTTCCAGCAACGACTCTTCCTGGTTGCCGCGCAGCCACAGGGCACGCCCCATCGCCCAGTGCGCTGCCGGATCGCGATCGTCCGCCATCAGGCTGCGGCCCGCGGTTTCGAAGGCCTGGTCGGTATGGGCCGCACGCTGTGCAGGACGATGCAGGAATGCATTCTGGAAATGAGTAAACGACAACGCGGCATAGGCGCGCGCGAAAGTAGGATCGAGCTGCGCCGACATGTGGAAGAAGTGTTCGGCCTGGTCGTTGTCAGCACCGTTGAACCGATACATGTGCCACAACCCGCGGTGATATGCCTCCCACGCATCCAGCGAGCTCGGCGGTTTTAGAATCGCCCGATTGCGTTCCACCGCTTCGATCTCTTCGGCGATCGACGCCACGATGCGATTGCCGATTTCGTGCAACACCAGGAAAGCGTCATCCAGCAGGTAATCGAAGTCTTCCGCCCACACCACCCGGGCGGTGCGTGTCTCGGTCAGCTCGATGACTACGAGAATGCGATCGCGATAGCGCCGCACCGATCCGCTCGCCACGTAATCGACATTCAGCATCCGGCCCGCGTCCTGTGGCCCCACGTCGCGGTCATCAAGCGCGAAAACGCTGCCGCGGGCGATGACGAACAGAGAACGCAATTTCGCGAGGCGCGTAATGATGTCGTCGGCCAGTCCGTCCGCCAATCCACCACGCACCGCGGCGCCGGAAGTCCGGTCGACGAACGGCATCACGCAGATGGATGCACGACGCGGCACTGATGGCGGATCCAGAGCCGCCGATGCAACGGCAGGTGCGGTGGGCACCACAACGCTGGGGCGAGGCTTTTCCGCTGCCGACGTCGATGTCGGGGGCGCTGTCAGGGCCGATGCTGCGCGCTCGCGTGCGCGCGCCGCACGCCACGACTCGCGGATCGGCAGCCAGTCGAGGCCCTCCGCGTCGAAGAGCCGAATCGTGGCCGCCAGTTGTTCCTCCGCTTCGCGAGCTCTGCCGCAACCGACCAGGGTAGTGAGCAGCATCTCGTGCGCCCGCCGATCGAACGGTGCAAGCTGCAGCCATTGCTCCAGGCTGCGTAACAATTCATCGGACCCCGGCTCAAGCTTGCCGACCAGGCATTCCAGGACAGCGATGTGGCTGGCGCGAAAACGCCGCCGCTGCGCGACCAGCCAGTTGGCGAAATGCGGATTGCGGTCCACCTGCAGCCCATCGAGGAATTCGCCGCCGAACAGCGCAATCAGCGAACGCAGCGCCTCGGGTGCAATCTCTGCCATGCCCGCCTGGGTCGCCCGCACGATCTCGACGGTATCGATATGGCAATCGCCCATATTCAGGCCGATCGTATCGGCCGTCGCCTGCACCCGGCGGCGCTCCGGCTCATCGAGCACGCCCCGGATCTTGCTGAGGCACCAGCGCAGCTCACCGCGCGGATCGCTGGGCGCGTCCCATAACAAATCGCAGAGTTCGGCTCGCTGCAGCGGCCGCGGCGCAAGCGCCAGATACGCGAGCAGGGCACGGGCCTTGCGTGACGCGGGAAGAGCCAACGCAACGCCATCCCGAAAGACGGCCAGCGGACCGAGCATCTGCACCCGCAGGCCCTGCCGCGTCGATTGGACCGATTCGAACTGCCTGCCCACGCCGGTTACCACGCTCACGTAAGAGGGGATCTAGCGTCGGTTTCATCGTCCCACCGCACCACACCCCCGTGCAAGACGTGCAGCAGACTCGAATGGGGCATGCGCCGACAGTGACCTATTGGACGATTGTTTGTGGTCGATTGTTGACGCGGCAATAGCCGGAAGCTGCTGCGGGCACGAGCAGCAGCACGACGGCGAAGCCAGAGCTAGCCCTGCCCACCCGGCGAGCTCCGCGAGTATTTCCCGGCGGCCCAGATGACCGGCAACGCCAACACACAGAAGGCGCCGCCGGCAAGGAAAGTCGCACTGGCGCCGAAGCGGTCCCACAACAGGCCGGCGACCACGCTGGCGGCAAGCAGGGCCGCGCCGCCCATCAGGTTGAAGAATCCGAACGCCGTGCCTCGCAGATCTGCTGGCGCGACAGCCGCAACCATCGCGGCGAGCAGCCCCTGCGTCATGCCCATGTGCAAGCCCCACAACATCACGCCGCACAGCACAACGCTCCAGTGATTGTCATAGGCAAGCACCGCATCGGCCGCGATCAACACGACCAGGCCCAACGCGAGCAACTTGCCGTGACTCATCCGGTCCGAGAGCTTGCCGAACGGATAGGCACTCAGTGCATAGACGACGTTCATCGCGACCATCACCAGCGGTATCCATGCCACCGGCATTCCGCCGCCCTGCGCGCGCAGTACCAGGAAAGCCTCGCTGAATCGTGCCAGCGTGAATACGGCGCCGAGCGCAACGATCCACCAATACGCCGGACCCAGCCGGCGCAGGTTATCCAGGCGAATCGGATTCACACGCTTCTCGCCAACGTGGCGCTGCGGTTCCCGCACTCCGAACACGAGCAAAGCAACCGCCAGCATCCCTGGCACGATGGCAACCGCAAACACAGCGCGAAAATCGTTTTGCCACGCAATCATCAGCGCGACGGCCAGTAGCGGTCCGGCGAACGCTCCCACCGTATCGAGCGATTGCCGCAATCCGAATGCCGCGCCTCGTACATGCGCCGGCGCCAGGTCCGCAACCATCGCATCTCGTGGCGCACCGCGAATACCTTTACCTACACGATCCAGCAGGCGAGCGGTCAGCACCAGGCCCAATCCGGGTGCAATTGCGAACAGCGGCTTTGAACACGCTCCCAATGCGTAGCCGATCGCCGCCAGCAATTTGCGCTTGCCGAGGTAATCACTCAGGACACCGGAAAACACTTTGACGATGAGCGCTGTCGCCTCCGCCGCACCCTCTATCAATCCCACCAGGAATGCGCTGGCACCGAGCGCGGAAACCATGAACAGCGGCAGCAGGCTGTGGATCATCTCCGAGGAGACATCCATGAGCAGGCTGACAAACCCCAACGCCCAGATGCTGCCGGGAATCTGCCGTAGAATGCCGAAATTGCCCGGCGCGGCAGATGCGGGCGCACCTGGCGAATCACCTCCAAGTAGTGTGTTTTTTTCCGCTGTCATACCGTTCTCGTTCCAACCCTCTAACTGTAGCCTGTAGCCCGTTGGCGGTTAGCGGTTAGCGGTTGAGAGTCGCCCACCCGCCTTCTTCCCCGTCACGCGTCACCCGTCACTCATCCCCTTCTCCCTGCCCTCTTTCTTCCCCCTCCTGTCGGCCCCTCATCCCCTCCTGCGTCTTATACAAAAGCCTCCCGCCAACCAGAAACTGACCGTATTCTCACCCCGTGATCGACAACGCCTGGATTAATACTGCTCTCACGTCCGCGCGCCCGCAGGTGCTCGGGGCCCTGCTGCGCTACTTCCGCGACCTGGATACCGCCGAGGAGGCATTCCAGGAGGGATGCCTGCGCGCGCTCAAGACCTGGCCCGTCAACGGACCACCGCGCGATCCGGCGGCGTGGCTGATCTTCGTCGGCCGCAACTTCACGCTGGACGAGCTGCGGCGCCGGACCAAGCACGAAACACTGCCCGAGGAGGAGCTGATCTCCAACCTGGACGACACCGAAAGCGCGCTCGCCGAACGCCTCGATGCCTCGCAGTATCGCGACGACATCCTGCGGCTGTTGTTCATCTGCTGCCACCCCGAACTACCCGCAACCCAGCAGATTCCGCTCGCACTACGCATCGTCTCGGGTCTCTCGGTGAGCGAAATCGCGCGCGCCTTCCTGGTCAGCGAGAGCGCGATGGAGCAACGCATCACCCGAGCCAAGAGCCGCATCGCCAGCGCCGCAGTCCCATTCGAAACACCGGGCGCAGAGGAACGCGCGGATCGGCTGTCGGCGGTCTCGGCAATGATCTATCTGCTATTCAACGAGGGCTACTCAGCGAGCGGCGGTGACGTCCACATCCGGACTGCCTTGTGCCAGGAAGCCATTCGACTAGCGCGCTTGCTGCTGCATCTGTTTCCCGGCGAAGTGGAAGTCATGGGACTGACCGCGCTGCTCCTACTGCAGAACGCACGCTCGGCCGCGCGCCTGGATACACAAGGCAACATCGTGTTGCTCGACGACCAGGATCGCCAGCTATGGAATCGAGAGATGATCGCCGAGGGTCTGGCGATGCTGGCGAAGGCACTGCGCCACAAACGTCCTGGCCCATATCAGGTGCAAGCGGCAATCGCCGCCATGCATGCGCGGGCCGCGCGACCGGAGGATACCGATTGGGCAGAGATCGCACGGCTTTATGCAGCTCTCGAAGTGCTGCAGCCGTCTCCCGTCATTACCCTCAACCGCGCAGTCGCTGTCTCCAAGGTCAGCGGCCCGCAAGCCGCGCTCGACCTGATCGAACCGCTGGGCGCGCGCCTCAGCAGCTACTTTCATTTCTTCGGCGTAAAGGGCTCGCTACTCACGCAGCTCGGACGCATAGACGAAGCGCGAGTTGCATTCGATCAGGCGATCGCACTGGCAAATACAGCCGCAGAGGCTGCGCATATTCGGCTGCACCTGGACCGGCTGGCGCAGAGCAAGTAACCGGCGCGTCAAGCCATGATCGTGACCGTGATCATGGTTGTGGTTGCGATCGCGCCGAACTTACGGATTCGACGGCGAGCCCTGCGGCGGACGTGCGTATGGAAACACCGGCAGACCGTCCGCGAGCTTCACCCAAGGGAGCTTCGAACTCACGAATGTGTGGTCACGCGGTGACAAGGCTGCCGGATCTTCCAGGGAACAGAGGGTCACATCGATTTCGTCGGCAAGCCGGCGGTCGCGAAAAGTCAGCGGTGTGCCGCAGCGAGGGCAGAAGGTGCGTTCGCCATCGGCCGACGATGCAAAGCTCGCCGGTTCGCCCGAAACAACGGTGAAACCATCGAGCGGCACCGTGAACCACGCCAGGAAAGGCGCGCCGCTGCTACGCCGACAGATCGAGCAATGGCAATTCGATTCGTTGAACGGCACCCCGACCGCGACGTAGCGCACGAACCCGCAAAAGCAGCCACCTCTCAACATCAGCCGCGCGCCTCATCGCCGGCGAAGTTGAGCTCGACGCCATTACCCGCCGGATCCTTGAAGAACAGCTGGACCTGTCCGGTGAGCGGGACCTGGGCGACCTCATATTCGATACCGAGCCGTGCCAGCTTACGTTCGAACTCGATGCGGCCGCTGCAGTTGAAAGCCGCATGATCGAACGTCGGTGCTGCACCGATGGATCTGGCCTCACCGGCCGTAGACTCACTCAAATGCAGCACGTCACGCTCGCCTGCATACAACCAATAGCCGAAGCTGTTGAAAGGTGGACGCACCCCGGCACGCAGGCCGACGACATCGCAATAAAAAGCCCGCAACGTCTCCAGCAGTTCGCGTGAGGCACGCAGGTTATAGTGACTGAAGCCCAGAGTAACCATGACAACCTTCGCGAAAGCTCAATAAGGACCGCCTTCCCCCATCGTGCTCGCCTGCCGCAGCACCGTCAATTTCGCGGATGACCTTTCGTTTTCCGGTGCCCTTTGCGGGCAACCGGTTTGCCGCCAAGCCGCGTAATGTTACCGTCGCAGTCATGATGCAAACACCCGTTGTCGCCTGCCTGGGAATCCTCGCGCTCACAGCAGCCTGCGCCGTGCAGGGCGCTACGCCTAAGACGCATCGTCTTGAAGCGACCCCGGCAACCGTCGCCTACGGTTATTACTGGTCCGAGGCGAAGCCGGTATTGAACATCGCGTCCGGCGACATCATCGATGTCGACACGCTGTTGACGAATACACCGGCAGGCCTGCAGCGCGCAGGCATTCCCGACGACAAGATCCAGGCATCGCTCAAGGCCATCGTCACCGAAGTAGACGGGGATCGTCGCGGCCCAGGTGGCCACATCCTGACTGGCCCCGTGTACGTGCAAGGCGCCGAACCGGGCGACGTGCTGGAGGTCAAGATCTTGTCGATCGAACTGCCGATCGACTACGGCTACAACGGCTGCAGCGGATTCCTGCCGGACAATTGCGACCGCGAGCTGCCGGCAAAGATCTTCACGCTCGACCGGCACGCCATGACCGCGGAATTCCTGCCAGGCATCGTCATCCCGCTGCGGCCGTTCTTCGGCAGCATGGGCGTGGCGCCAGCGCCGGATGCGGGCCGGCTCAGCAGCAATCCGCCCGGTCGTCACGCTGGCAACCTCGATAATCGCGAACTGGTCGCCGGCAGCACCCTGTACATCCCGGTGTTTGCACGTGGCGCACTGTTCGAAGTCGGCGACGGACACGCAGCGCAAGGCGATGGTGAGGTCGACCAGACCGCCATCGAAACCTCGTTGCGCGGTCGCCTGCAACTGACGGTGCGCAAGGACATGAAACTGACCTGGCCGCGAGCCGAAACGGCCACCGACTACATCAGCATGGCAACCGACCCGGACCTGACTGTCGCCACCCGCACCGCTATCCAGGAAATGATCGATTTCGTCGCCACGCAGAAGCACCTGACGCGGCACCAGGCCTACCAGTTGGTCAGCGTTGCCGGAAACGTGGCGATCACCCAACTGGTCGACAAGCCCAATCACGGGGTGCACGTGCGGCTGCCCAAGAGTCTCTTCGTGGAGCCTCGCAACGCCAAATAGGCGGCCGGCTCGCGGCTTGGCGGCAACCGCTGCCTATGTCGCATCGGGACATGACTTGCCTGCCGCAAAGCGGCGATCCGCAAGAATTGGCAACACTTCAGCGACGCTTTGCAACAGTTCAGGGGGAAACCGCGGCTAGGATGGGGGATACACAAGGAGCTCCCATGCCTGCGTTTAGTTTTCCAACCTGGCGAGCCGTGGCGGCCAGCCTCATCCCGCTCACCATGCTGGGCGCGTGCGCATCGGGCAATCGCGCGAAAGAGCCCATCAACCTGACCGGACACTGGCAGCGTGACGACGCGGTGAGCGACGACTCGCAGGCAATCCTCGCGGACGCATTCGCATCGGCGCAGGGATCCGGCGCAACGGGCGGCAGACGCGGCATGAAAGGCGGAATGGGCGGAGGGATGGGAGGAGGAATGGGCGGCGGCCATGGCGGCATGGGTGGCGGCCACCGTGGCGGTATGGGCGGTGGTATGGGCGGCGGTCAAGGTGGCCAGGACAGCCAGAGCACTGCAGCCAGCGGCACCCACTCCACTCCCGAGCAGATGCGCAAGCAGCTGAATCAATTGGTGCAGCCGGCAGTGCGACTCGACATCGTGCAGACTGCGCAGGACATTCACTTGGTTTACGACATCGATCGACAGACCCGCACGCTTACGCCGGGAGAAAAAAGCTCCATCACGTTCATGGACGACCGCGGCAGCGCCGAAGTCGCGCCCGCCTGGAAAGGCGACAAGCTCACCGTGCACACCACCGTTGCCAATCGCATCACGATCGACGAGGAGTACTCGCTGGCGAAGGACGGCAGCCTCGTCACCACCGAGAAGCTATCCGGCGGACGCCTCAAGACGGTAACGATCACGTCGGTGTATAGGAAGATGAAGTGAGGGGGTGACGGGTGACAGGTGACGAGTGACGGGCAAGAGCGTGAGAAGACGCGTCACATCGCAACCAACGCATCCCTCTTCCTCGTCACTCGTCACCCGTCACCCCTGGTCTTTACTCACTCTCATCCGCCGCCAGCCACATTCCCGCCAGCGCGATGAACCCTCCCGCAACCTGCCCGCCATGCAGCGTTTCCCCGAGAAACAGCACGGCGGTCAGTACGCCGATGATCGGGTCGAGGTTGGTGTAGGCGCCGACCAGGCTGGCATCGAGCTCGCGCAGCACGTAGCCATAAACGATGTAAGCCAGCGCCGAAGCGACCACGCCGAGAAATAGCACTCCGAGCCAGGCCTGCAGCGACGGCGGCGGTGGCATAGATCGGGATTGCATCAATTCGATAGCCGCCGCCGGCATCAGCACGACCGCTCCAATCACCACGACGCACGCGGTCACGATGACCTGGTCCGCATTGGCAAGCCGTTTGGCGAATACCGTATAGCCGGCCCACGACACCACCACGCCCAGCATCCACAAGGCTCCCAGCAACGGCCGCGGTGAGCTGCTGTCTTTCTCGCCAGCTGCCACGACAAGCGCCACACCGCACACCGACAGCGCTATGCCCATGATTCGACGCTTCGATGGAGACTCGCCGAGAAAGAGCACCGCGGCGAGCGCCATCGCAGCAGGGCCCAGCGCGTAGATCAGCGCTCCCTGCGAGGCCGACGCATAGACCAGCGCGTAGTTGAATCCGACCGTGAACAACGCAGTCCCGCTAAGTGCCATCAGCACCAGCGTCGCCAGCGGTACGGGTCTGGGCAGACGTTTGAATCCGCCGCGCATGACCGCGATGGGCACCAGCACCATGGAGGCAACGATAAATCGCAACGCCGCCAGCGTGAGTGGCGGAATCTCACGCGCCGCGGCCTTCGTGACCACGAAGGTGCCGCCCCAGACGATCATCAGTACCACCAGACTCGCGAGAGCCAGGATGCGACGCGAGTTCATTGAGGAGCTATCTTCTTTGACTGCCTGAGGCTTGGGCAGCGGACAGTATGAACGAACCCTTCGATGAACTCAGGGGCGAACGGACAAAGACGTTTCGCCGCCTACCCGCTGCGCTTGCAGAATGAGCACCCCTCCATGCTGCTATCCTGCAGCGACCAGCCAGGCCAACAACAAGGCAGGACAGTGACATGATCTCGGCCGGACGCAATCCGCTGATTTTCATTTTCATCACCCGACTCATCGATGCGATCGGCTTCGGCATCGTGATGCCGGTATTGCCGCAGTTGCTGCTGAGCATGGGTTCTCCCAACATTGCCTCGGCGACGCGAACGGCTGGCGTCCTGCTGGTCACCTATGCCGGACTGCAGTTCTTCTGCGGACCGGTGATGGGGAACCTGAGCGACCGCTTCGGCAGGCGACCGGTCATCCTGGCTTCGCTCTTCGCTTACGGTTTCGACTACACGCTGATGGGCCTGGCGCCAACGATTGGCTGGTTGTTCATCGGTCGCGCGATAGCCGGCATTGCGGGTGCCGTATACGTTCCCGCCAACGCCTTTGTCGCCGATGTAACGCCGCCGGAGAAACGCGCCCAGGCATTCGGCATGATGGGTTCGGCGTTCGGGCTGGGATTCATTCTCGGCCCTGGAATCGGCGGCTTGCTGGGCGAACTGGGACCTCGCGCCCCTTTCTTTGCAGCCGGCGCGCTCGCGGCGTTGAACTTTCTATTCGGTTACTTCGTCCTGCCCGAATCGCTGCCGTTGGAGCGGCGGCGCGCTTACTCATGGCTGCGTGCCAATCCATTCGGCGCGGCCGCCGCGCTCACGCGCTATCCCGCGGTGCTGCTGTATGCCCTGGTGGTTGCTGCCTACCTGATCGGCAACAACGTCTACCCCAGTACCTGGGCGTTCTTCATGACGTATCGATTCGACTGGTCACCCCGCATGATCGGCCTATCGCTGGTCGCGACGGGCGCGGCGATGGCGTTGGTGCAGATGGGGCTGACCGGCAAGGTTGCGAAGCGACTCGGCGAAGCGCGGGCCGCCATGGCGGGACTTACCGTCGCCGCACTTGCATGCCTCGCCTATGCGTTCGCACCATATCCGTGGATGGTGTTCGTCATCACCGCCATCGGCGCACTGCAGGCCATCGCGTACCCGGCACTCAATGCGCTGATGAGCCGGGAGATTCCACCCAATGCCCAGGGCGAATTGCAGGGCGCGATCGCTTCGTTGTCCAGCATCGCCAATATCACCGGCCCGCTGGTGATGACCCAGGCGTTCGCTTTCTTCACCGCGCCGGCCGCACCCGTGCACTTTCCCGGCGCAGCCTTCGTCCTCGCGGCTGTCCTGAATGCCACTGGCATCGCCATGTTGCTATCGCATCTGTCGCGAACAGCGGCGAGCGAAAGCGCGCAGTGAACTGAAGTCACCCCTCTCAGGCGTTAGCCATTTCATGCTCGCCTAGGAACCTGACTTCGTGCTCCTGCCCTGTGCGATCAGAGTCCACTGCTCACCGTCGGGCGAAGTTTCCCATTTATACGTGTACGAAGTCGGTGACGACTCGACCATGATGTAGCGCGAATTGAACGCATGCCCGGCCATGTTCGAAATCGCGGTGAAGACCCAGGTCTTGCCCACTCTGTTGCCGGCCGACAACTCGCTGGTACCGGCATTGTCGATGCCGTAGTAGGTATACGCCTTGCCAGCTGCGTCGTAGGCGAGAATACCCAGCGAACTCATCGGCCCCGCGGGACCGCTGCCACGGCCTCTGCAGACCACCTGAAATCCACCGTCGAACAGTTCGCAGACATCCTGGCTGGTCATCTTGCCACCAGGCCCAAACGGCGAAGGCTTGATCTCGCCTTCCGTCTGCCACTTACCCGCGAAATACTCCATCGCCTTGTGCTCCGCTCCCGGTTTCGGCGCCTCTGCCACCTGCGCGATTGCAACGCCACAAACGACCAGCACTCCGACACTCAATGCGAGCATGCGCTTGCTCATGATTCACTCCTCCTGTCTGACAGGACGCGCCTTCACGGCCATCGACGAACGACAACAATCCGCATAAGCGTAAGCTCGTCTGTTGTTAAGACAATAGTCATTTGCCCGCCCTTCCCCACCCTGACCCGAGGCGCGATCTCTTATACTCAGAGCAACATCCAAGCGGAGCGGGCAATGCACAACGAACAGCCACTCACCGGCCTGCAACTCCGGTCCCTGGTGAAGAAGGACGGCGAGCTGGAGCTTTCATTGATCACCGTGCCGGTGCCCGACCCGGGGCCTGAAGAAGTGGCAGTGCGGATCGAGGGCGCGCCCATCAATCCTTCCGATCTGGCATTGCTGTTCGGCGCCGCCGATATGCGCACGATGCGACAGACCGGCACGCCTGCCAGCCCGGTACTGACAGCCTCGATCCCCGAAAAAGCGATGAAGGCCATGGCCGGTCGACTTGGCGAATCAATGCCTGTCGGCAACGAAGGAGCAGGAGTTGTAGTTCGGACAGGAAGTTCCGAAGTCGCGCGTGCACTGCTCGGCAAAACGGTTGCGATCCTCGGTGGCGCGATGTACGCACAGTACCGGACGGTCAAGGTCGCTCAGTGCTTGATTCTGCCTGCGGGGACCACGCCCCGCGACGGTGCTTCATCCTTCGTCAATCCTCTCACGTCGCTGTGCATGGTGGAGACCATGCGACTTGAAGGACATAAGGCCTTGGTACACACGGCCGCCGCCTCGAACCTCGGACAGATGCTCAATCGTGTCTGTATCGAAGATCGTATCCAACTGGTGAACATCGTGCGCAAGCAGGAACAGGAAGACATTCTGCGCGCGCTGGGAGCCACGTATGTTTGCAACTCCACCGCCCCTGCGTTCATGGACGACCTGACGCGGGCACTGTTGGCGACCGGCGCCACCATCGCCTTCGACGCGGTCGGCGGCGGCAAACTGGCCAGCCAGATACTTACCTGCATGGAAGCCGCCGCGAATAGCACCGCCAAGGAATACAGCCGTTACGGTTCGTCGACTTACAAGCAGGTCTACATTTACGGTGTACTCGACCGTGGCCCGACGGAACTGGTGCGCAACTACGGCATGGCGTGGGGAGTCGGAGGCTGGCTGCTCATGCCGTTCCTGCAGAAGATCGGCTTCAGCGCCGGACAGAAGCTGCGTGAACGCGTCGCCGCCAACCTGAAGACGACCTTCGCCAGCCACTACACGAAGGAAGTCTCCTTGATCGAAGCACTGCAACCCGATGCCATTGCTGTATACGGCAGGATCGGTACTGGCGAGAAGTACCTGCTCAACCCAAATAAGGAATAGCTGCCGCCGATGGAGTGAGGATACGAGAACGGCAGTCTGCTCCGACAAACCGTAGTGCGCCTTGAACTGCGGCTGACAGGCGCTCAGCATAGCGGCATAGGGATATTCGCTACAGGTGAAGATGAGTCACGGATGACGACAGCTCACGCCAGCGGCGCCATGGAAACCGAGGTACTGCGCGGATCGATCCGATCCCGGTGCGATCAGGCCGGCTTTGCCTTCGTTGCAATGATCGCCAATACGATCTTTTGTATTTTGCTGCTCGGGCGTGGCGTCAACGGCTTATTGCTCGCTATATGGTTGCTCACTGCAACTGGTTTGCTGCTGATCCGTTATGTCGTCGCAATGCAGGCAGCGCACTCTGTGGATGCAACGTGGGCGGTATTGCAGCGCTTCGACCGGCAGTTTCTTGCGATCAGCATTGCCAGCCAGTCGATCACTGGCGCCGGCATCTGGATCGCGCTCGGCTCGAACGATGAAATAGCGTCTTACGTGATGACTCTGCTCGTGTGCCTGTACGGCACCGGCACGATGGTGAATCTTGCGCACGACTACCGATCGTTTCTCCTGTCCACCCCGCTGCTCATGGGTCAGCCGGCACTGTACTGGTTGTTGCGCGGCGTGGACGGCATCGCGATCGCAGTGATCCTGATCGGCCTGGGCGGACTGATGATCGCCTCGGTCCGCAATTCGCAACGCACCTTCGACAACAACATCAAGATCCGCTTCGAGAAGGACGACCTGCTGGTGCAACTGGAGCACGAGAAGGAAACCGCTCTGAATGCCCTGCGGCAGGCCGAGGCGGCGAACCGCTCAAAGTCCTTTTTCATGGCGGCCGCGAGCCACGATCTGCGCCAACCGCTGTATGCCGCGAGCCTGCTTTGCGACACGCTCGCCCTGCACCAGCTGCCGGCGGAACCGAATCGGCTACTGATGCAGCAGCGCAAGGCGCTGACGGTCGCCAGCGGACTGTTCGACAACCTGCTGGATCTTTCCAGGTTCGAGTCCGGCACGATCGCGTCCACGGTGAGCAGCGTGAACCTGGTCGAACTGCTCAGGCAGATCGAGGCCGAATTCGTTCCCCTGTGCGCCGCCAAGGGACTGTGTCTCGCCATCGAACCGGTCGAATGCACTGTGCTGTCCGACTACGACCTGCTGGACCGGATGATCCGCAATCTGGTCGGTAACGCAGTACGTTATACACAGCAGGGCGAGGTCCGGGTCTGCTCTCACCTGGACGGCGAGCATATGCTGCTCATGGTTGCCGACACGGGGCCGGGCATCGCGCAGCAGGACCAGGAGCGGATCTTCGAGGAATTCGTGCAGTTGGCCGATCCGCAGCACACGCTGAACACCGGCGTGGGCCTGGGACTTGCGATCGTCCGCCACATCGCGCTGCTGCTCAATCACGAGATCACCGTGAAATCCGCACCCGGCTGCGGCACGCGCATGTGCGTCCGGCTGCCTAGATCAGACCTGTCTCCCGCGCTTTGAGAATGAGCTGCGCCCGGCTGTTCACCGCAAACACGCGATAAATGGTGTTCAGATGCGTCTTGACCGTGCCGTCGGCCATGCCGAGACGTTTGCCGATGACTTTGTTCGGCAGTCCCTGCAGCACGTAGTGCATTACTTCACGCTGCCGCGGTGAGAGGCTGGGCAGCAGCACGCATTCCGCAGAGTTACCGGGAAGTACGCGCGCCTCAAAACCCAACATGCGTATCGCCTGCGGCGGTATGTAATTCCCACCCGAGAGCACGATTCGGATGGCATTGATGACTACAGTCATCGGAGCGCTCTTGGGGATGTAGCCCTGCACGCCATGCTCGAACGCAGTGGTGATGGTGGCGCTGGAATCGTCAGCGGAAAAAATGATCACCGGTACGTCCGGATAAGCTTCCCGCAGCGATTGCATTGCCTGCATGCCGTTCGCATCGGTGAGATGCAGGTCCAGCATCACCAGGTCGTAACTCCCGCCGTCCTTCAGGCGCAGCGAGGCGGCTGCAAGCGACGCTTCCTTGTCGACACCGTCGAAGACATGCAGGCTGAGCAGCGCGGCGCTGAGCGCATCCGTGATGATCGGGTGATCGTCGACGACCAGGGCTCGCGACAGCCGGCCCCGCTCGTCATTCGCCAAGCCGTGATTCATCGGCGCAATCTCGACGCCATGGCAGGGTGTCG
>DASYEW010000061.1:0-2845 GCA_036498785.1 Steroidobacteraceae bacterium | reverse complement strand
GATCAGGGTATGCAAGCGGCCTCCATGCGACCCATCGCGCAGCGGATTGCAGATTACACGGACGCGGTCACCGGGCGTCATCGAGTTTCGCCTCCACCCGAACCGAGTCAATATCGCAGGGCTGCTACTCTCAATACCATTCTTGCGATTCGCCGTGGTCATCAAGTTTCACCAACACCTTGATAACCACGTGCGGGTTGCTCCACTGGAAAGTCCTGACGGTACCCTCGAGCGTACGGATTCGAGTGTCGTCGAGCGCGGCGTAGGAGTGATGTGCCAGAGCAGGCAAGGCGAGAAACAGCGTTACGACCAACAATAGTTCGGTAGGGAAAGCCAGTCGCAATCGCTGATAGGTCATTTCAACCTTCCATTCACGAGGATGCAGCGTAGAGGTCAGAACGCAGTTGTGTAGCTTCATCGGCTTGCGGACAAACGGCTGAGCGGAAAATGAGAGACTTCGACCTGCGGCGGGCGGCCCGCACAGAGGGCGAAGTGGATGAGCAAGCGGGAATATCGCCGATTCACGGCGGAGCAGAAGATCGAGATTTTACGCGAGGCGGAGCAGCCTGGCGTGACGGTGAGCGAGGTGTGCCGGCGGCACGGATTGTCGCCGTCGGTGCTGTATCGGTGGCGCGCGGTAGCCCAAGGCGGCTCTGCCGTGGCACTCAAGCGCGATGCGCAGCGAACACCTCGCAAAGATGATGCTGAAGTGCGGCACAAGGCGGAGATCGATCGGTTGCGCGCCGTGGTGGCCGAGATAACGGCAGAGAACCTGGAGCTGAAAAAAAAGATCTGAGGTTGGATGACCTGTCGCGAGTCCCAGCACAGAGCAAGGCCGAAGTGATCCGTATCGTCAAACAAACCAAGCAGCGTTCCGGCTGGCCAGCGCATCGTACGCTGGCAGCCCTTGGGGTACCGCGTAGCGTGTACTACGGGTGGCTGCGACGTGAGAGTCTGGAGGATCGACCAGGCGCACCCTGTCGGGTGTATGAGGCGCTGCCTGAGGAGCGCGCGGCGATCTGCGAGTTTGCGCTGAGGTATCCGAAGATTGGTTATCGAAAGTTGACGTGGATGATGGTGGACGCGCAGGTTGTTTGTGTGGCGGAAAGCACGGTTTATCGAGTGCTGAACGAGGCGAATCTGTTATCGCGCTGGAAGCGCTCGGAGCGATCCAGCGGTGAATATCACTTCCGCCCGAGTGCGCCGAACCAACAGTGGCATACTGACGTGACGTATGTTTGGGTGGCTGCTCGGTTCTACTTTCTACTGAGCTTTGTGGATGCCTTCAGCCGGTATGTCGTGCATCACAGACTACTGATGACACTCGACGGGCGATCGGTGGCCACGGAGCTGCAGGCGGCGCTGGAGGCCAATCAAGGCATCGAGCCTCGAATAGTGCACGACCACGGAAGTGAATTCGTCAACCGCGACGTCGCCGCCGTGATCAAGGCGCACAACCTCATCGACATCAAGACGCGACCGCGGCACCCTGAATCAAATGGCATCGTGGAGCGATTCAACGGCACAGTACGCGATGTGACCGACAACGACTACGGCACCAACTACTTGCGGGCAGAAGCGATCATGGCGAAGCTGATGCAGCACTACAACGAGGAACGGCTCCACGCGACGCTGGGCTACATGACGCCAGCTACGTGGCACCGCGGCAAGCCAGAAGAGGTTCGAGAGGAGCGTGCGCGGCGAATCGCTGCGGCCCGTGCGCACCGGAAAATGACCAATCAGCAGCGGTTTACCGAGGCGGCCTGAGCAGTCGAAGTCTCCTTTGTTGGCTCAACCGTTTTGTCCAAGTTGACATGAAGCGCGACAGCAGTAAGCGTCCGCTGTGCACAGCATTTACTTCCGGTGGCCGGCACTCTGACGGTCTCGCGGCTGCTGCTTGCGCTAGGCACGCCGCGTCGACTGAAAGCGCTTGTGAAGGAAATACAGGCCAATCGGTCCAGCGAAGAACCAAATGAAGGCGGTGATGGCACCGATGGGCACCGTCCTCCCTGTCGCGTGTTCTCGGGTGCGCAACGCACCGACTGCGATTACGAAAGGACTCACAACGACTGCGAGCGCCAGGGGAGTGACTGCATAAATCCATACTGGTGTTTTGGATGCGGCATGTGCCGATGGTGGAGACATCCCCGATTACTGCTCCTTCCCGATAAGACCAAGCTGCGCCACCAATGCCGGCCAGCTCTGGCGAATGTCCTGGCGATAGGCTTCATCCCCACTCGACTGCTGCAGGCGCGGATCGGCAAGCCATGCAGATTGCTGAGGACTGAGCACGTCCGCGAGCGAACAGCGATAAGGCACCGCCAAGTTGATCTGTGTACGCTGGGCCGGCGTCAAAGGCAGATGGCGGGCCGCAATTTTGCGCAGATAGAACTGCGGCTCACGGTCGAGCTCGAAACCGCCGCTGTCGATCGGGCTGAATCCTTCCGCCCGGGCATAGGAATCCAGATCGGTGCGCGAGACCCCACGCGGTTCGAAATGCACCTGCACTACTTCCTCGCCATCGACCCAGCCGGCGTCGGTCGTGATTACCGCCGGATGCTGGGCAAGGCTTGTTTCGCCCGACCAGAAGCACGGAGTTGTGTATGTGACGCGTTTGCTGAGGCCATATTCGACCAGCAGGTCGCGCCCCAACGAGCGGAAATAGCCGGGTACATCATCGCCGAGCATTTCGAGAACGGCGGTGATCTTTTCGTGCAGTCCCAGGGCGTCGTAGCGATCCGCCAGCTTGGGCAGGAGCTCGGCTCCATCAGGCCCGAGAAACCGCATCACAGGGTTGTTCCACGATGGCTCGTCGTAACGGCGCAGGATCTCGGCGTCTGCACCA
>DASYEW010000060.1:0-30160 GCA_036498785.1 Steroidobacteraceae bacterium | reverse complement strand
CTCGACCAGCAAACGCCCGTCGTCCAGCGGCTGCATGGTCAGGTCGGCGGTGATCTCGCGGCCCCGGGCCACGCCGAAGGTGGCCCCGCGCAGATTGAAAGGGCGGCGCTCCAGCAGGGTTCGCTCCAGCTGCGATGCCAGCGAGGACTCACGCATCAGGGCAGGCAGTGGCTGCCCCACGGCGGTCCTGGGACCGACGTCGAGCACCTCGCCGAGGGCCGGGTTAAGCCAGTTCACGCAAAGGTCCGCGCCGATGACGGCGAGGCCGGTGCCTAGCAAGGTTAGGAGGTCTGCCTGATCTGGTGCGTGCATTGCACCAATGTAGGGAGGTTGCGGGAGCGGTGCAATCAGACAGATTCACAAAGACGTGTGGACGGATTCCCATAGTTGGAGCAATTGCTCCAACTATGGGAATCGCGGCCTGGCAAAAAGTCGGATGCTCGCTGTACTACCGTGAAAGTCGCGGCGGGTTCGTGGGAGAAGCCTTGGGCCAGGGTGACCCTTACTCACCGCCGCTCCTTGGCGCCCCAATCCCTGCCACTTCGGTAGCTGCTCCTCGCCAGGGGCAGTACTTCATCATTGAACGCGAAGAGATCTAGGGCATTGCCATCGCGCCCTTTCGCTTCTGCCCGCAAGACCATCATGGCCGTGTACCGCACGAAGTACCTAAGCCGTAAGCGTGGACTGAAGTCAGTACCCAGCGGGCGGTCCGAGCCAGCACGAGCCGACCAGGCTGCTCGACCGCCCCACCGACACAGCCTGCATGCTCGCCCATCGACACGTCCGCTCGCCTGGCTTGAAGAGCGGAGCTATGCTCTGAACCGACAATGAGACACCATCAGCGCTGACGCTAGCATGTCGGCGTTTCGAAGCGGCATGACCCCGTGCGGCATGACCCCGTGCCTTCTAGCACGCAAGCTCGACGTGGCCATACGCTCCGGAGAAAATTTCACCACTGCGCACGTACTCCCAGCAACAGGCAAACATTCACTGCTATCAAGGAAGACATGGATGACGAGTAAGTGGCTACCCTTTTCGCTGGATGATCTCGCACTCGTTGCGAAGGTTGATTTGCCGCAACACGTGCTGGATGCGACGAACGCGCGGATCCGAGTAACATGGACTTCGCGCCTCGCCGGGTGCTATCCATGCGAAGTCGTTGGCCATGCGTTGAGTCGAGACGGCCTACACATGCGGTCCGTAGACATTCGTCTGCCTGACGGCGCGATAGTCCGCGTTGCCACGTCCGCGCAGACGGCCCCCGACACACACGCAATATTGGAGTCATCGCATTGGTCTATCAATAACGGCTGCCTGACGCCAAAGGAAAAAACGCGTTGGAAGCGCCCGATCCCGCGGGCTGAAAAGCTTGACAGTTTAACCCGCGCGGAAGTGAAGGATAGTTGGGCGCGAGGCATACAGTTTTCGCAATCGCGTGAGCAGGACAGTAAGGGCCTACGCGTGCCTCAGAGCGGCGCACTTCATGCGATCGCTGCACACTGGTCGGTCAAGAGCACGCCCGGACTTGTGGTAATGCCCACAGGGACCGGTAAAACCGACACAATGATCGCCGCGATGGTCATGCGTGCTCCGAGACGAACTTTGGTGCTCGTTCCGTCTGATGTTCTGCGAACGCAGCTCAGTGAGAAATTCCAGACTCTTGGTGTACTTCGCGCTGCCGGCGCCCTCCACGTGGATGCACTCAACCCCGTCACCGGGGTTCCGCTCTCGAGCGATGTCTTCACGGATGGTATTGATGACCTAAAGCTGTGCAATGTCGTGATATCGACGGTTGCGATGATCGACCAAATATCAGAGCAGACCTTGTCCTGCTTTAAGCAACTATTTGATGTCGTGTTTGTTGACGAAGTGCATCACGCGCCGGCGAAATCGTGGCGAAGAATCATAGAAAACATACTTGACTGCGCTCTCATCGGATTCTCTGCCACCCCTTTTCGCGAGGACGCGCAGCGCATTCCGGGAGCCATCATCTACAACTTTCCGCTGCGCATGGCCCAGCAGCTCGGATACTTCCGACCGTTATCACTCAAGCTTATCGACGAACCCGACTACGACAAAGCACACGAGGGCATCGCGCGAGCTGCGGTAGAGCAACTTAGGCGTGATGAGGCACTGGGTTTCAGGCATGTCGTTCTCGCCAGAACGTCCACCAAGACGCACGCCGAAAGGCTACTTTCTGATGTTTACGCGCGTCTTTCCCCCGAATTGAACCCGGTCGTTATGCACTCATCGACACCGGGGCGAGCAGTGATTCTCGAGGCAATACGCAGTGGCCATCATCGAATAGTGATCTGTGTAGATATGTTTGGCGAAGGCTTCGACATGCCTCATCTGAAGATTGCGGCCCTTCACGTAATTCACAAGAGTCTTGCAATCACCCTCCAATTTACGGGACGCTTTACCCGGTCAGGCCACTCGGTAGGTAACGCGACTGTCATCGCGAACGTCGCCAACGAGTCTCTTTCTCCCGCACTGGACGAGCTCTATGCAGAGAGCGCTGACTGGCAAGAACTCTTGCCTCGCCTATGTGAGAGCGCTATAGGTAACGAGCTTAAAACGGCTGAATTCGAGTCAAAGGCTAACGCTCAACACCTGCCCGACACAAGCTTGTTTGACCTTTTCTCCATCACGCCATCGCTCAGGTCTAGCTTTTTCCGCGCAGCGTCCTTCTCCACTGACGCTGTTGCGCGCTCCCTCCCAAAGAATGTGCAACTGCATGCGCAGTGGATCTCTGACGATAGGGATCTGGTGATATGCATAACAAAGGCACATCGATCCATCCCTTGGGCGTATGCGAGGGGCGTATCGGACGAAATCTGGGAGCTTTGGCTCGTCGCGTACAACGCCGAGAAGCAACTTCTATATGTAAACGTCTCCTCGCGCCCGTCCCTCCAGCTCGAGTTTGCCAAGCGCATCACTAGGCAGACTGCATCGTTAATTCGTGGTGAGATTATGTTTCGCGCGTTGGCTGACATGAAGCGACTGAAGCTCTACAACGTCGGCTTGTACGGGAAGGGTCGACTCAGGTTCAGAATGTTCACTGGGCGAGACGTCGCCGAGCAAATCACCCTAGCCAATCAGGCAAATAATGCGAAATCAAATCTCTTCGGTAGCGGCTACGAAGAGGGTGCTAACAAGACGCTCGGTGTATCACACAAGGGTCGCGCTTGGTCCATGGAAGCCGCCACCATCCCAAGCTGGAAAGAATGGTGTGACGCCGTCGCTACCAAGATCACCGACAGCAACATAACGACTGACGCGTTTCTTAAGCACACGTTGAATCCGAAGGCAGTGACCAGTCTCCCAGCATTGGGAATTTTGGCTGTCATCGAGCCTGATGCTTGGCTCCTTGACGAGGGCATGGTTCCACATATCACGGTATCCGAAACGCACGCCGCCTCCTGCCGCGAAATTTATGTATCGAGATTCGCTAAGCGCGGGGAGTCACTAGTCGTGTCGCTATCCCACGACGACGCGGAGGTGGCAGAGTTGCAGTTAACGTGGGGTCCTGGTGAGGAGGAGCAGCGACTCGCAGTTATGCGGGGTTCGGCATCGCTTATCGTCGATGAGGGAGAAATCTCATGGTTGGATTACCTGCTTGACCATCCCTTCACCGTGCTGTTTGAAGACGGAAGCGAGCTCCAGGGCGGCGTGCACCTGCAGCGCTCCGGGGGGCAGGCGATTCTGTTTGACAAGACCCATAGCCAACACATTGAGTGGGGCAGCACGCCGTTAAAGGTCGAATCAAAGTGGAAGGGGGGAGCCCTTCACTCGAAGTCTATACAAGGCTGGTGGATCGATCGCCTGCTCGAAGGGGATAGTCAAATTATCATGGATGATGATGATGCGAACGAAAGTGCAGACATCGTTGAGATTACTTTCGACGATAACGAAATAACGTGTCGTCTCTACCACTGTAAGTACTCATCGGGCACCGACCCTGGCGTACGAGTCAACGATGTTCAAGTTGTTTGTGCTCAGGCGACTCGGAGTGCGAAGTGGGCCGACGCGCCCGAAGCGCTCTTCACTCATCTTCACCTACGGGAGGCACCGCAGCGGCGTGGAGGTAGGCCGACTCGGTTCGAACGAGGTGACTTTCAGCAACTAAGCACTGTGAAACGGTTGTTGCCGCATCGTCGCTTCAATCTACAGATCTACGTCGTCCAACCGGGGTTGGCTCTAGACGACGTCGATCGGAACATCTCTCTGGTCCTCGGCGCGAGCGACAATTTCATCCAAGAGCTAACTGGGTACCCTCTGACTTTTCTCGGAAGTTGAAACTGTCGAGCATTCCAAAAACGATGATGCGAAGGGGCAGCGCATATCGGCTCCATCGCATGATGTTTGAAAGCCACCGCCCAGCCGAACCACGCTCATCGGCGGCTGGGACCTGGGCAAGCGTGCACCGGCCACACTGAGGACCCCACGACGCATCAATGAAGGCCCACCTGTCCTGCAATGCTCTCATAGATTGCTTTTGAGTCGTAGCCGACACCTGCCTTAAACACCAGCGCAGGATGTTCGATGGCATGCACATCGCTCGCTATATCACCGTCCAGAAGGACTAAGTCAGCGCGTTTTCCGACCTCGATACTTCCAATGTCAACCTGTCGACCCTCAAAAATCGCTCCGTTGAGTGTGGCGATACGAATGGCTTCCGGTGCTGTGAAGCCGGCTTGCACTAGAAGTTCCACGTTACGCTGGTCCCCGAGCCCGGCGAATGTGAATCCCTCGCCGGTCGGATCGCACCCGGCCATCAGCACGCCGCCCGCCTTTGCGAAAGCCAGCTCGAAGGCCATCTCCTTCTTCAGCGAGCGAGAAAGCAAGTCTTCGAGGCCCTTCCGGGCCGGCGAAGGCGTGTTGAGATAGTTCCAAACGACCGGATGCAGTAGCTTTGCGAGCACAACTCGGCGCTGCTCAGACATCCCGACGGCGCCCTCTAGCACGGCAAGCGTCGACGTCAGTGGCACACGCCGCTTCACCATCAAGTCGATGAGTGCGCGCACCTCTGCGCCGTCCGGCAGTACGTCGCTGCTAATGTCGCTCAGCACAAAGCGGGCGCTCTTCTGATCAGGAGCCGATCTGCACATATCAGGGATCCTACCGGCGTCGAGGTCGCCGTCTGGAGAAGCGAACGGCCCATGTTCGAAGTTATCCATACCGAGCTCGATCGCCTTCGTGTACCCGACCGAGCAGAGGTGCCCAGTAATTTTCATGCCAAGGCGGTGTGCCTCGTTGATACCCGCCGCGAGTTCATCGGCCGTGACATCGGAATACGCCTTGACAGAGGAGAAACCCTCGTCATGCCAATACCGGACGAGCCTCCGAGCATCGTTGACGTCGGTCAGCTCGTGCATCTGCGGGAGCGCCGACGGGCTACCCTCGAGATACGGCGTGGTTAGATCGAGGTCGGGGCCGATAATGCGGCCCGCGTCGATGCCACGCTTCATCGCTAGGTCGCCATACGGATCCATGCTGCCAGCCGTCCGAGCGGTGGTGACCCCGCTCGCCAGATACAGGAGCGGCGCGGTGACAAACTGCTCGATCGCGACCGGGGGCCCTGCCACCGGCGACGGATAGAACATGTGTTCATGCATGCCTACAAGACCCGGGATGAGGCTCATTCCATGACCGTCGATGATTTCGTCGTCCTTCTTCACAGGAGCATGCTTCGACGCGCCAACATACACGATGCGCCCCGCAACAATGAATACTGTCTCGTCGATCCTGGCGGGCCTGCCCGTACCGTCAATGATGGTGACGTGTTCGATGGCCACGCGTTCGGCGTGATTTCTAACAAAGTTGGCCGAACCGACCGGGTCCGCCGAAGCGATACCGGCAAGCATCAACCCAATGCCGCTGAGGAGAGTGGCGAAGCGCATGCGTAGGACCTAGTGGGGAAAAAATGGTTCGATCGTTGCGATTTTATTGGCTCGTTGTCGGGACTTCGCGCAGTCACCATTTTATTCCATGTGCGCATACTACGACTGCGCTCGCTTAACTCCATTCTCAAACTTTCCTATCGTGTACGAAGACGATGGAAGAGTTGATGGTCCTTTCGATAGGCCGCTATAACATTGAATCGCGTGCATCGCCGTCGCTGTGAGCGACGGTACGCGGCGCAGATGTGTGATTCGCCACTGCAAGGCCAGGAACGCGACAACATGAGTTAGCCGCGCCGCCTACGTCGACACCGTCACGACAGCGATGCTCACCATCCTTCCGAGCAATACCCCGCGCGGAGTGATTTGGAATGAGCATGATCCGGCCGCCGCATTAATCAGCGTCCGCGTTGCCATCGAGTCTGCTGGCGTATCGACAGACTCTTGCCATTTAGTTGCAGGCTCAGTTTCATGCAGACGACCAGTAACTATTCTCGTCGGCGGCCTGGGATACCTGAAATTTTTTATTGATATACGTGGCATAAGCAGACCTAATGGCAGGCCAAGGAGCCGATCATCAGCGCGCCAAAGCAAAGCGTCCCAACGTTGCCTGCTTATCGGATGAGACTTTCTAGAGCGATAACGTCGAGGCACAAAAAACACCGCTCCATAACCCAACGGGGATCGATCGCTCCCACAAGCGGTGGGACCGCGGAAAATACGAGACCATTAGCGGAATCAGTAACGAGCGTCATTGAGAACATGCAAGCCAGGGACACTCGACCAAGCTCCTCGACGACTTAAGACAGAAGGTAGAGGTACCGCGACGATTGAAGCAACCCTGCGCCGCCCCTGGACTCGTCACTACCAATCCTGCCGATAGCCTAGAGTGCTTCGATCACCCGCAGCTCTTCCATCGTCGACCGCACGCTTCGACTTATGTTCTCCGCGATCTTCTGCGATGCGTGTACGCCGCCCTAGGCGTGGGCGTACTTCTCCGTGTCGAAGTATTTAGCACAACGAAAGTCTTTGATGCTGCCGAATGGTTGACCGTATCCCTCCATCGGCAAACTGCGGGCCGGCAGGGTTTCAGAAATACCGATTCGGCCATGACCGCGCACTTTTAGCTGGAGTAGGCCGCTACCTCCTCGATCTCGGGCCGCACTACCTGCTCGCAGACAGCGGCCGTGCACGCAGAAGAAAGCACTGTTGCGGACGAGGACCAGAATCTCGTTCCAAATGATAGTTTTGGCCTTCAGATTGCCGGTAGCTCGCCGCATTCGCATGGTCGGCCAATCGAGTGACACAACTAGAGACGACAGAATACATATGCCTAGCTTGTCAATGGCTTTCGAATCGTCGGTCGAAGCAACTCTGACGATGCGTGTGCACGCCGATTAGAAATCGGAATCGGTGACCCTTAATTCGTCTGCGGTATATAGCAGAGTTAGGACGCACACGCGATTGCACCTAAGTGTAAGCCGGTGGCTTTGCATTCACGGTGGTACCCGCGAATCGGCACGCCGATATTAATTTAGGTCATTGACACTTAGGTATGATCGTCTTCGAAGCCCAAATGACCCATTCTCCGGCGTCACACGCCGTGAGCACACTATTGTTCGAAGTTGCGTTTCTCAGTCAGATGAACCCGGAGTCTTGCGGAACGTACATCTCAACGTGATATGGAAGTCGACGATCACACGTCTGTCCACCATTCTCAGCTATGACCGACGGTGCATCGAGGCTTCCTCGCTTACGCCTCCTCCTCAAACGAACCTTCTTCGGCGTTATTAGTCGTGAGTCTGTCGTCTTGCTTCTTGCTCGATGTATCCATACAAGGCATGTCTAACTAGCGCTTTCCCCACGAGCGCAATCTAGCAGTCGTCATGAATCTGAAACCAAGTGACCTTCCCCTGCTCGTCTCGCTCGACATGCTGTTGGAAGAACGTAACGTCACACGCGCCGCTTCCCGGCTACATGTCAGTCAACCCGCATTGTCGGCGCAGCTGGCGCGCCTTCGTCGACTATTCAAGGATCCCCTCCTCATTCCGTCCGAGACCGGACGTGGGATGGTGCCGACGCCCAAGGCGGAAGAAATGGCTGTCTCGCTGAGGGACGCGCTCGCACAGTTGGGCACCCTTGCCGATCCCGCAGATTCGTTCGATCCGACACGAGACAGCGCCATGTTCCGCGTGGGTGGATCATTCAGCGCCATCAGCACCTTTGCATTGCCCCTGATCCGCTCTTTGCACGACAAGGACAATCGCCAGCTGCGCGTGGCTTTTCCCAGCGGCACCGAAGACGCGGACGTGCTCGCCCAGTTCGAGAACGGCGATCTCGACGTCCTCCTCGTCCCGAACGAGCAAGTGCCGCCTTCATTGAAGATGAAGCGGCTGTTGGCAGACGAATTCGTGATGCTGCAGCGCATCGGCCACCCGCGAGGCAATTACGAGCTCACCATCGACGAGTATTGCTCGCTGGGACATCTTGTCGTTTCCTCATCCGGCCGCATGGACGGCCTGATGGATCTCCGCTTGAAGGAACTGGGTCGAACGCGCGATGTCCTCGTCTCCGCGCCTTACGGCGATACGGTCGGCTCGCTCCTGAACACGACCGACCTGGTCTGCACGCTACCGCAGAGCATGACCCAGGCGGTTGGCCCGGGCGTGGAGTCATTCGCCCTGCCCTTCAACCAGCCAGACATGTCTCTTGCAATGGCCTGGCACAGTCGACTGGACAAACAGCCTGCGCATCGATGGTTGCGCGACGAGCTGGTCCGCATCAGCCGCGGACTGCGGCGGACACGGCATACGGACACTTACATTGTCTCCTTCCCCTTCCTAGACCTTGCACGCGATGGACACCACTGACCGATTTCTCAATCCGCTCGACAACGAGGCGCCATGCGGCCCGAACCTGGAATACGACTCGGCGTTTCTCGCCCTGGAGACTCTCGCGGCGCCGGGTACCGAGCGCGCCATTGGCGATACGGTTAAGCAGGCGGAAGAACCCGATTGGCGCGAGGTCGCCCGCCGTGCCGAACAGGTGGCCGAGCGCACGCGCGATCTTCGTGTGGCCATCCATTGGGGTAACGCACGGCTAAAGACCGAGGGATTCCCTGCCTGGAGCGCCACGGTCGGGCTAGTTGCGGACCTGCTCGCGCGTTACTGGGACGACGTGCACCCCCGGCTCGACGAGGGTGATCCGGTTGAGCGAATCAACGCCCTTGCGGCGCTCGCAGCGATCGATGGCACGGTCGGCTATCTTCGCAGCACACCGCTGCTGCGCGCCGAGCGCATCGGCGCATTCGCCCTGCGCGACCTGCGCGTGCTCAACGGGACGATCAAGTCCGGTGAAGGCGCGTCCGACGCAACGCCCGTAACACAGGAGATCGTGGACGCCGTCGTGCAACACGTCGACGTCGACCTGCTGGTGAACACCGAAGCAACGATCACCGCCGCGCTGGCCCACGTCCGGTCCATAGGCCGGCTCTTCGAGGAACGCACGCCGGGCATGGGACCGGACCTCGACACGCTCGAGCGCGACCTGCGCGACGTGGATGCGTTCCTGCGCACGCAGGTAGCCATTCGCGCGCCCCAGGCACTCGTCGCCGACGAACCCGACAGCGGACGTGACGAACCAGGAAAGACCGGCATGGCTGCAGCCACCGAGACACTCAAAGGCGTTCGCGATACCGATGACGTGCTGCGGATGCTCGATGAGATCTGCGCCTGGTATGCGCGAAATGAACCGTCGAGCCCGGTACCGCCGCTGTTGCGTCGCGCCAGCCGCCTCGTCGGCCTGAGCTTCACCGAACTGCTGCGGACCCTCGCGCCGGGCGGTCTCTCCGAATTTCAGCAGCTCTCCGGCGAAGACAATCCCGGCTAACGCAGCAGCATCCAGGCTAGCGAGCCGACAAGCACCGTACCGCCGCCCAGCCACCATGGCAGACCTTCCCAGGTCGGCGATGCGTCGTGGGTGACAGCACGCCGCATCGGCATTGCGCGGCTTGTCACCGCGAGTCCCGATAGCCTGCGACCTCCGGCAGGACGCCGCAACGTGTGCGATACGGAGCTTTCCCATTGAAGCGCCGCGTGAAGCAAAGCGCGACGACGCTGCCGATACTCGGGCGTATTCATGCGGGCCGCGCTGTGGGCGGTGTTCAGCTCGCCCGGTTCGCGGTTTAGCCTCGTCTCCCACGCCATCATTGAATGTTCCTCACCAGGCGGAAACCGACATCGCGCTCGGCCGACCCATCGCTCGCGCGTGTGCTCGTGACGGAGCAGGCGTCGGGGCCACTGCGGTAGCTTCCTCCGCGAACGGCGAGGTCGGCGCCCCTGGTCGTCCATTCCCAGATGCCGCCGACCATATCGACCAGGCCCCAGGGGTTGGTCACGCCCTTGCTGCTCCACTCATCGCCGCGGACGAAACGCCCGAGGCCGGTCGATGCCGTTCCGCAGGTCGCGTCCTTGCTGTCCCAATCGTTCCCAGCGCGAGCCGCCAGCAACCATTCCTCATCCGTCGGCAGGCGATAGGTGTAGCCACTGACCTGGGACAACCATGCCGTGTAACGGCGTGCGAACGCGATGGGGATCGACCGTGCCGGCTGCGTCGGCATCTGGCCGCGCGTGATGGCGCAGGTGCGCGTTGCGCGGCAGTACTGGTCGAGGTCGGCCACCGTGATCTCGGTCCGGGTCATCGCAAACGGCTTGCGACCGTGCGGGACAACCACCAGGGCCGGACCATGTGCGCCGGCGGAGAAGGTGTCGAAGCATTCCCGCGCACTTCCCGCCAGGCCGCGCCGCGCGCAAGGATCGACACGGGGCGCGGCGACCGGTGCCGCTCTCGGACGAAGTAGCGGAAGTTGGATGACCAAGCCGGTTCGAGCTCTCACCGGACCGTTATTCCCAAGCTCTTGCTGAGCAACATCATTAACTGTCGCGGTTGACGAACTCCGTTGACCGGCAGGAACATTCAGCTTTTACCCAGCGCCGTTGAGATAGTCTTAGCGGTCAGCAAAGCTTGCCGCCGAGACCATCGCACAGCGAGACAGATCTAGCATCTGCTCGTTCAGAGCGACATTCCGCCGTCGATCGTCAAACTCGATCCGGTCATGTAAGCAGACCCGGGGCTCGCAAGGTAGGACACCAATTCCGCGACCTCGTCCGGCCGCCCCACCATGCCGAGAGGCACCATGGACGCGATGTGCTCGATCTGCCCCGCCGTCATGTCCGTTTCGATGGGGCCGGGCTGAATGTTGTTCACACGGATTCCGCGAGGGGCAAGATCCAAGGCCAATCCCTTGACCATAGCCGCCACTGCCGCCTTGCTCATGCCATACACCGTTCCAACCGGCGTAAGCGGCCGCACTGCCGAATTGCTTCCTATCGTGATGACACGACCGCCGTCGCGTAAGTGGGCGACCGATCGTTGGATGGCCACGTAAACCCCTCGAATGTTGACGCTCAACACGTCATCCAGCGCATCCAGGGTGAAAGCGTCCACGCGACCAAGGCGAAGCACGCCCGCGTTGACGACCACCACATCCAGACGCCCGAAGTGCGCCACGATCTGCTCGACCGCCCGCTCGATAGCGTCCGCGTCCGCGCTGTCGGCCTCAACCGCGAAAGCGCGACCGCCGAACGAAACGATCTCATCCACGATTTCAAGAGCGCGATCTCTGCGGGAGACATAGGTAAGTCCAACCGCGAAGCCGTCGCGAGCTAATCGCTTTGCAGCCGCTGCACCAATCCCACGCGAACCGCCGAAAACAATACCGACCTTCATTTCTTCGTTTTCCATAGCAACTCCTTTCTCTGATTGATCTGCGCAAAACAACTTGAAATCTTGTCTGGATTATTCGCTACAACGCTCTAGCCGGATCGTGACGACCCTTCGACTGCAGACCCACCGACGAACTTCGGGTGCCCTACGATCGATCCTCCGGGGATCCTCGACGGATTAGTCAAGATTGCCGTTGACCGTTTTGTCGCAAGGCTGGCCTCTAAGACTTGCCGCTTCTCCCCGCGTTCGCCGTGCGCGAATCAGCTTCGGGAAACAACGTCAGAAATGCCAGTCGTAAACGTACGGAAACGATAGATCAGGGCATCGAACCTCGAGCTGCCGACAGATCACGATCTGTCGCCGCTCACCGCCTGCGCGACGTGAGACATTCACCGCGAAGTGCACGCGATTCACTGTTCACTCGGTCGCGCCGATTGGAACGAGTGCGGCGATTTCGAGGCTACGCACTGCGTATTGTGCCGGGGCGACGCGCGGCACCGGAGTGCGACAGCGCTGCTCAGCATGCCGTGCCTTTTGCAATACGTTAGTGCAATAGCTGGATGTTCGGCGTTCTGTTCCCATCGACCACCATTCAATCCACTGGGAGCTCAACGATGAAAAAACGGTTTGCTTGCTTACTGTCCCTCGCCGCACTTGCCATGGCCGGCCAGGCCATCGCCCAGGAACCTAAGCCGACCATTGTGCTGGTCCATGGAGCATTCGCCGATGCCTCAAGCTGGACCGGCGTCATGCGCATTCTGTCAAAGGACGGTTACACCGTGATCGGCGTTGCAAATCCGTTGCGAGGTGTAAAGGCTGACGGGGCATATGTTGGGGCTCTAATTGGTGCACAGAAGGGCTCCGTAGTCTTGGTGGGTCACTCGTACGGTGGGTCCGTGATCACTGCCGCGGCTGATGGTCATCGGAACGTAAAATCACTCATCTATGTCAGTGCGTTTGCACCCGACCAAGGCGAGTCGGCTGCCGACCTTGTCGGTAAATTCCCTGGCAGTACTCTCGGCCCTACATTGGCACCGCCGGTCACCTTGGCCGACGGCAGCAAGGATCTCTACATCGTTCCCTCCAAGTTCCACGATCAGTTCGCCGCTGATGTGTCGCCGGCAGAGGCCGCAATCATGGCCGCGATGCAACGACCGATAGCCGAAGCGGCGCTCAATGAGAAGTCAGACAAGGCCGCCTGGAAGCAGCTACCCGTATGGTTCATATACGGCGATAAAGACAAAAATATTCCGCCAGCGTTGATGGCATTCATGGCCCAACGCGCCCATGCACGTGACACCGTCGTAGTAAAGGGCGGCTCGCACGTTGTCATGGTTTCCAAGCCAGATGTCGTCGCCGAGCTGATCGAAAGAGCTGCTACTGCGAAGTAAGTGATGTGTGAAAATGCGCCGCGTCAAAATGGAGCGGCGCATTTTCTACTTATGGCGCGTAGCGGGTGAACACCAGATCGTGCTCCTTCACGTTAGCCGCGTGGCAGGCCAAGCACGTCTGATGCTGCGCAGCGTCTACGGGCTTGCCGGCTACAAAACGGCCGAAACCCCACCCTCCCGAAGCGGCGTACCTCTTACCGTCCTTAATCATTACCTGCACCGTGGTCGGATCGCCTGGCACAAAAGCAGGAGCAAATTCATCAGAATGCTCGTGCTTCCACGCTAGCTTGACCAGGATCGACCCATCGGGAAACGGCAGCGTGCCGTCGCGATAGGCCTTGACCGCGATGTCATTCCCGACCACAACACGCAACTCGTTCAAAGGGGGCAATTCCTGGGCAGGCGCGATGAACTCCCAGTGCCGGTAACCCTCCGGAAGCGTCACGCCGTAGATTGGTGACTTCGTTGCGCCACCATCCGTGCTTGACGCCAACGTCACTGCAGTCGCGAATGCTCCCGTCGCGAGGACGAACATCGCCAGTAGCGCGCGACTCATGCGAGCTTGTCCACATCAATGATCGCTTGCGCGAAATCTTTGGGCGCCTCTTGCGGCAGATTGTGACCGACCCCGCCTCCGACCGTGCGATGCGAATACTTGCCGGTGAATTTCGACGCATACGTCGCCGGCTCGGGGTGGGGCGCGCCGTTTGCATCGCCTTCTAAGGTGATGGTCGGAACGGTGATCACGGGCGCCTGGGCCAACTTGGCCTCGAGCGCATTGTATTTAGCCTCGCCTTCGGCCAGACCCATGCGCCAGCGATAGTTGTGTATTACCAAGGCCACATGGTCCGGGTTGTCGAATGCGGCCGCGCTGCGGTCATACGTGGCATCATCAAAGTTCCATTTCGGCGAGGCAGTCTTCCAAATGAGTTTATTGAAGTCGTGGCGGTTCGCATCGTAACCGGCACGGCCTCGCTCGGTCGCAAAGTAGAATTGGTACCACCACTGCAGCTCGGCCTTAGGCGCCAACGGTTTTTCGCCAGCCTCACGGCTGCCAATCAGATAGCCGCTGACCGCAACCAGGCCCTTCACACGCGCGGGCCAAATCGCCGCAACCACATCTGCGGTGCGACCGCCCCAGTCAAATCCACCCAAAATCGCCTTTTTGATCCTCAGCGCGTCCATCAAGTCGATAACATCCGTTGCGAGCGCCGCAGGCTGAGCGTTGCGGGGAGTCGCCGCATCAACGATACGCGTACTCCCGTAGCCACGTAGATACGGAATAACTACACGATAACCTTCGGCCACGAGAATCGGAGCGACGTCGGCAAAACTGTAAATATCGTAAGGCCAACCGTGGAGCAACATAACCACTGGTCCCTGCCTCGGCCCCATATCGACATAACCAACGTCGAGCGCGCCGGCGCGGATCTGCTTCACTGAGGGAGAGCTTGAATCTCCGCCGGCGGACGCCGCACCACTTGTGCCGCCAAGCATCGGTGAGGCGGACGCGTCACAAATGCTGGCTAACCCCAGCGGGGCGGCCGCCATAGCCAAGACGCTAACGCCCAAGAAGCGGCGACGGGAAAAGACATGATCTGAGGACATGGAAGAATCTCCGTTATCGTAGGGGCCTGAAGGCGGCACGCAGTTCCTCTACAAACAGCTGAGGTTGTTCCCACGCGGCAAAGTGGCCGCCTTTGTCGACTGCGTGGAAGTAATACAGCGAAGGGTAGGCTCGCTCAGCCCAGCGCTTAGGAGTTTGGTAAATCTCGTAAGGGAAGACCGTGATCGCCACAGGCACCTTGATGTCGTGCGTCTTTTGCGCGTCCGCGCTGAAGTTATTGTTATTGTTTTCCCAATAGAAACGTGACGCCGACGCACTGGTGTTGGTGAGCCAATAGAGACTGATGTCGTCAAGCATTTCGTCGCGGTCGAGGACACCCTCTGCGTGCCCACGATTGTCACTCCACTGCACGAACTTTTCGTACATCCAGGCCGCTTCACCGGCTGGCGAATCTGCCAGCGGATAACTGATGGTTTGAGGACGTGTGACCATCATGGCGCCGTAAGCAGCATTTCGACTGAAAAACATGCTCAGCGAATCGAAGGCCCGCTTTTCATCGGCGGGCAGGCCAGCAGGCGATGGATCGCCGCCAAAAATTGGCTTCACTAGCTCGGCAGGGATCGCGGCCGGCATGTTTAGGTGAATGCCGAGGAGCCCTGCCGGCGATTGGCGCGCTAGGGCATCGGAAATCACCGAGCCGTGATCGCCACCTTGCGAGACATAGCGCGCGTAACCGAGGCGGTGCATCAGGGTGTCCCATGCCTTCGCGACCCGCTCCGGACCCCACCCCATACCCTTCGGTTTGCTGGAAAAGCCATAACCTGGGATCGCCGGGATGACGACGTCGAATGCATCTTCCGCCTTGCCGCCGTACGCCGTAGGGTTCACCAACGGATCGATTGTTTTCAGGAATTCGATCGGTGAGCCAGGCCAGCCGTGCGTCAGGATCAGCGGAAGCGCTTTGGGGTTCTTCGACCGCACATGGATGAAGTAGATTTCTTCACCATCAATCGTCGTCACGAACTGCGGCAACTGGTTCATTCGCGCTTCGAACTTGCGCCAGTCATACCCTTTGCCCCAGTACTCCACCAAGGCCTTCACCTTGGCGAGCGGAATGCCTTGAGAATCGTCGGCGACCGTTTCCTTATCCGGCCACCGAGTATTGGCAATGCGCCGGTGGAGATCAGTCAAGTCCGCATCGGGCACGTGCACGTGATACGGGCGGATCGCTTCATCCGCCCGAGCAGGAATGTCCGCTGGCGCTGCGCGAGACAGCAATGGAAAGGCGGCCAACGCCGTGATCAACATCAAGAGAGCCGCACGCATTTAATTACTCCACACCCAAGGTTAGAGTGATAAGAACAGACTCCCGCGCAAGTCGCGATTGCACCTAGGTATTGGAAGAGGTGAGGCAAGGGCACACCGAGCTCGAGAGCTCGGACCAATAGCGGACACGCGGACGCCGGGACGCGCTTGAGTTACCACGCGCACCTGTCACTACGACCTGTCAGTGGCGACGATAATCACCTCGGCTGCACCCCCTTCAAATGCCCCGCTGCGCCCTTGGATGTTTCTGTCATTTTTTTGAAGAATCTACGCCAATGCGATAATGGCACCGCAATTTCACGTCCTGGCGCGGTAGCATGATCCCACGCACCCCCGACGTTCTCGCGCACACATTCGGGGTGAATAAAGCGGGGTCGCGGCCCGCTGATTTTCTTGAGAGGCTTTTATGCGCACAGTCCCTGAACGCACCGCTCCGAAGGTTTACGTCGTCGATGACGATGTTTCAATCCGGGAATCCCTAGCTGGGCTTTTCATAGCTTCCGGCTGGGAACCCGTGACGTTCGCATCAGCGACGGCCTATTTGAACCATCCGTATGAGGGTGGCCCCAGCTGCCTGGTGCTCGATGTGAACCTCCCCGATCTGAACGGGCTGCAGTTACAGCAGCGTATTACTGCAGATCGCGGTGCACTGCCAATAATTTTCATGACGGGCTATGGCGATATACCGATGACAGTCCAGGCGATGAAAGCGGGCGCTAGCGAGTTCCTTACAAAGCCTTTTGATCCGGAAGTCATGATCTGCGCCGTGTCCTCAGCGCTCGACAGAAGCCGCACCGCGCAGGCGTCCCAAGCAGCTCGCGCGTCACTACGAACGGCCTACGGTTTGCTCACCCCTCGAGAGCGCGAAGTCATGAACAAAGTGCTTGCCGGGAATATGAATAAGCACATCGCTAGTGAACTCGGAATTAGCGAGATCACCGTAAAGGCTCACCGTGGAAAGGTGATGCGAAAAATGCGGGCGCGCTCGGTGGTTGACTTGGCACACATGGCTGCGGAACTCACCAAATGACGGCGCGACCTGCGCGACTCTCCACCGCGACCTTAACACGCGGACACAATCTGCAAACGACGGTGCCGCGTTTAGGCGATTGACCGCCTTAGGCGATGCCGATCCGCTTGGCGGGCTTTGCGATCGGAGCGGCGAAGGTAAATAGCCGGGGTGCTCAACAACGTCAAACATTGCGACAGAATTAGTCCACCAAGCATCGCAATTCCAAGTGGCCGGCGAGCGTCCGCTGCTTCGCCAAATCCGATCGCCAAAGTGATCGCTGGTGCCATAGCCGCAAGCGTGGTCATCATAATCGGACGGAATCGCTCAAGGGCCGCCATTGTGATTGCCTCTTCGGGAGTGAGGCCACATTCGCGTTCCTGCGTGACGGCAAAGTCGACCAGCATGATCGCATTTTTCTTCACTATTCCAATCAACATCAGTACAGCGATGACAGACATCAGCGTCATCGGCGTGCCGGTTATGAGCATGGCGATGAATGCACCCGCACCCGCAGCCGGCAGAGTAGATAGGATAGTTAAAGGATGGGTTAAGCTTTCGTACAGAACGCCGAGTAGCACGTACATGGCTGCAATTACGGCCCCCAGGAGTCCGACGGCACTCAAAGCAGATGAGACCAACCGTTCGTTGTTGCCTGCGAACAAGCGTTGGACTCCCGGCGGAAGAGGCACCTGGTCGAGCAGCTGTTGCGAGAGCCGCAAGCCATTCACCGACGTGACGCCGGGGGCTAGGTTGTAAGCGACCGTAGCCGACTCGAGTTGATCACGGTGAACAATGCTCCTCGGCGCCTGCTGAGATCGAAGCGACGCTATAGCAGCCAAAGGGATCATTCGCCCCGATTGGGCTCGAACATACATTCCAAGCAACGCTTCGGGGGTCATCGTACTCACTGATTGCGAGGTGATGATCACATGCTCGGCGTTGACATCTGAATAGATGGTCGAAACATAACGCTGCCCGAAGGTATTGTAGATGGCATCATCGACGGCGGCCAACGAGACGCCCAAGCGAGCTGCCGTGTCGCGGTCAACTTCGATCAATTCCCGGTTGCCTTGGAAATCATAGGTTGTTTCGACGTCACGAAACTCGGTACGAGCCCGCATCAGTTTGGCCACTCTGAGGGTCGCATCACGGAGCCCATCCGCAGCGGAACTGACGAACTGAAGTTGAAACTGACCACTCACTCCCTCTCCTCCACCTTCGCCACCGCCGCCCAAGGTTTGGACCGACGCTACCGAGACGGCGACCTCAGCGGTGTGGGAAAACCTGGATCTCAATTGATCCGCGACCGCCCCGGCAGACGCTCGGCCGGAGGAAAGCGGCTGCAGATCAATGGACAGCGTGGCACGGTTTCCGATGGCTCCGCCGTCACCGCCCAAGACGGCCGTGACGTCGAGTACGTCGGGTTCGGCCAAGACCTTCGCTGCGATCTCTTCAACGTGAGACGCCATCCATTGAGGCGATACGTTAGCGCCGGCGCGCACGGTCATTTGTAACTGACCCAGGTCTTCGTCCGGAAAAAATGAACCACCCGCCGTGACGATGACCTCATACGCCGCGAAAAACGTGACTGCCGTCAGAAGAAAGGGCTGCCAGCGCATGAGGGTGCGATGCCTCAGCGACCACGCCAAGGTGCTTGCGTACAATCGCTCGCCCCACGTTCTCACAGCCGGCTGTCGCGCTCGGGCCAATAGCTGATTCTGACCTGATGGGTGCTGTTCTCGACGGAGAAATACGCCGCAAAGTGAAGGAATTATCGTCACCGAAACCATCGCACTAACAACAATTGCAGCGGTCATGGTTAAGGCAAATTCGCGGATGAAAAGAACAAGCACGTTGTGCCCCAACAACATAGGGCAGAAAATCGCAAACAGTGACAATGTGATTGATAAGATCGTGAACACGATCTCCGTTGTCGCATCGATCGCGGCGTCGTCAGGCCTTTTTCCAGCATCGATGTGACGAACCACGTTCTCTATGACCACAATGGCGTCATCGACGACAAAACCGATCGCAAGCACCAAGGCCACTAAGGACATCGTGTTGAGAGTGATATGGAGGAACCACATCACGATGAAAGCGCCGGACAGCGAAAGCGGAATCGACAACATGGCGATGAGTGTCAGCGCCATTCTTCGCAAGAAGGCAAAGATTGTTACGGCGACCGCAAGCGCGCTTAGCAACAGCGTAAGCTCTACCTCTCGCAGCCCCGAACGAGTGGTTTTCGTGCTGTCGAAAAGTGCATGTGCCTGGACATCGGCGGGCATCGCTGCTGCCACGGCGTCCAGAGCACCTCGAATACTGTCGACCGTGGCGACCGCGTTTGCATCGCGCTTCTTTGTGACCTGAAGGCTAATGGCACGCTCACCATTGAACCACGCCCGCTGGTTTACGTCCTCTTGGCCGTCCTTGACGTCGGCGACCTCAGAGAGACGGACGGGCGCGCCGCCACGCGAAGCGACTACGAGCTTGGCAAAGTCTGATGTTCCAGCCAACGCACTTGTTCTGAGCATCGCCATGCGACCGCCCCGGCCGCCGATATCGCCGAGCGCCGATATGGAATTGGCGGCCCTGATTGCGTTGCTGACATCGTTTGCCGTTAGCCCTTTGGCGACCAGCGCCGCCTCACTCAAAGCGACTCGAATACTCGGGGGTGACCCACCGGAGATCTCGACTTTCGCAACCCCGTCGACTCGGCTCAGCGATGGCACAACAAGCCGGTCTGCTAACGCATAGAGCTCGTGCGCACTCCGGGTTGCCGATGTGATCGTGACAATGATCACAGGCAACGCTGTCGTATCGGCCTTGAATACCTGCGGAGGTGTAGTAAGACTCGAGGGGAGGTCTACCGCGGCAGCGTTGATAGCGGCCTGCGCTGCCTGGGCAGCTGCGTTCGGATCGGTGCCGTAATCAAATAACATGGTAACGGTAGCCGACCCCTCGCGCGCCGTTCCATTAAGCTCTTGCACGCCGGAGATCTGAGAAAGATGACGCTCAAGCGGCGCCATCACCGTACTGGCCATGGTTTGCGCATTAGCTCCAGGCAAACTTGCCGTGACCGCTATGTAGGGCAGGTCAACCTGGGGCAACTCTGCAACACCGAGTCGATGATAACTCACAGTACCGGCGATGATCAGCCCAAAAGCCAACAGCGATAGCGCGATAGGACGGCGGAGGATCGACGCAAGAAAAGTCATGGCAAGGCCGGCTGTTGAAATCTCAGGACGGGCCAGCGCAACGAAGCGTTCGCTTCACAGGATTGCACTGACTCGTCGAAGCACAGGGGCCGAATCATTCGTACCGAGTCGAAAGGACAGGTCGCTTGCGCTATATCTGGCGTGGGTGATGCGGGCGACGCCGCATTTAACGGACGAGGGACACTTCGATGCCGCACCGCAATCATAGTCAGGGAGGCGCATTAGATGACGCCGTAGACTCACATCACATCACGTCGCACCTAATCAACCGTCGTCGAGCAATAAGATCAGACTGGTGCCGTTCATTCGATTGTACTTAGGTATTGCATCGCGGGCCGTGAGTGCCAAGCGCTGAGACATTTGCAAACGAGATAGACCAGCGCAGCCGAAGGCTTCGCCAAACGTGGCTCATGCCCTGTCCGCCGAGGCCCACTGAGCGTCGTTACTGGCCGACAACCAAAGCCCGGTCGATAGCTTCAAGAAGCTCTTCCTCGCTGAATGGCTTTGCCAAGCACGCAACCACTCCATCGACCTGCAACCGCTGCAATCCAAGCTGGTCGAGCCGACCACTGATGAATATAACGGGCGGGGGCACACATTTTGTTTTGAGCAGCGCTAGCAAGTCTGGTCCCGACATGCCAGGCAGCTCAACATCCAAGAGAAGGCAGTCGGTATTCCCGTGCGTCTGCGCCTGGAGGAACTCTTCCGCAGAGGCATAGCAATCCGCGGCGTAACCGCAGACCCGCAGCAGTGCGGGAAGCGCGTCGCGGACAGAGTAGCTATCATCAACGACAGTAACTAGCGGCGGCATCTGCAAGCTCGTTCCCCGAGGATAGCAAGCGTGGTCAAGATCTGCGTGGTTTACCATGATACATAGGTGTATGCCTTGCCTCTAGACACACATGGCCCGGCGCACTGGCGATCGAGTGTGGGCGCGACCGCAAGAATGGAATGACGCGAGCGCTAAATCTCACGGATCCGCGCAACATGGTCGAAAACATCAGATCGTTCAGTTCTGGAAATATTGTTCGGCCGCCTCACGGCGCCGCCGGTTTAGACCATCGGTCGGCGAATCTGCTCACGCTTCTTTCCGTGACCTCCCTCGACGACCGCAGCCCTTGTGAATGGCTTATAGATGAACCTCGCACAGTTGGTCGATCATTTGCCAGGGTTAGTACTCGCCACGTCTTCGGCCGCGCACGCTACGTATGTGAGCGAGCCCTGGGTAGCGCTAACGGGGGCCTCGAGGGCTGCCGCCGAGGGCGTCGGTTGGCTTGAGTATGTGCACCCCAGTGACGCAGGTGCGTTGCTGGAGGGGTGGGCCCGGATGGAAGCAGGCGCTGGAGGCGTGGCGAGAACTGTTCGCCTGCGCGCGGGCGATGGCTCCTGGCAACACTTTCGCGTGAGTGCCACGCCTATCGTCGAGGCCGATGGGAGCGTCGCGGCTTGCGTGGGCCTATTCGTGCGCGATTCGGCGCCCCTTTTGCAGCGCTGGTTAAACGATGACGCGGCTGTACGGCCGATCCTCGACTCGATCCCGGGGTCGGTCACTATCATGTGCGCGGACGGATCCGTTGAGTTTGTCAACCGAGCGGGCTTGGAATATCGTGGCGCGACGATCGATGAACTGCGGCCCTGGAAAACCTCGGGCTCCATTCACCCCGACGATGTCGCTGGGGCTATCGCTTTGTGGGATCAATGCCTCCGAACGGGCGCGCCGTTCGATCGCGAGCACCGCATACGGCGGCATGACGGCATTTACCGCTGGTTCCACGTACGCGGAGCCGCCGCGCTCGAACCCGATGGCTCAGTGAGCCGCTGGTGTTTTCTTGACGAAGATATCGATGACATCCGTTCTTCGGAAGCGCGCCTTCGAACGCTAATCAACGCGGGACCAGGCGTCGTCTGGATCGCAGACTATTCGGGATCAGTCGAGTTTCTCAACGACCGATGGTATGCCTACACCGGGATGTCGGCGCCTGATTCACTCGGCAACGGCTGGGCAAGTGCGGTGCACCCCGATGACTTCATTGACCTGCTGCAGTACTGGGCATCGCTCCTTGCGTCGAGCGAAGCTGGCCAGTACGAAGCGCGACTTCGTGCGGCGGACGGCAGTTATCGCTGGTTTCTGATTCGAACGGTTCCTCACCTCAATGAGTCAGGTCAATTGGTGAAGTGGTTCGGTGCAAATACGGATATTGACGACCGCAAACGAGCAGAAGAGATGACTGCCGCGCTTGTGCGCACCCGCTCCGAATTGGCGCACGTCGCACGAGTAATTACGCTGGGCGCGCTCACCGCGTCCATTGCGCACGAAGTTAACCAACCCCTGGCTGGGATCATCGCCAATGCAAGCACATGCTTACGCTTACTAAATGCGGACGACCCCGACATCGAGGCCGCACTCGCCACCGCTCGACGGACGATACGAGACGCATACCGGGCTTCCGACGTCATCACTCGTCTTCGTGCGCTTTTTGCAAAGCGCGAAACGGTTCGACAGCCGCTGGACATGGACGGGGTTGTCGCGGACGTCGCAAGCTTGGTCTCCGGAGAGGTGATTAGGCACGGCGTGAAGCTTCAGTTCAAATCGGACGGTCAAGCAAAGCGCACCCTCGCGGACCCCGTACAGCTTCAACAGGTCATTTTAAATCTTCTGCTGAATGCTATCGAAGCTGTCGTCGAGAATGTCGACTCGAGCAAAGTGGTGAGCCTGGATACTTGGCAGGATGACGCTTATGTTTATGTCGCCGTGCGGGATTCCGGCCACGGCATCGACCCTGAAACAAGCGCGCAAATGTTTTCGGCGTTCTTTACGACCAAAGAAGGTGGCATGGGGATAGGGCTTTCTATCAGTCAATCGATAATTCAAAGCCTCGGCGGTGATATCTCAGCAAAGTCAAATCCGTGGGGCGGCGCCACCTTTCTCTTCCATCTACCTCGCTTCCTCGAGCGTACTGACTGACACCAAGGTGTAATCGCATGAACCGTCTTGGCGTGCTCCACTTTGATCATAGCCAACCGAGATTTAGCATGCCCCGTCCCATCTTCCTGACGTCGCCGCCTCGTGATAAAAACCGCCCCGAGTTTCTCCGGCGTCTGTATGGCGTTCGAGGGTTCTTGGCACTTATATGGTCGTGTAGCTTCGCCATGATCTCGTTCGGCAGCCTATCGGCCCTGGCAGTCATGGTGGCAGCCTACCCGCTGTTGGACGCGCTTGCCTCATGGCGGGAGCATGCGGAAAGCCGGCCGGGCGTCTCGCTGCTCACGCAGCTGAATGCTTGGCTCAGCCTCGTGGTTTCCGTCACCCTCCTGTTAATCACGCAGTATGGAGCGAGTTGGGCGCTAGGCACCTTTGGCGTCTGGGCGATTCTCTCTGGTGCTGCACAAATTTTCGTCGCCTTGAGTCGTCGACGCTCCACGGCCGCTGCGCAGTGGCCCATGTATGTCGCGGGCAGCCTATCGATGGTGGCGGGTGCGACATACGTCTTCAAGGCGACGCAGCCCGAACCTCAACTAAAGGTGTTTGCTGTTTACGCGGCCGGCGGTGGTATTTTTTTCATTATTCAGTCGATCCTGCTTTGGTGGCGCGGCCGAAGAGTATAAGGCGTCGACATCCGTCGGCCTGATGCAGTACGGCGCCGACGAGCGTTGTGCGCGACGGCTTTCATCGTCCCGTCGGCGGTCGCAACATGACCGGATGGCAATGCAGAGGATCCCCACATGACACGTCTCATCAGCCTGGCCGACGCCAACGCACGAGCAAAGAAACTGGCCCACACGTACGGAATGGCGCCTGACGCCGCCGACGACAGCCGCATGCGTGCCCTGTCGTTCTCGTTGAGGCATACCGAGTCGGGCCTGCTGGCCGTCAGCGGTAACGTCGCGGAAATCGCCACGCCAGCAAAGCCCTTTGCTGCGTACCTGCAGGAATTCCGTGACTTCCTTCCGTGGAACGGCTTGCAGGAGATAGAAAGCCGGCCCTTCTCCACCTGTGCGGAAGCGCACCTGTGGCTCGAACTCCGCGCTCGCGCCAAAGACCCACTGCACTATTACGAGGCCAGTTTCACCCGGCGCGGCAACCTGTCGGCCCCATGCAGGAATTGCGAGCAATGGGTCTTCAAGGCGTTCGGCCAGGTGTTCACGCCGAGTGCTCATTATGCGGGCCATCCCAAGCAGCGCCCGGGATGACAACGCCGCAAACCCGATCGAGTCACCAGTCGGTAGGGCGATAGTCCTTCAGGAACTGTCCCCTCACGTGCTCGCCGGTGTTGATCCCGCTGATGATCGGATCGACGATGCGCGCAGCACCGTCGACGATGTCCAGCGGCGGGTGGAAGCGCTCCTCGTACGCCTTTTTCGCCGCCAGCTCTGCCAGATCTTCATCGATTACCCGATTCGCGCTGCAGTGAAACGCGCTGCATCTTTTCGCTCGCTCCTCGGCGTCCGCTATCTCATGGACACCGCAACATTACCCTTAGCTGGCAATCATTCTGCCGCTGCACTCGTCGTCGAACGCGAGATCGGGAAGCGGATGTTGGGAAATGGACGCCTGCATCGCGAGATCGAGGAAGGCTTCTCTAAGCTGGCCCATGTGTCGACGACGATGCAAAGTCCTGGCTCGTCGCCATGGAACGCGACCTCAAACCCAACGGGGATCAGAACCCAAGGGAATAACACATAGCGCACTGCACGAAACGTCGTATTGATGGAGCCATCTAAGGCCTTGCGACACGCGCTCAAAGCTGGTGGGATGTCCACAACAACCGTAGTTCGAGCGTCGCAATCGGGCGCCACGGAAGTAATCTTCAATGGCGAAGATTTTGCGGAAACCGGTCAGCTTACGGCAGAAGAGACCAGAAACTTCAAGCAGGCCTGGCTTAAGGTCATGACAGGCGATATGCGCGAAGTCAGGGATATAGCGGACGGCTCGTGCACACTTGTCTCTGATGGTCAACGAGCAAGGATCTTTCAACCTGGCTACGGCGTTCCTTCCGAGGTCGGAGATGCTTTGCAATCGGTCTTTACCATCCTCGATTCGTCGCAGCACCGCTAAGGAGTCGGCGATTGGCAGTCGCAGCCACGTTCTGCAACGTTCACATCAAACAGGCTGCTCTTCGATAAGACAGCCTTCGCAGTGGAACTGAGGTGTCGCCTCCAAATTGGCTGCGACCGGGTCCGTCCGGTCGCAGCTTCGCATTAATATCGGCACCCCCACACCGAGCTACCGCAAGCGTCGCTCGCACCGGGCCGTCGGTGGTAGAACGAAGACGTGGCGCAAATTTCGCTTTCGCGCCATCGCCCGGCAGCCACTTTCGCCTACAGCCTCGCTAGTCAGCTCAGGGGGGGGGCAAATGGACGGTGACCTTCCAGGGAAGACGAAAGTCTGCGCCTTCCAGGAAGAACCCCTCCAGATCCGTCACGGCCACCTTGGCGACTTCGGCCCCGACCACCCTGCTTTCCCCAACCATGATCGCCCTCCCTAGCGATCGTTTGACTATCCCGCACGCTGGTGCCGATGCCACAACCTGTGGTGGATCTGGTCGCGGCTGGCCCAGTCGCTTTATTACGGTCGAGGCTGGACGCATCTTAAGCTTAGCGATAACGCAATCCAGGTTTACGTCAGAACGGTGTACGAAGTGATCGTCGCTGAGTTAAAGCAGCTCACGCCCCATCGCTACGTTCGCGAAGTCTCACCTCTGCGCGAAACCGAGAGTGGCGTTACTAACTCTCTCTCTGAAACAGAAATCAATGAGTTGCTTCGCTTCGGCGAAATTCGCATGTCCACGTCCGTCAACCGAGTACTGCGCATTTTTTGAAATGAATTCTCTTCGTTCACTGCTCGAGGTCTCTCCACCGCCGTTACGGTTTCACCATACCGAGGATCGAATTGCTGTAGAAATTTACGGTTCTCGCTCATGGTCGAAATTGCTCTCCCACTAGACGCAGTCCTCAGTGTCATGAAAGCAACTGAATACAGACGACGCCGTCGAAAGGATGGTTTGCATATTTCCGGTGGTACGGTCCCACACAGGCATTCTTCGACCAGTCGTGGAAGCTGCCCGACATCGAGCCGAACAACTTCCCGCAGCGCTGAGACACCCGCTTTCGATACCTTATCAAAGGAAGGTCGTGGAGAACCCAAGTTGCACAAACTATGGGTAGCAGGCGGCCGCGATGATGCGCCTCCGACCTCCGCAAGCTTTTGTTTTCTCTTGGCACGCCCGGACTATGCCCTGTTTACGCGGGCGAAAGTCGTTCAGGGAAAGAAAGCTACGCACTGACCATGCCTGACAGAGACGTACAAACTATTCGAGCATTCCCAGACGTGGAAATGCCGGCATGGTTCGTACCAGATGTACTAACTTTGCCGCCGCAGCTCGGCCCAACTATCCCGTCTTTCGTCAGCTCGACATCCGTCTGCGGTGCTTTGACGCTGGGAGGCTAGCGAAGTCAATACAGTGGGATTTTAAAATGCGTAACTTATGCCTGCTGTGGCCCCTATGTGTTACACATCAATGCCTCAACTAGAGGTCATCGACCTGCTCAAGGGCATCTCTTGCGCCGTTATCTTATGAACGCGTAGGACTGGAAGTTAATCTACAATCTGGCGACTTGATGACGCCCCGTGCCTTCAAAAAGCACGGCGCGCCGAAATTACAGCTTCTTATCTAGTGAGGCAAGATTAAGTGAGTAGGCGATAGACATTATCTTCCAGCCTTTCTTGGCAAGTACAACTGTCCAGATCTCCGTTCCGTGTCCTGCCGGCACCGAATAGTCATAGGTGACAGTGCCAATTGCGCCATCCGTAAGAATGCGCAAATTTGTAACCTGTTCGGCCGGCGCGTCAGCGCGAACGTCGCCATCGACCGATACCTGCGCGGAAAACGCCATGAATCGAGGAACGACTTGTTTTGGTGCTATTTTTTTGTTCGCCTCTACCATAAACGTGTAAGAGGCATCACTTGGAACGCCCTTCACCGGCACGGATGCGTCCACAAAAAAGCCAAGTAGCGCAGTCTTGTCTTTTTTTACCATCGCTTCGTGGTATCCGCTCGCCATCGCCCTCAGTTCGGATACCGATTGTGCTGGACCGACATCTTGGCCGGGAGTTTTCGTCTCGCCCGAAACGGCGCTTGAGAATACCAGGAGGCAGGTAAGCCCAAGTGATGCCATTTTTATGGTCATTTTATTACAAGCTTCGGTTGGTCCTAGGTAGTCACAACGCTACTACCTTTTACTACCAGCTTTCCTAGTAATGGTCTCAGTACACCGCACGCAAGCACCGGCTCGTCGCGCCACCCTTCACTGGATACTTCATTCTCGAGTAGATCAGCTCGCTCACTCCCGATGCCTTCGGCTGAAAGAAGTCATTGCACGGACGGGCATCAGCCGATCGCAGGTCTACAAGCTCGAGTCCGAGGCCCGCTTCCCAGACGAGCAAAGCTCGGCTCGATTTCCGCCGCCAAGGTCGAGTCGGAGATCGAGACGTGGTGCCGCGACCGCGTGGAGCTGGGAAACCAGGCTGCGCGTCGACGTCCCTAGAGCACCTTCGATATGTTGTGCGGGTGCAAATGCCTTGCTTGGTAGCCAGACTGCCGATAGCGTCCTTCTCGAGGTTGCTGCAACGTTAGCGACTGGAACCCGCTGCGGTCGCCATGAAGTTCAAGAAGAGGATCAGAAGCATGAAGGTCATGTCCATCGGATTCGCAATGACCCTTTGCTCCGCACTAGTCGTTGTGGGAGACGTCAGCGCCCATGAGATCATCGTTCCGACACGGGTTTATTACCTCACGGCTGGCCAGCTGGAACCGAAGCTGGAGCAGGCAATTGGATACGGCCCGGGCTTGCGCCAAACGATCGAAAGCACTATCGAAGGCCACGAGGCCATGTCGTTCGTTGACGGTGTAACGGACGCTGTCCAAGGAACGATCGCTTGCACGACGCCGCAGCAAAGGACCGAGGTCCTTTCGCTAACGGGGGCTTACTTGCGAGGCCATCCCGATCGACAGAGTGAGCCGGCGGCTAAGGTGGTAATCGATGCGCTCAAGATGCACTTCCCTTGCCCCGGAAGACAATCGAGAAAGCACTGACCGCAAGTCGCGACGATTGAGATCGCTGCGGCACAGCATGGTCCGATGGATTCCTCCCGGCACATTGCGCGCGACATGCGCGAGCAGCGCCAGGCGCTGGCCCGGCATGCCTTGCCGGCGTAGAGCATGCCGAGTATCGACCGCCTCCGGGCCGGAAACAGCATAGCCGGCGTAGGACAAATGTTCAGGCGTCGCCTCGCCGGATGCAAGCCGTTGATATTCCTAAACCCCCCAGCCACTGACTACGGCGTTTACTCCGGCCCAACTATGCTGTTTTGGCCAGCCATGGTTGCGCTGGCGCGAGCTTCAGAATCATCGTGGTCTTGTCGCTTCGACTGTCGCAGGCGGCGTTGCCTCTGCGCGCACCAGTTTCATCGGTGGACCTCCTTCGATAAAGGTCATGCTCGAAAAATCGGGAGCGAACTCGCCCGTGACGCCCAGAGATTCGGAACGGAAGCGCGTAGGGGACAGTGCGACCAGGCGTTCTGGAATGGGGGCGCCAGCGTTTGCATACAGGCCATCCGGGCGCGCTTCAAAGACCACGTTGAGCCCGCCACCCACGAAGCGCCCGTTCGCTTTTGAAAGCTCGGCGAGCGACAGTGTCTTCTCCTCGGTCGCGGGTGAGGCGATCTCCGGCCAACCATAGTCCGTTGCGACGGCCCGCACGACCTCATCCATGAGCCGCCGCCCTTGACCTCCATTCGTCAGGGCCACGATGCCATCACCCCTGCCGACGTAGGCGATCATGAAAGATTCGAATCCCCTGTTCACGCCATCGTGCCCAAACCGTTCGGGTTTATCCGTATACAGGGCGACCCCCAGTCCCCAGTTGTCCTTGACCGGTGTCAGCATCCTCCGGGTCATGGCTGGAGACAGCCGGTGATTCTGCATGCCCGCAGCGGAGGCCTGGATGTCCATCAGTAGTCGGGCAAGATCCCCCGCGCTTGTCCATAACCCTGCCGGGGCAAGCTCCGGTAGTGCGAGGTAGTTCCCGGGAATCGGAGTGCCATTCTCGTGACCGAACGCCATGTTGGCGCGGATCGCCGGCGGCGGCAGCTGAGCGAAGGCACTTCGCGTCATACGGAGTGGGCCAAACACCTCACGTTGAGCGAGTTCCTCGAAGGGCATTCCGCTCACGTCGGAGAGGGCGAGTTGTGTCACCACGTAACCACCGCCGGAGTACTCGAATTGTGCTCCCGCGGGTAGCACGCTACGCACGGCTGGAGTATTGGCGGGCGATACGCCGTCCAGGATCTGCGCGGGCGTGGGTAGCGGCGCACCTGGTGCATAACCGATGAAACCGTGAACGCCGAGGCCGGCAGTGTGGCTCAGCAGCTGGCCAAGGGTAACGCCATGGGGTGCCAGCGTCGGGTCGACAGGCAGTTTCCAGGAATGAAGCGCATCGTTGATATTACGGTTCAGCCCGATCCTCCCCTTCCCGGCTAACCGCAGAGCCAGCATGGCCGTTGCGACCTTGCTTATCGATGCCGCCTGGAAGGCGGTATCCGGCGTAACGGGGGCGCAGCTCACGGTGTTGCGAGCGCCCCAACCACGCGCCCAGTCGATCTTGCCGTTGTGAATCACGGCGATGCTGAGGCCAGGCACGTCGTACTGGCGCATGCGTTCGGCCAGAGTGAATGGTTTATCCCCTCGCTTGATAACTGCAGGCTGCAGATTCGTCTCGACGTAGCTGGTATGTGCATTGCCCGGCCCACCTGCAACCTCCTTGGGGGTAGGACAGCGGGCCGACTCGGCAAGGACCGGGGTGGCGACCATTCCTGCGATAGCCACCGAGCCATGAAGAACGAGCTTTCGAATCGACCGCATGCCGAATCTCCTTATTGACGACGCATGACAGAGTTTGTGAGC
>DASYEW010000059.1:0-5147 GCA_036498785.1 Steroidobacteraceae bacterium | reverse complement strand
CGGACTCAGCACGGCGTTTGCGCGAACCAGCGCTTGAAATTGTGAGGCGAGCGCGCCATACGCCGTACTCGTCTCGTTGACCGCGGACTCAAGCTCCGGCCACGAGGGCGGCAAGTAGTTTCGCACCGTACCGGCCAGCAGTCGCTCCATGCCCCTGCCGCCTCGCATGGCTTCTAATGTCTGTCGCGCCTGCGTGAGCTGGGCATGGGTCGTGTCGAGCTGCTGACGCATGGTCTGAAGTTGCTGCACCAAATTCGCGATGGCTCCGACGTCGATGACGGCGAACTGCGCGGACGCTGTTGACGCCGCTCCCAGCCCGATCAGCCCCAAGATGCCTACCCACAAATGTCGGCGACACATGATTATTTCTCCGGTTGAATACCGCTATGCGCTCGCTCTCCCCGTCTCCGCCAGGAACACAGGCAACCATTGGGCGGGGTCCGGTCCCACTCGATCGATGAGGTCGTGCAAGATCTCCACGTTGCGCTTGCGACCGGAAAGCACCGTGAGTTCGTGAGCAAATCCCTTCAAGTCCAGCTCGCACACAACACTCACGTGACCCTGCTTGACCAGGAAGGCTCGTGAACCCGGCTCGAGCTGCTCCTTGATCAAGTGAAATTCCCGCTCCGTCAGCCCGAAGCCCTCCATGTAGTCATGGGCGTTCGCGTCGGGATTCGGGAAATACACCTTGGTCGCGGTCTGCTCCACGATCGTGCGGGCAATGGGACTTTCAAGCACGCTTGCCGTGGTTTGCGTGGCCGCACACAGAACCCCGTTCAGCTTGCGCCAGGTCTTCGGCGCGTTATCCGCGAACTGCTGGAAGTCCGGATCTGCCAGCGCATTGGAGAATTCGTCGATCCAGCACACGAGCGGACGCCCGTCGAGGAGCCCTTCGACGAGGTGAAACAGATATCGATTCAGCGGCCCACGAATGACCTCGTGCTTCAGGAACTCGGTAACGTCGAATCCAATGATCGGACGCGAGCGTATTCGCGAACCGATGGAATCCGCGGCGTTGTCGAAAACCCAGGCATATTCGCCATCGGTGCATTCACACCAGCGCGAGAGGTTTGAGTGAATTCCCTCTGCATGCGTCGGGTCGGTGAACTCGATTAATCGGGAGAGCCGGCGGGCCTCGGCAGGCAGGGACAGCGTGCCGCGCAAGGCCTGATCCAAGTCGATCATCTCCTGGGCACCCAAGGCTCGCGTGCCTCGGGCGAGCATGGTCAGCCACGCTTTCAGGAATTCGACATTGCTCGCGGTCGGCTCGAGCTGCAGCGGGTTCAGACCCGTCGGCTCTCCATTGCCTAGCGCGAAGTATTCGCCTCCAAGGGCTCTCACCAGGATTTCCAGGCCACGGTCCTTGTCGAACACGACTTGCGTCGTGGCACGCGCCGCGAGCATCGCGATGAGGAATCCGATGAACACGGTCTTGCCCGACCCGGTTGGGCCGCAGATGAAGGTGTGGCCGGTATCCTTGCGACTGCCCCCATCGGGGTCGCGAGGGTCGCTCGCGTGCAGATTGAAGTAGTACGGTGAGTGCGCCTGTGTAATGAGTAACGCCAACGCGTCTCCCCAATGATTCCCCGTGGCGCGACCGACCGGGAAGTTGTGAAACGGAGCCATCGCGGCAAAGTTGCGCGAGGTGATGGGTGATTTCCTGGGCCTGAGCGCAAAGCATCCCGGCAACTGCGCCCAGAAGGCCGCCTCAAGCCCCAGGTCCTCGCGCGCCACCGTCATGCCGCTGTCCGCTAGCAAGGTTCGCGCCAGTGCCACTGAATCATTCAGCTTCACGGTGCAGTCGATGCTGGACACCGAGGTGGCTGGCACCGCGTCCGTCATCACTTGCAGTGTGAAATGATGATCGCCCACGACGAACTCGTTTGACGTCAATTCATCGAGAGCCTGGGTCAGTTCTTGCGCCTGGCTCACCGCGAAGTCACCCGCATTCGCCATGCGGTTCGATTGACGTTGCAGCAGGCCTTGGGCTGCTCCCTTGGTTACGCAGGTAAAGGATTGAGTCAGCACATACTCGAACGGCGCCGTCAGCAGCGCGTTGTACATCCCGACCACACTGGGCGTGGGATACTCTTTGATCCCAAGAACCGCGCCGAACCGAGTCTGGGTAGGCATTCGGTATTCGATGACTTCGGTCCCGAACAGCAGACGGGTCGTTGCCAGTGCCTCATCGAGCGACGCGCGCGGCATTATTGTTGCCTGCCGCTCGCCGTTGATCAGGAACCCGATGAACTCCAGGACGCGCGAGTAGTAGCGCCCTCGCCTCCTCTCAACCCCCAGGCGCTCGGGTTCATACCTGCTCAGAGACGATTGGATGGTCTGTGCAACCTTCTCGCATGTCTCCAGAGCCTCTGTTCGGGTCAGGGTGTCCGATCCATTCGATGATCGCGACATGAGCTTGGCGGCGACGCCGGCCGCCAAACCCGCCGCCGGTCGATAGATCAGCGACAGGTACATCTCGTTCACCATCAACGTCTCACCGGCCAGTCGCCGTCGGTAGCGCGCCGCGAGTTCATTGGCAAAGTCGGGCCCACTTGGCTCAGACGCGCGCAGGTGCTCCCGGCGTCTTATGGTGTGCACCCACATGGCAATGTGCGGACTCGCAACGTTGCGCCACGTCAGATTCAGACGCTCATGCCACTGGTTGAGCGCTTCATCGTCCGCTGTTTCGAAGCTCGCCCCGCCAAGCGCAAATACCTGGACGTAATCGCCGGCCTTGGTGCATAACAGGTGTTCTGTCACCTGTGCGGTGTACGGGATTCGCAGTGCCGCGGACAGCTCCCGTCGCAATCTGCCTTCGCGATTGAGCATGTTCATTGCTACCCCCGCCCTGTTCCAGCTGGGCCAATCAGTGGGATCGCTCGGCGCCGTCCGTCGCGATCGGGTGGATCGAGCACAAGCGAGCTGTAGCTACTCGCGTGCCACAGACGTGCATTCCCCAGATAAGCGGGCAAGCGGGTGATCAGCCACAGCAGGAGAAGATCGAAGAATCGCGCGTCCCGCGCGCACAGGAGCGCGCAAAGCCCATGCACTGGGACAGCGATCAGGAGCGCCAGCAGGTTTTTGCTGACGAGAAAGATCTCCATCGTCGTGACGAAGTTCATCAGCAGCGCCGGATAGGCCACGCCCCACCGCATCGGCGGTCGAGTGACGCCGACGAACAGCGGATCAGCCCTCAGCCCTGGATTGCGCTCGCTCATGGCTTGTCAGACCCCGAACAGCCCACGTACCCAGGTGACCAACTGCTCGCTGCCGAAGATCACGGCGATCCCGATCACTGCGCCGATGACCCAAGCCCAACTGATCTTGCCGATCGCGGCGGCCATGCCGACCACGATTACCACCAGGATCGCCACGGGGGTCGCGATGGTGAGACCCCAAGTGACCAGTGCATTGGCACCGGTATTGAAGACCGACTGTTGGCCGAGGACGCTCGTGCTACAACTGAGCAGCGCAGCTCCTAAGCATGCTGCATCTCCGACACAGCTGCTTGCACTGGTGTACCGATTCATGGTCCGCGTCCTTCGCTACCACCGTCGGCATTAGCGAAACATGCGTTCCCATTTGTGCGTGTCTGCGTATCCCAGTAATTATCGTGCGAAATACCAACACACGAATCAGGCACTTCTGATTGCCATGGGGGCGCACAGCGGACTGGGGCCCGAGCTACCCCCTGACACTTTTCGTGCCATCCGGTTTCTATAAGACCCCTCTAACTAGAGGGGTGCACGTCTTCGATGTGACGCCTCAAAGTTCGGGTCACGTGCCAATAGATCTCGACCCAGCAGGCGCAGGGCATGCAACTGGAAGTCCGACCAGGCCTGAGGATCGGCTCCCTGAGCCGACTGCAGCAGCTTTGGCCAAAAGTCCGGGATCTCGATCCATCGAGGACGCAGGGAGGCCGCGTAATGAACTGCAATCCAATCGAGCTGTTGGAACATCATCCGATCGATCACGGCGGCGACGGAGTCGGTCATGCCCAGCAGGAAGCGCGGCGCGCGAGCATCGTGTGCCATTTGCCATGCCGTAACCAAAAGGCATCGCACAAAGGCGATTGCATCGCTCGACGCAGTTGGTGGAAACGACGCGTGAGCATCGTTGGTGACGACATCCTTTCGGCATGCGATCCAGAACGCCGCATCCTCAAATCGAAGATTGGCGAGAAGCACAGGAAATTCGGACAGTCGCATTCTAGCCTCATCGCCCAGCGACTGACACTGGGCGATAGGGGTGGCGGGACAATCCTCGCTCCGAGTGACTGCCATCAGCTCAACGAACCATCGATTGAGCTGACGAACCTGTGCGATCGACATCTCGATCCGCGCGCCGAGCGAAAGGGACGAACTTGTCGTGTCGAACATAGACATTCTCCGTTGTCATGCGATACGACGGATACGTTAGCTCAACTACGGTGGAACTCCTTTTCGCATTTCGAAGGATTGATACTCTTGACCGAAATGAGCCACCTCGGCCATGGACGACACGGTTAGATCAGCCGGTCTGGATCGGGAGTTCGTCAGTATCTCCTCGCTCGCCGGATGTTATTGCTCGGCGTACGGAGTCGGACGATCTGTCGATTCACTGGCGTTACGCTCTATCGACTCTCACTCTGGCGTCGACGCTTGGGCTTGCCGGACGAGGCCCGCTTCCGTGGCCCCTCGCACAACTCCTTCGTCCCCTTCTTCAGATCCCCGCGAATCCGGATTGAAGGTGCCTGCTTGGCGTTGCTCTGCGAATTGCACGATGTCGTGCCGTTCCGCACTCGAGATGACACCGGGATCTATTGCCTATCGACTGGGGAAGCGCTTTGCCACATATTCGAAACATACCGTGCGCTTGCTTCCAACTCAGCGCTTCCTTTCGAGCAACTCGTTCTGTTGGCGAAAGGGCTCTCTAGTGGACAGTACATTCGACGTGATTGCTGTCGCCACTGTGGCGCCGCGATTCTGATCGACCCGCTGGCAACGCCGCACACCGAATGCGGGTATTGCCGTACTGTGGCGCGGATAGCCGTCAACTCGCCCCGGCATTGGGTCACGCATCGATAGGCATCTTTGTTGCTCTGGAACAATGACGACGTTCGCACGCCTCCCGGGATTCTAGTGAGCAGCCAGTCGCCGACTTGCTTC
>DASYEW010000058.1:0-126363 GCA_036498785.1 Steroidobacteraceae bacterium | reverse complement strand
TGGCGGTTGATATCGCGCAGCTTCTCGCCTTTGCGGTGAAGAACAATGCGTCGGACTTGCATCTGTCGGCGGGCGTTCCGCCGATGATCCGCGTGGACGGCGACATGAAACGCGTCAACATGCCTGCGTTGGTGCACAAAGAAGTGCACAGCATGGTGTACGACATCATGAACGACAAGCAGCGCAAGGCGTTCGAAGAGTTCTACGAAACCGACTTTTCGTTCGAAATCCCCAAACTCGCCCGGTTCCGAGTCAACGCGTTCAATCAAAATCGCGGCGCCGGGGCGGTATTTCGCAACATTCCATCCACCATTTTGTCTTTGGACGAATTGAATGCGCCCAAGACTTTCAAAGATTTATGCATGCTTCCGCGCGGTCTCGTGCTGGTGACGGGTCCCACCGGCTCCGGCAAGTCCACCACGCTCGCCGGCATGGTGAATCACTGCAACGACAACCGCCCGGATCACATTATAACCATCGAGGATCCGATCGAGTTCGTGCACGAAAGCAAGCGCTCGCTGATCAACCAGCGTGAAGTGCACCGCGACACCCTTGGATTCAGTGAGGCGTTGCGTTCCGCGCTGCGCGAAGATCCCGACGTGGTGCTGGTGGGAGAAATGCGCGACCTGGAGACTATCCGGCTGGCCCTGACCGCAGCAGAAACCGGCCACCTGGTCTTCGGTACCTTGCACACGAGTTCCGCCGCCAAGACCATCGACCGTATCGTCGATGTGTTCCCCGCCGCCGAAAAGGAAATGATGCGCACGATGCTGTCGGAGTCGCTGCGCGCGGTCATTTCGCAGACCCTGATGAAGCGTATCGGCGGCGGCCGCGTCGCGGCGCACGAGATCATGATCGGCACGCCCGCGATCCGTAACCTGATTCGCGAAGGCAAGATCGCACAGATGTATTCGGCGATCCAGACCGGCCAGTCCGCCGGCATGCAGACGCTCGACCAGTGCCTGACCGAGCTGCTGCAGAAGGGCCAGGTGACGAAGGAAGAAGCGCGCTTCCGGGCGCAGAACAAGGATGCATTTTGATGGCTACGCTGCGCGTCGCCATGGGCCAGGGGCCATGGGGTGCGGGCTATGGGACAGAAAGAGCGAAGAGCTCGACCGGATGTCTGTCTTGCGTCACAAAGCTGGATGGATTCGTACGAACATCGATCGCAGAATGCGCTGCGGCTGCCCGCGCGTTCTTCTCTGGCCCGCAGCCGATAGCCCATAGCCCGCTGCCCTGCGCGGGTCACTAGGCCCGGAGCATTCATGGAACGCGAACAAGCCATCAAACTGATGCAGGATCTGCTCAAGCGCCTCGTGGAGCGCAAGGGCTCGGATCTGTTCATTACCTCGGGATTTCCCCCGGCTATCAAGGTGGATGGCGAAATCCGTGCGCAATCCGAGCGCGTGCTGACGCCGGAGCAGAGCGCCGTGCTGGTGCGTTCGATCATGAACGACAAGCAGACCAAGGAGTTCGATTCCACCAAGGAGTGCAATTTCGCGATCGCGCCGGTGGGTATCGGCCGCTTCCGCGTCAGTGCCTTCGTGCAGCAGGGGCTGGTCGGCTGCGTGGTGCGGACCATCAATGCGAAAATCCCGACGCTCGAAGAGATGCAGCTGCCGCCCATCCTCAAAGACATCGTGATGACCAAGCGCGGCTTGTGCATCGTGGTCGGCGGAACCGGCTCCGGCAAGTCCACCTCGCTCGCCGCGATGTTGAATTACCGTAACGAGAAGACCCGCGGCCACATCATCACCATCGAAGATCCGGTGGAATACGTGCACAACCACAAGGGCTGCGTGATCACGCACCGTGAAGTGGGCGTCGACACCGAGTCGTGGCACATGGCGCTCAAGAACACGCTGCGCCAGGCGCCGGACGTGATCCTGATCGGCGAAATCCGCGATCGCGAGACCATGGAATACGGCATCCAGTTTGCCGAAACCGGCCACCTGGTGCTGGCAACCCTGCATGCGAACAGCGCCAACCAGGCACTCGACCGCATCATCAACTTCTTCCCCGAAGAACGGCGCGAGCAGTTGCTGATGGATCTGTCGCTGAACACGCGCGCGCTGATTTCGCAGCGGCTGATCCCGCGCGACAGTGGCGCCGGCCGCGTTGCCGCGATGGAGATCATGCTCAATACGCCGCTGATCGCGGACCTGATCTTCAAGGGCGAAGTGGCCGCCATCAAGGAAGTCATGTCAAAGTCGAACCGGCTCGGCATGAAGACCTTCGACCAGTCGCTATTCGAGCTATACGAAGGCGGGATGATTTCGTACGAGGATGCGCTGCGCAACGCGGACTCCAAGAACGAGGTCCGCCTGCGCATCAAGCTGGAGAGCAAGCGCGAGAACAAGCTTGCCGATGAAGCGGGCAGCAGCCTGCGCGTGATGGATGAAGAGATCGGCGGAACGATAGGCAGATAAGGCGAGCGGTTGGCGGTTGGCGGTTGGCGGTTGGGCTGAGGCAGGAAGCTTTCCTTTTTCAAGCCTATTCACCATCCGCTATCCGCCATTAGCTTCGTCCGGAGCATTTATGTCAGTGCAAGACGAAGTGGCAGTTGAGGGAGATGAGGGCGCGGGTACCGACGAGCGTCCGGTCGTCCTCAATACCAAACCGCTGTTCAAGCTGATGGTCGACAAGCGCGCGTCGGACCTGTTCTTTACCTCGTATGCGCCTATTAAGATCAAGATCGAAGGGCAGATCTTCCCGGTCAACAAGCAGATGCTGACGCCCGAAGTGGTGCGCCAGGCAGCTTACGGATTGATGACACAGGAGCAGATCGAGGCCTTCAACGAAGAGTTGGAGATCGACTTCGCGATTTCCGAGCCAGGCCTGGGGCGTTTCCGCATCAACGTGTTCCACCAGCGCGGCAACCCCGCCATGGTGCTGCGTTACATCACCGCCGACATGCCGCGGCTGGACGATCTCGGCTTGCCTGAGATCCTCAAGGACCTGGTGATGATGAAGCGCGGTCTGCTGCTGATGGTGGGAGCCACCGGCTCGGGTAAGTCCACGACGCTGGCGTCGATGATCAACTATCGCAACGACAACTCGTCGGACCACATCATCACTATCGAGGATCCGATCGAGTTCCTGCATTCGAACAAGAAGTCGATCATCAACCAGCGCGAGGTCGGGCTCGATACCAAGTCCTATGCGCGCGCTCTGCGCAGCGCCATGCGTGCCGCACCGGACGTGCTGCTGATCGGCGAAATTCGCGATCGCGAGACAATGGAATCGGCCATCATGCTGGCGGGTACGGGCCATCTGGTGCTGGCGACCCTGCACGCCAACAACGCGGCCGAGACGCTCGATCGCATCATCAACATGTTCCCGCGCGATCAGCACACGCAGATCTTCCTGGACCTGTCGCAGTACCTGCGGGCAATCATCGCTCAGCGCCTGGTACCGGGAAAAAACAAACGCCGCGTGGCCGCGGTGGAGTTGCTGATCAACAGCCCCCACGTGCAGGAGCTGATCAAGAAAGGCGACGTCATCGGTGCCAAGGAAGCGCTGCGTACCAGCAGCGAGAAAGGCATGCAGCACTTCGATACGGCGCTGTACGAGCTCTATCGTGCCGGCCGCATCACGCTCGACGACGCACTGGCGTACGCCGACTCGCGGACGAACCTGGAAGCGAAGATCAACTTCGGTTAGCGCAGCGCGCGAACCGAAGGGCCAACCGGCCAACCGGTCCATCGGTAAGGTGGCCAGAACAGATCGAATACGCCGTCGCTTTGCTGCGGTTGCATGATGTTAAGCAGGTCAGTGCGTCAGCGACCTCTTGTCCGTTTCTGGCCTATTTGCCGATGGGCCACTGGCCGGTTGGTCGCGCTCAGACCGCCGCCCGGGCACTGCCAGATAGCCAGCAGGTTTTTAGTCCGCGGCGCCGCTCACCGGTATCGAATACGCCGTCGCTTTGCTCCGGCTGGCCGCTGTTAAGCAGGCCAGTGCGTCAGCAAGCTCTTACCGTCTCTGGCCACTTACCCATGGCCCACTAGCCGGTTGGCCGAGCTCAGGCCGCGAAGACGGCCTGAGCGTCAAACACCGGTCCATCGACGCAGACGCGCTTCATCGCTGGGCCTTGCGCTGTTGCCACGGGCACCGCGCAACCGGCGCAGCCGCCGACGGCGCAGGCCATGAACTCTTCCAGTGAAACCTGGCACGGGATGCTGAAGCGTCGTGCGATGGCGGCGGCGGCTTTCAACATGACGGTGGGGCCGCACGCAAACATTTCGACCTCATTGAGGGCTGCCTGGTCCAGCGAGCCTAGCCATGCGGCAGCCAGGTCGGTTACATAGCCGTCGAAGCAGCCCGCGTAGCCCGCCAGTGTGGCCAACCTGCTTGGTACGCCCCATTCCTCCAGCAGCGGCATGCATGCGATCGTGCCATCGGGCATGCCCGGCACCAGGATGGTGGAAGGGCGTGAGCGAAACGGAAACGGCACTTCCGACCCCATCAATACCAGCGGCTTCCATTGCACGTCGTCGCGTTCACGCAATGCTTCGGTGAGAAACACCATCGGCGGAATACCGACGCCACCGCCCACCAGCAGAGTCCGGGGGCGCTGCGGGTGCGGTACGAAGCCATTTCCGATCGGCCCGAGCGTGCTTATCCGTTCACCGCTGCGTTTCTGCGAGAGCAAGCGAAGGCCGGGGCCAACGATCTTGTAGAGCACTTCGATCGAGCCGCGTGCGGCATCCACTCGCATGATCGACAGTGGCCGGCGCATGGGCAGGGACTCATCGCAAGTGAGGTGCACGAACGAACCCGGCGTTGCGGCGGCAGCACATTTCGGCGCGTGCAGCTTCAGCACAAACTGATCGGACGCGAAGGCTTCGTGTGCGAGTACCTCCGCGTCTTCGACGAAGATCGTGTCGCGGTGGGGTCGTGCCTGGTTCATTTCAGCAACCGCCGAGCCTGAACACCGCGCACGATCGTCGCCAGCACGGCCATGCGCACGGCGACGCCGTTGGTGACCTGCTTCTGGATCACAGATTGCGGGCCATCGGCCACGGCGCTGGCAATTTCCACGTTGCGATTCATCGGGCCGGGATGCATCACGATGGCGTCGGGTTTCGCCTTGCTCATGCGAGCGGCGGTGATGCCGTACGCGCGGTGATAGCTGGCTTCATCGGGTGTCTGCGCGCTGCTCATCCGCTCGCGTTGAATGCGCAGGGCCATGACCACGTCCACGCCGTCGATGGCTTTATCGATATCGCTGAAGCGCGCCGCACCGGCAAACTCACCTTCGGCCGGCATGAGGTTGTCCGGCGCGACGATGCGTAGCTCGCCAACGCCGAGTCCGGCCAACGCCTGCCACGTTGAGCGTGCAACGCGCGAGTGCGCGACGTCGCCGGCGATCAGGACGCTGAGCTTGCTGAAATCGGGTTTGTGCTGGCGGATGGTCAACGCATCCAGCAATCCCTGCGTTGGATGCGAGAGGTGAGCTTCGCCAGCGTTGAGAATGCAGACGTGCGGCGCCACGAATCCGGCGACATAGGCGGGCAGCCCTGGCTCCGCATCGCGCATGATCAGGATGTCAGCGTGCATCGCCTGCAGCGTGTAGATCGTGTCGAGAACCGTCTCACCTTTAACACGCGAGGACGACTGCATGTCGAGGTTGACGACTTCCGCGCCCAGTCGCTGCGCTGCCAGTTCGAAGGAAACGCGCGTGCGTGTGCTCGGCTCGAAGAACAGGTTGGCAACGGTGTGGCCATTAAGGCTCTGGTCGCGGGCCGGGAGGTCACCCGGTTCGCGTACGTAAAACTGCGCGAGATCCAGCAGGGCCGTCAGCTCTTCGCCGCTCAAGCCCTCCAGGGTGATGAGATGGCGCAGCCGGCCTGCGGCATCGCGCTGAACGGTTGCGCTGCTATCGGTTGATTGTGGTTTCACGCTGCTGTTCCGGTCGCCATCGTTAAGAGATCAAAAGAGAAGAGGTCGCGCAGGGCCGCAGTGGATTCCCGCCTTCGCTGCACGATCCGCGTACATCGCGTGAATCTCCGCTCCTGCTCAAATTTTTTCCACCGCCGTCGGGTCCTGAAACCACCGTTCCAGCAGCACCTTCGCGGCGGCCATATCGACGTCGGCGTGGGTGAGCCGGCGCTTCTTGAAGCCACCGGCACGCGCCTCACGCAGTTGGCCTTCGGCTTCGCGCGAGCTGAGTCGCTCGTCCACCAGCGCCACCGGGTTGCGGTAGCGGGCGTGCAGTTCCCTGGCGAAAGTGCGGGTGGCGGCCGTGAGGTGGGTCGGCGTGCCGTCCATATTATAGGGGACGCCGACCACGAACTGGGCAGGGTGAAAGTCCTGCACGAGCTTGTCGATCGCGGCCCATGGCGGTTCGGCTGAGCGTTCCAGAGTAGTGAGCGCGCGCGCGGTGCAGGTCAGGGTATCGCCGCTGGCAACGCCTATGCGGCGGGTGCCGTAATCAAACGCCAGTACGATTTGCGGTGCGGCGGGGCCCGTCGCGGGACCAACCATCAAGCGTGCCCCGCCTGGGGGCTGATGGTCGCGAGGTCCACGCCAAGCAGGCGGCCCGCGGCGTGCCAGCGTTGTTCGAAGGGAGTGTCGAAAAGAATGCGCTCGTCGGCGGGCACGGTGAGCCAGGCGTTCTGGACCAGTTCCTTTTCCAGTTGCCCGGCGCCCCAGCCCGCGTAGCCAAGCGCCACGATTGCGGTTTCCGGGCCGGCGCCACGCGCCATTGCGTCGAGGATATCCGGCGAGGTGGTGACCTGGAGGCGCGAGGAAATCTGCCGTGTGTGCTCCCACTCACCGCCGCTGTGGTGGACGACGAAGCCCCGGTCGGTCTGTACCGGTCCTCCTTGCAGGACGGGCTGACGACCCAGTGCGTCATTGGGTGTGGGCATCTTCAACTGCTCGAAGACATCCGCCAGATTCATCTGCAACGGGCGGTTGATGATGATCCCGAGGGCACCATCCGCGTTGTGTTCCCAGATGAAAGTGACGGTCTGCGCGAAATTCGCGTCCAGCATCGCCGGCATGGCGATCAGGAACTGGTTGGTGAGTGAAGCGTCGCCGGACATGATGGGACAAGTATCGCGCACGCTGCGGGTGAGAGGCTACAGCGGAAAGGGAGGGGGGAAGCGGAGAGTAAGCGGTGATGGGTGACGAGTGACAAGCAAGAGACTTGACGGCGGAAACTAGCCGCTCGAGCCTATTACCCGTCACCCGTCACCCGTCACCCGTCACCCGTCACCCGTCACTGCGCCGTAGCCGGCACCGACACCACGCCGGTGCCCCCGTCCAGGAACTGCCATTCGTAGGCGAAACGTAATTCGTCGTACTTCTTGCGCACGTCGGCGGGGAACGGGTCGAAGGGGGACGCGAGGCGCAGGATCGAGAGGGCGGCCTGGTCGATTTCCTTACGGCCGCTGGAGCGCCGCACCACGATGGCGCCGAGTTTGCCGTCGGAGCGAATGACGACTTCGAGCACCGGGTTGCCGGTGGCCGGCTGGCTGCGGGCCACCTGGGGGAAGTTCATCGTTCCCAGTCGTTCGACCTTGTGGCGCCAAGCGTCCAGGTAGGGCGCAATGACGGATTCGCGGGTATTCGGTATGACTTCGTATTTGCCGTCCTGACGTCCGCGCAGGCGCAGCGTCGTATCGGTGGCGGTGCTCGCGATTGGACTGGGGGCGGTCGGCGCCAGCGCCAGTGGGGTCTCTGCCTGGGCGGCCGGCTGGTTTTCGCCGCTGCGGTAGGAGACTTCGCTGCGATCCGAGCGACTGCTGATGAATTCGGTCGACTTCTGACCGGCCACGGCCTCGCGATACTCGGTGCCGGTCCCATCGGCCACGCCTTCTTGCTGCAACGGCAGCAGGGAGGTGGCGGGATTCGCGGGTGGGACATCCTTATCCGTCGTACCCGTGCCGACCTGGTTGCGTTGCGCCAGATACTGGGCGTCTGGATTGTCGGGCGCCTTGGTGTCGGGGCCGGTCACCAGCAGGACTGCCAGGGTCGGCGTCGGTTGCGGGCCGGCGCTGGGCCTCGCGAAAGTCACGCCCAGGATGACGATTCCGTGGAACAGCGCTGCCAGAAACAGCGTCGTCGTCAGACGATCCTTGACGGGGGCGGCCCCTTCGGTCGACTCGGGCAGCAGTGAGGGTGCGTCAGCGGTCATCTGCAAGAACGAAGCGGATGGCGGATGGCGGATAGTGACTGGTCAGAGGCAGAGGAGCAAAAGGCGTCTGTTCACGAATCTGCTCCGATCCTGCCCATCCGTCATTTGCGTTCCGCTATCCGCTTCTCAATGGCATCCATCAGCAACCCGGCAATATCGGTCTTGAACCGCTTGTCCAGCTCACGCACGCCGGTCGGGCTGGTGACGTTGATCTCGGTGACATAGTCGCCGATCACGTCCAGGCCGACGAACAACATGCCGTGCTGCCGCAGAACGGGCCCGATCTGGCTCACCAGCCAGCGGTCGCGATCGTTGAGTTCGCGACCCTCGCCGCGGGCGCCGGCAGCGAGGTTGCCGCGGTTGTCGGTCTCGGTGGGGATACGTGCAAGCGCGTAGGGTGCGGGCTCGCCATCGATGACCAGGATGCGCGAATCCCCGGTTGCGACGATCTCGGGTAAGTACTTCTGCACGATGGCGAAATGGCTGCCGTATTCGGTCAGCGTCTCGAAGATCACGTTGGCGTTCTTGTCGCCGCGATCCACCACGAAAATGGACTTGCCGCCCATGCCGTGCAGCGGTTTGCAGACGATGCGGCCGAACTCCTTGAGGAAGGCGTGCATGTCGGTCATGTCGCGGGTGATCAGGGTCGGCGCGCAGCACTGCGGGAACCAGGCTGTGTAGACCTTCTCGTTCATGTCGCGCAGGCCCTGCGGCCGGTTTACGACCAGCAGGCCTTCCAGCTCGGCGCGTTCCAGGATGTACGTGGTGTAGATGTACTCCATGTCGAACGGCGGGTCTTTGCGCATCAGCAGCGCATCGAATTCAGCCAGTTTCGCGATGCGCGGTTCACCCAGCTCGAACCAGTCGTTCAGATCGTCACGGACGCGCACCGGGCGCAGCCTGCCGGCCGCCACGCCGTCGCGCAGCCACAGGTCGCGTTGTTCGGCGTACCACAGCTCCCAGCCGCGCTTCTGAGCTGCCAGTAGCATGGCGAGGGTCGTGTCCTTGGCGGGCTTGATCGAGTCGATCGGGTCCATGACGACGACGAGACGAATCGGGGACATCGGGAAATACCTGGAGCAAGGGTTGAGGGTTGGCGGCGGACAGTAAGCGTCGGAACCAAGCGAAGCCGTATGCGAGACTCCGACAGTCGGCCCGGAACGCTCAACGGCGGGCCGTGCTGCGAACTGTGCCATGAACTGTGATTGTCATCACGGTCGCGGCAGCGCTTGTGACGGGCTTCATACTATAGGAACGCAGCCAATGGCAGGTCACTAACCAATATGTTAAAAGTTTGCACCGTCGCGCAAGTCCCATGATTTAAGAAGATTTCGTGAGCTGGACGAGGCGGCAAAGATGGCCAGAAGCCTCGCGAGGAATGCCGATGGAGAATTTAAGCGTGAGCGAGCAACGGCTCGCGGGTCTGAAGGTGCTGGTCATCGATGACAGCAAGACCATCCGTCGTACCGCCGAAACCCTGCTCTCCAAGGAAGGCTGCGAAGTCTTTACCGCCGTGGACGGCTTCGATGCGCTCTCCAAGATCGCCGACCACCAGCCCGATATCGTCTTCGTCGATATCATGATGCCGCGGCTGGATGGCTATCAGACCTGCTCGCTGATCAAGCACAACAAGGTATTCCGCTCGATTCCGGTGATCATGCTGTCCAGCAAGGACGGGCTGTTCGACCGTGCGCGCGGGCGTATCGTGGGCTCGGAGCACTACCTGACCAAGCCCTTCACCAAGGACGAGCTGTTGAATGCCATCGAAACACATGTCGGCCAGATGGCACGGTAACGATCGATGCGCCAGCACGCAGCTGCGACACGGCCGGAGCAAGGTATGTCTCTGATCCTCATCGTCGATGATTCGCCCACCGAAGTGCATGTCATGCAGAAGGCGCTGGAAAGCCATGGCTACCAGACCGCCTGGGCGGGTGACGGCGCCGAAGCCATTCGCAAGGCCAAGGCCATGAAACCCGACCTGATCTTCATGGACGTGGTCATGCCCGGAGTGAACGGTTTCCAGGCCACCCGCAAGCTCGCCTCCGATCCGGACACCAAGGCCATTCCGGTGATCATGGTGACCTCCAAGGACCAGGAGACCGATCGCATCTGGGGCATGCGCCAGGGTGCGGTGGATTACCTGGTCAAGCCGGTGTCGATGGACAAGCTGATCGAGAAGGCGCAGGCGGCATTGGCCGGCTGACAGGCATGAGCGCGACTCCCAGTCTCAGATCGCTGCGCGACAAGCCGTTCGAGTTACTGCGTGAACTCGAACGCCTGGCGCGCGTGTCGCTGACGGGGCATGGCCGCGATGCAGCCAGCGAGCGTGAATGGGTGGGCGTGGCATTCCGCGTCAGCTCTGAGAATTTCCTGGTGGCGCGCGAAGAGACGCGCGAAGTGCTGGGCTTTCCTGCGGTCATCACGCGGGTGCCTGGCGCCAAAGCCTGGATCCGTGGGCTCGCGAACGTTCGCGGCCAGTTGCTGCCGGTCGTGGACCTGCGCGCTTTCCTCGGCGGCGGTGTGACGACGATCAGTCGCGGTGCGCGTGTACTGGTCGCCAATCATCGCGAAGTTCCGGCCGGGTTGCTGGTGGACGAAGTGCAAGGATTCCGGCGTTTCGCCGATGGCGAATTTTCCGCGACGCTGCCGCCGACCATCGTGCGCTGCGAGCGTTATCTGGCCGGCGCGTTCCGGCGCGGCACGGAGAGCTGGCCGGTATTCAGCCTGCGCACGCTGCTGGAAAGTACCGAGTTCCTGCAGGCGGCGACATGAACCTCGCAGCAGTCGGGGCAATGCAATTGGACAGGGCAGTCGGGTCGATTGGGGCGATCAACGAGACAGCGACGCATGGCAACGATCACGGCATGAGCGACACGATCTACAACGCGCCGTGCGCAAGCTGCTCATCCATCGAGATGCCGGCACCAGGACACAGTCATGGCCGCAAGTAACAGCAACAAGATGTACGGTGTGCGATTCCTGCCGTTGCTGCTGGGCATCGCGCTGGTTTGCATCGTCACCGCCGTCGCATTCATGGCGCTGGGCACGCGTGGTTCGGGACAGAACATCGAGCAGGTGCGGCAGATCAACGAGCTGGTCGCGTTGTCGCAGCGGATTCCCGCATTGGCCACCGGCGCACTGGCGGGCAATGCCGATGCATTCGATGCCATCGCCAAAGCGCGCGAGCGCTATGCGAAGCTGGCAGAGGCAATCGGGCCGGACGTGCAGGGATTTGCGCCTTCCACCGAGTTACTGAAGCTGTCGCAGACCGTAAGCGGTTCGCGCGAAGCGACTGTCGCCGTGCAGAAAGCTACGACTGATGTGCGCGCGCTGGTGCCGCAGTTGTTGCAAGGATTGGGTAACGTGGTCAGCGCGCTCGGAGCGAGCGGCGTTGAAGGCATGACCCGGCATCTCGAGCGCTTCGAGGTGACCGGCTTGCGTCTGCAGCAGGACATGGAAGCGCTCTCCAATGGCGTTGGTGATCCATCGCTGATCGCACGACGGCTGGCGGACGGCATCGACTATATGGGCCAAGTGGTCGGCGGACTCGGCGGCGAAGATGCCGGACTGGGTCTGCCAAAAGTCACCGGCGCGGATGCCGAAGCGCGCGTCAAGGCATTGAGCGGTCTCTACTCGCAACTCAGCGAGCAGGTACGCACCGCAATCACATCGGCGGACCGGGTGCGTGTTGCGCGTGAAGCGGGCGCAGGTCTCACCGCCAGCGCCGAGAAAATCTATTCGCATTTCGAAGATCGCATCGGAGTGACCGGCGCCGCGGGCGGATTGCTCGCCAACAAAGCGGTCCCGCTGGGATTGCTGGCAGTGGCGGTCCTCGCGCTTGCCGTGCTCGCACTGCTGTTCGCCACCGGCGGCAACATCCGCAAGACGGTCGAGCAGCAGGTCAGCAAGAACGAGCGCAACCAGGAAGCGATTCTGCGGCTGCTCGATGAGCTGTCGAGTCTCGCCGACGGCGACCTTACCGTGCAGGCCACGGTAACCGAGGACATCACCGGCGCAATCGCCGACTCGATCAACTACGCCATCGAGGCGTTGCGCGAACTGGTTGCGACCATCAATGAATCGGCCATCACGCTGGATGCAGCTACCAAGCAGACACAGGCATCCGCGGGTCATCTCGCCAAGGCTTCGGTAGCGCAATCCAAGCAGATCGCGCTGGCCTCCGAATCGGTGGCGGCGATGGCCGGCTCGACCGAAGAAGTTTCCGGCAACGCCGAGCGCTCCTCGGACGTGGCGCGACACTCGGTCGACGTCGCGCACAAGGGCGGCGATGCGGTACGCCGCACAATCGACGGCATGAATGCGATCCGCGAAACCATCCAGGAGACCTCCAAGCGCATCAAGCGCCTGGGCGAGAGCTCGCAGGAGATCGGCAACATCGTGGAACTCATCAACGACATTGCCGAGCAGACCAATATCCTGGCGCTCAACGCATCCATCCAGGCATCCATGGCGGGCGAAGCGGGCCGTGGTTTCGCGGTAGTTGCCGATGAAGTGCAGCGCCTGGCAGAGCGCGCTGCGACGGCGACCAAGCAGATCGAGGTGCTGGTGCGAACGATTCAGGCGGATACCAACGAGGCCGTTGTCTCCATGGAGCGCAGCACGACGGATGTGGTCGGCGGTGCGCTGCTGGCAGAAAACGCCGGCGCCGCGCTGGAGGAGATCGAGCAGGTATCGAACCAGATCGCGAGCCTGGTGCAGAATATTTCGGCGAGCTCGCGCCAGCAGGCATCTGCGGCCGGCAACATTTCGCGCAACATGCATGTCCTGCGCGAGATCAGTTCGCAGACGGCGGAGAATTCGGCGGCGACGTCCAATTCGGTTGGCAAGCTGGCGGAACTGTCCGCGCAGTTGCGCAAGTCCGTGTCGGGCTTCCGTTTGCCGGATGCGGTATCCGGGGGCACCGCATTGCTGCAGGATCCGAGCGCTAAAACGGCGCCCAAGCCGCTCGCGGCCGTCGTGGCAGCGCCCAAGAGAGTCAGCGGCCTGAATGGCTGATCGGCCAGCAATTTGCAGCGAGCGATCATGTTGATCAAGCGTAAGAACCATTGCGGGTGCGGCGGGATGCTGCTGGTTGGAGACCGGAGGCGGTTTCTCCACGTTGCTGCTGCAGTTGCCAGTCACTATTCATCTCGCCATTCATCGGGCACTGCCTGCGGGTCTGTTCGCCATGGCTGAGGTGCATTCGCAAACCCTGCACATCGTCGCGCGCGAACTCGCGAGCGAACTCAATGAAGCACGCGCCGCACTGGAGACGTTCGGCGAGCAACAGGAAAATATTTCGTTGTTGCGTCGCTGCGGCGAGCATCTGCATTCCGTGCACGGCGCGCTGCGCGTGTCCGAAGTGTATGGCGCCGCATTGCTGGCTGAAGAAATGGGCCAGGTCACGACTTACCTGGTCGACAATTTCGCCGAGAAGCGTCACCTGGCGGAAGGGCTCGACGCGCTGATGCGCGCGATGGTGCAACTGCCCACGTATCTGGAACGCGTGCTCAGCGGTGGGCGCGACATGGCGTTGGTGCTGCTGCCGCTGCTGAACGATCTGCGTGCGGTGCGTGGCAATGCATTGCTGTCCGAAGGCACGTTGCTGCTGCTCAATCTCAGTTCCGACGAGCAAGCCAGTCCCGTTCCTGCCGCGCCTGGCGAAGGTACGCTGAGTGTTTCGCAGTGGGCGCGCAAATTGCGGACGCGCTTCCAGCTCGGCCTGCTGGGCTGGATCAAGGGTGAACGCGTCGAACAGAATCTCGAGGTCCTGTCGCGCGCCGCTGAGAAGCTCGAACAGGTCGCAACCACGCAACCTGTGTTCCAGTTGTGGTGGGTGATCGGTGCCTTGCTTGAATCGCTGCGCGATGGCGGACTTGAGGGCAGCGCGTCGGTCAAGCGCCTGCTCGGCCAGGCGGATCGTGATATGCGCCGCCTTTACGAACAGGGCGAAGCGCGTTATGCCGAGTCGCCGTCGCTCGAACTGTTGAACAACCTTTTGTATTACGTGGCGCGTGCGCGCAGCTCCGGCCCGCGCGTCGCCGCGGTGCGTGCCTCTTTCCGTCTCAGCGAGCTGTTGCCGGTTGACGATCAGGTGGAGCAGGCGCGCGAAAGCCTGTCGGCGCCCTCGGTCAAGCTGATGAAGACGGTCGCCGCGGCGATCAAGGAAGACCTCAGCCGCGTCAAGGACGCGCTGGATATCTTCGTGCGCCAGGGCGGCACCCAGGTCGAGGAGCTTTCGCCGCAACTGGAATTGCTGAAGAAGATCGGCGACACGCTGGGCGTGCTCGGCCTGGGCGATCTGCGCGACAAGGTGCAGACCGAAACGGCCGACCTGCAGGCAATCGTTACGCAGCGTTCGCCCGTGAACGAGGGCATCTTGCTGCGCATGGCGGCGACGCTGATCCGCGTGGAAGACAGCCTGGATGAACAGCTGATCGGCATGATCGTGCCCACCGCGCCCGATCCGCGCACCGAAGCGCAGGGAAAACAGCCCGGCGTCGACGATATCGAATTCCGCCAGGTCACCGAAGCGGTTCTGCGCGAATGCATCGTGAACATGGCGCGCATCAAGGAAGCGATTGCGCAGTCGATGGAGAAGTCGCGCGAAGGCCAGACGGTCATCGACCAGATTCCGCAACTGGTGCGCGGCATCACCGCCGGGCTGATGATGCTCGGCAAGACGCGCGCAGCGGAGATCATGGAAGGAATCGCTCAGGCGCTCTCCCAGTTCGTGCGCTCCGACGGCATGACGTTGCCGCAGGACGCAATCGATCGACTGGCCGATGCCATCGTCGCCATCGAGTACTACATGGAGACGTTGCAGGCCGGGCGCGCCGATCCGTGGTACATGCTCGACAACGCCGAATCCTGCGTTAAATATCTCGCTGAAACGCAACCGGTACCGCGCATCGAAGGATTTCCGCCTCCGGATCATTCGCACACGATCGTTATCGAGCCGTTGTCGCAGACGGTCGCTGCGCCCACCGAGCACGAACGCACCGCCGTACTGGATCGCAACGCGGGATCGGCGCAGGCCAGGCCGCATGTGCCTGAGCCAGCCGTGGCACTGTCGAAGGTGGTCGATCGCGAGATCGATCCGGAATTTCTCGAACTGTTCATCGAGGAAGCCAAGGACGAGATCGCCAAGCTGCGCCGGCTCTTTCCGCAGTGGGATCAGAATCCGCAGGACCAGGAGGCGCTGGTCAACATCCGTCGTTCCTTCCATACGCTCAAGGGCAGCGGGCGCATGGTGGGCGCGCAGCTCATAGGCGACTTCGCCTGGTCGGTGGAGAGCCTGCTCAACCGCGTCATCAATAAAACCCTGGAGCGCACGCCCGACATGATGGGTTTGCTGCGCGAAGCGGTCGCGGCGGTTCCCGAACTGGTCGAGCAGCTCGAAACAGGACGCGCTCCGGTTATCGATATCGCAAAGGTTATTGCACGGGCCAACGCGATGTCAGGCGTTCGGCCCGCGCCGTCGGCACAAGCGCCGGCTGCGGTTCATGTCCAGGCGCCAGTACCGGCGGCCGCAGTGCCGCCGCCGGTGGAATCGGTGTCGCACGATTCCGCGACGATCGCTGCGGAATCCAGCTCTCAAAAAAAAACTACAGTAGCGCCGATGGAGCCGGCACTGCACGAAATCTACGCCAAAGAAACCGCGGGCCATCTCGCCGCGATCCGTAAGTTCATCAGCGACTGCGGTCCGGATAACGCGCCGTATCCGGTGACGGAAGATCTGCACCGCGCCTGTCACACGCTCAGCGGCACCGCCAAAACGGCGGGAGCCCGTCAGGGCATCAAGATCGCGGAACCGCTCAATCGTTACGTCCGCAAGTTGTACGATAATTCAGCTGGCCTTTCCGATGCCGGGCTGGATGTGATGCGCGATGCGGTGACCGCCATTCAGCAGGTCGTCGAGCACATCGACGCCGATACCGGTTTCTTTCTCAACCACGTTGGCATCGTCGCGCGGCTCAGCGATCTGGAACATGCGCTCGATCGTGAAATCGCACGCATGGCCGAAACGATGGATGTCACGCCGGCCGCCGGTGCGCCGCACGATCAGGACAGCTTTACTGAACTCGAGGACTTGCGGGACGATCCGCACGCAACCACCAACGTCTTCGATGCGGCTGCAACCGCTGTGCACCGGGAGGTGGTCGGCGTTCTCCCTGCCAACCCATCTCGCGATGAGACCATGGTGTTGAGCAGCGTGCAGATTCCATCGGCTGCCGGCGATGAAACGTTCGAGGTCATTGAGCTGCCTTCGACGGATGCCAATGAGCTGGATCTGCTGGCATTCAGCTTCGAGAATTTCCCGCTCGACGAACCGGCCGCGACGGGCGCGCAAGGCGTGCAGGCGCCGTTGCCCACAGTCGCGGATGACGCAGTCGAAACCATCGTCTACGAGACGCCCATCGAAGAAGATGCCGTCACCAGCGTCGCCGAACAATTGGACCAAGCGGCGTCGGACGCCGGCGAGCTGGGCTCAGCGGACGACGATGCGGCAATTCCCGGACTGGTGACAGCGGAATTCGAAGGCGAAGACATCGTCCTGGAAACCGGCACCTGGCAAGCGCAGTTCGAGCCTGACGAGCTTGCCGCGCCTTCCGCTGTCGTCAGCGACGAGGCTACGGTGCGCAGCGTTGCCGTCACGACGGTACCACCGGATATTGAAGTCGATAGCGATGCACCGCGGCTCGCTGCAGTGCCACCGGTTTTGCAGGTCGAGGCGATCGCGCCGGCGACTCCGACCGCAGCGCCTGCGTCGGCGGAGCCGGAGCCGGAAGCAGACGAAGATTTCGATCCCGACATCGCCGCAATATTTACCGAGGAAGCAGCCGAGCTGCTGGAAGCCGCCGACGGCGCGCTCTCCGCTTGGCGGCAAGATCGGGGCAACAGCGCGTTGGTATTCGAGCTCAAGCGTGTGTTGCATACCTTGAAGGGTGGCGCGCGCATGGCCGGCATTCGCGCCATGGGCGATCTGAGCCACGAGCTCGAATCGTTGATGGAGCTGATCGAGGCCGGGCAGGTGCAGGCCGGTGAGCCCGTGTTCCAGGTGCTGCAAGCTAGCCTGGATCAATTGCATCGCATGCGCGATGTCGTCAATCAGGGTGGCCGCTGCCAGCAGGCGCGCGAGTTGCTGGCACAAATTCGTGTTCTGTCCGGAAAGGATGTGGCTGCTGTCGAACTCGCGGCGCCCGCGGCGAGCACGGTGCCGCCGGTCGTACCGGATGCGCCGACGGTACCGGTGCAGCCTTCCGCCCCGGCTGTTGCGGCCGATGCCATTCCGGTGCTCACTCCGGTTCACGAGATCGAAAATGCGTCCGGCACGCCGGACCACTCGGCCACGGACATCGTGCCGACGCTGACCGACGCCTTCGTGGCGGAACAGCTCGCAGCGGCTGAACAGCAGGAGGCCGCTGAGGCAGCTGCTCAAGCGCAAACGCTATCGGGTCCGCAATCGGCGGAGCCAATCGCAGAGCCAGTCTCGCAGCAGCAAGGCTCGCAGCAAGATGAGTTCGAAGTGGAGTTCGGCGCGGACGAGCTTGGCGCCGCTGCACCTCGCGAAGCAGTGCGAGTGGAGGAGCAGGTTCCGGCAACCACGCTCGACGTCGCTGCGCTCGCTCCGGAGCTGCCGCCCGACGATGCACAGTCGCTAAACGAACAACAACCGTTGCCGGCATTGCCACCTGGCCGCGAACAACATGCGCCCGAGCGCCAGGAGTTCGCACGCGTCGATGCGGACTTGCTCGACACGCTGTTGAACAACGCCGGCGAAGTGAGCATTTTCCGTTCGCGCCTCGAACAGCAGGTAGGTTCGATCGAGTTCAACCTCGCCGAGCTGGGCCGCACCGTGACGCGTCTGCGCGACCAGTTGCGCAAGCTGGAGCTTGAGACCGAGGCGCAGATCCTGCATCGCCACCAGGAAGAACACCCCAATCGCGCCGATTTCGATCCGCTGGAACTGGACCGTTACTCGACGATCCAGCAGCTGACGCGGGCATTCGCCGAATCGGTGAGCGACGTCGGCAGCATCGAAGGCCTGCTTGAGAACCTGACTCGCGAAGGCCAGAACCTGCTGTTGCAGCAGGCGCGCGTCGTGACGGAATTGCAGAACGGACTGATGCGTACGCGCATGGTGCCGTTCCAACGCCATGTACAGCGGCTCAGCCGCCTGGTGCGCCAGGTTGCCAACGACACGGGCAAACGTGCCGAACTCGTCGTCAGCGGCGCCGCCGGCGAACTGGATCGCCAGGTGCTCGAGCGCATGCTGCCGCCGTTCGAGCACATGCTGCGCAATTCCATCGTGCACGGCATCGAGACTCCGCAGGAACGACTCGATCGGGGCAAGCCGGAGAGCGGCACCATTCGTGTCGGCCTGCATCGCGAAGGTGCGGAGATGGTCATCGTCCTGCAGGACGATGGTCGCGGGATTGACGTCAACGCAGTGCGTGAGCGCGCGCGCCAGCGCGGACTGCTCAATCCGGGCCGCGTGCTGACGGACGAAGAAGCACTGCAATTGATTCTCGAGCCTGGCTTCAGCACCGCCAGCACCGTCACGCAGCATGCCGGCCGCGGCGTGGGCATGGACGTCGTAGTTACTGAAATCAAGAAACTGGGCGGCGCCCTGTTTACCGAGTCGCAACCGGGTCAGGGCGTGAAGTTCACCATTCGCCTGCCCTTCACGCTGGCGATCACGCAGGCGCTGATCGTGCGCACGGGCGATGAGTTGTACGCATTGCCCCTGCCTTCGGTAGAAGGCGTTGCACGCGTCCTGCGCTCCGAAGTGCAGCGGCACCTTGCCGAAGAAACGCCGAGCTTCGACTACGGCGGACAGGTTTACCGCCTGCAGCATCTGGGTGCGTTTGTCGGCGGCGGTCCGTCGCAGTTGCCCGAGGCGGATGTCGCGGTCCCGCTGATCCTGATTCGTGCCGGTGAGCATTCCACCGCCGTCGTCACCGACGAGTTGGTCGGCAGCCGCGAGATGGTGGTGAAGGCAGTGGGTCCGCAGATCGCGACGATCCGCGGCATTTCCGGCGCGACCATTCTCGGCGACGGTCGCATCGTGATCATCCTGGACATGGGCGCGCTGGTTCGTTCCGAGTGGCGCGGTCGTGCGAGTCTTGCTGTACAAGGCCCCAAGCAGGATCGCCGCACTTTCGCGCTCGTCGTCGACGATTCGATCACCGTGCGCCGCGTGACGCAGCGCCTGCTCGAACGCAACGGCATGCGCGTGATGACCGCGAAGGATGGCGTCGACGCGTTGTCGATCCTGCAGGAGCACCTGCCGGACATCATCCTGCTAGACATCGAGATGCCGCGTATGGACGGCTACGAGCTGGCATCTCACGTGCGCGCCGATGCGCGGCTGGCGGATATCCCGATCGTGATGATCACTTCCCGCAGCGGCGAAAAACACCGCGCCCGCGCCATCGAACTCGGCGTCAACGACTACCTTGGTAAGCCGTACCAGGAGAACCAGTTGCTCGATGCCATCGAACCGCTGGTAGAGGCGCGCAGGCAGAAGGTTTCATGAACACGGCGACAGTGAACAGGCTACAGGCGACGGCCATAGAAGAGGTTAAGAGGCCGCACGCAAGTCTGGCTGTCGCCTGTAGCCCGTCGCCCAACTGCCGGCAATCGGCCAGAATAGACCGCGACTCAATTCCCCTTCTGGCCGACTTGCCAGTGGCCGGTTGACCCATAGCCTCCCATGACCGACACCGACACCCACGAGCTTTACAGCCTGCTGATTCCTCTGGCCCAGGAGCGGCTCATCGTGCCGCGCGCGTGCGTTGCCGAGGTGGTCACGTGGCAGGCTCCGGAGAAGATGCCCGGCACGCCACCGTGGTATCTGGGCACGATCCAGTGGAGCGGTCGCCCCGTGCCGATCATTTCCTTCGAAGCGACCTGCGGACAGACATTTCCGCCACCGGGGACGCGCACCCGCATCGTGATTTTCGTGGCGCTGGGCAGCCACATTGCCGGTGGTTACTTCGGCGTGCTGACGCAAGGTTTCCCGCAGCTGGTGCGGGTCAACCCCGATCTCGTCAAGCCCGATCCCAGCCGCAGCTTCTCGGATGACGGCCCCATCCTGTGCCAGGTCCGGATGCTGAATGAATCGCCGCTGATTCCGGACTTCGAGTGGCTGGAGCAGCGAATCAGCGAAGAGACGAGGGTGGGGTAGGGAGAGGCCAGCCGGTAAATGGGTCAACCGGCAAGTCGGCCAGATTTAGGAGGAGGCAGAGGCTCGGTTCTTTGCTGGCCACACTAGCCACGGCCGATTGGCCGTATGCATGCGAGGCCAACCGGTAAATGGGTCAACCGGCAAGTCGGCCAGATTTAGGAGGAGGCGGAGGCGCGGTTTTTTTGCTGGTCACACTAGCCACGGCCGATTGGCCGCATGCATGCGAGGCCAACCGGTAAATGGGTCAACCGGCAGGTCGGCCAGATGTCAGGAGGAGGCGGAGGCTCGATTCTTTGCTGGCCACATTACCCACGGCCGGTTGACCGGTTGGCCTCCTATTGCAAATCCCCCCACAACGCCTGCAACACCGTCAGTGCCACCACGGCGGCGGTTTCGGTTCGCAGGACGCGAGGGCCCAGTCGTACCGGCATGAAGCCGGCGCCCTGGGCGGCGAGGAGTTCTTCGTCGTCGAGGCCGCCTTCGGGGCCGATCAGCAGTTCGACCTTCGCAGGCAGGCTTGAGAGGCCCGCCAGCGAACCGGGAGCTGCGGGGCTGAGTACGAGGCGCATGCCTTCCTTGCGTACGGTGGTGAGGTAGCTGCGCAGCGTCAGCGGGCCTGCAACTATGGGGATCCGGGAGCGGCCGCATTGTTCGCACGCGCCGACCGCGATTGCCTGCCAGTGAGCCTGCTTTTTCTCAGCCTGCTGTTCATCCAGGCGCACCACGCTGCGTGCCGTCAGCACCGGAGCGATAGCCGCGACGCCCAGCTCAGTGGCCTTCTGTAACGTCCAATCCATGCGCTCGCCGCGCGAAACTCCCTGCACGAGCGTGACCCTCAGCGGCGATTCGCCTATGCCCGGGGTCTGGCCTGCCAATCGGACGGTCACCCGATCGCCGTCGATCTGGACGATCTCGGCCTGGAAGTCGCCACTCTTGCCATCGAACACGACCAGCGGTGCGCCGACACGCATCCTGAGTACGCGTGCAACGTGATACGCACCCGCGGCTGGCAGCAGGACGGTGGCGTCGCTCGCCAATGGCCCTTCGCAATAGATCCGGTTCAGCCTCATGCTCCCCTCGATGACGGCGCGTTCGGTGCGCGGGTGCGGATTGTAGCCAAGCAAGCAGGGTCTGTGCCCAAGGCCGGTAGCGTGCCGCGTTAAGATGGCGGCAACCAGCATGATCCATCATTCGGGACCAAGAATGTTCGACAACAGCAGCGTGGCACCCATCGATACCGATCGCGGTCTGCTACGCGCGGCGCGCCAGGTGCAATCGCCGAATCACGACGAGCGCCCGGCCGGCGTCGTGATGGACCTTATCGTGGTGCACGGCATCAGTCTGCCGCCGGACGAATTCGGTGGGCCCTGGATAGATTGTCTGTTCACCAACACGTTGCCTGCGGCTGAGCATCCTTACTTCGCGCAGATCGCGGATCGCAAGGTCTCCTCGCATTTGCTGATAAGGCGCGATGGCGAATTGGTGCAATACGTGCCGTTCAATCGACGCGCGTGGCACGCTGGCGTATCCCAGTATCGCGGTCGTGAGCGATGCAACGATTTCTCGATCGGCATCGAACTCGAAGGAACCGATACCAGCGCGTACGAGCCGGCGCAGTATCGTGCGCTCGCGCATACCATCGCCGCGCTGTGCGACGCGTACGATTCTTTGTCGGTCGAGCGTATCGCGGGGCACAGCGATGTCGCGCCCGGACGCAAGACCGATCCCGGCGAATCGTTCGATTGGCCGCGGCTGCGAGCGCTGCTGGCGTTCCTGGGTTCGCGATAATGGGTTGGCTACGGCGTAGTCATTTGGCGTTTCTGCCAGCGCTGTGCGTGCTCTGGGCAGGGATGGCGAACTCGGCCGATTCCACAGTTGCAAAGCCTCTGCGCATCGTCAGCCTTGCGCCCAATCTCACGGAGCTGACTTTCTCGGCCGGCGCCGGTGCGCAGATTGTCGGTACGGTCGAGTACAGCGACTATCCACAAGCCGCTCGTTCGATCCCGCGTATCGGTGACGCGTTTCGCATCGATTTCGAACGTGTGCTGGCATTGCGTCCCGATGTCGTCCTCGCATGGGAGTCGGGCACGCCGCAGAACGTGATCGATCGGCTGCGTGCGCTGCAGCTCAATGTGCGCGTGCTGGCGACTTATCGTATTGCGGATATTGGCGCAGCGACGCGCGAGATCGGTGTGATCGGTGGTACCACCCCGATCGCGGAGCAGGCCGCAAAGCAGTTCGATAACGATATCGAAGTGCTGAGGCGGCAGTACAGCGCGCGTCCCGCAATCAGCGTGTTTCTGCAGATCAACGATCGGCCGGTGTTTACGGTGAATGGCAAGCAGATCATGAGCCAGGCCATCGCGCTATGCGGCGGTCGCAATGTTTTTGGTGAGCTGAACGACCTGGCGCCCGAGGTGGGCGAGGAGGCGGTGCTCGCCGCGGATCCGCAGGTCATCATCGCGACCGACAACAGCGGACACGATGCGCTGGATCACTGGCGCCACTGGCAAAGCATGAGCGCGGTGCGCAGTGGCAATCTTTACGTACTGCCTCCAGACGATCTGGCGCGGCCCACCATCAGGCTGGCGCGCGGTGCGGCGGAAATCTGTCGCACTCTTGAGACGGCGCGAGCCAAGACGAAACCGGCAGGGGATGGCCGATAGTGCATGGTCAGATCGGGCAAGGCGGGCTACTCTGCGCCCCCTCGGCCCATTCGCTATCCGCATTGACGCCATCTGTTTCGGGTTAAACCATGGACCGCTCGACCGCCGTACTGATCGTGTTCTTCGCCTGCGGCGCCGCGTTGCTTGCCATTGCGGTGTGGGCTGCGCGGCGCACTCACAATGCCAATGATTTTTTCCTGACCAACCGGCGCCTGGGTGTCTGGTTTGTTGCGCTGAGCCACACCGCCAATGCGTCGCCGGTGTGGTTGTTGCTGGCGGTGAGCGCCGCGGCCTTCACCTGGGGTTACTCGGCGTTGTGGATCTGGTTGTCCGTGCTCGGCGGCTACCTGCTCAACTGGTTTTACGTGGCGCCGCGGCTGCGTGCCCTGGCGGCGGGGCAGGGCAGTCTCACGGTCGTGCAGGTGTTGAGCGCCGAGGCAGGTGAGCGATTGCAGCCTCTCATCGTTCGCTCGGCGGCATTGATCCTGTCGATCGTGCTGCTGTTGGAGATTGGCGCGGTCCTGAACACGGCAGGCAGCGTGGTCGCGAGCGGATTTGGCCTGGATACTACGACGACGCTGATTTCTTCGGTCGTGCTCGTTGTCATCGTCACGCTGGTTGGCGGTTACTGGGCAGTGGCGGCCGGCGACATTCTGCAGATCGTCGTGATGTTGTTGGTTGGCTTGCTACTGCCGCTGTCCGCAATAATCTCAGCGGGCGGCATCGAGCAGTTGCGTATCGGCTTCGCTGCACTGGGACCCGCCGTCAACGACTTGCTGGGCGGACGCGCCGGTGTTGTTGCTATTGCATTCGTGGTGGGAGTCAGCGGATTCGGCTTCGCCTTGCCGGGGCAGCCGCATGCCATCAATCGTTTCATGGCGGCGCGCGATGACAGCACTCTGCGCAGCGCGCGCTGGCTCTCCCTGGCGTGTATTGCTGTTCTGCTCGGCGCGATGATTGTGTGTGGATGGTGCGCGCGTGTGTTGTATGCGGGGATGGCAGCAAATCCGGATCGCGCGTTGTTCGTGATCGCCGATCGTGCTTTGCCACCCTGGCTCGCGGTCATCGTTGGCGCTCTCATTCTGTGCGCGCTGCTTGCAAACATTGGTAGCCGGCTGCTGGTGATAGCCGCCAGTCTTTCAGCGGATACGAAGCGCGCCACGTCGCCGCTGTCCTATGCATGGGCCAGAGTCGTGTTGGTGCTGTTCACTATCGTGGTGCTGTGCTTTGCGCTGTATGCACATGGCAGCATTCTCGAGCAGGCAATGTTTGCCTTCTCGGTGATGGGCTCCGCGTTCGGTCCCCTGTTGCTGGTGAGGCTCGCAGGTAAGCGGGTGCGGCCGGGGTCGACTCTCGGGGCGATGTGGACCGGGTTCATCCTGACGTGGCTGTTTCATGTCCTTCCCGATTCGCCAGGCGATTTCCTGGAGCGCGTTTTTCCGTTCGTGGCCGCGCTCGGCATCGCACTCAGCGGTGGCGAGCGCCGCCGCAATCCGGATCGCGCCGATCGCTCGCAGCAGACGGTGCACGACCGGGTTCCCATATAGGCAGTGGCGAGCACTGAGCGGAGATCGGTGAATGGCTACCAAGCAGGCGGGCACTCGCCGTAAATCGGTCAAGCGACCGGTGAAGAAGCAATCCTCCGCGCCACGCGCGAAGCGGACGAAAGCGCAACCGCCACCGGTCAAAGCGGAAATTCGCGAACGCATTCTTGCGGCGATCAAGCGGATCCCGCGCGGCCGGGTCTGCACCTACGGCAATGTGGCGGACGTCGCCGGCCTGCCTCGGCGAGCTCGCCTTGTTGGTACGGTTCTGCGACAGACGCCAGCCTCGCGCGGCCTGCCGTGGTACCGCGTCATCAACGCCGGAGGCCGCATCTCCTTTCCGTCCGGCAGTGACGCGTATCACCGCCAGCGCAGCAAGCTCGAAGCGGAGGGCGTCGTATTCATTGGCGGGCGTGTAGACCTGCAGCGCCACGGCTGGCCGGACCGGGACGTGGAGATGGATGAGATGTTGTGGCGGGTGGGATAGGAGTGACGTGTGACGTGTGACGGGCAGGATAACGCAGGCGTTATGTCGTCAACCCTGTCCTCTTACCCATCACTCGTCACTCGTCACCTCTCTCACTTAACCCTTCTCCCCCGTCTCCCTCGTTAACACCTCCAAACGAACGCAATCCGCGTTCCCGAGGAGGGATTCCATGAAACGCCTGGCTCGCGGCTGGTCCGTGTTGACCGTTTCGGCGCTATTGGTGGCATGCGCCGCTCATCAGGATACGAAGCGTGAGGCTGGGTCGGCGGATAGCGCCGCTGCCGGTTCGATGACGCAACCGGGGGAGCTCCAAGGCGATTCGTCCAAGGACAAGAAGACAGCCGCGGAACGTCAAGAAGCGGATCTGAGTGAGGTTACTGTCACTGCCGCAAACAGTGCGGGCTCGCGCGGTCGCTTCGCACCTCGTGTTAGCGCCCCACCGCCAAGCCCGGCCGGGTCGATTGCCCTCGCGAAAGTATGTTGCCAGGTACCAGCTTTGCAGCAGGCCACCAACACCGAGCGCTACGAGCATCTCAACGACAATCCCGTTCACCGTGTCACGGAACAGCCGGTCTCTACTTTCTCTATCGATGTCGACACCGGCACCTACGCCAATGTGCGTCGCTTCCTCAACGCCGGCCAACTGCCGCCGCAAGACGCAGTGCGGGTCGAAGAGATGATCAACTACTTCGACTATCAGTACGCGCCCCCGACAAGCCGTGCGACGCCGTTTCGCGTGGCAACGGAGCTTTCCCCGGCACCGTGGAACAGCGAAGCGTTGCTGCTCAAGATCGGCATCAAGGGATTTGAAGTTGCCGCGGACCAACGCCCGGCGGCGAACCTGGTATTCCTGATCGACGTCTCCGGGTCGATGGAATCTCCCGATAAACTACCGTTGTTGAAAAACGCTTTCCGGCTGCTAACCGACCAGCTCACGGCCCGTGATCGCGTGTCCATGGTTGTCTATGCGGGTAACTCCGGCATCGTGCTGGAGCCCACGCCCGGGGACCAGAAGCACAAGATCCGCGAGGCGATAGATCGACTCGAAGCGGGCGGGTTCACCAATGGAGCCGCGGGCATTGAGCTGGCCTATCGGCTTGCGCACGATGCGCAGATCGACAAGGGCATCAATCGGGTGGTGCTTGCCACCGACGGTGATTTCAACGTCGGCGTCGTGAACTTCGAAGCGCTGCTCGATATGGCGCAGCGTCAGCGCGGCTCGGGCGTCGCGCTCACCACGCTTGGCTTCGGCAGCGGGAATTACAACGACCAGTTGCTCGAACGCCTGGCCGACGCCGGCAACGGCAATTACGCCTATGTGGATTCGCTTGCCGAGGCACGCAAGGTGCTGGTGTCCGAGCTGTCCTCGACGTTGTTCACCATCGCCAAGGACGTGAAGATCCAGGTCGAATTCAATCCCGCCACGGTGCAGGAGTATCGGCTGATCGGCTACGAGAACCGGATGCTGGCGCGCGAGGACTTCAACAACGACAAGGTCGATGCCGGCGAGATCGGTGCCGGTCATCGCATCACGGCGCTCTACGAGATCGTTCCGGTCGGTGCCAGGAGTCGTATCGACGATCTGCGCTACAGCGCGTCCGGGGCTGATCGCAATGCCGAGGCCGGTGCGACCCGCGCCGCCACGACCGCCGAGTTCGCCAACGTTCGTCTGCGTTACAAACAGCCCGATGGCGACACCAGCCAACTGCTGGAGTACCCGATTACGAAACAGTCGCTCGTCCCTGCTGCCAAGGCGTCGGCGGATCTGCGCTTTGCGGCAAGCGTTGCCGCATTCGGCCAACTGCTGCGCGGCGGCAAGTATCTTGGCAACTTCAGCTATGCCGATGTAGCGACGCTCGCCAGAAGTGCGCTGAGCGAGGACCCCGAAGGTTATCGGCGGGAGTTCGTGTCACTGGTCAAGCTTGCTGACTCGTTGACGCCAGCCAATGCTCGCGTCGAACGTGTCGGCGAGCTGGCTCATTGAGGAGAAGCGGTTGGCGGTTAGCGGTTGGCGGTTAGTGAAGAGAGTGCGCGCCGCTTTGACGGCTATTTTGGTGATCTCCACTAACCGCTAACCGCCAACCGCCAACCGCTATTTCCGGTACCCTTATCCGTATGACTTCAACGCCACCGGATGACGTGCTGGCCGCGGTTGCGGCGGTGGAAGTTATTGTCCCCAGGGATGCACCGGACGTCGCCGTAGCGCTGGAAGCGCAAAGCGACACGAATCTGATGTTGAGCTATCGCGACGGCAATGCGCGCGCGTTCGAGCTGCTCTATCAACGCCACAAAGGCCCGCTGTATCGTTACCTGCAGCGCACCTGCCACAACACGGAGGTTGCCAACGACCTGTTTCAGGAGGTGTGGAGCAAAGTGATTGCCAGTCGCGAGCGCTACGAAGTCCGGGCGCAGTTCAATACCTTCCTGTTTCGCATTGCCCACAACTGCGCGGTCGATTATTTCCGGCGCGCGAGTCGGCAGCAGATCGGGCAGACCGACGATGTGGCGGATCTGAGCGAGCAGCTGGCTGGCGCGGACGCGGAACGTCCCGAAGTGCAGCTGTCGGAAATCCAGGTGCGCGCGGCTTTCGGAAGAGCTTTGCAGCAACTGCCGCCGGAGCAGCGCGATGTATTCCTGCTGCATGAAGAGACCGGCCTGAGCCTGGAAGAGATCGGCAAGGTTACCGGCGTCGCCATGGATACGGCCAAGAGTCGCTTGCGTTACGCCCTCGCCAAGCTGCGCGCAGCGCTGCAACAACATCAGCCCGGCAATGCCGAAATGGGTGCGCGATCATGAGCGCCCCAATCGACGACAAGACACTGCAGGAATACCTGAAGGGGGATTCGCCACTGTCGCAGCGATATCGCGAGCTCGACGAGAACCAGGTGCCTGCGCATCTGGACACGCTCGTGTTGCAGCAAGCACGCGATGCTGTGGCGGTCGCGCCGGCAGTGATCGCCATCGAGCAATCGCGCCTGCGCCAATCGCGACGGCGACTGATGCGCTGGACTGTGCCAGCGACGATTGCAGCCTCGACGGTGCTGGTGATATCGATTGTGATCGAGAGCGGCAACCGTCATCTGGTCACTGCACCGGCAGACGTGCCTGCAGCAGCCAATGCGATACCGCAGTCGCTGCAAAAAGAAGCTCCGCGTGCCGATGAAAGCATCAATGCTCCCTCCGAATCTCAGCCGGTTCCTGCCCCTCCCCCTGTCCCGATGGCGCCAGTGGATAAGCGATCCATGAAGGCGGCGCCCGCGATGCGGGTACAGAAGCCCGTCGGTGCGGTTGCTGCTCCGGCGTCGCCAATCCAGGACGAATCCGAGAAGGCTGCATCCGCAGCGAAACGCGAGGAGCCATATCGGGAAGGGCCGGCTCCGACTGGCGTGATCAGCGCGCGGCAGCAATCGACAGTCATTGAGCCGGCAGCGGTTGCGGCGCCAGCGTCTGCCAACCGTAGCGGCGACACCAAAGACAGGTCGGATGTCGCATCGGCGGCCGCGAGTCGCGAGCAGGCATCTGGAGTTGCCGCCTCGCAGAGGTCTGCAGAAGTGGATCTGCAGGAAGTTGCTGTCACAGGTAGCAGGGCGAAGCGGTCAGTGGCACCGACAGCGGGTCCACGCGGGACAATTGCGCAGAACGCGGCGCCCCTTGAGCGAACAGAAGCGGTACAGGACGAGACAAACTGGCGCGCTGAGCCTGAAACATGGCTCGAACACATTCGGCAGTTGCGTGCGGCAGGTTCCGGTAACGAAGCGGACACGGAATGGAAGCGGTTCCGCGCAGCGTATCCCGACTACTCGGTGGCCGAGACGGATGCCGCGCGGGCCAAGCGCTAGAGTGAGATTTCCTTCAAGCCGCAGCGGCAATTCGCGGCATGTAAACGCTCACGGTAGTACCCTTGCCGAGCTCGCTCTCCAGGCGAATGAAGCCACCGGCACGCAGCACGATCTGCTCGACGATCGCCAGACCAAGGCCGGTCCCGTCGGCTCCCTTGGTGGTGAAGAAGGGTTTGAAGACGTTCTCGCGAGTGGCGGTATCCATACCCACGCCGGTGTCTGCCACGGTGATGGCGACGAAGGTCGCGCTCTCGCCGTCCTCAGCGGTGGCCAATGCATCCTGTGTCGCAATGGTCAGTTCTCCGCCATCGGGCATGGCATCGCGGGCATTGAGCACCAGGTTCAACAACAATCGCTCGAGCTGCATCGCATCGATGAAAACCCGGCTTACCGCCGGCTGGCAAACCAGTTGTAACTTGATGCGGTTGCCGAGCAGGACGCGGAACATGCCGCCCATCGAAGTGACGATGGCGGGTACTTCGATCACGCGCGGGGATACCGGTGAGTCCTTGCCGAAGTTCATGACCTCCTGCGTCATGGCATTGCCCCGTTGCAATACCTCCACGATGCGTTGTGAATACCGGTCGGCATCGGCTGGCAGTTCCGGTATGCGGCGGATCAACTCGGCATATCCCATGGCAGCGCCGAGTACGCCGCGAAAATCGTGCGCAATGCCTGCTGCGATGCGACCCATGGCTTCCATGCGATGCAGTTCCATCAGGTGCTGTTCGTAAGCATCCAGGGCGGTCTGCGCATTCTGTCGCTCGTGCTCGTGATACAGCCGCGCGATGTTGTCGGCCACCGCGCTGGCGAAATCCGACTCCGCGCCGCTCCAGTTGCGTTGCGGTCCGATGTGCTCGTGACACACGACGCCGACCACGCGACCTTCCAGATAGATCGGCGCATCGAGCATCGAGGTAATACCCAGGGGCTGCAGATAGGCTTCACGCAACTCCCGGGTCAGTCCCGAGGTCTGGGCATCTGCGGCCGGCAAGGTGCGACGTGCTCGCAACGCCTGAAAATATTCCGGAAAGTCCTGCGCACGCAGCACGGCGCCCTGGAACAGGTCCTTGCTGGAGCGCTGCAGCAGGTAGCGGCAGCGAATCGCCCGGCCTTCATCGACCAGCACCCATACACCGACGCGATCGACGTCGAGCGCGTTCGCGACCAGGTCTGCGAGCTTGAGCCAGACCTCGCGCAGCGACACGCCACCGCTGGCATGCAACCGCGCCAACTCCAGGCGGGCCCGTTCGAACAGCCGGGTCTGCTGGCTGACCGATCCCTGATCTTGTTCTGCGGCCATGCGCTGGAACTCCGCTGATGATTACTGGCGCAGCGATCGATGACTGTCCGGTGCAAGACAACGGCCCGGTGGAAATGGCAACAGTCAGCGACTTTACGCCCGATCGACTCTACGCCGCCCGCAAGCGGTGGCCAATAGCAACGTATGCGTCGCTTCGGTCCGGCAGGGCGTGGGAAGATCCAGAGGGGAGTATTCGGTGCAGGCGCCGGTTAGAATGGCAACGGGTAGTGCTCCCTGCAGTGGGGCTGCTACGCAGCGGATTTGCGACTGTGTTGACTTTTTTCACCCAGGACCTTCAACAGTGATTGAACGTGCGATCGAACGAATGATCTTTGCCAGCCGCTGGTTGCTGGCGCCGGTATATCTGGGCTTGTCGCTGGCGCTGATTGCGCTGGGCATCACGTTCTTCATCGAGGTCTACCACGTCTTTTCCCACGTGTTCTCTAGCGAGTTCACCGAGGCGCAGATGGTGCTCAGCCTGCTGGCGATGGTGGACCTGGTGCTGGTGGGCAGCCTGATCGTGATGGTCATGTTCTCGGGATACGAGAATTTCGTGTCCAAGCTGGACATCGAGGCGGGCGCCGAGAAGCTCGGCTGGCTGGGCAAGCTCGATGCGAACTCGCTCAAGCTCAAGGTGGCGTCCTCCATCGTCGCGATTTCTTCCATCCACCTGCTGCGGGCATTCATGGATGCGCGGGAGACGCCGAACGACAAGTTGATGTGGTACGTCATCATCCACCTGACATTCGTGTTCTCGGCGCTGCTCATGGGCGTGCTGGATCGCATTGCCTTTGCGGCGCATCGCGACCATAAGGAGAGTTGACGGTTCACCGTTGACTGCCTGAAGCGCAATCCAGATCCTGCCCGTCACCCGTCACCCGTCACCGTCCCATGATCTACACCCTCGGTCCCCGTCGCATCGAAACCGTCGGTGACGACTTCTTCGTCGCTCCCAGCGCCGACCTTATTGGCACTGTTCGGCTGGGCCGCTGGGCCAGCGTCTGGTTCAACTCCGTCCTGCGAGGCGACAACGATTGGATCGAGTTGGGTGAGGGCACCAATGTGCAGGACGGCTGTGTAATGCACACGGATGCGGGCGTGCCACTGGTGGTTGGCGCGAATTGCACCGTTGGCCACAAGGCGCTGTTGCACGCGTGCACTGTCGGCGAGCACTCGTTGATCGCGAACAATGCCATGGTGCTGGATGGCGCGAAGATCGGCAGCTACACCATCGTCGCCGCCGGCGCCTTCGTGCCCCCACGCAAGGTCATCCCCGACGGCGTTGTCGTTATGGGCTCACCCGCCCGGGTAGTGCGCGAAATCACTGAATCCGACCGACAGTTGCTGATCGGCTCGGCGTTGCATTATCAGGAGAATGCGAAGAGGTATAGGGAGGAACTCAAAGCCGCGCAAGGAAGTGACGAGTGACGAGTGACGAATGACGGGGAAGAGTATCGAACATCATTTGCCCGTCACCCGTCACCCGTCACCCGTCACCCGGGCTATCTCCCCTCCGCCCTCAGCCTGCTGTGCTTGTAGCCGTAGAAGCCGTAGAACGAGAAACCCAGGGCTGACCAGATGGCGAGGCGCCACCAGGTGTCGGCGGGCAGGAAATACGTCATGCCGCCGCAGACAATTGCGCCGAGGATGCAGGTTACGGGTGCCAGTGGGACGCGGAAGGGGCGGGGTACGTCGGGGCGCGTGTAACGCAAGATCAACACGCCGATACACACCACGGTGAATGCGAGCAGGATGCCGATCGAGATCAGTTCGCCGAGGACGTTCAGCGGAAACAGCCCGGCAAATATCGCGGCACCTACCACGGTGACGACGGTTGCCACATGAGGGGTCCGGTACTTCGGGTGGACCTTGCGCATCGCCGGTGGCACCAGCCCGTCGTCCGCCATGGCCAGCAGAATGCGCGGCTGGCCCAGCAGCGACATCAGGATCACCGAGGTCATGCCGGCGATTGCGCCGATCTTCACCAGGTCGCCGAGCCACGCCAGTTGCGGATGAGCATCCAGCGCAACGGCGACCGGCGCGGCAGCACCGAGCTTGGCGAAGGGCACCATACCCGTCATGACCATCGCCATTCCCATGTACAGCACGGAGGAGATGATCAGCGTTGCCAGGATGCCCAGCGGCAGATCGCGCTGTGGATTGCGCGCTTCGCGAGCCGTCGTGGATGCCGCATCGAAGCCGATGTAGGAAAAGAAAATGATGCCCGCGCCTTGCAGCACGCCGCTCCAGCCGAACTGTCCGAAGGTGCCCGTATTCACGGGGATATACGGATGCCAGTTGCTGGTATCGACGTAGGCAATGCCGGCGAAGATGAACAGCAGAATGACGGCGACCTTGATGATCACCATGATGGCGTTGGCGCGCGAGGACTCCCGCACACCGACATACAGAATCCAGCCCATTGCCGCGATGATCAGTACCGCCGGCAGGTTGACGATGGCGCCCGTCATCGCGAGATGGCCGTTCGGACCCTTGTCGAAGGGAGCGCTGGTCAGCACCTTTGGAAAATGGATGCCCCATTCGCCGAGGATGTTGACCACGTACTCGGACCACCCGACGGCCACGGCCGAGGCGGACATCATGTATTCCAGCGACAGGTTCCACCCGATGATCCAGGCCACGCATTCACCGAGTGTGGCGTATGCATAGGTGTAGGCGCTGCCGGACACGGGAATCATCGCCGCAAACTCGGCGTAGCAGATGGCGGCGAACGCGGAGCCGATGGCCGCGATCAACAGGGATATCGTCAGTGCCGGGCCGGCATGTTCGGCAGCGACAGTGCCGGTGAGAATGAAGACGCCGGTGCCGATGGTCGAGCCCAGTCCAATGGCCGTCAGCGCGCCCACGCCCAGGACGCGGTTGAGTTTCGGCCCGGTCTGCAACTCCTTGACGATCGAGTCGATGGAGCGCACGGCAAACAGGCGGCTCATCAGGGTGGACATGGCGGGGCCTTTTTATTGTGAACTGGCGGGCATCGGGCGGCCAAAAGCAACAGAACAGACAGGCAGGGCTACAGTCAACAGGCTACAGGCTACAGCAGGAGTGGGCCAGCAGGCGACGGGTGGACGCGCCGAGCCAGGGGTCAGGACTCGGGACCCGATCAAGATCAAGACACCGTATGCAGAAGCCTCGGCCGGCTTCCCTTATGATCCGACTATCTCGCCGTACTATCTGGCCGTAGCCTGTCACCTGTAGCCCGTCCGCCTTCTCCCATGCCCCCATCCCAGCCGTTGCCAGCCAGCTTTCCGCCGCGCCCGCTCGCGAACAGCTATTGGGTCGAACCAGGGCGATTGCTGGCGGGCGAATATCCAGGGTCGTCTTCGAGTTCGGAGGCCGCTGAGCGTATACAGCGATTGCTGCGGGCGGGCGTAACCAGCTTCGTGGACCTGACGGTCGAAGGTGAGTTGTCCGGCTACGAGCAACTGCTGCCGCGCGGATCCGACGATGCAGTTCACTACCGCAGGCTTTCCATAGTCGATCACTCCGTGCCCGGCTCACCGCAGTCGATGGCCCTGGTCCTGGATGCGATCGGCGCCGAGCTGGCCGACGGTCGCTGCGTGTACGTGCATTGCCGTGCCGGTATCGGCCGGACAGGAACGACCGTTGGCTGTCATTTGATCCGCACCGGGATGACTGCGAACGATGCGCTCGATCGCCTGCAGGTCCTATGGCAGCAGTGCGCCCGCTCGCGCAGTTGGCCTTCGATTCCTGAGACGGAAGAGCAGATCAAGTTCGTGCTGGGTTGGCATGAAGGTTCCGCCGGGCGTGAAATTTCCATCGGCGCGCGTTGCGAGGGCGCCTTGAGCGGCCTGGCGGTCGGCGAAGCCCTGGGCATCCTATGTGCTGGCGGACGCTACGACTCGAATACCATCGCGCAATCGATCGAGGACGATGCGCTGGTACTTGAGGCGGGCGTCCATGCGGCCATGACAACCGATGTCGCCGAAAGCCTGTTCGCCAACCAGGGCCAAAACGCCGTCGATCAAATGCAGCGCTACCTGCAGTCGAGTCGTGTGCTTGCGAGCGCCGCCTGGTCCACCGATTTCAAGCGCGCACTGGCGGCATGGCAATGGTCACGCAAGCCGAATACCGGCAGCCACGATCCTGCCAACCTCGATGCGCATTCATTGCCGCGGAGTCTCGCAGCGGCGCTCTATCGACGCGATAGCGTTGCGGATGCCATCGATCTTTCTGCCGCCATTTCCCGGACTACCCAGCAATCGCCGGTAGTTCTGGACGCTTGCAGGCTGTGGACTGCGGTGCTGTTCGACGCACTGGCTGGCGCGGATGGCGCAGAGGCGAGCGGCTGGCGTCACGGAGCGGCGCTTGGGTTCGTGCGCGCACGCAAGCTTCGCAAAGAACTCGATGTCGTGTTAGCGGTGAGTGAGTCCGCGGATGCGAGCCAGAAGCAGGATGCAGTCAGCGTTGTCGTAGCCGCGCTGGCGGCGTTCGAGGCCAGCAAAGATTTCATGTCGGGAATGCTTATCGTGATCGGGGCTTCTGGCGATGCGACTGCGACCGTCGCCGCACTGTATGGATCGCTGGCGGGCGCTTATTACGGTGTGGAAAGCATTCCTGCAGCATGGCGCCGGGCTTTGCCGCAACAGCGAGAGCTGGCCGTTCTCGCGCGAAGGTTTGCGGAATAGTCGCTCGTGCCAAAAAAAGCAGCGCGCAAGGCTCCGGCAAAAGCACGTGCGCGGCGTCCGCGCCGCCGTGAGCCTGCGTGGACGCGTTTATCCGATGAGGAATTGCTGAACAAACGGTTCTGCGATTTGCGCCTGTCGCTGCGTAACACGGTGGTCGAACATCACCTGCGGGAGTTGCATCGCGAGCTCAAGGCGCGTGGCATCCGCTTCCGCCCGCATGTGTGGTTGTCGGAGGAGTGGTTCTCGCCCGATGGCGTGCCCGGTATCGCAGTGCCGTTCTACATGGCGCATCCGCGACTGATGCGCCTGGAGCGTCACTTCATGGACGAAGTGGAAGGCGGCAACGCGAACTGGCTGATGCGCATCCTGCGGCATGAGGCCGGACATGCGCTGGATAACGCATTCCGCCTGCGCCGCCGCAAGGGTTGGCGGCGCACGTTCGGCAGTCCGTCACGACCGTATCCCGATATCTATCGCCCGCGGCCGGCCAGTCGCGGTTACGTGCTGCACCTGGGTCACTGGTATGCCCAGAGTCATCCGACCGAAGACTTCGCAGAGACATTCGCCGTATGGCTGCAGCCGCGCGCACGCTGGCGGCGCGACTATCACGATTGGCCTGCGCTCAAGAAACTGGAGTATGTCGACGCACTGATGCTGGAGCTCAAGGGCGAGCCGCCCGCGGTCGACAATCGCGAGCTCATAGAACCGTTGAGCGAAGATACGCGAACCCTCGGGGATCACTATCGCAGCAAGCGCGAGCGTTACCAGCTCGACCGGCCGGAGTGCTACGATCTGCGGCTCAAACGAATTTTCGGCAAACACAGCAAGCGTCGCCGTCGCCTACGCGCCAGTACGTTCGTACGACGAGTGCGTCCACAGCTTGCGCGACTGCTGATACGACGTTCACGCTTGCATCCTTATCTCGTTCACCACGCACTGCGCACGGTCATCCAGCGCTGCCGCGACCTCGACCTGGTGCTGGATACATCGCAGCGCGAGGCCAAGCGTGCCGTGCTCGGCGTCGTCGAACGTATTCTGATGGACATTCTCCGCCGCGACCGCGAGCGGTATGCTCTATGAAAGGCATGGGACTATGAAACCACTGCGCGTTCTGGTGTTGATGCATGAGAGCCTGGTGCCGCCGGCGAGCCTGCGCGGCTACACCGTCAAGGAGATTGACGAGTTCAGGGCCGAATACGATGTGACGGATGTGCTGGAGAAGGCTGGCCATACCGTGCGCGCGTTGGGACTGAGCGACAATCTGACCGACCTGCGCACCGCCATCACCGACTGGAAGCCGGACATCACCTTCAACCTGCTGGAAGAGTTTCAGGGCATCGTCACCTACGACCAGCATGTCGTGGCATTCCTGGAATTGATGAAGCAGCCCTACACCGGCTGCAATCCGCGCGGCATGATGATTTCGCGCGACAAGGTGCTCTCCAAGCAGATCCTTGCGTATCACCGCATTCCGACACCGGGCTTTACCGTGTTTCGCAAGGGGCAGCGTTACAAGTTGCCGCGCAAGCTGAAATTCCCGCTGTTCGTGAAGTCGGCTACCGAGGATGCCTCGCTCGGCATCTCGCAGGCATCGGTCATCCATGAGCCGGACCGGCTGAAGGAACGTATCGAGTTCATTCACGAACAGACCCATTCCGATGCCCTGGTCGAGGAATACATCGAAGGCCGCGAGCTGTACGTCGGGGTCATCGGCAATGAGCGGCTGCGCACCTTTCCGGTGTGGGAGATGGATTTCGGCACGCTGCCGGATGTCATGGCGGGCATCGCGACGCGCAAGGTGAAGTGGGACCGCGCATACCAGAAGAAGCACGGCATTCGGACGGGAGCCGCTCCGCCGCTACCCGATGGCGTGCCGGCGTATCTGGACAAACTCTCCAAGCGCATCTATCGCACGCTGTACCTGAGCGGGTATGCGCGCATGGACTTTCGCATGCGGCCCGACGGCAGCGTGTTCGTATTGGAAGCAAACGCCAATCCGAACATCAGTCACCGCGAGGACTTTGCCGATTCGGCGAAAGCCTCCGGCATCGCCTACGCTGCGCTGCTCGAGCAGATCATCCGCCTGGGCAGCAACTACCAGGCCGCGTGGCGGATTGATGAGGCTTAGCCCGCGCGAAGCGCGGGCTAAGCCTAGTCACAAAAGTCACAGGGTCACACGAGTGACAAAATCACGGCAACGAGGTCATCCTCGTCACCCGTCACCCGTCACCCGTCACCCGTCACCCGTCACTTGTCACCCATGTGACTCCTGTCACTCCTGTGACTTCCCCTCACTCCCCGTCCACTCCGCAATCCACTTCATCACTTCCTGATGCCACTGCAGGCTGTTCGCGGGCTTCAGCACCCAGTGGTTTTCGTTGGGGAAATACAGCAGGCGGCTGGGGATGCCGCGGCGCTGTAGCGCGGTGAAAGCGGAGATGCCCTGCGAATCGGGCACGCGGAAGTCATGGCCGCCGTGAATGATCAGCATGGGCTTGGACCATTTGGCGACGTAGTTCACCGGGTTGAACTTCTCGTGGTTCTCCGGCACTTCGTACTGCGGGCCGCCGTGCTCCCACTCATCGAACCAGAGCTCTTCGGTGGAGTAGGCCATCGCCCGGCTGTCGAAGATGCCGTCGTGGGTCACCAGGCATTTGAAGGGCTCGTTCCAGTTGCCGGCCATCCAGTTGATCATGAAGCCGCCATAGGAGGCGCCCAACGCGCAGGCGCGATTGCCGTCGATCCAGGGATATTTCTCCAGCGCGGTGGCGAGGCCCTTCTGCAGATCCTCAAGCGGCTTGCCGCCCCAGTCGCCGCTGATGGAATCGGTGAACGCCTGGCCGTAGCCGGGTGAGCCGTGAAAATCCACGAACACGGCGGCGTAGCCGGCGCCGGCATAGGTCTGTGGATTCCAGCGATAGCTCCACGCGTTGGCGTACGATGCCTGCGGACCGCCGTGAACGATGAAGGCCAGTGGATAGTGGCGCTTGGGGTCGAAGCCCACCGGTTTGACCAGGTAGGCGAAGACGGTTTCGCCATTGGCGCCGGCAAACGTGAACTGCTCGGCATCGCCCATGGCGACATCGGCAAGGCGTTGGGCGTTCATGCGCGGCAGCTCCCGCAGCTCGCTGCCCTTGATGGTCAGGGCAAACAGCTCAGACGGCGATTTCAGCGATGCAAGCGGGAACACGATCTCGCGTTCCCCGACGCTGAAGCTGTCGACATGACCGGGGCCGGTGAGCATGGTTGGCTTGCCGGTCTTCACGTCGATGGCCCACAGCGGATGCTGTCCGAGATGATCGGCGATGGCGTAGATCGTCTTGCCGTCCGCGGAGAATTCCATCGCATCCACCGAGCGGTCCCAGCTCTGCGTGAGCGCGCGCCGTTGGCCGCTCTTGAGATCGGCGACGACGATGTGGAAACGATCGGCTTCGAAGCCGGGGCGGTCCATGGCGCGCCACGCGAGCTGCGTGCCGTCCCTGGAGAAAATCGGCTGCGTGTCCCAGGCGAGATTGTCTGCAGTCAGGTTGCGCAGCTCGCCGCCTTCGACGCTGACTTCATACAGGTCGAAGTTGGTCGAGTTGGGCTCGGTCTTGCCTTTCAGCCGTGCCGAAAACACGACGCGCGAGCTATCGGGTGCAAACGTGTATTCGCTGGCATCGCCGAACGGTTTGGAGGGCACGTCGGCATCCAGCGCGCCGCTCAGCGACAACGGTTCGCCCTTGACCTGTCCGTTCTCCAGCGTGAGTACGAACAGTTGCGAAACGCGGCCGTCGCTCCAGGTGTCCCAATGACGGATGAAAATGCGATCGTGAACCACGCCGACCGCTTTCGACGCGGCGGTTGTTGCGAGCCGCTGCGTCGTGCAGGGTAGATCGGCACAATCGGAGAATACGTCCAGGCTGACTGCCAGCTTCACGCCGTTCGGCGCAAGCTTGAAGCTGCCGACATCGAGTGGCAATCGCGTGACCTGCTCGGCTTCCCCGCCGACGCTCGGCAACCGCCAGACCTGGCTTGAGCCGCCACGGCTCGACAGGAAGTACACAAAGCGGCCATCGGCGGACCACTGCGCGCTGCCGTCGTTCTCGGGATCGGACGTCAGGCGCCGCGGTTGTGCGCCCTTCGTGGCGAGGTCGAGCGCCCATAGATCCGTGCGTCCGCGGTTTGCCGCGAGGTCGGTTTCGCGCACGGTGAACACGACGGCCTTGCCGTCGGGCGAGAGCGCCGGCTCGCTCACGCGATTCAGGCTGATCAGGTCCTCGGCGGCGAAGGGATGTTTACTTTGGGCGAAGGCGGAAGTGGCAGTCAGAACGAGCAGCGCGCAGGAAAGCGCGGACGCGGGGCGCAGGGGCATGGGCACGTAACTCCGGGAGCGATGCGGATCGAAGCGCGAAGTATCCTACTCTTGCCGGGCGCTCGTCACTCGTCACCATCATTCACTTGCGTTCGCTGAACACTGCGAAGGCGCTTGTATACCCGTGTACATAAGTCGAGTTATGTACCGGCCCGATCTCGCCATCACAGAAGAACCCGCCCACCGGCACGTCCGCGACCAGCCGACGGAAGGTATTGCTGTCGTGGTCAGCCTGGCCATACAGCCCCATCCCCCGGCCGGCACATGAAAATAGCAGCGCGCCGCTGGACGCAGCGGAGAGAGTGGACGCTCGATAGCGGGTGAGGGCCCGCTCCAGATCGTACGCAGAGGTCGAGGCATCGCGCAGGTGGAACTGGACCACGCTCTTCGCTGGTATATGCGCGTTCACCCAAAGCGCGCCGCTTTGCGGATCCATGCCCAGGATGTTGCGAATCAGGAAGTCTCCCGGTACGTACTGCTCGACGTCAGGTCGCATCGCGAGCCCCAGGAATAGCGACTGGCTGAATGTATCCCGATCCATCGGCGGCAGTTGTTCGAACAGCGCCGCGAGCACATCGCGGGGCGCGCGGCCGTCCAGTTCGCGGACCAGATTCTCGTGCGCCGAGGTGACGAAGATCGGATCCCCGATCGGACGGCAGCCCTGCGCCACAACGGCATCGATCTGGATGTTGCCGGTGAGGGCAAGCGCGATCGCTCCTGAGTGGTAGACCTGGTTGCCCAGGTACAACACGGAGTCGCCTGCCTGGCGAGCACCGCTGGCGAGGCCGCCAACCTTCGCGGTACCCGGATAGGCGCGGTCCAGTCCCTTGACCAGGGTTTCAGTCTCGAAGCTGAAGGGGTCGGCTAGCACCAGGAACGAAGGTTGCTGGCCAGCCGTCATCTGCATGGTGTCTTCCCACACGTGCTGCCGGGCATGTACGGGAGGTGTCTGCGCGGCGTCCAGATGGATGCCTTTCATGCGTACACCGGGCAACAGTGCTCCGGTCAACGCCAGGCCGGCGCGATCCTCGACTTCCCGGCCGCCCCCAATGACGCCGGCCGCACAACAGCCGAACAGAAAGGCGCTTTCGAATTCGCGGCGCAACAGCGCGGACAACTGCTTGAAATAGGGTGCGTGCTGGGAGCTGACGAACACCGTCAGCAGGTCGGGCTCTTGCTTGCCGAGATCGTTGAAGATTTTTTCCGCGGCGTGCTCGACCGCCGCGGTCAGCGAATTGTCGGTATCGACTGCGGAAGCCCAACGCATATCCGGAAGTTTCCAGCGCAACGGCAAGCGGTTCGATTCTAGTCATCGAGCCGGTGCTTGTCCGTTGCGCGTTGTACCAAGGCTTGCATGTCAGCGGTTCGCTGACCGCAGGTGAGCTGTCGTGCGCAGAGCGATATCGCCGTCGCGCAATGTGCTCGCAGGCAGTCTACGCTTCGATTACTTCCTGCGCCGCATCGCTGAGCCATTCCTGCAGATGCGGGTCCGCGAGGGTTTGCTGGATGTACGCGTGGGAAGCCGGCGAGAGCGTGGGGCGGTAAGTATTGAAGCGCAGCACTACGGGCGCATACATCGCATCGGCAATAGAGTACTGGCCAAACAGCCACGGCCCGTCGGCAGCGTACTTGTCCCGGCATTCCTTCCACAGGGCGTCGATTCGCGCGATATCGCCGGCGGTCGCCGCCGTCGCTGGCACGTCGAGCCGCTCGACGGCTTTCATGGGCCAGTTCTGGCGCAAGGCGGCAAATCCCGAATGCATCTCGGCGCTGATCGCGCGGGCATGCGCGCGGCGCGATGGATCGGCAGGCCAGCCCTGCCCGTCGGCCTGTTCGTTCAGGTATTCGGCGATGGCGAGAGAATCCCACACGTGCAGATCCTCATCGATCAGGACCGGCACGCGACCAGCCTGCGAGTACCGGCTCAATTGCGCGCTGAATTGCGGCGTATCGAGCAGAAGCTTGATCTCCTTGAAGGGCAGGCCCAAGTGCCTGAGCACGAGCCAGGGCCGTAGCGACCAGCTGGATGAGTTCTTGTTGCCGATGACGAGGGTGAGCATGGGAGTAGGAAGCGGTTAGTAGTTGGCGGTTAGCGGTTGGTGCAGAGGGGCGCGACATCCGGAGGGTATCGAATCACCCTGGCGCAGGGAACAGAATGAGATCTCTCAATGGCAGGTTCTGGCTTACCATTACGATCGATGCTCCACTGACTGCTGATTTTCTTACACTAACCGCCAACCGCTAACCGCCAGCCACTTCTTTCCCATGTCCCATTACCATCTCTCCACCGTCGCCGTCCGCGCCGGGCAGGTTCGCACTCACGAGGGCGAACACTCTGAACCAATCTTCACGACGTCCAGCTACGTGTTCCGTACGGCCGCCGACGCGGCGGCGCGATTCAGTGAAAACGCGAAGGGCAATATCTATTCGCGCTTCACCAATCCGACGGTGCGCTGTTTCGAGGAGCGGCTGGCGGCAATGGAGGGCGGTGCCGCGTGCGTTGCCACCGGCTCCGGCATGGCGGCCATCCTCGCTACGTGCATGGCGCTGATGAAGGCCGGCGATCACATCGTTTGCTCGAATAGCGTGTTCGGATCGACCATCGCGCTGATCAACCGCTACCTGGTGAAGTTCGGCGTCGAGGTCACGTACGTCAGGCCTAACGACAACGATGCCTGGCGCAAGGCGATCAAGAGCAACACGCGGCTGCTGTTCCTGGAAACCCCGTCGAACCCGTTGTCGGTCATCGCCGATATCCGCGCCATCGCCGACATCGCCCATGAGCGTGGCGTGCTGCTGGCGGTGGACAATTGCTTCTGCACCCCGGCATTGCAGAAGCCGTTCGAACTGGGTGCGGATCTGGTCATCCACTCGGCCACCAAATATCTGGATGGACAGGGCCGCTGTGTCGGCGGTGCGGTCGTGGGAAATGAGGAACTGGTAGGTAAGGAAGTCTTCGGCTTTCTGCGCACCACCGGCCCGAGCATGAGTCCGTTCAACGCCTGGGTGTTCCTCAAGGGACTGGAGACACTGGGGCTGCGCATGCGCGCTCATTCCGATGCGGCGTTGGAATTGGCGCGTTGGCTGGAGCAGCAGCCGATGGTGCGTAAGGTCCACTACGCCGGGTTGGAGTCGCATCCGCAGCATGAGCTGGCGCGGCGGCAGCAGTCAGGGTTCGGCGGCATCATCGCTTTTGAAGTGCACAAGGAGCGTGCCGGCGCCTGGGCTTTCATCGACGCCATCCGCCTCATGTCGATCACCGCCAATCTCGGCGACACCAAGACCACGATTACCCATCCAGCCAGCACCACGCATTCCCGGATCACGCCCGCCGAGCGCGAGCGCGCCGGTATCACCGAAGGCCTGTTGCGTATTTCTGTTGGCCTGGAGGATGTGGGCGATCTCAGGGCCGATGCGCAGCTCGGCCTGGCGGCAGTGGGCGCTGTGACCGGCAGTCCGTGAGTGCGGGAGATCTCGGCCCGGTGTGCTTCTTGAGGCTTCCCGTATGGCCCCGTCCATGAAAGCTATCCGTGCCATCTGCTTCGACCTGGACAACACGCTGTGGGACGTGTGGCCGGTGATCCTGCGCGCGGAGCAGGTGATGTACGACTTTCTCACGCAGCGCTATCCGCGCGTGGTGGCGGGAATGACGATAGAGGCCATGCGAGAGGCGCGAGCGCGCGTTGCCGTCGATCATCCGCACATGAGTCACGACTTCTCGTTCTTGAGGCTGCAGTCGCTGCGCAATCAGGCCAGCGAGTATGGGTACGAGGAGGGTATGGCCGAGGCGGCGTTCGCAGTATTCATCCGCGCGCGCAACGAGGTTGAGTTGTACGCGGAAGTTCGTCCGGCCCTCGAGACGTTGCGCAGCCGATATAGGTTGTTCACGGCGAGCAATGGCAATGCAAACCTGGCCAGCATCGGTCTGACGCATCTCTTCGAGCGCAGTGTCGCGGCCCGTGACGTCGGTGCGCTGAAGCCAGACGGCGCAATGTTCCTCAAAGTCATCGAGGCTACCGACCTGCAGCCGTCCGAAGTCCTGTTCGTCGGCGACGACCCGGAACACGATGTCGAAGGTGCTCGTCGCGCCGGTATGCAACCTGTGTGGATCAATCGTGGTGCAGCCCAGTGGCCCGCCGGAATCGAGCCCGCGCCCTATTGTGTCAAGAATCTCGACGAGCTCACCGAATTGCTGGGGTTGGTCCGCACGCTTCGGCAATAACGAACCCGTCTGCCATCGCTTTTACCGGCCGCAGAGAGGGCGCGGAACGATCCTGGCAGGTTGTCTTTCCATCGCCACTGCGGAAACGCTGGCTCCTGTCGGTAGATGACTTAGCTCATCGCCACGGAAATTTCGCACTATCCGCGTCACTTTCCCCGCAACTTTTGCAAAGGACGCGACTGAAACAGCCGGTTTGAGGAGAAACCGCGCCCGCTCTCCGCGTCGAGCGCGGCGTTGGCTGCCTGCAGTCGCTCGCGTTGCTTTGTTCCTTGGCGGAATCGAGTCCGACCGTTTCAGGAATTTCCCAGCCCACACCTCCGTGCGCCGAACGAGTGGAATGGGTAAATCGATACCGTTTTGCACAGTGGTATACACGACGAGGAGGGTACTGTTGCTTTAACAACTCCCGAGCCCTAAATCAACCACCTTGCAGCTGACTGTATCCCGTAAATTCAAAGGCCTGCGGCCATTTGCCTTGATTCTTTGATTGGCGTAGATTTCGCGCCGTTCGTTGCCTTTGCCTGCTTTTTTCTCTGGCTTGGCCAGCCGGGTCATGATGATCCTTCGTTCAGGCCAACTCTGAAAAATCCGACGAGACTGCGAACGTAGGCCTGGGACCGCAACTGGGGTGCTGAACGAAGAGGTTGGCATTTCTGGGGAGGAGCCCGTTTGTAACCAGGCCTCACAGTCGTCGACACATCAACCATGACGGTCGCGCTGGAGGCTTTTTCAGAGAGAGAATTGTTCGTTATGACGAAAATCTACGTTGGTAATCTGCCGTTCAACGCCACAGAAAGCGATGTTCGTGCGTTGTTCGAGCAGCATGGGGCGGTGCAATCTGTGGCGCTGATCAACGACCGTGAAACCGGTCGTCCACGCGGCTTCGGCTTCGTCGAAATGTCGAGCAGCGATGCACAACGCGCTATCCAGTCCTTGAACGGCAAGGATATGGGTGGTCGTCCGTTGCGCATCAACGAAGCGCAGGAACGTCAGGGCGGCGGCGGCGGTGGCCGCGGTGGTCCTCGCGGCGGTGGCGGTGGTGGTGGCGGCCGCTGGTAACAGCGACTCAAGCAAAGCAGATGAAAACCCCGCGGTGCGCAAGTGCCGCGGGGTTTTCGCTTTATGGGTGTCCCGTCCGAAAAGAATGAGTCCGTTAAGAGGCTCACAACCAGACTCCAGCGTTGCGCTGCAGTGATCTAGCAGCCACCCGGCGTAATTGCTAATCGCGCTCACTTCTTTTGATGTGTGCGACGGATCCAATTGTGCGCGGGCAGCATTTTGATAGTCACAGTAGTGACAATGGTCACAAGAGTGTCGGTGTCACGCATGTCACTCGTGTGACTCCTGTCACCAGGTTGTCCTTCAGGCCGCAGCCGCAATGCCGATATTCAGTCTGAAGAGTTCGCGAAGCTGAATGGCAATGCCGGTCAGAACGTTGACGGCCAGCCTGGTACGAAACTTGTAAGCAGGAAGTGAGGAGGCGCTGGAAACGATGTAGACGATGGCCGTGACGCAGGCGATGCAGTTGATGCAAGTGAAGCTGGCAGGATTTCTGCTTCGCTCCATCACCTCCATCACTTGACCTCGCCCTGAGGGACGTTGCGATGCTCGATGCCGATAAATTCGATTCAGTCGTGGCGGTGACGAACCTGCGCGAGTTCTTTCACGATTCGGTGCAAACCGCACTGCGTCACCAGAAGGTCGCCGTCGACGATCACACCGAACACTACGTGGTCAACGTGCTGACCACCTTCGCGCGCTCGGAAGAGCTCTACGAGCAAACCTCAGAAGGCGTACGTCTCAAACCTCTCGCGCACATGCTGGCCGAGGCGGCGGAGGCACCGACTCCCCAGCAACGGGACAACGCGCTGCGGCGCCTTGGCGACGTCTCACTGTTCATTGCCGGATTCTTCGCGCAAAGCTTCGCTCGCAAACTGGTCGACGTCGACTACCACATCGCCATGGGCGGGCGCGCTTATGGAACCCTTGCCGAAAGCGCACGTGGCAGGGTACGCGGCCAGGCATTCGCGACCGTATTCATGGAGCTCGCGCAGAAATTCCAGCGCCTGGTGGATGTGCTCAACGATGTCGCCGAGATGTCATACACGCATACCGACAAGGATATCCTGCGGCAATACGAAATCTGGCTGAAGACAGGTAGTCCGCGCGCGTACGGGATCCTGCGTCGCCTGGGTGTCGAGCCGGTGCTCGCGCTCGTGCGCAACGAGCACTGATGATTCTCGGCCGTATGCAGGCACTTCTGGCGCGTCTGTATGACGCTCCGGTTGCGCACGACGTCGAGGACTTCCTGATCACCGACCGCGCACGGCTCGGGGACTTACTCGGCTCCGATGCCGCCGCGAATGGTGACCGTGAGGCCAGCGATGAACAGGTCATCCTTGTCGATGCGGGCAACGAGGTACGGGTGGGCCTGTTCCTGGACCCGGGCGTCATTGAACGTCTCAACCGCAACGACCCGACGGCCAGTCTCGATGATGGCAATCTGTCCGATTACTGCACGGCCCTGGAAGGCGTGAGTCATTTCCACTATCTCGCGTGGAGCGTTGCGCGCGATCGCAAGGTCTCTCTACTGGAGCTTGAGTTGCAGGCCGATGTCGACAAGTACGCGAGCGCGCTCACGCTACTCACCCAGCAGCGCGGCGGATGCTTCCCGGGTGCGTTGCACGCACGGTTGTTTCACCAGGTCAGTTACTTGCCGCAGCTGGCCGAAGAGAGCCGCAAGCGTTACGAGGAGGCAAACCGCCACGCCGCCAGGTTCTGCCGTTCGCTCGAAGAGAAGTTCCTGCGACGGCGCCGTTCGCGCCCTGAGGCCTGGGTATCGGAGCTACGCCGCTTCTTTCGTTGCGGCCATCAGGAGAAGCTGAGGCAGGCGGATGGAGCGATGCGGGTGATGTAAGCGATGAAGGCACGGATTGGAAGGAACACGTCCGAACCTCCATCACCACATCACTGCCATCACCTAGTCACTCAATCGTTCTCCTTCCTCTCATTCACCTTGCGCTTTGCGTCGATCCACTTCGACAACTCGCGCAAATCGCGCCGCCGCTGGACCTGCTTCTTCGTAAGCAGGCCGCTCTCGTACGGGTTGTAACCGACGCGCAGCCCCTTGGGGTTGGCGCGGATAGGAACGTCCGCAGGAGTCTCTTCTTCCGCGAGGGACAGAGTGGGGTGTCCCAACGCCTGCCTGCGCAGCCGCTCACCGGTCTCGCTGTCCTCGGCCAGCCGATCGTCGTGCCACTGGTAGATGGCGTTGCCGCGCTCGTCAAAAGCAACCTTACCGGGCTTCTCACCTGCGGGTACGCCGACCCTTCTGGGTCTCAATCGCAATCCAAATTTCTTCAGCTCGTCGTTCAATTCAGCACCGTCGCAAACAGCTACCGGCAGCGGTCGCCGGATGTCACTAAAAGAAGATTGTAGAAGAGCGTTGCTGCCCGGATTGTGTGCACGGTCACGCACGGCGCTCATCTATTGTCTTATCCGCTCTCATTGGACCGTTGCGGCGAGCCGAAGCCAATCGAAGAAAGTGTGACGTGGGTGGCGGAACTGCAAACTCGTCGCGCAGTTTTGACCTAACGCGAAGCGACCGTAAAGCGCACCGACAATGAATTGTCTGGCTCTTGTCCTGCTGCACTGATCGCTTGCGAGATTAGTAGGAAACGAGAGCGTCTTGAGGGAAGAGGCAAGGCAAGCACAGAAACTTAATGAATCAGATCAGGCCGTGTTTGCAGGCAGCTCGAAAAATACCTACAAGCGATTTGCCATCCGCTATCTCGCCGGACTGCGCCATCTGCAGCGCCTCCGCGAACGGCTTCCAATGTACTTCGATCACTTCATGCTCTTCCGGTCGCGGGGCTACTTGTTGCAAGCCGGTCGCCATGAACAGGTGAATGACTTCCGTAAATACGCCGGGTGAGCTGAGATAGGTACCCAGTTCGTCCCACTGCGCTGCCGTCGCGCCGGCTTCTTCTTCGAGTTCACGCTGCGCTGTCTGTAGTGGCGGTTCGCGGTTGTCGATCTTGCCCGCCGGCAATTCCCAGATGTAACCGTTCGCGGCGTGCCGGAATTGCCGCAGCAGGCAGACATTGCGCTGCTCATCGAGCGCCACGATGGCCGCGCCGCCGGGATGATGGATGATCTCCAGATTCGCCACGCCGCCATTGGGCAACTGCACCCGTTCGACGTTGACCTGGATGACGTGACCGTTAAAGACCGGGGTGGTGGAGAGGAGCATGGGATGGTGAGGGAGATGAAGGTGATGAGGGTGATGGAAGTGATGAAGGTAGGGGCGATGCCTGCGCGGTTTCGCTGCTACTACTTTTCCACCTCGTCCACGGTGGCCTGGCCGCTCCAGCGTTGATACAGATAGGACCAGGACATGCCGACGGCGAGGATGATTGCGAGAATGACGAGGCCGATCCAGGTGATGGCGCGAGTGCTCGAAAGAGTGATCCAGCCCCAGGAGACGATCAGCCACAGCAATGCGGCAAACAGTGCGAACGTGAGCAGTATTCCCAGCACGCCCATGGAGCGGAGCGTTGCGCCGAGAAAGATGAACCAGCCGATCAGCAGCACGATGCCGCAGACGGCTTGCAATGCGGTGAGGTGCGGGAAGCTGTGCGCAACCATGTGCACGTATGAGTAGCCGCTCGGGTTGAAGGTCAGCAGCACCAGCAACAGCGCGAATAAGGCGCGCAACAGGAAGCTCTTGAAGGTGAAATGTTGTTGCTTGTCCAAAGGAACTCCGGAGCGGCGGCAAGTGCCGTAGACGGGTAAGCAGGACCAGTATCCGGGGTGCGGCCCAGGGACGTAAAGAGGGCGAAGGGAGGTTGGGGGAGTCGTCGGAAGGAGCCGTCGGGCGGAGATGTCTGCGTCGATTCGCAGCTCGCCTCGCTCGTTCCGTCCCGTCTCAGTCCCCTCTAGGTGGCGCTGCTTCCTCGGACGACTCTTCGTCCTCTGATGAGTCCACTCCTTCTTCCGGCATTTCATCCGCGGCCTGCGCGGCTGCGCGCGACTTGGATGTCTCTTTGCCGATCCGGTAGGCGGCAAAACCTGGTAACACCACCTGGTTGAGCGCCATTCCCAGCACGCGGCCGCTCAATGGCGCATAGATGCGATATTGCTGGTTGGAGATCGGATCGGTGACGACGCCCAACAATTCGCCTTCGCTGACACGTTCACCCAGCGCCACGTCGGAGAACAGGATGCCGCCGTTATCGACGCGTACCCATTTCGATGAGTAGTACACCGGCTCCGGATCGCCCCAGTAGCGCCGTTGCTTGGTCATGCCCAGCGCGTACATCAGGGTCTCGATCGCCTTAGCGCCGTGCTCGACCTGTTCCGATTGCACACGCATGGGCTCGCCCATTTCGAATGTTACCGACGGAATGCCTGCGTCGTTTGCCGCGCGCCGTAGCGAGCCCTTGTCACCAGCACCATGCAGTACAACGGTCGAGCCGAATGCCTGCGTCATGCGGGTGACTTGCGGCGAACGCAGGTCGGCACGCACCTGCGGCAGGTTGGTCCGGTTGAGTGAGCCGGTGTGCAGGTCGATCAACGCCGAACAGTGGCTGATGACTTCGGTGAACAGCGAGTGCGCCATGCGCGTCGCCGAGCTGCCGCGATCGTTGCCGGGGAAGTAGCGATTCAGGTCACGACGATCCGGAAGATAGCGCGTGCCGCGATAGAACCCCTGGATGTTGACGATGGGCACGCCGATGACGGCGCCGTTCAGTTCGTCGACATCGATGTCGTCCAGCACCCGGCGGGTGACTTCGATACCGTTGAGCTCATCGCCGTGGATCGCCGCCGTGAGGCACAGCACCGGGCCCGGTCCTTTGCCGTTGATGACGATGACGGGAACGGGATTGACGAACCCTTCCATGGCCGCGCCGCTGGTCCAGGTGAGCCGTTTACGGGTGCCTGCGGGTACATCGGCGCCGAGCAGGCGGATTTTCCCTTTGGGCTTCAGTGCGGTGGGATTCGAGGCCGCAGCGTCCGGCTTTGCGGCGGGTGGCGCAGTCTCGGCCGCATGCAATCCGCCGCATGCGCAAAGCGCAGCCAGCAGTAGCGTGAGCTTGTTTCTGGATGCCAGTGTCATGGCTGCGGCTTGCGGAATTTAAGAGTAAACCGGTCGCTCTCGCCGATGGCGGTGTAGCGACTGCGCGCTTCGGCTCCCTCGGCGAAGTCGGGCGGCAATGTCCACACGCCTTTGGCGTAGTCCTTGGTATCCCGCAGATTGGCGTTCACTTCGGATTGCGCGACCAGCTCGAAACCGACGCTGCGGATCAGCTCGATTGCGTAGCGCTCATTGACGTAACCGGAGGCGGCTTTGAGGTCCTGTGGGATTTTCGGATTGCCGCGATGCTCGACGATGCCGAGCACGCCGCCCGGCTTGAGCGCGGCGTACATCGCGGCGATGGCGTCCTTCTGCCAGCCGAACATCATCCAGGTGTGCAGGTTGAAGAACGTCAGCACCATGTCCACCGAGTTAGCCGGTGCAATCGTGCTCTTCGCTGGTGGAGCGGCCAGTGTCGTCAGCTGTACGTTGCCGAAGACATCAGGCTTCGCAGTGAGCTTGTTGCGGAAGTTGTCGGTGACCCTTCTGGCGTAATCGCCCGCTGCGGGATCCATGAGCGCGACCCGCAATTCGCCTTGATCGTGTAACAGCGGCGCGAGGATTTCGGTGTACCAGCCGCCAGCAGGCCAGACCTCCACGACGCTCATCTGCGGACGGATGCCGAAAAAGAGCAGGGTCTGTTTGGGATGCAGGGATGAATCGCGGGTGCGGGTCTCGGCGGTGCGCAGTGGCGAGGCGAGAATGCGGTCCAATGCGATGGCAGTACTGTTGGCTTGCGCCGAGGCGGCTGCACCGCCCTGGTTGGCGCAACCGCTTAGAAAACAGCACAGCGCCGCCAAAGCCATCGGCGCAAAACCAACCTTCATTCATTTTCCCCTTCGTCCTGGCAAGCTGCTGGCGAAGATAGAGGAAATGGCAGGAGGGGGCTAGGGAGGTGCGGCCAGTAGCCAGGGATCGGCGACCGGCGCTGATGACGACGAGGCTATTGAGCCCGCCCCTGTAGTCCGCACTGGTGCGCCGGATTGGGGGTGAGGCCGGATTGGGAAGGGTGATGGGTGATGAGTGATGAGTGATGGGAGAGAAGGTAAGTCGTTGCTGACTGACCTCGGCAGGACAGGTCCTCCGGCGCCGACGGCCGACCGGCCGTCCCGCTCTCTCGTTGCGCATCACCCATCGCCCATCACCCTTCCTCGCCCTTTTTTCTCCAGGGCGGAGAAGATGACGGGGTCCGGCGCCGGACCCCGTCAGCGGGCGATCATTCGTCGACGAACTCTCGTCAACGATCAGGCGCTGGCGATCAGGCGGCCTTGGAGTCGTTGGTGCGCACCCGAGCCATCCAGTGCTCGAAGTTCCGCAGATTACCCAGGTCCGTGTCCTCGTCGTTCCAGAAGCGCAGCCAGTCTTCCAGCAGCGGCGGCTCTTCCGGCCAGACCGCCGAACGGTTTGCATTCTGGGCGGCTCGTTGGCGCAGCCGATCGTACAAGTTGGTCAGCGGATCCATGATGTGCTCCAGTAAGTACGAGCACATCGTCACGCGGCGGGATTAACGGGATGTGACGGCTGAGCGACACATGCGTGACGGGGAGGGGGAGTGTGACGGAAATCGCGGGGGAAGGTGACGGGTGACGAGTGATGAGTGATGAGTGATGAGTGTGACAGGAGTCACGAGGGTGACAAGGCGGTGAAGAGGTTTCTTGTTACCCGTCACTCGTCACCTGTCACCCGTCACTCCCTTCCTCCCCTCATCCCTGCGTCGGCTCCAGATACGTATATCCGTTCAGCTCGTGCTCGTAGAAGCGGCGCAAGGCATGGCTTTCGGCCACAGTCATGCGGCCTTCGCGGGCAGCGCGTTCGCAGTCACGGGAGAACTGCGGGAAGAGGTTGTCGATGTCGTACTGCATGTAGCTGAGGACTTTGCCGGCAGTGTCGCCTTTGACGATTTCCTCGATCCACCAGCCGCCTTCGTCGTGCAGGCGAATGTGCACCACGTGGGTATCGCCGAACAGGTTGTGCAGGTCCCCCAGGGTCTCCTGGTAGGCACCCACCAGGAACGCGGCGAGGTAGTACTCCTCGTTCGGCTTCAGTTCGTGCAGCTCGAGCGTGCGCTTGATGTCGCGCTGGCTGACGAAGCGGTCGATCTTGCCGTCCGAATCGCAGGTGATGTCAGCAAGCACCGCGTTGCGCGCGGGCCGCTCATCGAGCCGGTGAATCGGCATGATGGGGAACTGCTGTCCGATGGCCCAGCTATCCGGTAGCGACTGGAACACGGAGAAATTGCAGAAGTACGTGTCCGACAGGATGAACTCCAGTCCTTCGAGTTCTTCGGGGACGACCTCCAGCTTGCGGCAGAAATCGCGGATGCGCGCGCAGGTGGCCCAATAGAGCCGTTCGGCGAGCCCACGGAACTCCAGGCTGAGGTAGCCGAGATTGAACATCTGCAGCACCTGCTCGCGAGCCTGCACCGCATCGTGATAGCACTCGACCAGCCGGCGCTCGGAGACGCTGCGATGCGCGACGAACAGGTCGAGCACGGGCTGCGGCAATTCCGCATCGCCGGTGTAATCCTCTTCGGCGCGGCCGGTAATCCGGAACTGGTCGAGGGCGGAGGAGCCCAGCGCATTGAACACCAGCACGCTGTGATGTGCGGCGGTGGCGCGTCCGGATTCGCTGACGATCACTGGATGGTCGATGCCGCGGGTATCGCAGATGCTGGCGATCCGGTACACCACGTCGCTGGCGTATTCGTTGATCGTGTAGTTCATCGAGGATTCGAAATTGGTGCCGCTGCCGTCGTAGTCGACGCCCAGGCCGCCGCCCACGTCGATGTATTTCAGGCCGGCGCCCATCAGTTTCAGCTCCGCATAGACGTGCGCCAGCTCGTTGATGGCGTCCTTGACGCGGCGGATGTCCTGCAGCTGGCTGCCGGCATGGCAGTGCACCAGCTCCAGGCAGTCGAGCATGCCGTGCTCGCGCAGCACCTTCACCAGCTCGAGGATTTCGCTGACGAACAAGCCGAACTTCGATTTCTCGCCGGTCGATTCCCGCCAACGCCCCACGCCTTCGCTCGCCAGCTTCACGCGCACGCCGATGCGCGGGCGAACCTGGTATTTCTCGGCGTGTTTCAGCACCAGGTCCAGCTCTACGAAATTCTCGATCACCGGAATGATGGTGCGGCCAAGCTTGGTGGCCAGGATCACCGCCTCGATGTAGCTGTCGTCCTTGAAGCCGTTACACACGATCATGCGTTCGGGCGAGTCTTCGGTCAGCGCCATCACCGCCAGCAGCTCGGGTTTCGAACCCGCTTCCAGGCCGAAGCCGAATTCCTTGCCGTAGCGATACACCTCTTCGACCACCAGTCGTTGCTGGTTGACCTTGATCGGAAATACCGCGCAGTAGCGGTTCTTGTAGTCGTTTTCCGTTATCGCCTGCGCAAACGCTTCGTGCAGACGACGCAGGCGATGCTTGAGGATGTCCGAAAAGCGCACCACCACCGGGGTGGTGAGATCGCGCGCCTTGAGTCCTTCGACGATTTCGTAGAGATCGATCTCGTGTTGCGGCAGGCCATCGGGCCGCACCACCACGTGGCCGGCGGCATTGATGCCGAAGTAGTTCCTGCCCCACGCCGGTACCTGGTACAGATCGAGCGAGTCTTCGATCTTCCAGTGGGAATTCGGCGTGAACTTCTTGTCACCGTTGTCCACGAGCGCAAATCTCCGTCGGGTTGTGGGGGCGCGAAAGATAGCAGAAAGGAAGCGGTTGGCGGTTAGCGGTTAGCGGTTCGTGCGGATTAAGAAGCGCCAACCGTTCTTACTCCGTAGCCCGCACCGACCGCTAACCGCCAACCGCTAACCGCCTTTTTCCTTAGCCACCGGCCGCGATGGATCCCGTATCCACTCGCTCCACGATCCCGCGTACAGCTGAGCGCCAGGTTTGCCGGCCACTTCCAGCGCCAGCAGCAGATGGCACGCGGTGACGCCGGAGCCGCACATGACAATTGTGTGATCGTCGCTGACGCCGGCCTGTGACTTTTCGAAACGGGCGTGCAGTTCGGCGGCGGGCAGGAAGCGGCCATCGGTCCCGAGATTGGTTGCGAATGGATGATTGCGTGCGCCGGGAACATGGCCGGCCACCGGATCGATCGGTTCGACTTCGCCGGCGAATCGCTCCACTGCCCGCGCGTCCAGCAAGCGCCAGTCCGGACGTTCGGTGCGAGAGGCTACCTCGTCTGCTTCCAGCCACTGGCTACGATCCGCATGCGCGACAAAGCGGCTCGGCGTGCGTTGCGGAATTTCCGTCGACACCGGCAAGCCGGCAGCGGTCCACGCTTTGTAGCCGCCATCCAGGACGGCAACGCGCGTATGTCCCAACCAGCGCAGCATCCACCAAAGCCGCGCGGCAAAAGCGCCGGTGTCGGCGTCGTAGGCGACGACCTGCGTGTTCTCGCCAACTCCCCAGGCACTGAGTGTCGCGGCGAATGTTTCGGCCGCAGGCAAGGGATGTCGTCCGGTGGTGGGCGTAACCGGCGCCGCGAGGTCGCGATCGAGGTGCGCGTAGATCGCGCCGGGAATATGTCCGGCACGATAGGCCGCTTCGCCCGCGGCCGGCTGCGCCAGATCGAATCGACAGTCGATGGCCAGCCAGTCCGGATCGGAAGCGTGGCTGGCGAGGCTTGCGGCGGTGATGAGAGGGGATGTCATAGTGAAAGTGTGACGTGTGTCGGTGACGAGCAGAAGAAGGGCGCGGTTATTCTGGCCCCGTCACCGCCGGCCGTCACGCCGGGTTTTGGCCATTTCTACGTATTTCCGCCCCTCACTCGTCACCCGGCACTCTCTCCCATACAATGCCCGCCCCCAAAACCACAGGCGGCAGGTCATGGCACTCGAACTCTGGTGGGGCAGCGGCAGTCCCTATTCATGGCGCGCGCTGCTGGCACTCGAATACAAGCAGCTGCCCTATGTGTCGCACCTGGTGCAATTCGCCAACCAGGAGCACAAATCGCCGCAGATGCTGCAGATGAATCCACGCGGGCGCGTGCCCGTGCTGAAGGACGGCGACTATGTGTGCTTCGAGTCGCTTGCCATCATCCAGTATCTGGACCGCAAGTATCCTGAGCGGCCGCTGCTGGGAACGACGCCCGAAGAAGCCGGCACCATCATGCGGGTGATCTGCGAATACCAGGCGTACGTCGAAGACCACATCATGAAGATCATCTACGCCATCCTGTTTCAGGGCGTGGAAGGCCATCTCGATGAAGTCGCGCGCGCCATCCATATCGTTGCGAGCGAGGCCCGCACGATCGAGAACCGCTTGTCGCAGTCCTCTTGGGTGGTCGGGGAGGGTTTCTCCGCAGCCGACGTGATCATCTATCCGGGGATTCAAACGTTACTGCGCGCGCTCGATCGGCGCGAGGCGCAGGAGCTGCGCGGCCGTCTGCTGCCGCTGGAAGAAAAATATCCGGCGCTGGCGGCCTGGACCAAGCGCATCGAAGCGCTGCCCGGCTACGAGCGCACCTATCCGCCGCACTGGAAAGAGTGATGACGGTCATTCTCGCGAGGAGCGCGGCGCTCAGCGAATAGGAAGCCACAGCGCGGTTCGGCAGTGCGCCCGCATCGGCGCAGCCTGATTGCTGTGGTTTTCTGCGCGCATCCGGCTTCCGTCTACGCTTCGAAACACGTTTGGCCCGGTCTTTTCCGCTTTCTGTGCGGAAAAATTCGCCCGCGGCCGGCGGGTTCGCGCGCCGGGGAAAAGTCAGTAAACTCACGCCTGTTTTTTCAGTGTCCAGCAAGTCGAGTTCGTTCCATGTCTGAGTATCCCGTGCACGTCGTATTTCCCGGTCGCCTGGTGTTTGTCGGATTCGGCAGTATTGGCCAGGGAGTGTTGCCGCTGATCTTACGTCACGTGGGGATTACGGCCGATCGCATCACCATCGTGACAGCCGATGTGGGCGGCCGCGCGGAAGCCGCGGAGTTTGGCGTCAAATTCGTCAAGCAGCCGCTGACGCGCGAAAACTATCGCCAGGTGCTCGAGCCGCTGCTGTCGCGCGGGGATTTCCTGCTGAATCTGTCGGTGGACGTTTCCAGCGTGGCGCTGATCGAATTTGCCCATGAAAAGGGCGCGTTGTATCTGGATACCTGCATCGAGCCGTGGCCCGGCGGTTACACGGATCCGAATCTCTCGCCTGCCCGTCGCACCAACTATGCGTTGCGCGAGGCCGCGCTCGCGTTGCGTGCATCGCACAAGGACGGTCCAACGGCGTTGATCACGCACGGTGCCAATCCTGGGCTGGTGTCGCACTTCGTGAAGCAGGCGTTGCTGAATATCGCCCGCGATACCGGTGTCGCTCCGGGCGATCCGCGCACCCGGGAAGACTGGGCTGCACTGCGACACAAGCTGGGCATCAAGGTGATTCACATCGCCGAGCGCGACACGCAGATCGCCAGCGTTCCCAAGCGCCCCGGCGAATTCGTGAACACCTGGTCGGTGGACGGTTTCGTCGGTGAAGGCTCGCAGCCGGCGGAGCTCGGCTGGGGTACGCACGAAAAAGAACTGCCGCCGCGCGGCCACGAATTCGACTTCGGACCGAAATGCGCGATCTATATGCTGCAGCCCGGAGCCAGCACGCGCGTGCGCACCTGGACGCCGAAGGCCGGACCGTTTCACGGCTTCCTGATCACGCACGGCGAAGCCATTTCGCTTGCCGATTTCCTTGCGCATAGCGAGGGCGGCAGCGTGGTGTCCCGGCCGACGGTGCATTACTCCTACCATCCCTGCAACGATGCGGTGCTGTCGGTGCACGAGTTCGCGGGCCGCAACTGGCGGGTGCAGGAGAAGAAGCGGATCCTGAATGACACCATCATCGAGGGCATCGATGAGCTTGGAGTGCTGATGGCGGGCCACAAGCGAAACGCGTACTGGTTCGGTTCGCAGCTATCCATCGACGAAGCACGCAAGCTCGCGCCGTACAACAGCGCGACTAGCCTGCAGGTCTGCGTCTCAGTGCTCTCGGGCCTGGTGTGGACGATGGAAAATCCCAACCGCGGCGTGGTCGAACCGGATGACATCGATTTCCGCCGCAACCTCGAAATCTGCGCGCCTTACCTCGGCCCCGTGGTCGGTGTGTACTCCGACTGGACTCCGCTGTTCGATCGCGGTCATCCGTTCGCGGAGGATCTCGACAAGACGGATCCGTGGCAGTTCAAGAACGTACTGGTGTGAAGGAAAGGAAGGGATGGCGGATAGGGAATAGCCGATAGGAAGAGGCGCGACACAGTCGCGCCATGCTATCTCTTGCTATTGGCTTCTCTTCTGCCCCTCCGTCATTCCATTCGCCATCCGCTTCACTCGTAGCTTCATGCCGCTGCGCATCACATTCAATCTCGGCGAAGCGGACCTGCAGCACTTCGAAGCGGTCGCGCAGCAGACGCAAGCCAACGCTCGCCAGCTGCCGGCCGAAACGATCATTGCCGCGGCTCGTGACATATTGCAAAGCGCAGAAGGCAACCAGACTGCCGCATTCGTGCGCGAGCGCTTTGCACGGCTGCAAGCCGTGATCGAGATGGCCACGGACGCCGATTGGCTGCTCAGCGAGGAAGATAGACGGCGCGTGCTCAACGCGCTCGCCTGCTTCAGCGGCCCACCGGCAGCAGCATCGCCGTTCAGCGCCGGTCTGCTCGACCACGCCATCATGATCGAACTGGTCAGTCGCGATCTCGAGCACGATCTGGATGCCTATCGCGACTTCTGCGATTTCCGCAAATCCGAATTCACCAACCGACGTCGACCTGGCGTCGAACAGGACCTGCAACGCGATGAATGGCTGCAACAACGCCGCGCAGTCTTGCAGTCACGCATGCATGCAAGGCGCAAGCGGGCGTTGGAGGCGGCTGGCAGCTCGGTGAGAAGACTGTTTTCGCTGTTTGGGTTGTGAGGGCGGGAGAGTGATGAAGGTGATGAGGGTGATGAAAGTGATGTAGGGGAGGGTGTGCTGCCGCTCTTAACCATCCATCACTTTCATCACCTGCTTCACTTCATTATTTCTCCTCATACCTTATCCCCACCACCACAAACCGCTTCACTCCTCCAGGCAGCTCGACCTTCACCTCATCGTCCAGCGCTTTGCGCAGCAGCGCGCGGCCCAGTGGTGCGTCCATGCTGATGAAGCTTTTCGTCAGATCGAATTCGTCGGGGCCGACGATGCGATATTGCACTTCGTTGCCTGCGTCGTCTTCGAGCGTGACCCACGCGCCGAAGAACACTCGCGATGGATCCGATGGTGCGGTCGCGACGACGGTCATACCGTCAAGTCTCTGGCGCAGGAAGCGCACGCGACTGTCGATCTCGCGTAGCTGGCGCTTGCCATAGATGTATTCGGCGTTCTCCGAGCGGTCGCCTTGCGCTGCAGCTTCGGACACGGCCTGTGTCACCTGCGGACGCAGCACACGCCATAAATGATCGAGTTCGCCCTTAAGACGTAGGGCTCCTTCAGGTGTAATGAACTTGGATCCGCGCGGTGTCGGGGGGCGATAACGGCTCATGTGATCCTGTTTGCTAATTGGGCGTACGGCATCGCCTGATATCGTCAAATCGCCGGGAAAATGTGCAGTCCTTCACGGTACCCACCGCCCGCGGTCTCTAGTCTCACGCTCCATGAGCGTTAAGTACTACACACACTTCCTGCTCCAGGAAACGACCCCCAAGGGCATGAGCGAGTTCCGCGGTGTGGTCGAAGTGAGCCGGGTCCTCAAGCGTGGCGATGTGAAAGAAGCCGCGTCGGTGCTGGCCCGGAACTTCGAATGCGAATCGCGCGACATCAAGGTCCTGCAATGGTCAAGATTACATTGAACCGCTGGAGGACTGGCTGCCGTTTGAACTGAATCGACCGTTTCCTCGTATCCCCTAGCGGGCTTTACTTCCCTTCAGAAGTCCGCTTCTCTGCCCCAGCCCACAAAGCTGGGGTTTTTTTTGGGCGTTCACTATGCAGGATGCGCGCGATGGGCATTTACCCGGACTGCTTCGCGTCGGCCGTTCTTTTTTGGGACGACGGTACAGGCGCGTCACCGTACGACGGCAGGCGCCGCGTGAATCCGGTCTCTGAGGTGACGGGTGACGGGTGACGAGAGAGGAGAGACTAGTGATCAGTGATCAGTGGTGAGGTTGACTAGCGATGAGCGGTGCATGAAGAATGAAAACCCGTCACCCGTCACCCGTCACCCGTCACCCGTCACCCGTCACCCGTCACCCGTCACCCGTCACCCGTCACCTCCACTTTGCGCCGCACGTGCCCCGTGTGACACTGCTTTTCCCTCTGGCCCACTGACCGATGGCCGGTTGACCGCTAGCCGCAGGATCCGCATGCCCGCATTTCACGATCACTACTTCTCTGCCCGCGACGGGCTCAAGTTGTACTACCGCGAGTACGAGGGCGCCCCGCAGAAATTGCCGGTGCTGTGCCTGCCGGGACTGACGCGCAATTCCAGGGATTTCGACGCTTTGTCGCAGCATATCGCGCCGCGACGCAGTGTCATCGCGCCGGATCAGCGCGGTCGCGGGCGGTCGCAGTACGATCCGACGTGGCTAAATTATCACCCCGGCACCTACATCGAAGATATGTGGACGCTGTTGCGACATCTGTCGATCGAGCGCGTGGTTGTGATCGGTACTTCGCTGGGCGGCGTGATGGCGATGCTGATGGCGAGCCTGCGGCCACAGGCAATCGGTGGCATCGTACTGAACGACATCGGACCGGAACTCGATCCGGCGGGCACGCGACGGATTCAGAGTTACGTGGGGAAGCTGCCGCCGGTGAATTCCTGGGACGATGCAGTGGCGCAGATGAAGCTGATGTTCGCCGCGGCCCTGCCCGATTTCAACGACGAGCGCTGGCGCGTATTCGCTGCCAACTCGTTCGTCGAGGATGAGCACGGCGTACCGCGGTTGGCTTCCGATCCGAAGATCGGGGAGCTGGCTCGCGCCGTCCCCGCTGCGGCCGCACCGACCATCTGGCCGGCATTTGCAGCGCTCAAGGACATTCCGGTACTGGCGATTCGCGGCGCGTTGTCGGACCTGCTTGCGGAAGCGACCTTCGATCGCATGCAGCGCGAGAAGCCGGATCTTGTTCGCGTCACCATTGCTAATCGCGGTCATACGCCGCTGCTGGATGAGCCGGAAAGCCTGGCGGCCATAGATGCCTTCCTGGGCCGGATCGAGTGACTGATGACAACCAGGCGCTGACGGTGCCTGACTGTGTGATGACTGGCGCCTCGTGCCGGTGCGGGCCAGAGCACCCGTATTCGCCATCCAAATCGCCGAGCAGGCTGGCGCACGAATAAAGAGGTTGCGCCGCGCCGGAACTCGGACGGAAACTGTCTGTCAGTCGTGTGGCCCACTGCGAGTCGGCCGGGTTCCTTCAACTATGCGAAACCTACCTGACATGAACTCAAAGCAATTGTCGTGCGCCTCCGCTGCGGCGCTGATGGTCTCGGTCTGCGCGATTGCACAGACTGCCCCCGGCCTGAAATCCGGCGTACTGCAGCAGAATTTCGACAAGACGGTGCGGCCACAGGACGATTTCTATCGCTACGTGAACGGCCAGTGGCTAGCGACAACCGCGATTCCATCCGACCGCTCTAACTATGGCACCTTCACGTTGCTGGAGGAGGGTGCGGAAAAGAACCTGCGGGAGATTCTCGAAACCGCGAGCAGCAAGCCGAACCTCGCGCCGGGCTCGGATGAACAGAAACTCGGCGACTTCTATGCCAGCTTCATGGATGAGTCCTCTGTCGAAGCGCGCGGCCTGAAGCCGCTGGCGCACGAATTCGATCGCATCGATGCGTTGAAGAGCGAGAGCGACGTGGTTCGCTACATCGGCCATGCGCAGCGCATCGGTGTGCCGCATCCTTTCGCCTTTTACGTGACGATCGATGAGAAGCAATCGACCCAGTACCTGGGGACGGTGACGCAGACCGGACTGAGCATGCCGGATCGCGACTACTATCTTTCGGACGACGCGCGGTTCAAGGGTGTGCGCGAGAAATATCGCGCCTATGTTCGCGATCTGCTTGCCGCCGCCGGAACACCGGATGCGGCAGCCGCGGCAGAGAAGATCGTTGCCCTGGAAACGCGATTGGCTACGGCGCAATGGACGCGCGTGCAGAATCGCGACGCCGAGAAGACCTACAACCGCCATGATCGCAAGCAGCTCGCGCAGCTGACGCCGGGCCTGGACTGGAACGCTTTCTTTGCAGGTGCCGGTGTGCCTGATGCAAAGGCGAAGGCGATCAACGTTACCCAACCGAGTTATTTTTCCGCGCTCGCGCAGACGCTTGCCGAAGTGCCGGTGGCCGGCTGGCGCAGCTATCTGCGCTACAAATTGCTGAACGCGTACGCAGCGGATCTGCCGACGCGCTTCGTCAAGCTCAACTTCGATTTCAGCCAGGGCGTGATCTCGGGCATCGAAGAGATGAAGCCGCGCTGGAAACGCGGTGTCGATACAGTCGAAGGGGGCATCGGCGAACTGGCCGGCAAGGTCTATGTGGAACGCTACTTCAGTGGCGACGCCAAGCGCCGCATGGACGCGCTGGTGGACAATCTCAAGGCCGCTTACCGGCAAGGCATCGATGAGCTCGAATGGATGACGCCGGCTACCAAGGCGAAGGCGCAAACCAAGCTGAGCCAGTTCACCACCAAGATCGGCTATCCCTCGAAGTGGCGCGACTGGTCGGCCCTGCAGGTGCGGCGCGACGATCTGATCGGCAATGAAATGCGTGCGACCAGCGTCGAATTCGATCACGGCGTGCACAAGCTGGGAGGTCCCATCGACAAGACCGAATGGCTGATGACGCCGCAGACCGTCAACGCGTACTACAACCCGCCGGCGAACGAGGTGGTGTTTCCCGCCGCCATCCTGCAGCCGCCGTTCTTCAACGTAGAAGCCGACGACGCGGTCAATTACGGCGGCATCGGCGCCGTCATCGGCCACGAAATGAGTCATGGCTTCGACGACCAGGGACGCCGTTACGACGGCGCAGGTAACCTCAACGACTGGTGGGCGGCGCAGGACAGCGAAGAGTTCGGTCGTCGCGCCCAGGCGCTGGGCGCGCAGTACGACGCGCTGAGCCCGTTTCCCGGCTTGCATGTGAACGGCGCTCTCACCATGGGCGAGAACATCGCTGACCTGGGTGGCATGGCGATGGCCTATCGTGCCTACAAGCTCTCGCTCAACGGCAGGCAGGCGCCGGTGATCGATGGCCTCAATGGGGATCAGCGCTTCTTCATCGGCTGGGCGCAGGTATGGGCGCGTAAGTACCGCGACGACGAACTGCGCAAGCGCCTGCTCACCGACCCGCACAGTCCGAACGAATACCGCGCCAACAATATCCTCAGCAACATGCCGCAGTTCTACGCCGCCTTCGGCCTCAAGCCAGGCGACAAGATGTATCGGTCGGATGCGCAGCGGGTGAAGATATGGTGAAGAAGAGATAGTGATGAGGGTGATGGAAGTGATGCAGGTGATGAGGGTGACGGAGGGTTAGGCGGCGGGTGCGTCTCGAAACCTGCTTCACCGACATCACCTTCATCACCTCCATCACTTAACTCTGCGGAACTCCTTCCTCACTCCCGCGTTATCGTTGCGGTGCAGTGTGTGTGCTGGCGGTGATCTGGCTCGCCGGTGCGAATCCCTACCAACGAACCAACAAAAGGCATCGTTTTATGCAAGCGCTCCGAATCGCGGCAATCCTGCTGCTGACCACCTTCTTTTCCGGTTGCGGTTACAACACGCTGCAGCAGCAGGACGAGCTGGTCAAAGCGGCCTGGTCCGAAGTGCTGAACCAGTACCAGCGTCGCGCCGACCTGGTGCCGAACCTGGTGAATACGGTGAAAGGCGCAGTTGCCGCGGAAAAGGACATCCTCGACGGCGTCGTCAATGCGCGCGCCAAGGCAACTTCGATCCAGGCTACCCCGGAGCTCATCAACGATCCCGCGGCTTTCCAGAAATGGCAGGCGGCGCAAGGTGAACTGAGCTCCGCGCTGTCCCGCTTGATGGTGGTGGTCGAGCGCTATCCCGAACTGAAGTCCATCTCGGGCTTCGAGGACCTGCGCGTCTCGCTGGAGGGGACGGAGAATCGCATCACCATTTCCCGCAAGCGCTATATCGACACCGTGCAGACCTACAACACCACGGTGCGCTCGTTCCCGACCAACCTCACCGCGAAGATGTTCGGTCACAGCGTGAAGCCGAATTTCACCGTGGAGAATGAAGCGCAGATCTCCAAGCCGCCGACCGTGGATTTCGGCAGCGGCCAGCAGCCGTCGACTGTCACGCCACCGAAGCTGGAATCGACCGGCGCGAATTGATCCGATGGATGCTCCTGTCCCATCCTTCCCCCACAAACGGGGGAAGGCGAACTGGATGAAGCCGTATCTTCCGTTGCGCTCCCTGCTGCACTCGCGACACGGAGTTTCGGTCTGGCTTACTGCGCGACCTGGCTCAGGCTGCTATGGCAGCGGCTTCTTCGCGCTGCTGGCATTCCTGTGCTTCATTCCCGCGGCCTTTGCGCAAGTCGCCGTTCCGCCGCTGCGTTCGCCGGTTACCGACCTCACGCATACGCTCACAGCGCAGCAGGCGGCATCGCTAGAACAAACTTTGCGTGCGTATGAAGCGCGCAAGGGCAGCCAGATCGCGGTGCTGATCGTGCCGACCACTCAGCCGGAAGACATCGAGCAGTATTCGATTCGCGTCGCCGAGCAATGGAAGCTCGGTCGCAAAGGGGTCGATGACGGTGCGATCCTGCTGGTAGCCAAGGACGATCACGCAGTACGTATCGAAGTGGGTTATGGCCTGGAGGGCGCGCTGCCCGATGTGATGGCGGGCCGGATTGTCAGCCAGGTGATCCTACCGCATTTCCGCAGTGGCGATTTTGCCGGCGGCATAGCTGAGGGCGTAACCCGCATGATTGCGGTGACGGATGGCGAGCCGTTGCCGGCGCCAGCGCAGAACGATGCACGACGCCACGGCGCGCCACAGGGGATCGGCTCGATCCTGCCGGTGCTGCTGATGGTGGTGTTCGTCGGCGGCACGATGTTGCGACGCACGCTGGGGGCCTTCGGCGGAGCATCTGTGATCGGCGGCGTAGCCGGAGTCATCGCGTGGTTCCTCACCAGCGTCATGGGTATCGCGTTCGGCGCCGCAGTCATTGGATTTCTCTTCACCCTGCTTGGCGGCGGGGGAGGTGGCGGCGGCTGGAGTAGCGGTCGCGGTGGTTGGGGTGGGGGTGGATTCGGAGGCGGCAGCTGGGGCGGCGGTGGGTTCGGTGGAGGTGGCGGGGGCGGCTGGAGTGGCGGCGGTGGCGGATTTGGTGGCGGTGGGGCATCTGGACGGTGGTAACGATGAATACCGCGGAACATGTGCCAGCTCATCGGCTACCGGCGACAGCCAGGAACTGAGAAATGCCGATGCAGCTTGCACGAACATTGCGACATCTCGCCTCCACCGGTTGGAGCCTACGGCGCACCTTTGACTCCAATGTGCTGGGCGCCATCGAGCGCGCAATTGCCGAGACCGAAAGCCAGCATGGCGGCGAAATTCGCTTTGCCATCGAAGACAATCTCGGCGCGGTGGAACTGTGGCGCGACAGAACGCCTCGCGAGCGTGCCATTGAGGTGTTTGCGCGCCTGGGTGTGTGGGATACCGCGGCTAATAACGGTGTGCTGATCTATGTGCTGTGGGCCGACCGCGCGGTTGAGATCGTCGCGGACCGTGCGTTCAGCGCGTCCATCACGGCCGAACAATGGCGGAGCGTTTGCGAACGCATGCAAAGCCTGTTTGCCCAGCGTCAAACCCAGGAGGCCGTGATCGAGGGTATCCGCGCAACCGGGCAGTTGATCGCACGCTATTTTCCGGCCACGGACCGCAACGAGCTGCCGAATCGGCCGGTCTTGCTTTAGGGTCGTCCACGTCAGGCAGTACGTTGCGATTGCGCCGTTGCCGACTCACTGGGGAGATCGTTTGGGGCTGTCGGTGACCCTTTCCAAACCGCGTTTTGATGAAAATGTATTTATATAGCGACACCCATGAGCGCCCAAAAGCGCTTGAAACAAGGCTATTGTCGTCGATTGCCCTGCATTCGCAGGTCGCGCAGCCGCCTCGCAATTTGGTAATAATGCGGACATGAACTTATCTCCCGGATCCGGTTCCTGGTCGCGCGTCTGCGCCGCGTTGTTGCTTGGTTCGCTGCTGGCGGGGTGCCAGAGCCTGTCGCATAAAGAGCCGCCTCCTGCGCCGCCGCCACCGCCGCCGCCCCTGCCTTCGATCACCGACCCGCTCGCGACGCACACCTTCAAGATCGATCCGGCTTCGACCGATGTGATCGGTGAAGTGCAGGTCACCCGCATCCAGGGCGAAGATACGTTCTCGGATCTCGCGCGCCGCTTCAATCTGGGCTACGAGGAAATGGTCCGCGCCAATCCGGGTATCGACCCGTGGGTGCCTGGCGTCGGTCGTGAAGTCGTGCTGCCAACGCAGTTCGTGCTGCCGGACGCGCCACGCGAAGGACTCGTGATCAACCTCGCGCAACTGCGCGTCTTCTATTACCCCAAGCATAAGGAAGGCGAGCCGCAAACCGTCATCACCCATCCGATCGGCATCGGCAAGGTGGGCTGGTCGACTCCGGAGGGCACGACCAAAGTAACCGGCAAAGCGAAGAATCCGTGGTGGTTCCCGCCGGCGTCGGTACGCAAAGAGCATCGCGAAGCTGGCGATCCGCTACCCTCGAAGGTACCGCCGGGTGCCGACAATCCCCTTGGCACACGGCTGATGACGCTGGGCTGGCCGAGCTACCTGATCCACGGCACCAACAAGCCGTATGGCGTGGGCATGCGTTCCAGTCACGGCTGCATGCGTTTCTATCCTGAGGACATCGACCGGCTTTACGAGCAGATTCCCGTGGGCACTAAAGTGACGGTGGTGAATCAACCGTTCGTGTATGGCTGGCACGACGGTGACTTGTATGTGCAGGCATTCCCGATTCTTGAAGGCGACATGCGCGAGCATCCGCAAGGCGCCGCCGCGCTACTGAACGCCGCCATCTCGGGCCAGATGTGGCAGACGGTGAAACAGCACAATGCGGCCGTGGATCTCGACCTGGTCAACCACGTCGTAGCCGAGTCGCGCGGCATCGCGATGCCGGTGTCGGAGCGCGGCCTGACCGTTGACAATTATCTGGCCTATTCGCGCCACGTCGAGAATCGTCTGCCCGAAGGCTCGACCTGGAACGGCAAGGAGGAATTGCTGGTCACTACCGAGCAGTTCGAAGCCATGCGCAACGGCACCATCCTGCCCGCCGAAAAGCCCGCCAAGGCCACGAAGAAAACGCAGAGCGCACCGCGCTCGAGCGGTGGAGCGCCGGCGGGGGCAGGGGGACACTGAGGGAGGAGGCCAGCGGGCCGGGTGGTCAACGGGTAAGTTGGCCAGCGACGGAACGGAGCGAATCCTCGTCGTGCCTTTCTGGTCCGTTGCAGTTGTCGCCGCCAGTTGACCAGCCAGTAGGCGTTCTCACGTTGGCAGCGACGGAGCGCGTCTCCGCTTTGCGGTTCTGGCCACTCGCCACCTGACCAGCCGGCCCGCTGGCCTCCCCGTCATCCCCTTGTCATCTGATCGCCATACGCTGCCGCGGTTTGCTGGCAGCGAGGCGAGCGATGCGAATCCTGATGATCTCGGACGTTTATTTCCCGCGCATCAACGGCGTATCGACTTCCATTCAGACTTTCCGGCGCGGGCTGCACTCGCTGGGACATGAAACCGTGTTGATTGCGCCGGAATATCCGGCGGCGGTGACGCCTGCCGGGGAAGGTGAGGTCATCCGCATTGCATCGCGTTACCTGCCGCGGGACCCCGAGGACCGGGTGATGAAGGGCGGCGAGATTCGCAGGCTGACGTCGGCGCTCGGGCGTCGCGGTTTCGACATCGTTCATGTCCAGACACCATTCATCGCGCACTACCAGGGGGTGCGGCTGGCGCGCTCGATGGGTGTGCCGGTGGTCGAGAGCTATCACACCTACTTCGAAGAGTATCTGCATCACTACGTGCCGGTGCTGCCGCGTTCCGTGATGCGGCTGGTGGCGCGGCGTTTCACCAAATCGCAATGCAATGTGCTGGATGCACTGGTCGTCCCTTCGCGCGCAATGCAAGCCGCGCTTGCGGACTACGGAGTGCGTTGCCCGATGCAGATCGTTCCCACGGGAATGGAAATGGATCGTTTCGCCGGCGGCGACGGCGCACGATTCCGGGCGGAACTGGGTATTGCCAAGGATCGACCCACGCTGGTGCACGTCGGCCGCGTCGCTCACGAAAAGAACATCGACTTCCTGTTTCGCGTTCTGCGCCGGGTGGTCGAGCGTCGTAAGGACGTGATGATGATCGTCGCGGGTGAGGGACCGGCGTTGCCTCATTGCAAAGCCTATGTCGAATCGCTGGGGCTGAACGCGAACGTCAAGTTCGTGGGTTATCTGTCGCGCGACGCAGCTTTGCTGGACTGCTACAAGGCCGGCGATCTGTTCGTGTTTGCATCGAAAACCGAAACACAGGGTCTGGTGTTGCTTGAATCGATGGCGTTGGGCGTGCCGGTTGTCTCGACGGCATACATGGGCACCGCCGACATCGTCACCCCGCAGCGCGGCGCCCGGCTGGCACCTGATGACGAACAGGGGTTTGCCAATATCGTCGTCGAGCTGCTTGCCGATCCGCAGCAGCGCGCGAGGATGGCCATCGCCGCACGCGAATACGCAGCCACTTGGTCCGCCGCAGCAATGGCCGCAAAGCTCGTTGATTTCTATCGCGATACGATCAAGAGCGCGCGCCCCGGCCGCGATCACTTACGGCATAAAGTCGCGAACGCTGCGTAAGACTAAAGAACCCCGCCGCTGCGACTCGACGCGGCCAGTGCGATAGGCCAATAATCGCCACGAGGTAACCGGAACATACCTTGCGGTGCGGTCATTACTGGCTGCCTGCTCACAGCAAGACCATGGGTCAGCGCACGCCGGGTGCGGTCGGGGAGAACGGATATGCGCCTTGGGGATCGAGAGAGCCAGAACGTCGAAGATCGTCGCGGGATGCGCATGGGTCGTGCCGGCGGCATCGGCATCGGCACCATTGTGCTAGCGCTAGTCGCGGTGTATTTCGGCGCCGACCCGTCGGTCGTGCTGCAAGGGCTGCAGGATCAGGGACCCGCGCCGTCAGCGCAGCAGCAGGGGCCTTATCAGGAAAGCGCGCAGGAGGCGCAAGCTCGCGTTCTGGTTTCCAAGGTGCTCGCCGATACCGAAGATACCTGGGGTGCAATTTTTGCTGCCAAGGGTCAAACCTACGAGCAGCCCAAACTAGTGTTGTTCACGGACGCAGTGCAATCGGCCTGCGGCTCCGCCACCGCCGCGTCGGGTCCGTTCTATTGCCCCGGCGATCACAAGGTCTACATCGACCTGTCTTTCTACCAGGAGCTGCAGAACCGCTTCGGCGCTCCGGGCGACTTTGCCCAGGCCTACGTCGTCGCGCACGAAATCGGCCATCACGTGCAGACGCTGCTGGGAATTTCCGAGCGCAACATGGCAGCGCGCCAGCAGGCAAGCGAGGCCCAGGCCAACGCCCTGTCCGTGCGCCAGGAATTGCAGGCGGATTGCTTTGCCGGCATCTGGGCGCACAACGCCAACCAGTCGCGACAGATCCTGGAAGCGGGCGACATCGAAGAAGGTCTGAACGCCGCCAGCGCCATCGGCGACGATCGGCTCACCCAGGGACGGGTCTCTCCCGAATCCTTCACTCACGGCACCTCGGCGCAGCGGGTGCGATGGTTCAGGCGCGGCCTGGATTCAGGCTCGCTCGATCAGTGCGATACGTTTGGGGCGAAGGAGTTGTGAGGGCGAGTGACGGGTGACGGGTGACGAGTAGTGGGACGCAAGACCAGGGCGCCGTCTATCCTCTTGCCCGTCACCCGTCACCCGTCACCCGTCACTTCTCACTCTTAAAGCTACGCCGCTCCGCCCAGAAACTCACACAAGTACGCTGCCGGGCCGCCCACCGCCTGTACATCGAAGCCGCTGTTCGCTGCTATTTCGAACGCGGTTCCCATCGGGAAGTTCTCCCAACTGCCTGCTGTACCGCCCAGCCGGACGCGAAGCTGGCCGCTGATGACGCTCATCCGTTCGGCGGCACCGGTATTGAAGTGATACTCGCCGGGTGCGATGACTCCAACGGTCGCGCGCTGGCCGTTGCGTTCGAACCCAAGGCTCTGCACGGCGCCATTGAAGTAAGTGTTGTGGTTCAGCATTCGTTGTTCCGATCTGGGTAGTAAAGAAAATCGACAGCGCACCCTGCGGTACGCGGCGCAAGGATAGCCGAAGACGAATTTTTTCAGCTCGACGTTCGTGCGCGCCGAGCATGTTTCGTCAACACAAGGTGTGCTAGCTTAGTGACATAACAATATGGGAGGCACGATGCCCGGGCGTTGGCTCGAAGGTATCCAGCTTGTCGCTGAGTCGCCAGACGCGGAACAGCCAGTTGCACGCACGCGCGCGCAGCTGACCGCGTTCGTTGGCCGTACGCTGCGCGGTCCGACCGATACACCCATCGTGGTCCGCAGCTTTGCGGACTTCCAGCAGATCTTCGGCGGCCTGTGGCAACCCAGTCCCCTGTCCTATGCCGTCGAGCATTTCTTCGAACAGGGCGGCCGCCAGGCGGTCATCGTTCGCGTAGTGAATGCGGCCGCGCCCGCCACACTATCGTTGCGATGCGATCGCGAGATGCTTCACTTGGAAGCGCGTGCACCCGGTACACGCGAATTCCTGCGGGCCTCGATCGATTACGACCAGGTCGAAGCGCAGGATCGACAACGTTTCAACCTGGTCGTGCAACGGGTGCGCTCACCCGGCTCCGAGCGGATCGAAGAACAAGAAATCTTTCGCGGCTTGTCCGTGGATCCGACGGCGTCGCGATTTGTCGTCACCGCGCTGCTGGAATCGAACATGGTGCGGGTACGCGGGCGAGTGCCATCGATACGTCCCAATCCGACACTGATGCCCGGCACCAACCTGCCGGTCGGCTATGTAAGCTCCAATCCAGACGGTGCCGACGGTCGTCCACTCACCGACTACGACGTCATCGGTTCAGCCAACCGGCGTACCGGCCTGTTTGCGCTGCAGGGTGTCGCGGACATTGCCTTCGTCTATTTGCCGCCGCTCTCGCGTAGCGCAGACGTGGGCGCCAGCGCCTTGCTGGTGGCGGCGAAGTTCTGTCGCGAACATCACGCCATCCTGATCGTCGATCCGCCCGCCACCTGGGACTCCACCGCAACCGCGATCCAGGGATTGAAGGATCTGAATTTCCACAGCGATTGCGCCGTGATGTTTTTCCCGCGGGTGGTCTGCATGGACCGGCTGCGCGGCTGTGTCGAGACGTTTGGCAATGGCGGTGCCGTTGCCGGCTTGTTGTCGCGGCTGGATGAATCGGTTGCCAGCATCGCCGCTACCAACGAGCCCGAACCATTGTTGCGCGCCGGGGCGCGCCTGACACGGGAAATCAATGCGGCAGATCGATGGCGTCTGGCGAATTCCGGGATCAACTTGCTGCAAGCGGTGCGCGGCGTCGAACGCAATCGCCCCCTCATGCGCACTCTGGCGTGCGGCGCGAGTACTTCGGCGGATTGGGCTTATCTCGCACCGCGCCGCTTTGCCTTGTTCGTGGTTGGAGCCATCGAACGAGCCACGCGCTGGGCGGTGAGGGCGCCGAATCATCACGGCACCCGCGAGCGCATCACCCGGCAGGTCAATGATTTTCTCGGTGCGCTGCGCGAGGCAGGCGCGTTTCCCGCAGTTCCTGCCGAAGAAGCGTTCCTGGTGATCTGCGACGAGCGGATCAACGACGAGCGTGAAGACCCCGGTTCAGTGCACATCCTGCTGCAACTCGCGGCAATTCACGCGGGCGAATACCACAGCGTGATGATCACGCACAGCGTGCACGGCAGCACGGTTCGTCCAGTAATGGTGAATCGATTGGAAACGCAGTTGCTGCTATCCGACGAACTGCAGCGTGAAGTCACCATTCGCGTGCAACACGAAGGCGAGTATCTGCGGGTGCTGGCCAGCTAGTCCCAGCTAGTCGTCGAACACCAGAGTCGCTGCAAACGATGTCTGGGAACAACTCCGAAGTTAGCCCAGGTAGTTAGCCATCGGGAACGCCGGATTGGATGCGCGTCGCGTTCTCTTCTGGCCCTGCCTTGTTCCAGCGACTGGCAACGACACTGACCAGGCCTGCTGCCGCCATGAACGACGCGAGTGCCCACAGCCCTGCGACGTAGTTGCCTGAGCTGTCCCTCAATCTGCCCATCAGCACCGGCCCCACATAGCCGCTGAGCGTGCCGATGGAGTTGATCAAGGCGATACCGCCGGCAGCGGCAGTTCCGGCCAGCATCGCCGTTGGCAAGGTCCAGAAGACGGGCATCGCGGCGTAAAGTCCGATTGCGGCGCAGGTGAATGCAGCGAGCACGAAGTAGACGTCATGCGTCATCGCAGCGATACCGAAGCCGGTCGCGCTCAGCAGTGCAGGCAACACCAGGTGCCACACACGTTCATTGGCGCGATCGGAGTGGCGGCTCCACAAGAACATCGACACCGCGCCGCAAGCGTACGGCACGATGGTCACCAGGCCGGTTTGCGCATTGCTAAAACCGCCGAGCGCCTTGATCATTTGCGGTGCCCAGAAACCGAAGCCATAAATGCCGAAGTTCAGCCCGAAATAGACAAGCGCAAATAGCCACACCCGCCCGCTGGTGAAGGCATCTCGTAGCGACACGCGCCGATGCGATTGCTGTTCACGAGCGAGTGCTGTTGCCAGAGTCTGTCGCTCCGCATCGTTCAGCCAGGACGCCGTGGCAGGCGAGTCTTCCAACCAGAAGAATACGACGACACCCAGCAGGATGGCCGGCAGGCCTTCGATGATGAACATCGTCTGCCAACCAGTCAGGCCGAACAGGTGGGTGCCCAGCAGGGCTGTCGACACAGGCGCGCCGACAACGCTCGAAAGAGGACTGGCGAGCAGGAAGTACCCGATCATGGCGCAGCGCACGCTGTTGGGAAACCAGAAGGTCAGATACAGGATCATGCCGGGGAAGAACCCGGCCTCGGCCACGCCGAGCAGGAAACGCAGTATCCAGAAGCTTACCGGCCCGGTAACGAAAGCCATCGCCATGGCGATCAGGCCCCAGGTCACCATGATCCGCGCGATCCAGCGCCGCGCGCCGAAACGCTTGAGCAACAGGTTGCTCGGCACTTCGAACAGGAAATACCCCAGGAAAAAAATCCCGGCGCCGGTGCCGTAGGCGCTCGCGGACAGCCCAAGGTCCTGGTTCATCGTGAGTGCGGCAAAGCCGACGTTGACCCGATCGAGGAACGCGACGAAATAGAGCAGGCAGACGAATGGGATCAGCCGCAACGCCACCTTGGCAATGACGACCTGCTCCTGTGGCGAGCGTTCATGATCGAGGTTCACTGTGTGGGCGCCGCTTGATGATGCCGTCTAGTGATTGTGGCGCGGCGTCTTGCGAGCGACGCCGCGATATTTGAGCGCCATTTCCATCACACCGCCGGTATCGAGCTGGCTGACCGTGGCCCGATACAGTTCCTGCCACGGCGTCGCACTTTGCGGTACCGGAGGCAGTCCATCGGCCTTGCGTCGTTCGATTTCGGCGTCGGGCACCAGCATGTCGCATCGGCCTGCGGCGCGGTCGATGCGAATCGTGTCGCCTGTGCGCAGCCAGGCAAGCCCACCGCCTGCGGCGCTTTCCGGGGATGCGTTGAGGATGGATGGACTATCTGAAGTGCCGGACTGGCGGCCGTCACCAATCGTCGGCAGGCTGGCGATGCCGCGTTTGAGTAGTGCATCCGGCGGCTGCATGTTCACGACTTCGGCGGAGCCGGGCCAACCCAGCGGGCCGGCGCCACGAATCACCAGGATGCAGCGTTCGTCGATGGCGAGTGCTGGATCGTTGATGCGCGCGCGATAGTCCTCCGAGCCGTCGAACACGATGGCGCGTCCTTCGAACACGTTATCCTGGCCGGCGGGACCAAGGTAGCGCGCCCGAAAGTCCTCCGTGATGACGCTCGCCTTCATGATGGCAAAGTCGAACAGATTTCCTCGCAGGACCAGGAACCCTGCTCGCTGCCGCAGCGGGGTGTCGTAGCGGGTGATCATCTCGCGATCGCAACTTTCGCGACCCTGCAGATTCTCACGCAGTGTATGTCCTGTAACTGTCGGTACATCGCCATGCAGTTTGCCGGCGCCTAACAGTTCGCAGAGTACGGCAGGCACGCCGCCCGCACGATGAAAGCGCTCACCAAGGTAGCGTCCTGCAGGCTGCATGTTGACGAGCAGGGGCACGTCGTAGCCGTACTTCATCCAGTCCTCGGGGGTGATCTCGATTCCTGCGTGGCGCGCCATTGCCACCAAGTGCGGCTGCGCATTGGTCGAGCCGCCAAGCGCGGCGATGGCGGTGATCGCGTTGAGGAATCCCTCGCGGGTCAGGATTTTCGATGGCCGCAGGTCGGCGTATGCCATCTCCACGATGCGGCGGCCGGTCTCGTAAGCCATCTGCGCGCGTTCGCGATAAGGCGCCGGGATCGCTGCGCAACCCGGCAGTGACAGGCCCAGCGTTTCCGCCACGGCATTCATTGTCGATGCTGTACCCATGGTGTTGCAGTGTCCGGCGGACGGCGCGGAGGCTGCCGCTGCTTCCAGAAAGCCCTCTTCATCGATGGTGCCCGCGGCAAGTCGACGGCGTGTTTTCCAGATCACCGTCCCCGAGCCGACCAGCTCGCCTTCGAACCAGCCATCGAGCATCGGTCCCCCGGACAGCACGATGGCCGGAATGTCGACCGTGGATGCCGCCATCACGCTGGCGGGCGTGGTCTTGTCGCAGCCGGTGGTCAGCACTACTGCATCGATAGGATAGCCATGCAGAATCTCGACCAGCCCGAGGTACGCGAGATTGCGGTCCAGCGCCGCGGTAGGCCGCCGGCAATTCTCGAAAATCGGATGCATGGGGAATTCCATCGGCACACCGCCGGCATCGCGAATGCCTTCTTTGACTCGCGTCGCAAGCGTCACATGAATGCGGTTGCAGGGCGACAAGTCACTGCCGCTTTGTGCAATGCCAATGATGGGTTTGCCGCTGCGCAGTTCCGCCGGAGTCAGCCCATAGTTCATGAAGCGTTCGAGATACAACGCCATCAGGTCGATGTGCTCACGATCGTCAAACCAGGCACGTGAGCGGAAACGAGGTGGATTGGACATGGTCATTTCATCGGGAGAGATTGCCGCCAGAAATCGCAGTCAGCCATCGCCAACTATCACAAGAGTCCGCCAGGAAACTGTGCGAGATCGTTCACTGATGATGCGGATACCGGTCGGCATATTACGCTTTGATGCCTATGCATTCGTTCCAGAGAGGTGACGAGTGACGGGCAAGACGACTGACGGACTCGCCTCTTCCTCTTGCCCGTCACCCGGTCACCCGTCACTTCCCAATCAATCCTACAAGGCGACCTGCACTTCGTGCTGCGGCAGGCCGGGGGTATTCACGCGTAAGCGGAACAGCGCGCCGGCCAGCGGCTGTTGCGCTCGCTGCTGGGTGGAGAGTCCTTTCCATGCCGTTGTGATGTACAGGGAACGCAGGTCCTCGCCGCCGAACGCAACCTTGGTGCAATTGGCGACGGGCATGGCAACGGTTCCGAGCAGTTCGCCGTGCGGTGAATAGCGCTGAACTCCCCAGCCGCCGAACAGGCCGACCCAGACACAACCCTCGGCGTCGACCGCGGGGCCATCAGGATAGGCATCCGGCACGCGGATGCGGGCGAACTCGCGACGATTCGTTACAGAGCCGTCGCTGCCGAGATCGAATGCGTAGATCAAACGCTGCAGCGTATCGATGTGATACAGCGTGCGCCCGGCGGGACATATGGCCGGGCCGTTGGTGATCACGTAACCGTCGTCGCAACGTTTCAGGCCGGACGAGTCGAAGCGGTACAGGGCGCCGCTGGGGTGTTGCTCATCGTTGTCCATGGAGCCGAACCACAGGCGCCCGGCGTAATCGACGCAGGCGTCGTTGAGACGATTGCGCGGCCGGTCCGAGTCTACCAGCGAGATCAGTTCGAAAGAGCCGCTGGGTGGATCGAACCGATACAGGCCGGATTGCAGTCCGGCAACATAGCGTGCATCGGCTGCCGGGGCGATGAAGCCGACTTCCTCGGGGGCCTGCCACGAATGCCGCTCGTTGCTACCCGCATCGAAGCGATGAATGCGGCGGCCTTTGATGTCGACGAACCACAGGGCCCGTTCTTTTGCGGACCAGAACGGGCCCTCACCGAGTTGCGCCGACAGCGGCCAGACACACTCGAGCGTGCCTTTCATGGTGTCAGCGATTCCCGGCATCGACCCAGTAACTGTGGGCGGTGCACAGGCGTGCGTCGTCGGATGCCAGAAACAGCGTCATGGCGGAGATGTCCGAAGGTTCGATGCGGATCTTCAGGCACTGTTGCTCCAGCATCTTCGTCTCTTCTTCCGGCGTATGCCACAGCGCAGTCTGGCGCGGCGTGCGCACGCTGCCGGGGATGACACAGGTCACGCGGATTCCATCGGTGCCCAGGTCGCGTGCCAGCGCGCGAGTGAGTCCTTCGATGCCGGCCTTCGCGGTCTCGTAGATCGCGAGGTCGGGCAGTGACAAATGCCAGGAGATCGAGCCGAGATTGACAATGGCACCGCCACCGGCGCGCTTCATGGCAGGTGCCACGGCCTGCGCGCCGAAGAAATAGTGCCGCAGGTTTACGGCGATGCGCTGATCCCAGTAGGCGGGCGTCACTTCGTGGAAGCGGTGGCGATCGTCGTTGGCCGCGTTGTTGATCAGCACCGCGACCGGGCCTGCCTGGGCTTCGATCTTGGCGTACGCGACCTTCAGTGTCTCAAGATCGGTGAGATCGCACCTGAGAAAGTGCGCGGCACCCCCGAGGCGGTCCACCAGGGCGCGCGACTCGGCTTCCGCCACGTCCAGAAAATAGACCCGCGCTTGCTGGCGCACGAAGTCCTCGACGATCCGGGCACCGATGCCCGAACCGCCACCGGTGACCACGACGGTCTTGTTGGCAAGCGAAGGATAAATAGCGGTCGTCATGAGCTGGCAAACCTCTGCATCGCCGCCGGACACGACACGCGCCGACGGGATAGTTGTTGCGTTCCGATCATCTGCTATCGGTCATCTGCGAGCGCCCGAGCGCTCCGTGGGGTCGTCCGAACCGGGTCCTGCTTTCAGGCCCACGAGTAGCTGGTCTTGGTCTGCGTATAAAAATCGACCGCAGCGAATCCCTGCTCGCGGCCGCCGTAACTGGATTTGCGGGTACCGCCGAACGGCACGTGGTAGTCCACGCCGGCAGTCGCCAGGTTCGTCATCACCATGCCCGCACGCACATTGCGTGTGAAATGACGGGCGTACTTGAGCGAGCTGGTCATGATGCCGGCGGACAGGCCGAACTCGCCGGCGTTGGCAGCCGCCAGCGCGGCGTCGTAGTCGCGCACCCGCACCACCGAGGCCACCGGCCCGAAGACTTCTTCACGATTGATGCGCATGTCCAACTGCGTATCGACGATGAGCGCGGGCGACACGTAGTAGCCGGGCTGATCCAGCGAGAGCGCTTCGCCGCCCGCGCGCAGTACGCCGCCTTCGTGGGCTGCGATCTGCAGGTACGAGAGGGTCTTGTCCATCTGCGCCTGGCTCGCCAGCGGACCAATCTGGGTTTCCGGCGCCAGTGCGTCGCCGACCCTCAGGGTCGCAACCTTGGCGGCGAGAGCGGCAGTAAAGCGTTCGTAGATGCCGTCGGTGACGATGAGCCGGCTCGACGCCGTGCAGCGCTGACCGGTGGCGAAGAAGGCGCCATCCAATGCGCATTGCACCGCGCGATCCAGGTCGCAGTCGTCGAGCACGACGAGCGGATTCTTGCCGCCCATCTCCAGTTGCAGACGCGCTTGGCGAGCTATCGCAGCACTCGCGACTCGTGCACCTGTTGCCTGCGAGCCCGTAAATGACAGACCGGCAACATCGGGATGCGCCGACAATGCGCCGCCTGCAGCGCCAGTGCCGATGACGAGATTGAATACGCCTTTGGGTACGCCGGCTTCATGCACGATCTGCGTCAGCGCGACTGCCATTGCTGGCGTCAGCTCTGAAGGTTTCAGTACCACGGTGTTACCGAAGCATAGTGCCGGTGCGCTCTTCCATGCAGGGATGGCGATCGGGAAATTCCATGGGGTAATCAAGCCGAACACGCCGATGGGTTCGCGATAGGTGGCTGCCTCAACTCCGGGGCGTGTTGAGTCCACCGTCACGCCGGTCCGGCGCAGCGCCTCGCCAGCGAAGAATTTGAAGATGCGTCCGGCGCGTGCCACCTCGCCGATGCCTTCGGGCAGCGTCTTACCCTCTTCACGCGACAACAATCGTCCAAGATCGTCCTTGCGGGCGAGAATGGTCGAGCCGATGCGATCGAGCAGGTCGGAGCGCAATTCCGGACTGGCACTTGCCCACGTGGGGAATGCAGCGGATGCGGCTGCAACGGCAGCGGCCACGGCGGTGCCGTCATCGATGGGAATGCGCGCAACGATATCGCGAGTGTTGGAAGGATTGAGGCTCTCGGCCGCTGCGGGCGCGACTTGCCACTGGCCATCGATATAGTGCGAAAGAAGCGTTGGCGTGTTCACTGATTGATCCCGGGTATTAGAGCAACCCGCGGCCGGCGAGATTGCGCATCAGTGCCGCGATGCCGAACGTCCAGGGTGGTGCGGCCTGGCAGGTGGTTACTCGATTCACGAGCGTGCCCAGCCGCTCCGCGCTGACGCGCACGATGTCGCCCTGCTTGTGGGTGAAGCCCTGGCCCTTCACGTCACGATCCTCGATAGGCGCGAACAGCGTGCCGAGGAACAGTGCGAATCCGTCCGGATACTGGTGATTGCGTCCGATCGTCTGGCCCACGAGTTCCTCGGGGTCGCGGCTGATCTGCGCCATGGAGCTGTGCCCTTCCAGGCGGAAGCCGTCTTCGCCGTGGATCTGCAGGCTCAATTCCGCTTTGCGTACCGCGTCCAGGTCGAAGCCGGCGTCGAACAGGCGAATGAAAGGACCGATGGCGCAGGAGGCGTTGTTGTCTTTGGCTTTGCCCAGCAACAGTGCACTGCGTCCCTCGATGTCGCGCAGGTTGACATCGTTGCCAAGTGCTGCGCCGAGGATGCGGCCTTGGCCGTTACAGGCGAGCACGATCTCGGGCTCCGGGTTGTTCCACGCCGAATCGGCGCGCACACCCACCCAATCGCCCCAACCGACTGAAGAGAGCGTCGGCGCCTTGGTGAATATCTCCGCATCTGGTCCGATCGCCACTTCCAGGTACTGTGACCACAGGCCGTCGTTGATGAGCGCTGCTTTCAATCGTTGCGCGGCTTCCGACCCGGGTTTGACCGAGCGAATATCGGTACCGATTCGCTCCCGCAGGCTGGCTCGCAGGCTGTCGGCGCGTGCGGCATCGCCGCGCGCACGTTCTTCGATCACGCGTTCGATGGCCGAGATGGCGAACGTGACACCACTGGCCTTTACGCACTGCAAGTCAAAGGGCGAGAGCAGGCTCAGTTCGGTAGCGCCATCGAAGGCGCGCGCGATAGGTAATGCGTCCAGCGGCCCGAGGTCTTCGCCGGCCGGAATCGAATCGCTCCAGCCGTCAAGCAGTTGCGATACGGTTGGTGCCACGCGGGAGACATCGCGCACACGTCCAGCGGTCACGACCACGACGGTCGGGCCGGCGCGCGTCAGGATGCGCCCGACTAGAGTCGCGCTGCGCCAGTCCGCCGGCAGATCCGCAATGAGAGTTCGCGATTCGCCCGTGGTCATGCCGCCGGAACCTCGGCTTTGGTGTGTTGCGCTGCCGTGCCGGACACGGCGGAAGCTGGGTGCTGCAGCCACAGGTCCTGAATGGCTTCCAGTGTGCGGCCTTTGGTTTCCGGCACGAATCGCCACACGAACAGCGCCGCGAGAATGCTCATCGCACCGTAGATCCAGTAAGCGAAGCCGTGATTGAACATGGCGTTCAGGGCCGAGTTGCCATCCAGCACCTTGAACGACCACGATACGAACAAGTTCGCGATCCATTGCATCGCCACGGCGATTGCCATCGCCTTGCTCTTTACCGCGTTGGGGAAGATCTCCGAGAGCAGGACCCACACCACCGGTCCCCACGAGAGGGCGAATCCGGCGATGTAGGCGACGACAGCGATCAGCGCAGCGGTACCGACGTTGCCACTGGAGAACAGGAAGCCGAGCGAGAGCATCGAGACGGCCATCACCACTCCACCAAGGATCAACAGCGGCTTGCGTCCCCAGCGATCGACCGTCACCAGTGAGATCAGTGTGAAGACGATGTTGGCGATGCCGACGACGATGGTCTGCAGCAACGCGGTATCGGTGGAGGCACCCATGTTCTTGAACATGAGTGGGGCGTAGTACAGCACCGCATTGATACCAATGAACTGCTGGAACAGCGACAGCATGATGCCGACGAAGACCACCATGCCGCCGAAGGCAAACAGTCGTCCGCTGGTGGCGCTGAGCGACGCCTGGATGTCCTTCAACACGACCTGCGTCTGGGCTTCATCCGACAGGCGCAGCAGCACACTGCGAGCCTGGTTGGTGCGGCCCTTCATCACCAGCCAGCGAGGGGTTTCCGGTACCAGCAGCAACAGCAGCAGGAACAGCGCGGCAGGGATCGCGCCGGACAGCAGCATGTAGCGCCAACCCGTGGAAAGCAGCCACTGTTCGTCGCCTCGCGACGCAATCGACCAGTTGACGAAGTACACCAGCGTCATGCCGGTGACGATCGCCACCTGCTGGTAAGTCACCAGGCGTCCGCGCTGGCTCGGCGGTGCAATCTCCGCGATATATAGCGGCGAGAGCATCGAGGCGATGCCGACGCCGATGCCGCCCATGATGCGATACAGGATGAACGGTGTCAGTGCCGCCGGGCCCATGCCGCCGATCTGCCCGATGCCGAACTCCGGAAATGCCGAGCCGATCGCCGACAACAGGAACAGGACAGCGGAGACCAGCAGGCCGCCGCGCCTGCCGATGCGCTGCGATACCGGACCGGCCAAGGCGGCGCCAATGACGCAACCGAGCAGGGCGCAGGAGATGGTCCAGCCCGACAGGCTGCCGGCCGCCGTCTCCGACAAGCCGAGCGGAGTGATGAAGTTGGCATCGATGGCGCTGACTGCGCCGGAGATGACCGCAGTGTCATAGCCGAACAGCAGACCGCCGAGGGCGGCGATCAGCGTCAGACCATGCACCAGAGCCGGACTGGCTCCGGCGCCTGTATTCCCCCTGGCATTGAGAGTCACGAGCGTCACTCCTCTTGGGTTGCGGTGAGACTTCGGGTGGCCTCATCCGGTAGAGCGGCAGAGCGTAGTGATAGCGCTATCAAAATTCAAGAGCGAAGCATCAAACGGGTTGGTAGCAGCGTCGGCCAGGGTCTGAAAGCTGGTCCGCAGAAAACGGGGCAGGCCGATGCCGATCGGCGTATTACGCGTGGCATTGGCCATGGCCCGTCAGTGCCGTGCCAGTGCCAATGAGTTGACAGATCAGTGGCAGGAAATGAATGCCGCTAGATGCCCGTCGCAGAAGGGGCGCAAGCGAAGTGGCCGCCAGTCGGTGGACCGGACTACCCACGACCACGTAGTGGGGCTGGATGTAGAGCTACGACAGGCAGCCGGACGGGGCAGGGCGCGACGTCCTTGCCAGATGCCGCGGCGCATCGTTGGTCAGGCGCTGCTCTTCGGCGGCTCCGCTACGGAATCCCGCTTGATGAGCTGGTGTGCCACCACGTGATCGACGACCACCTTGGTTTCACCGTCCTTGCGGCGAATGCTGCGCAAAAGCAGCTCGATGGAAGACTCCGCCATGGCCGCGATGGGTTGCCGGATGGTCGTGAGTTCGGGCCAGATGGTCGTGGCCGTCGGCGTATCGTCGAAGCCGACGACCGACAGATCGCGGGGCACATCCAGTCCGCGGCGATGGGCTACGGAGATGGCGGCGGCGGCCATGTCGTCGTTGCTGGCAAAAATCGCCGTCGGCGGACGTTTGCGCGATAGCAGTTTCTCGGTGGCCTCGAGGCCGGAGCGATAGGTGAAATAGCCTTGCTGAACTAGCGCCGGGTCGAGGGCGATGCCCGCTTCCTGCAGGGCTGCATGAAATCCTTCGTAGCGTCGCGCGCTGGCAGTCTGATTGGGATGGCCCTTGATGAAACCGATGCGGGTGTGGCCCATCTCCAGCAGGTGCGCCGTCATCTCCTGGCTGGCGCGAAAGTCATCGATGCGCACGCAGGAAAGATTCGCCCGGAAGCGTCCCGATGCCACTGCTACCACCGGAATTCCTGCCGCGATCAGCTCCGAAGTGATTGCCTTGGACTCGCACAGCGGCGGCGGGAGAATCACGCCGGCGACGCTGCTGGCCAGCTTGCGCGCCGCAGTTCGCTCAGCGGCGGGAGTGACGTTGGCCCAGGTATCGAGCACGAGCTGCGCTGCGGTGCGGCTGGCGCCATCCAGCGCACCCACCAGCAGCTCGCTCAGATAAGCGGCGCTCGGGTTGGTATAGATCAATGCGATGCGCGTGCCTTGAGCGGCCGCAAGCGATCGCGCTGCTGGATTCGGCGTGTAATTCAGCTCCCGGACCGCGCGCATGACGATCTCGCGCGTGGCCTCACGCACGTTGCTGTTGCCGTTCATCACGCGGGAAACCGTCATCGGCGAGACACCCGCGTGGTGTGCGACCTGATGAATGGTCACCGCATCGCCTTTGCGTCGAAGTGTCTTCTCCACTTTGCCTTTGCTCGTTCTGGATTGCGCCGCGTGTGCGTCGTGATGCGAAACCGGCAGCGTTGCGCGAGTACTGGCCGGTGAAATACGAAATTCAGCAGCGCGAAGATTATCCTAACTACGCCGCAATGTGAGACTCCGCACCACGGCTCGCACCACAGTGGATGGCGACCGGTCGTCGTGGTACCGTTAACATTCCTTGGGCGCCATGAGCAGGTGAGCGCCGGACGAGATGCGGATAATGATAGAAAAACCGACAGTCACAGGGGCAACGCGGCGATCCTTGCCGATCGCTTCATGGGCATCGAGCAGCGCCGGAAATCGCGGTGCGATGTCACGCATCCTGCTATTCCTCGCCGCCCTGTGTGCCATTCACTGTGCCCGCGCCGAGGATGGCTACGAGCTGTGGCTGCGCTATCACGTCGTAGAGCGCACCTGGCTCGATCAATATCGCTCGAATGCCGCTGGCGTCGTCGCCAACACGGCTTCCCCGACACTGCGCGCCGCACAGGAAGAGCTGAGTCGCGGCCTTGGCGGTTTGTTGAACGCGCCGCTGACATTTACCGACTCCATCGATAAGCCCGGCATCGTTGTCTTCGGCACGGCTCGGTCCTCTTCGCTCATCGCAAGTCTCAAGCTCGATCTGCAGGCGGTCGGCAACGAAGGCTACGTGCTGCGCAGCGTCTCGATCGAGGGTCAGCGCAGCACAGTGATTGCCGCCAATCAGGACATCGGCGTGCTGTACGGCGTGTTTCATCTCCTGCGACTGATTCAGACGCGTCAGCCGATCGATGCGCTGAACGTAGTTGCCGTTCCGCACGTGCAGCGGCGGATGCTGAATCATTGGGACAACCTGAACCGCCACGTCGAACGCGGCTACGCCGGGGAATCGTTATGGGATTGGCACAAACTGCCGGACTACCTGGATCCACGGTACACCGACTACGCCCGCGCCAATGCGTCGCTCGGCATCAACGGCTCGGTGCTCAACAACGTCAATGCGAATGCACTGAGCCTGACGCCGGCGTACCTGGCAAAAGCGGCGGCTCTCGCGAACGTATTCAGGCCCTACGGCATCCGTGTGTTTCTATCGGCGCGGTTCAGTGCGCCGATAGAAATCGGTGGCCTGAAAAGCGCCGATCCACTGGATCCAGCGGTGCGCGCGTGGTGGCAGGCCAAGTGCGATGAAATCTATCGCTACATCCCGGATTTCGGCGGCGTGCTGGTCAAGGCCAATTCCGAGGGCCAGCCAGGTCCGCAGGACTACGGTCGTTCGCACGCGGACGGCGCGAACATGTTGGCAGATGCGCTCGCTGCGCACGCCGGAATAGTAATCTGGCGCGCGTTCGTCTATTCGAACGAACAAACCGACGATCGCGCCAAGCAGGCCTACAGCGAATTCGTGCCGCTGGATGGCAAGTTCCGCGACAACGTGCTGCTGCAGGTGAAGAACGGCGCCATCGACTTCCAGCCACGCGAGCCCTTCCATCCGCTGTTCGGCGCGATGCCGAAGACGCCGCTGGCGATAGAGTTCCAGATCACCAAGGAATATCTGGGGTTCGCAACGCACCTGGCCTACCTCGGTGCCCTGTTCGAGGAAACGCTCAACGAGGACACCTATGCCCGCGGCAAGGGTTCGACTGTCGCCAGGGTGATCGATGGCTCGCTGCATAAATACGCCAGCACCGGCATGGCGGGCGTCGCCAATATCGGCTCCGACCGCAACTGGACCGGCTCGCATTTCGATCAGGCGAACTGGTACGCCTTCGGCCGACTGGCATGGAATTCGGAGGGCTCGTCGCGGGCGATTGCCGAAGAATGGGTGCGAATGACTTTCGGCAACGATCCGGCGCTGGTGACGCCGGTGGTGGACATGATGATGCGTTCACGCGAGGCGGTCGTCGACTACATGACTCCGCTTGGCTTGCATCATCAGATGGGGCAGGGACATCACTACGGTCCGGGGCCGTGGGTTGCCGGAGGACCGCGCGCCGATTGGACCTCGGTGTACTACAACCGCGCCGATGTGAACGGCATTGGATTCGACCGTACCGCTCGTGGCAGTAATGCGGTCGCGCAGTACATGCCACCGGTCGCTGCGCAGTTCGGCGACATCAAGCGCGTACCCGAACAATTCCTGCTCTGGTTTCACCACGTACCCTGGGACTACCGGACAAAATCCGGCCGGACGCTGTGGGACGAACTCGTCTATCGCTATACGCGCGGGGTCGACACGGTGGGCGACATGCGCAAGACATGGGACGGCCTCGCCGCTCGTGTCGACCCGGAGCGGCATGCACAGGTGGCGGCGTTCCTGAAGATCCAGCAGCAGGAAGCTCAGTGGTGGCGCGACGCCAGCATCGCCTATTTCCAGGCCTTCTCGAAACGCCCGCTGCCTGCGGGCTACGCGCCTCCCGAACACCCGCTCGATTACTACGAGTCGCTGTCGTTTCCATTCGCACCGGGGCATTGATCGATCATGACCACGACCATAAGTGCGACCCCCCACAGCGACCACCGAATTCGCGCCGCGCGCAGAGGGGCCGAGCCGCGACCGCGAAATGCTCGTGTTTCCCACGAGACGCTGGAACGCGGAGACGCCGAGATGTTCCGCGGTCAGATACCGATTGAGATGGCATGCATGAGTCTCGGCGACGGGCTGGTGATGCGCGTTGCCGAAGAGGGCCCACAAACTGTGAACACGCGCCTGCATTGCTGCCTCAGCCTGTTTCCGTTCTTCGCCTGGTCCGCGTTGACGTGCGCAGCGCCGGTGTCATTCGACTGGTTCGAGTACACGGGTCACGACGCAGTGTTCGAGCAGACCTTGCCAGCGGGCAGCTATCGCAATCCGATCCTTGCCGGCTTCCATCCCGATCCGAGCATTACCCGCGCCGGTAACAAGTTCTACCTCGTCAATTCGAGCTTTACTTACTTTCCAGGCATCCCGGTCTTCGAGAGCGCGGACCTGGTGCACTGGCGGCAGATCGGTAATGTCATCGATCGCCCCGGCGAGCTGAGTTTCGCGGGTCTGCGTGTATCGCGCGGCGTGTTCGCGCCGGACATTGAGTTTCACGATGGCACGTTCTATGTGCTGAACACGGCAGTGGATAGCGGCGGCAATTTCCTCGCCACCGCCCGCAATCCCGCCGGCCCGTGGTCGGACCCGGTGTGGCTGCCGCAGATCGATGGCATCGATCCGTCTTTGTTCTTTGATGGCGAGCAGGCCTACATCCTCAACAACGGCCCGCCTGAGGGTAAGCCGCTGTATGACGGCCATCGGGCCATCTGGATACAGCAATTCGATGTTGCCGCTGCCAAGCCCATCGGGCCACGCAAGGTGTTGGTGAATGGCGGCGTCGACATCGCGAAGCAGCCGATCTGGATTGAAGGGCCTCATCTGTACAAAAGAGAAGGCTGGTACTACCTGATGTGTGCCGAGGGCGGCACCGGGCCCAATCATTCGCAGGTCATCCTGCGCAGCCGCTCGCCCTGGGGACCATTCGTCGCGTTCGCAGGCAATCCAATCCTCACGCAGCGCGACCTCGCACCGGGGCGTGCCGATCCGATCACCAATGCGGGGCACGCCGATCTGGTCGAAGCACCCGACGGCAGCTGGTGGGCGACGTTCCTTGCAACGCGAACGTACGGTGGCACGCACTACAACACCGGTCGTGAGACCTTCCTGCTGCCGGTAACGTGGCAGGACGGTTGGCCGATCATCCTGAAACACGCGACGAGCATTGCGTACGTCGTGCCGGGCCCGAAGTTCATGAGCAAAGGTACCCAGGCGCCGTTGTCCGGCAATTTTACCTGGCGCGACGATTTCGATTCGGCCTCGCTGAACCCCGCCTGGCTGCAAGTACGTGTGCCCGATCGTCCATGGATCGACCTGCAAGCCAAGGCCGGCTCGCTGACGATCCATCCTTTGCCCGCAGCGCTCGATACATTGGGCAATCCATCGTTTCTCGCGCGTCGCCAGCAACACATCTCATTCGACGCCAGTACTGCGTTGGACCTGCCGCCGGAGGGTATCGCCGCTGGAATCGCAGCCTTCCAGAGCGAGGGATATTGGTACTTCCTTGGCGCACGCCGTAACGGTGGCGCGATTCAGCTATTCCTCCAGACACGCAACGGCGGAGATGTGACAACCGTCGCTACGGCCAGCGTCGCGTCGGGCCAGCGACTGAAGCTCAGGATCAGCGGCGCCGCCAAACTCTACTCATTCGCTTACAGCATCGACGACCGCGACTGGCAGTTTCTCATTCGCGATGTCGACGGCACGATTCTCAGTACGGATGTGGCAGGCGGATTCGTCGGTGCGGTGATAGGTCCCTACGCACGCATCGAGTAGGACTTGGGAGCAGCAACCAACAGGAGCGGCAGCATGCATTGCGACAAGCGGGTTGGGATGACAAAGGGAATTTCAGTACGACGCGGTCTGCTAACGGCAACCTTGTTGCTGTTCGTGACGCATGCACCTGCCAGTGAACCGATTTATCGCGATCTGAACGCCAGCTTCGAAGCACGCGCGGCCGATCTGGTAAAGCACATGACGCTTGAGGAGAAGATTGCGCAGCTCGGTAACAATGCGCCCGCGATACCGCGCTTGGCCGTACCTGCTTACGAGTGGTGGAACGAAGCGCTGCATGGCGTGGCCCGCGCCGGCTCCGCCACCGTTTTTCCGCAGGCCATCGGGCTCGCGGCGACATTCGACACGAATCTGATGCACGACGTGGCCACGGCAATCAGTGACGAAGCCCGCGCCAAGCACAATGAGGCGATACGACGTGACCAGCACGGTCGTTATCAGGGGCTGACGTTCTGGTCGCCCAACATCAATATCTTCCGCGACCCGCGCTGGGGGCGGGGACAGGAAACATACGGTGAAGATCCTTATCTGACCGCGCGCATGGGCGTCGAATTCGTGAGGGGATTGCAGGGCGACGATCCGAAGTACCGCAAGGTCGATGCGACGGCGAAGCACTACGCCGTGCACAGCGGACCGGAAGCCGATCGCCATCGGTTCGATGTGCATCCAAGCGAACGCGATTTCTACGAGACCTATCTGCCGGCTTTCCAGGCGCTGGTGCAGCAGGGCAAAGTTGCGGCCGTCATGGGTGCTTATAACCGCGTCTACGGAGCATCGGCATCGGCCAGTCCGCTGCTGCTGCAGGACATTCTGCGCAAGCAATGGGGGTTCGAAGGCTACGTCGTTTCCGACTGCGACGCGATCGAAGACATTTTCCTGCACCACAAGCTCGTTGACAGTGCGGAGCAAGCCGCTGCGCTTGGCGTCCACAACGGCTGCGATCTGGATTGTGGCAAGACTTACGACCAACTGCTGCCGGCCGTGAAGCAAGGATTGATTAACGAAAGCGACATCGATGTTGCCCTCACGCGGCTGATGACGACGCGCTTCCGTTTGGGAATGTTCGATCCTGCCGAACGTGTGCGTTGGGCACAGATTCCGTATTCCGTGAATCAGTCGCCTGCCAACGATCGGCTCGCGCGCCGTGCCGCGCAATCCTCCATCGTCCTGTTGAAGAATGAAGGCGTATTGCCGTTGTCTCGTGATATCGGCACCGTTGCGGTGATTGGACCGACCGCCGACGAAATCATGGCGCTACTCGGCAACTACTACGGTACGCCTGCCGCGCCGGTCACCGTGTTGCAGGGAATTCGTGAGGCGGTAGGGCCCGCAACCGAAGTGCTGTATGCGCGAGGCGCCGATCTGGTCGAAGGTCGCGAGGATCCGCGTGCTGCGCCGGTGATCGAAGCGGCCTACCTGCGGCCGGCGGCCGGATCGACAGAGCACGGGTTGAAGGGCGAATACTTCAACGGCCGCGAACTGGCAGGCAAGCCGCTGCTTACCCGCACCGATTCGACCATCGCGTTTCGCTGGGATCGGGGCAGCCCGACAGACGATCTGGTCGCGCGTGGCGAGCTTGCCGCCAGCAACGCAATCGACAGCGACGACTTCAGCATTCGCTGGACCGGCCAGTTGCTGCCACCAGTGACCGGCCGTTACGAATTGAGCGTCGGGGCCAATGATGGCTTCCGCCTGTTCGTCGACGGTCGCCTGGTCGCGGAGGACTGGCTGCCGAATCAGCGCGTGCAGAGCAAGAGTGGATCCGTGGAGCTGCAAGCCGGCAAGGCGTACGACATCAAGATCGAGTATTTCGACGCGGATCGTGATGCCGAGGTGCGCCTGTCGTGGCTGCGGCCCGGCGCCAAGCCGCCTTTCGAGGAAGCGCTTGCCGCCGCGCGCGCCGCGGACGCAGTGGTCTTTGTCGGCGGCTTGACCGGCGATGTCGAAGGCGAAGAGATGAAAGTGAATTATCCCGGCTTCGCCGGCGGAGATCGTACCGATCTGCGTTTGCCGGCAACGCAGGAGAAACTCCTTGAGGCGTTGCAGGCGACCGGTAAACCTGTCGTGCTGGTACTCACTACCGGATCCCCGATTGCCGTGGATTGGGCGCAGTCGAAACTACCGGCCATTCTGGTCGCGTGGTATCCCGGTCAGCGTGGCGGCAATGCCGTCGCCGATGTCCTGTTCGGCACAGCCAATCCCGCCGGACGTTTGCCGGTAACGTTCTACAAGCAAAACGAGAAACTCCCGGCGTTCGATGACTACAGCATGGCGGGACGCACTTACCGTTACTTCGAAGGCACGCCGCTCTATCCGTTCGGGCATGGCCTTTCCTACACGCGATTCGAATACTCCGATCTCCAACTCGACCGGACGACCGCAGGTGCCGGCGACAAGGTGCAGGCTACGTTGAAGGTGAAGAATGTCGGAGCGCGCGCCGGCGATGAGGTGGTGCAGCTCTATCTACATCCCCTGAATCCGAAGCGGCCGCGTGCCGGGAAAGAACTGCGCGGTATCGAGCGCTTTGGCCTGCAGCCCGGCGAGGAAAAGCGCGTCTCCTTTACGTTGACGCCGAACGAGGACCTCAAATTCTACGACACGCAGCGCAAAGCCTACGCCGTCGATTCAGGCAACTACGAAGTTCAGGTAGGCGCATCGAGCGCGGATATCCGGCTCAGGAAGAATCTCGCGGTTGCGGCGAAGTAGCGCAGGATGCGTAGTCTCGATGGCATCAGAAAGAGAAGTCTTCTCAAGCCACGAGCTTGATCAGTTCGGCTTTCTGCGCGGCGCTCAGTAGCGGCCCAACGCCGGCCCGCAGGTTGTCGCTTTGCCGATCCGGCTTGCCGGTGGCGGGAATCACCGCCGTCACTGCGTCGTGACTCAAGGCGAACTTCAGGAACATCTGCGCCCAGGAGGTGATACCGGCCTCCGCGGCCCATCCCGGCAGCGGCTTGTCTTTGACCTGGCTGAACAGAGCGCCGTCGTTGAAATTGCGGTTGGCAAGCACGGCGACGCCGAGATCCTTTGCCAGAGGGAACAAGCGCTGCTCCGCGCTTCGTTGCGTCACTGAGTAGTTGATCTGCAGGAAGTCGGGCTTGGAGGCCTGAACCGCGTCGGCGAGTTCGTCCTGCGCAGATTCGACATAGTGAGTAATGCCGACGTACTTGACCTTGCCTTGTTCCTTGAGTTCGCGCGCCACGGCGAGCTGGGTCTTCCAGTCGCCCAGGTTGTGGACTTGCAGCAGCTCGACCTTGTCGGTTCGCAGTCTCTTCAGCGTACCGGCGAACTGCGTCAGTCCGGCTTCGCGTCCGCGGACGCCGGAAAGTTTGGTTGCTATGAAAATGTGCTTGCGCTGTTCCGGCGTAAGCAGCGAACCGAGGATGTCCTCGGCATTGCTATAAGTCGGTGCGGTATCGATCAACGTCGCGCCCGCTTCGAAGAAGCGTGCAAGGACTTGCTTGAGCGCTTCGTATTCGGCACTGCCGGCACGAATCTCGAAACTGCCGGAGGTACCCATGCCGATGGCTGGCACGTTCTCTCCAGAGGCCGGAATAGGACGTCTCAGCAAGGCAGACTGCGCGGCTGCGGTAGCTCCCGGCGCCCACGTCGCGCCGCTACCAAGCAACAGCGATCCGGCAACGGTTGCCGCAGAGTTTCCGAGAAATTGGCGACGTGACGGCATGGCGGTCTCCGCAGGGTGGAGGCGGCGACATTACCGATTTTCAGGGCTGTGGCGCTAGCCGTAGTTGCAGCACCGGTTGCTCGAAGGCTAAAAAGTGTCGACGGTTGTTCTTACAATAGGCCAGCGGCGAACCGCGACATCGCTCGCCGCCAATCGTTCAGAAGGAGCTGTGTCTGTTCAGGTGAGCCTGGCTGGATCGAGCCTCGGCGCCAGCAAATGAACAACCAGCAGAGCCAGGAGATACGCAGAACCCGCCATCATGAACACGGGCAGATAGCTGCCGGTCGTCTGCAGCAGGAAGCCGACGAACGTAGAGATGAGCATGCCCGCGACTGCGCCACCGAAGCCGCCGATGCCGACGACCGAGCCGACGGCACGCGCGGGGAACATATCGGAGGGCAGGGTAAACGCGTTTGCGGACCAGCCCTGGTGAGCTGCGGCAGCTAGTCCGATCAGAGCGATGGCAAGCCACAGATTCTGCGCATGGGATGCGAACACGATCGGCACCACGGTAATCGCGCAGATCAGCATCGCCGATTTACGCGCACGGTTGGGGGTCCAACGCATCTTCAGAAAACGCCCGGCGAGCCAGCCGCCGCCAATGCTGCCGACATCGGCCATCACGTAGATGAAGACCAGCGGCAGCCCGAGTCCAGTCAGCGTCAATCCGTATTCGGCATTCAGGAATTTTGGCAACCAGAACAGGAAGAACCACCAGAAAGGATCCGTCATGGCCTTGGCCAGCACGAATGCCCATGTTTGCCGGTGGCGCAGCAGATGCGACCACGGGATTCTGGTTGCCGGCGGCGGAGGTTCGCTGCGTATGTAAGCGAACTCCTGCGGCGTAAGCTTCGGCTGCTGCTCGGGCACTCGATAGTAAAGCAGCCATGCCACCAGCCAGGCGGCGCTCAGCACGCTGGTGAATACGAAGGCCGCCTGCCATCCCCACGTTACTGCAACGATCGGTACCGCCAGCGGTGCCAGGATCGCGCCGACGTTCGACCCGGAGTTGAAAATCCCCGTGGCCAACGCGCGCTCGCGACGGGGGAACCACTCCGAGACCGTCTTGATCGCCGCTGGAAAATTCCCGGCTTCCCCAAGGCCCAGTGCGAAACGAGCGAGCGCAAAGCCCAACGCCGTCGTTGCAAGCGCGTGGCTCATGGCCGCAACGCTCCATAGGCAGATAGCCAGTGCGTAACCGATGCGGGTCCCCAATCGATCGATGATGGCACCGGCGCACAGCAGGCCAATGGCATAAGCAGCCTGGAATGCCGTCACGATGTAACCGTACTGGATTTCGTTCCAGCCGATCTGCCGCTGCAGATCGGGAGCCAGCACCCCGAGCACCTGGCGATCGAGGTAGTTGATCGTGGTTGCCGCCAGCAGCAGCGCACAGATGCGCCATCGATAACTCCCGGTCTTCACCGGGGACATCGTGACTGCCGCGACAGACTCGCTCGTCACCTAGTGACCATGAGCGTTGCGGACTTCAGATCCACCGAGTTAGCGCCCGCAGAGATGGTGAATTCGCCGGGCTCGACGCCGTATTTCATCTGCTCGTTCCACATTGCAAAGGCCTGCGGGGTCAGCGTGAAATTCACCGTGGTGGCGGCGCCTGGCTGCAGGGTGATTCGTTTGAAACCCTTCAGTTCTTTGATCGGTCTCGTTACCGAACTCACCACGTCGCGCACGTACAGCTGCACGACTTCATCGCCGGCTACCTTGCCGGTGTTGCGCACGTCCACGGCTACTGTCACCGAGACGTCAGTGCGGATCTGCGCCGTCGAGAGCCGCGGTGTGCCGATTTCAAAAGTCGTGTACGAGAGCCCGAAACCGAACGGAAACAGCGGCTGAGTGGTGTCGAATGCGTAACCGCGATGGGCGCTGGGCTTCTGGTTGTAGAACATCGGCAGCTGGCCCACCGACCGTGCGATCGTTACCGGCAACTTGCCGCCGGGATTGGTGTCGCCGAACAGAATATCGGCGATTGCCGTACCGCCTTCCTGTCCCGGATACCAGCCTTCGAGCACGGCGTTGGCCTTGTCGGCGACTTCCGGAATGGATAGCGGCTGGCCATTGATGAGCACCACGATGACCGGTTTACCGAGGGCGAACATGGCGCGCGCAAGCTCTTCCTGTTCACCGATCAGCGTGATGGTGGTGCTGTCGCCAAGATGGTCCTTCGCCCAGGCCTCACGATGGATGGCGGCATTGCCGCCAATGACCAGCACGATAGCATCGGCATCGCCTGCGACCTGTACGGCAGTGGCGATGCGCTTGCGATTCTGCTCGGGATCGGCCAGCACCACCTCGCTCGACCACCAGTCGCCTTTTTCGGTGATGCGTACGCCCTCGGAGGTGACCACCTTCATGCGGCTGCCGACCTTGGCCTGGATGCCAGCAAGAATGCTGACGGTATGCCGCGGTACGTCCGAATAGCCGCCAAGCTGAGCAATCGCGGCATTTGGCCCGATCACTGCCAGCGTTTTGATCGATGTCGCCCGCAGCGGCAGGGCGCCATCGTTCTTCAGCAAGATGACCGATTTGCGCGCGGCCTCCACTGCAAGCGCTCGGGCTTCGTCGTTGTCAGTGATCTGTTCGGCGTAGCGCGCGTCCGCGTAGGGCTGCTCGAACAGTCCGGCCAGGAACTTCAAGCGGAGCATCCGGCGTACCGCATTGTCGATATCGGCTTGCGTGACACGCCCGGCGGCGAGCGCTTCGGGAAGCTTGGCGAACGCTTCGCCATCCGGCAGATCGAAGTCCACTCCGGCGTGCAGTGCGCGCACTGCTGCACCGGTGAAGTCCGCTTCGACATGATGCACTTCCTGCAATTCCTCGATGCCGCGGTAGTCGCTTACCACAGCGCCTTTGAATCCCATCTCGCCACGCAGGATATCCTTGAGCAGCCAGCTATTCGCATGTGACGGCATGCCATCGATCTCGTTGTAGGAAGGCATGACATTGAAGGCGTTGGCGCGCTGGATAGCCGCCTGGAAAGGCGGAAAGAACACTTCGCGCAGAATGCGCTCGGAGATATTCGCGGGACCCACGTTGGTGCCGCTTTCCGGCTGGCCGTGCCCCGTCATGTGTTTTAGCGTGGCGAATACCTTGCCCGGCGCCAATGGCAGCGAGTCGCCCTGGAAGCCGCGAACGGCAGCGACCCCCAACTCGCTGACGAGATACGGATCCTCGCCGTAGGTTTCCTCAATGCGTCCCCAGCGCGGATCGCGTGCCACATCTACTACCGGTGCAAGCACTATCTGGGCGCCGCGGGCACGAATCTCCCGTCCTGCGATGCTGAATACCCGAGTGAGCAGCTCCGGATCCCAGGAACTGGCAAGAGCGATCGCCTGCGGAAAATTGGTCGAGCCGCGCGCCGCGTAACCATGCAGGCCTTCTTCGTGAAACAGCACGGGGATGCCGAGCCGGGTGTGCTGCGTTGCGTAGCGTTGAATCGCGTTGATCAGTTCGACCGTTTGGCGCGGATCGCGAAACGGCTTCTCCAGCGGACTGCCGGATCCGCGCAGATCGTTTGGACGCGTGACATGACCGATGCCTGCCGGAAATGCGGCGCGTGCGCGTGCGGGATCGAACGCGTTGGCAGAGTTGAGGATCTTGTCCTTGGTGGTCCACACCGCGGTGATCTGTGCCATCTTTTCATCAAGCGTCATGCGCGCCAGCAGGTCTTCGACACGCTGCTCCACAGGTGCGGCCGGGTCTTTGTATACGGGTTTATCTGCAGCCGATTGCGCACCCGACGCGACGAGCAACAGGCATGACGCTGTCGTAAATGTCGCCATGAGTGTCGCAATGGATGTCCTTGGCGAAACGATTCTGCGAATCTCGCGTGGTCCCACACCTGACATGCTGGTTTCTCCCGATGCTGGAAGTCGGTCTTATTCTGGTACCGTTATCATAATCCACGACGCGGCACGCCGGTCAAATGCTCGTAGCAGTTGCGGAGACAACGCCTGCCAGGGCGATCGGCGGGCGAGAACTTGCGGCAATGACTCCACGACGGCATGAATTACGCTGCGATTAGCGATTCGCCTGCTTCAGGCGCTGCTTGTTCACCGACGGTCCGGCACCTTACCCGTTTGCGGGTGCGTTGCGTCCGCCAGGCTATCGAGACTGTTGCATTTCTTAAATTGTTATCGCTATCATAAATCACATGCCGCGACCCTCGAGGTACACGATCATGCTCGGGCTACGCGGCAAGTTCTAACCGGGGAGGTTGGGCGATGGGTGGCGGGGAGACGCAGGGGGGCGTCTCCTGCGCTGCGTACCAACCATGAGGTGAGGTAGTTGGTCGGCTGCGCGGCGTCACACAGCAGTCGGCTCAGTCCGCGAATAACAATCGCGTCGGACCATGCAACGGCATTGGTCCGGCCATGTCTCCTCCGCATGAGGCCCGGCGGTGCAAGCCGCTCCCCCTTCTCGTGCGGAGCACTCCGGGGGAGGAGGTGATGCAGGTCATCTCCTTCCCTGGTTTCTTGAGGATATGGGAGCTGTGCGGATGGAGTGACAGTAGTGACAAGAGTGACAGGAGTGACAGGAGTGACGAGAGAGTAACGGGGATGCTCTCGGGGCTCTGGCGTCGTCACCCTTGTCACTCCTGTCACTAGTGTCACCTGTGCTAGTAAGATGGCGTCGCCGCTGTTGGCCCGCCTTCTGACCCACGCCCTTGTCCGACCAATCCGCAACCCATCGGCCGGCCGCTGTCCCGGGCCACTCACCGTTTCTCAGCACTGCCCTGGAAGCTGCGAAAGCCGCGGCAGAAGTCATTCGCCGCTACTACCAGCGCAATCTCGAGGTGGTCATCAAGGCGGACAAGTCGCCGGTGACGCAGGCCGATGTGGAGACCGAAAAGGTCATTCGCGGCATCATTGCGGAACGCTTTCCGGCACATGGTTTCTACGGCGAGGAGACCGGGCAAAGCGCCATCGAGGCGGAATATCTGTGGCTGGTCGACCCCATCGATGGCACCAAGGCATTCGTGCGCGAGTACCCGATGTTTTCCACGCAGATTGCCCTGATGCATCGCGGGCGATTGATCGTCGGCGTGTCTTCGGCGCCGGTCTATGGCGAAATCGCCTATGCGCAGCTGCCGCATTCCGTCGCAGGTGGCCAGGCCTACGAGCGGATCGCTGTGCTCAATGAGCGCGAACTGCATGTCAGCGACATCGCCACCATAGAAGGTGCGGCCATTTCTGGCGGCAACCTGAAGACGTTGGCCAGCGGTCCGCAATGGGCTCGCTACGGGCAACTTGTCGCGCGGGTCCACCGCATTCGCGGTTACGGGGATTTTCTGCACTATCACCTGCTCGCCGCCGGCAAGATCGAAGCCGTCATCGAATCGGACGTCAACATCCTCGACATTGCGGCGCTAGCAGTGATTGTCGAGGCTGCCGGTGGCAAGTTCACCGACCTGGGTGGTAAGCCACTGGGTTTGCAGACGACGTCGGTGCTGGCGGCGAATGCTCCGATGCATCCGCTGGTGCTCGCTGCACTGAGCTAGCGGAGGGAAATGGTCCGCTCGTTGGCACTGGCTACGGGCAGCAGAGAGTTTTCGCAGTAGCCGGGACGTGCCTGTAAGTCCCGATCAATTCAGTACTTAGACGGCGACGAAGGTGCGCCCACCGTCCCACGAGATCTCGCGCACCTCTACGGCGTACAAGCGCGCAATCGTCGTTTCAGTGAGGACCTCGGCGGTCGGACCGAACAGCCACTCGCCATCTCCGAACAGCAGCAGTGCGTAGTCGCAGAAGCGCGCCGCCAGTCCGGCATCGTGCAGACTCATGAAGACTGATCGGTTGGCGGCCGCCCTGGCGCGCAACAGGCGCAGCACGTCGATTTGATGATGCGGGTCCAGATGGTTTATCGGTTCATCCAGCAGTAGCAGGTCTGGATCTTGCGTCAGCAGTGTCGCAATGGCGACGCGTCGTCGCTCACCGCCGGAAAGCGTCGCGACATCCCGCGATTCGAATTCAGCCATGCCGACGGCGCGCAATGACTCGCGAGCGATCATGCGATCGTCTTCATCCTCCCAGCGCCAGAAGTCGATATGCGGATGCCTGCCGACCAGCACGGTCTCCAGCACGGTTGAAGGAAAGGGATCCTCGGTCATCTGCGTCAGCAAGCCGAGTCGTTTCGCCAGTGTGCGGCGCGGCCAATGCAACAAGGTTTGGCGTTCCAGTTCGATGGAACCGCTCGCCGGTGCGCGCAATCCGGCCAGCGTATGCATGGTGAGTGTCTTGCCGGCGCCGTTGCGCCCCAACAGGCAGGTAACCGAGCCACGATGAACGGCAAAGCTCAGTTTGCGCACCAGCGAGCGTCCGGCAACTTCTACGTCCAGCCCGGTACATTGCAGTAGCGCAGCGTCTTCGGTCGAAGGAGTTATCGCCGCGCTCATTGGTTCTTCCAGCCGATCTCTGCAGCGGTGGCCGCACCGATCAGGACCTGGTCGAGTGACTCCGGCATCTCGGCGCTCTGCGGCGTCAGCGGAATGCGACCGGCCATCAGTTCGGCGAACGACTGCGGATAGCGGGGGTCGCTTTGCGGCTCGGCAAATCCCGCCGGGTATAGCGGTTGATTGTTCGTGAGATCGTACTTGTCGGTCGCGCCGAGCGTATGCAGCAGTTCGTGTGCGATCACGGTGTCATTCGATCCGGCGGCACTGCGATCGGCAAAGACATTCGCGATGGCGAACAGTCCTTTCTGCAAACCGACGGAATGGGGCAACGACGGCGAATGCTGCGGATCGTGATAGAGCACGAACAGTTTGATGTCAGGGCTCGCGCCTGCCGGAGCTACCGGAACTCTCCATGCCCAATAGCGCATGCGCAGGCTCCAGCCCATGATGCTGAGGCGTCCGGAGCGCGGTGCGAGAGCTGGTGGAAGCTGCCTGATCTGGGCAGCGAGAGTGAAGCGCATCGGCTGTTCGAGCTTGATGCCGTAGCGCCGCGCCTCTTCGGCGAAGAATTTATCCAACGCCGCGAAATCGTCGGCTCGCAACGCCTGGATGTAGCGCTCGGCGACGGCCGAACCATCGCCGTTGATCGGAAACACCGCGACTCGCAACGGAGTATCCCAGTCGGTGGAGTAGACGCGATCGAAGTACGTGTTCAGCGCGACGAACAGCAGGATCAGCAACAGGACGGCGATGCGGAATTTGCGAAACATGTACGACGCTTAAGGGGCGGTGACGACAAGGCATCGATGGCTTGGAGGCCACGAAAATCGGTTGCTTTGCCACTGCATCGCGCCAGCTGCCTTCTTGTCAGGTCTCTGCTTCGACCCGCAAGTCCTGCAACTCACCATCGCTGGTGGTGTACGACACCTGCATTGGCTGGCAGCAGACCGAGCAGTCCTCGATATAGCTCTGCGACTCGATGGACAGGTCCAGGAACAGCAGTACGGTCTCGCCGCAATGTGGGCAGCTGACTTCAGCGGTGGTTTCGAGCATGAGGGCGGCGGCGGATAGTGGAAGGACGTCAGCAGTGTACAGCCGCGACGCTGATTCTTGCCTGCTCCACCTCGCGTCACGTTCCAAATGCCCCTTTGAGCCACTGCACCTGCAGCCTGTCTTGGCGGGGAGCTAGGGCAATTACGTCGAAGCGCACAGGGTAACGATGCAGTTCGGCACGGGTCATGAGCAGATGTCTGGCGGCCATCACGATTCGTCGTTGCTTACGATAGGTCACTGATGCCGCTGCGCCTCCAAAGGCCGTGTCGGCGCGGTAGCGCACTTCGATCAGTGCCAGTGACGGTCCATCCAGCATGACCAGATCGATTTCGCCGGCTTTACAGCGGTAATTGCGCGCGATGAGTTGCAGGCCCTGCCGAAGCAGATATTCGAGTGCAGCTGCCTCCCCGGCAGCACCCGCTTCCTTGCGGTGGTGGTCGTCCATAGGCGTCCTTGCGTGATGAAGTCAGTGCGGTGAGTCCGCTCTTTAATAGGGTGTCGTTCCGTGGCTCTCTGAATGCCTGCTGTGCTTTGACGGTGTGCGGCCCGTCAGATATCCGTGTGCCGCGTCCGACTATCGTGCGGCCGTTGCCGCATGACCCAGCGGCATCGGTTTGCCATCGGTGACGCGCGCCCAGTCGAGTTCGCGACGTACGCGACCCTTGTCATCGACCGACAGCAATCCGGTCATTCCCGGGATGGCGTGAGCGCTGCCGAACTTGCCTGCCTTCAGTAACGGCACGATGCGATAGGCGTCGAAGCCGAATGCGTACAGGCGACCGCGACCTCGGGCGCGAACCGGCCAGTACTTGTTCAGCGCTGTGCGCAATTCCGTAGATACCGCATCGGGTGAAATGACCCAAGGCATGTCCGGAAAGATCACGCCGTCGAGGTCGTTGTTGGCGTCGATGTCGGGCTCGAAGATATCCGAGGTCGCGTAGACCGGCAGGGTGTCGCCCAGATAGAAGCGCAACGTCGGTCGCATCGTGCGGCCCTGCGTGGGCTGCGCGCCGATGAAGATGAACTGCGCGTCGCCACGACTACGGGGCTCGAACTCCAGGCGCATTCCCAGCAGCGAATTCAGAGCGGTCGAGCGTGCCTTGCTCTCGTTGATCAGCAGCAGTTGCATGATCGGATCGGAATAGTCGCGCGTCGTCGCATCGAAGAAGCGCACACCGGCAACAGTGCCGCCCAACACTTTCAGTTCGGAGTCGAACGCGCGATACAAACGCTGTCCCCACTCGTTGTTCGGCAGCAGTACCAGCCCGCGCATCTTCCCGTCCTGCACGAGACGTTGCGCTACCTGTCGCGCCTCGTCTTCAGGATCCAGGGCAAATTGAAACATCATCGCAGGAGGCACGACGCCGTCTGCCAGCTGATTGAGCGCGAGCGTGAGTACCGTTGCATCCTTCGATGCCGCGATGGCAGCTACGTCTTCTTTCAGCAGCGGCCCCACGACGAACTGCGCGCCGTCGGCGATCGCGCGGCGATACGCAGTACTCGCTCCCATCGCAGCGGAGTCATAGACGTTCACGACCGGACGCTTGCTGCTGTCCTGTTGCAGCAGTGCCGCGAGGAAACCGTCGCGGACCGCAACGCCGACACCCTGCTGCCGACCAGACAAGGGCAATACCAGTGCAATTTGCGACGGATACTCGAGGCCAACGCCGAGTTCCGGCAGCACTTCCTCATTCAGGAATTCATTCGCCGGATGAGTCGGATAGCGTTCGCGCCAGTTGTTGAGATCGGTCTTCGCGGTGAACGGATTGCGCGCCGCGACCAGTGCAGCGCGTCCCAGCTCCAGCCAGCCGGTTACGACGGTGGTTGTGCCGGGCTGTGGTGTGAAATCCGCATTGCCGGCCGCGCTCTTCTGCAATCCTTCCCATATCAGTCGCGAATTGGCGCGCAATTCATCTTTGCTGGTCAGCAGGCGAGCGCGATCCAGTGCGGTGGTGATGCCGGCAGCGGGTCGATTCAAGGCGAACTGGGCACGTGCACGAGTGGCGAGGATGTCAGCTGCCGCATCCTGCGGTAGCGGCTGTGGGATGCGGTCGAGTTCTGCCAGAGCCTTGCCGGGCTGTTGTGCCCGCAGCGCCAATTCGGCGGCAACCTGGGCGCGTATCGCAAAATCCTGTGAAGGCAGCGTCGCGCTGACTTGCGTGAGCAGCGCGCTGGCTTTGTCGGTCGAATTGTTGCGCAGATATTCGCGGGCGGCGCGCAGCAACAACCGGTCATGAAGTTCGCGTTGCGACTGCTGGGCCAGCGACTCATAGGCCTGTGCCGCCTGTTCGTGCTTACCTTCGCGGGCCAGTTTTTCGGCCTGTTCGAATTGCCGGTCGATCCCGGGCTGCGACGGCTGCGACGGCGGTAACGCGCAGGCGGCGATGCCCCAGGCAACAAAGCAGGACAGGAACCAGTGCCTGGCGGGCTTCAGACTGAGGCCCATAGCCTGTAGTCTGTAGGCAGGCAATAGAAGCAGATTACGCATAGTAGGGCAGGCGCGAGCGGTCGATTTTCCGGCGCACAGTCTACCGCCCTTCAGTCCATGGCCTCCAATCCTCTGCAAATCTCCCTCTGAAATCGCGTCCCACTGAAACCTCGTGTCCGTCGCCAGCTCCACTACAGGAATTCTCTACGTCGTTGCGACGCCGATCGGCAATCTGGGCGATCTCAGTCCGCGAGCGCAGCAGGTGTTGTCGACCGTGACCGTGATTGCTGCTGAAGACACGCGCCACACGCGTCAGTTGCTGCAGTCCTTCGGTATTACTACGGCGCTCACGTCGCTGCATGAGCACAACGAGGCGCACAAGTCAGTACACCTGGTGGAGCATCTAGTACGAGGCGAATCGGTGGCGCTGGTGTCCGACGCCGGAACACCTCTCATCAGCGATCCCGGTTTCGATTTGATTGCCGCAGCACGCCAGCGGGGCATTGAGGTTGTAGCGGTCCCCGGTCCATGCGCGGTAGTTGCAGCGCTGTCCATAGCCGGCCTGCCGACGGATCGTTTCGTTTTCGAAGGTTTTTTGCCCGCGAAGGCCGGCGCGCGTCGTGCGCAACTTGAGCTGGTCAGTGCGGAGCAGCGCACGCTGGTTTTCTACGAGGCTCCGCATCGTCTGGCTGAAGTTCTGGCAGATATGGCGACAGTTTTCGGCCCGCAGCGCCTCGCGACCATCGCGCGCGAGCTGACCAAGCGTTTCGAGACGACATACAGCGCCACGCTTGCCGAGCTTGCGGAGCAGGTACAACGCGATGCGGGCATGTCCCGCGGCGAGATCGTCATAGTGGTTGCCGGTGCTGCGACATCCGCGGCCGCGGCCCTGAGTCTCAATGCCGAACAGTTGCTGCGGGCCTTGCTTGCCGATCTGCCGCCTTCGCAGGCGGCGAAGATCGCAGCGCGCATCACCGGCGAAAAACGCGCAGACCTCTACGAAAAAGCGTTGACGATGGGCGGCAAGGCGGAGCCGGAAGCGCAGAAATAAGGCCGCAGCCGTTTTCGCTTGCCTCCGCTGCGTGCGGCCCCCACTATCCGCCCCGGAGTCGGCCAGACAACCGCTGCGCGCAAGCGTGGAGGAAAGTCCGGGCTCCTAGGGCAAGGCGCCAGGTAACGCCTGGGGGGCGCGAGCCCACGGACAGTGCAACAGAAAATAAACCGCCTAAGCGTCATGCAAATGATGCCGGTAAGGGTGAAATGGTGCGGTAAGAGCGCACCGCGCCGGTGGTAACACTCGGTGGCACGGCAAACCCCGCCTGGAGCAAGACCAAATAGGGAAGCACGCAGCTTCGGCTGCACGTATGGCCCATACAGGCTTCCGGGTAGGTCGCTAGAGGTGCGTGGCGACACGCATCCCAGATGAATGGTTGTCCTCGACAAAACCCGGCTTACCGGCCGACTCCTTTCTAATACGTACGGCGGCCTCGGCCGCATTCGCCTTTCCCCGCTTGGGGGGAAGGCGGAGCCGTTCGTTTTCTGGGAGATAGCTGCCGAAAGCACGACAAAGCCGCCGTCTGTGGCGCTTTCCACGCGCATTGATGTGCGGGCCAAGACCGCCAGATCCGCTCGTAGTCACTGAATCCGGATCGTTAGGTTTTAGTTAACTGGTCGCTCGGCCAGCCCTGCCTGTCCTTCGATTCGACTGTGAAATTTGTATACCGCGACCGGTCCGGCCGTCACCTGAGCGTGCTGGTGGCATCGCCTTTTTTCGTCCCATTTCGGCCCGGTCTCGCCAGCATTGCGCCGCAACGGTGCGCGAAGTTGCGCGCACCTTGAGTCCCTGTAGTCAGCCAACTGACAGGGCGGCTCATATATATGCATGCGCACTTACATAAAGAAGTGCTCTTAACCCTCTGATTTAAATTGGACACCGCCCCGGGGCCCCGGGGCGGCTCAAGGGTCGTGAGCTAAGTCACTGTCGCCAAACAGGAAATTTCTCAGATTTTTTTGACTTGCAGGTTTGACGCTACCTATAGTCGCGACGCGGTGGGAAAAAGTGGGAATGAATGGGAGTAAGGGGCGGCACAGGTCGCTCCTCGCGACGCTTTCAAGGCAAACATGTTCCGTGGTGCAAACAAGGTGACGCTCGACGCGAAGGGCCGGCTGGCAATGCCGACCCGTTATCGCGAGCGCATCGTCGAGCGTTCGAATGGACGCCTGATTGCCACCGTGGATCGGGCCGATCGCTGCCTGCTGATCTATCCGCTGCCCGAGTGGGAAGAAATCGAGCTGAAGCTGCGGCGCCTGCCCACCCTGAATCCGACCGTGCGACGCCTGCAGCGCCTGATGATCGGTCACGCCACCGATCTGGAGCTGGACAGCAGCGGTCGCATTCTCGTGCCACCGCCGCTACGCGAGTACGCCGCCTTGTCGCGGGACGCGATGCTGGTCGGGCAGGGCAATCGTTTCGAACTTTGGGACGAGCCGCTGTGGAACGAGAGTCGCGAGCAGTGGCTGAAGGTGGATGAGTCGGCGGAAGAGCTGCCGCCGGAACTCAGTTCGCTGTCGATCTGAGCAGCTCGGTCGGGCGGATGAACTTGTATGGGTCGTTATTGAAGTGACGGGTTAGCGAATGTTCGAGCACACGCCAGTGCTTCTGGAAGAAGTGCTGGCGGCACTGCAGGTGAGCGCCGGCGGCCGATATCTCGACGCCACTTTCGGTCGCGGCGGGCACACGGCGGAGATTCTCGCGCGCGTGGGCGTGCACGGCGCAGTGATCGCGATCGACCGCGATCCCGAAGCGATTCGCGCCGGCCATGAGCGCTTTGCCGCGAGCGGCGCCGTCGCCCAGGGGCGGTTGACGTTGGTAGGCAGCCCGTTTTCGCAGGTGGCGCGGGTGGTGAAAGAAATGGGCATGGCTCAGGGGTTCAATGGCGTGTTGCTCGATCTCGGTGTTTCATCTCCGCAGCTCGATAACGCCGCGCGTGGCTTTAGCTTCGCGCAGGACGGCCCGCTGGACATGCGCATGAACAACAGCGCAGGGACGACGGCAGCGGACTGGGTCGCGAGAACGCCAGAGCACGAGATGGTGCGGGTGTTGCGCGACTACGGCGAAGAGCGCTTCGCCAAACGGATCGCCGGCGCCATCGTGAATGCACGCGCGACCCAGGCGATCACGCGCACGCTGCAGCTGTCGCAAATCGTTGCCGGTGCCGTGCCGGTTCGCGAGCCCGGCAAGCATCCGGCGACGCGAACCTTCCAGGCGATCCGCATCGCCGTGAACCACGAGTTCGAGGAGATCGAGGCGGCCCTGGCGGGAACGCTCGACGTGCTCGCGCCCGGTGGCCGCTTGTGCGTCATCAGCTTTCACTCGCTGGAAGACGGCATCGTGAAGCGATTCATGCAGTCGCACTCGCAGGAGGATCCGGTCTATGCGGGTCTGCCGGAAGTGCCGGCCCACGCGCGGCCGAAGTTGCGACGGATTGGTCGTGCGATTCACCCGTCCGCTGCGGAAGTCGATCGCAACCCGCGCGCACGCAGCGCAATCATGCGCGTCTCCGAGAGGTTGGCCGCATGAGCCTCTTCAATCGCTGCATGGTGGCGGTGTTGTGGTGCGTGCTGCTCGCGTCGGCGGTTGGTGTCGTATGGAGCCGGCACGAAACGCGCAGCCTGTTCATTCAGTTGCAGGGACTGCACGCCGAACGCGATGCGCTCGACACCGCGTGGCAGCAGTTGAAGATCGAACAAAGCGCGTGGGCCACTCATGGCCGCGTGGAGCAGACGGCGCGAGCCGATTTGAAGATGGTGATTCCGCGGCCTGAAGAGGTGCAGTTGCTCAAGCCGCCACAGGACAAGTAGCCCGATCGAGTAATCCAATCCGCTTTAGCCCAATCCAGTCCAACCCACAGTAACCGCCAGCCGACCGCCCCGATCCGCGTCATGCTCCGCAACGAAAACCGCGCTTTTTCGCCCGACCAGTACCGCATTCGCCTGCGCTTCGTGCTCGCGACGCTGGTGCTGATCGCGGTTGCGCTGGTGGCGCGTGCGGTGGACCTGCAGTTGCTGGATGACGGCTTTCTCGAAGGTCAGGGCGATGCGCGCTTCACCCGGATTGCCAAGCTCTCGGCGATCCGCGGCGGTATCTACGATCGTAATGGTGAGGCATTGGCGGCCAGCATGCCGGTGGATACGGTGTGGGCCGCGCCGAAAGAAGTGATGAAGGCATCCGCGGATCAGATTCCGCGGCTGGCCGAGGCATTGAACCGCGATCCGAAGTGGCTCACGCAGGTGCTGACCAGCAACCTGGAGCGTGATTTCGTGTACCTGGTGCGTCACATGCGCCCGAGCGATGCCGCGCAGGTCGCGTCGCTGAAGATTCCCGGCGTGTACCTTTCCCGCGAATATCAGCGCTTCTATCCCGCGGGCGAAGTGACCGGCCATCTGCTGGGCTTCACCAAGAAATACGAAGACATCGGCCAGGAGGGTCTCGAGCTCGCCTACGACCGTTGGTTGGGAGCGGAGGCCGGCGCGAAGCGCATCATCCAGGATCGCTACGGTCGCACGGTTGAAGACATCGAAAGCATTCGCGCTCCGCGGCCGGGCAGCGACCTGATCACAAGCATCGACCTGCGCATCCAGTACCTGGCTTATCGCGAGCTCAAGGCGGCGGTGCAGGAGCAGCACGCCAAGGCCGGTTCGGTGGTGGTGCTGGACGTGGAGACTGGCGAAGTACTCGCGATGGTGAATCAGCCGTCGTACAACCCGAACGACCGCGATCAGGTTTCGCCGATGCGTTACCGCAATCGCGCGGCCACTGACATCTTCGAGCCGGGCTCCAGCATCAAGCCGTTTGTAGCGGCTGCGGGACTGGCATCGGGCCGCTATCACGCCAACACGATCATCGACACGACGCCGTGGCGCGTCGGCGTGAAGCTCATCGAGGATCACAGCCATCTCGGGCCGATCTCGTTGACCACCGTGATCGCCAAGTCGAGCAACGTGGGCATGTCGAAGATGGCGATGACGCTGTCGCCGCAGGCGATGTGGCACATGCTCAACGCCTTCGGCTTCGGTCAGGTCACTGGCAGTGGCTTCCCGGGCGAGTCCGCCGGATTGCTGAACGACCCGTCGCACTGGAGTCGCATCAGCCAGGCGACGATGTCGTACGGCTACGGGCTGGCCGTCACGCCGCTGCAACTCGCGCACGCCTACGCGACGCTCGGTTCGGGTGGCATCAGTCGGCCGGTCACGCTGCGTCGTGTCGATCAGCCGGTGCAAGGCCAGCGGGTCCTCGACGAGCGCGTGGCTCACGAGCTGCTGGAAATGATGGAAAGCGTCGTCTCGCAGATCGGCACCGCCAAGAGCGCCGCACTCTACGGCTATCGCGTCGCAGGCAAGACCGGCACCGCGTGGAAGACCTCTGGCGTGGGCGGCTACGGCAACGAGGAGTCGCGCAAGTACATGGCGACTTTCGGCGGCGTCGTGCCGGCGAGCCGGCCGAGGCTGGCGGTGATCGTCGTCATCGACGAACCCGGCGGCGATCTCTACCTTGCCGGCGACGTATCCGCGCCGGTGTTCGCGAACATAGCGTCGGGCGCGCTGCGCCTGCTGGGTGTGCCACCCGACGGCGTCGACCGGCTGCCGAATGCGACGATCGTGCAAGCGGCTGCCAAGTCGCCGGCCGTGCGGACACGATGAACAGTGTTGCTGCAAGAAGTAGTGCGTTGAACGTGGACCGCAACCTCACGCCTGCGAAAAACCTGCGAACGCTGTTCGCCGGTCTGGGTGCATTCGTGCTGCCGGATATCGAGATCGCAGACCTGACGCTGGATAGTCGCAAGGTCCAGGCCGGCGGAGCGTTCGTTGCATTGCCGGGATTGCGTAGTCACGGATTGGAGTTCGCTGCTGAAGCGGTGAGTCGCGGCGCGAGTGTGATTCTGTGGGAGCCACGCGATGGTGTGAGCGTTCCCGCTTTGCCGCATTCGGTGCACGCGGTCCCGATTCCGGGATTGAGCGGCCTGATCGGAACGATCGCCGATCGCTTCTTCGATGCGCCATCGCAGTCCATCGCGGTGGCTGCCGTGACCGGAACCAACGGCAAGACTACGACCGCGTATGTGCTTGCCGCTGCGCTCGCATATCTCGGCAAGTCATCCGCCTATGCCGGAACGCTGGGCTATGGCCCCATCGGTGCCGTGAAGTCCGGCACGCACACGACGCCCGACAGTATTACGTTGCAGCGCGAACTGGCTGAGTTGCGTGCCGCGGGCACGACACATCTCGCCATCGAAGTTTCCTCGCACGCACTGGATCAACAGCGAGTGGCTGGCGTGCGCCTGGACACAGCAGTGTTCACCAATCTGACGCGGGATCATCTCGACTATCACGGCACGCTCGAGGCGTATGGCGCAGCGAAGGCGAAGCTGTTCGCCTGGCCCGGGTTGAAACATGCCGTGATCAACGTCGACGACGCCTTTGGTCGCGAGCTTGCGGCCAGCCATCGCAACGGCGCGTTGATCATCTGCAGCCGGTCCTCCTCGACGTCCCGTGCGTCACTGCCATCGAATGCCGGCTATCTTCATGCTCGTGGTGTTGTCGCCGGCAGTCACGGCCTGGACATCGATATCGAAAGCAATCGCGGCAGCGCAACGTTGCGCTCGCGCTTCGTCGGGGACTTCAACGTCGACAATGTGCTTGCTGTGCTCGGTGTATTGCTGGGCTGGGGCTTCTCGCTCGAGCAGTCTGTGGAGGCGGTGGAACATTGCGCTGCACCGCCGGGCCGCATGGAAACCTTTGCTGCGCCCGGGCAGCCGCTGGCGATCGTCGACTACGCACACACTCCCGATGCGCTTGAGAAAGCATTGCTCGCGGCTCGTCAGCACAGCAGCGGCAAACTCGTTTGCGTATTCGGTTGCGGCGGAGATCGCGACGCAGGCAAACGGCCGTTGATGGGTGCTATTGCCGAGCGTGTGGCAGATATCGTCATCGTGACCGACGACAACCCGCGCACCGAAGACGGTGATGTCATCGTCGCTGACATCGTTAAAGGTTGTGTCGCTCCCGAGCAACTGATCGTCGAGCGCGACCGTGCGGCGGCGATCGAACGCGCTATCCGTCTGTCCACCGCCGCCGATGTGGTTCTCATCGCCGGCAAAGGTCATGAGGACCACCAGATCGTTGGATTGGAGCAGCGCTACTTCAGCGATCGCGATGTGGTAACGGCGGCGCTCGGGAGAAATTCATGATCTCCTGGCAGCTCAATGAAATCGCGCGCTGCGCGGCAGGCCAGCTGGTTGGCGAGAACCGTGCGTTCAGCAGCATCTCGACCGACACCCGCTCGCTCAAAGCCGGGGCGCTGTTCGTCGCGCTGACCGGTCCGAATTTCGACGGTCACGACTTCGTGGCGGCCGCTGCGGAGCGGGGTGCCGCAGCGGCGCTCGTTGCACGCCCGGTGACGGTTGCGATTCCCCAGCTCGTGGTGGCCGATCCGCTCGCCGCGCTTGCTGCGTTCGCCCGCGAATGGCGCCGGCAGTTTTCGATCCCGCTCATCGGCGTGACCGGCAGCAACGGCAAGACCACTACCAAGGAATTGATCGGCGCCATCCTCTCGCGTCTCGGTCCGTGCTTGGTAACGCGCGGCAATCTGAACAATCACATCGGCGTGCCGCTGACGTTGCTCGAACTCACCGCGAAGCATCGCTATGCCGTGGTCGAAATGGGTGCGAATCACCAAGGCGAGATTGCGCAGCTCGCTGCGATTGCCGAACCCACCGTCGGCATCGTTACCAATGCCGGTGCCGCACACCTCGAAGGCTTCGGCAGCCTGCAGGGTGTCGCGGTTGGCAAGGGCGAAATGTTTCAAGCACTGCCGGCCGATGGTGTTGCGGTGATCAATGCCGACGACTCCTTTGCCGGGTTCTGGCGCGACAACCGCGCGTCCGAAAGAGCGCTGACATTCGGCTTCGAGCAGCCTGCCGATTTCATGGCGCACAAGGTGAGAACGGCTGGCGATGCAACCGGCTTCAGGATTGATTTCGACCTCGTTACGCCCGCCGGTACCCAGGCCGCGACGCTCGGCCTGGCGGGACTGCACAACCTGCGCAATGCGCTTGGTGCTGCCGCTGCTGCCTTTGCCGCGGGCGCGACACTCGACCAGATCGTCGCCGGACTGGCCGCGATGCGTACCGTTGCCGGCCGGCTGGAATTGAAGCCTGCCATCAATGGCGCGTTTCTGGTCGATGACTCGTACAACGCCAATCCGAGCTCGCTCAAGGCCGGGCTCGATGCTCTGCGCAGTTTCGGCGGGGCGCGCTGGCTGGTGCTGGGCGAAATGATGGAGCTGGGGAATAGCGCAGATGAACTGCATGCCGAAGTCGGTCGCTATGCGCGCGACTCGGGCATCACCAGATTGCTCGCGGTCGGTGCGCGCTCACGTTTCGCAGTGGAGGCGTTCGGTCCGGGTGCGCAATGGTTCAAGGACATCGATGCCCTGGTGGAGGATGCGAAGGGCAGCTTGGGCGCCGGCGTCGCGGTATTGATCAAAGGCTCGCGTGCGAATCGCCTCGAGCGTGTCGCGGCGGCGTTGTCTGCATCGCCATCCGATATCCAGGGTGGGCACTGACATGGAGTTGCAACGGGGAGCATGGGGATCACCGATCCGGGCGCAAAGATACGCAGAGCGCAGTTGCGCTACTGCCGCTGCGAGCCCGCCGGCCCTCGTGGGAATAATTCTTATGATCGGAAGGAAGCCATAGCGTGCTGTTTCGTCTTGCGCACTATCTGAGCGAATTTCACTCCGGCTTTCGGGTGTTCAACTACCTGACGCTGCGCGCGATTCTGGCGGCGCTGACGGCGCTGTTGATCTCATTCATGGTGGGCCCGTGGATGATCCGCACGCTGTCGAGCAAGCAGATCGGCCAGCGGGTGCGCGACGACGGGCCGAAATCGCATCTGCCCAAGGCCGGCACTCCCACCATGGGCGGTGCATTGATCCTCGTCGCCATCGGTGCCAGCACGCTGTTGTGGGCGGACCTCGACAATCGTTTCGTACTGATCACGCTACTCACCACGCTGGCGTTCGGCCTGATCGGTTTCTGGGACGACTATCTGAAGCTGGTGGTGGGCAACAGTCGCGGTCTCATCGCGCGCTACAAATATTTCTGGCAGACGGTTGCCGGGCTGTGCTGCGCCGGCGCGCTCTTCTATCTCCACAAGGAACCCGCGGAGACGGCGTTGTACGTGCCGTTCTTCAAGACGGTGATGGTGCCGCTGGGTTACGGCTACATAGCACTTACGTATTTCGTGGTGGTCGGCACCAGCAATGCCGTCAACCTCACCGATGGTCTGGATGGGCTTGCAATCATGCCGGCCGTGCTGGTCGGCGGTGCACTGGGAGTATTCGCCTATGCAACCGGCAATGCGGTGTTCTCGGGTTATCTCGGCATTCCATTCATCGAGGGGACCGGTGAAATACTGGTGTTCTGCGCGACGCTGGTCGGCGCCGGGCTCGGTTTCCTCTGGTTCAACACCTATCCGGCCCAGGTGTTCATGGGCGATATCGGCGCTCTCGCGCTCGGTGCGGCACTAGGCGTCGTTGCCGTGATCGTGCGCCAGGAGATCGTGCTGTTCGTCATGGGCGGCGTGTTCGTGATGGAAACGGTGTCGGTCATCCTGCAGGTCGCCTCCTACAAGCTGACCGGCAAGCGCATCTTCCGCATGGCGCCCATCCATCACCACTTCGAACTGAAGGGCTGGGCCGAGCCGAAGGTGATCGTTCGCTTCTGGATCATTTCGGTGATCCTGGTGCTGGTCGGCCTTGCAACGCTGAAGGTGCGCTGAGGATGACACTGCAAGCGCACAACCGTCCCGCGACACTGCCGCAGCAGGGTCGCACTATCGTGGTCGGCCTCGGCCGGACCGGGCTGTCGTGCGCGCGTTATCTGCAATCGCGAGGCATCAGTTTCGCCGTGACGGACAGCCGTGCGGCGCCACCGGAATCGGCGGCACTGCAGCAGCTCGCACCGGACGCGGACACTGCCTTCGGCGGTTTCGATGAGCGATTGCTTGAGGGTGCGAGCGAGATCGTGGTCTCGCCGGGCGTGTCGTTGCGTGAGCCGTTCATGGTGAGTGCGGCAGCGCGCGGCATCTCGATCGTCGGTGACATCGAGCTGTTCGCACGCGACGCACGGGCGCCGATTGCGGCGGTCACGGGCACGAATGGCAAGAGCACGGTAACAACCCTGGTTGCGCGGATGGCTGAGGCCTCCGGTCTGAGTGTACTGGCCGGCGGCAACCTGGGACGTCCGGCGCTGGATCTGCTGCAGGAGCCGGTGCCGCAATTATACGTACTGGAACTCTCCAGTTTTCAGCTCGACACGACGCAGTCTTTGCACTGCGCGGCGGCTACGGTACTGAACGTGACGCCGGATCACATGGACCGGTATGTGACGCTGCACGAATACGCCGCCTCCAAGGCCCGTATCTTCAATCGATGCGATGCGGCGATCCTCAACATGGACGATGTCGCGGTGCGCACGATGCCCATCCAATCACCACGTGTGCTGGGCTTCAGTCTCGTGAAAGATCCGACCGCGCAGTTCTACGCAACCGAGCATCACGGCGCGAAGCGGGTGGTGAATGGCAACAACCATGATGTTGCACTCATGCATCTCGATGAGCGCGTTGCGCTGATGTCGGAGCTGAAGATCGCTGGTCTGCACAACGCCGCGAACGCACTGGCATCGCTCGCGATGGCCGACGCTCTCAAGTTGCCGCAAGCCGCCTGCGTGCAGGCGCTGCGGGAGTTCCCCGGTCTGCCGCACCGCTCACAGTGGGTTGCTGATGTCGCCGGGGTTCTCTATGTGGACGATTCGAAGGGCACGAATGTCGGCGCGACGCTCGCTGCGGTCGCAGGCATGCCGGGTTCGCTGGTGCTGATCGCCGGCGGGCAGGGCAAGGGCCAGGACTTCGCGCCGCTGGCGGATGCATTTCGCGGCAAGGTCCGGCATGTCGTGCTGCTTGGGCAGGACGCACAGCAGATCGCAGATGTCCTACGCGGAATCTGCACCATGGAGTTTGCGCGCGACATGCATGAAGCGGTGCGAATGTCGGCGAGAGCAGCGCAATCGGGGGAAACCGTGCTGCTGTCCCCGGCATGCGCAAGCCTGGATATGTTTCGCGACTACGCACAACGCGGCGATGTATTCGCGACGGCAGTGCGGGGGTTGAACGCATGAACGCCGCGACACTGACATTCGCGCGATCGAGCGCCCGGCCGAAGCGGCTGGTGTTCGATCCCATACTGCTGCTGGTGACCGCCGGTATCGTGCTGCTCGGACTCGTGATGGTCACCTCAGCGTCGATCTCCGTCGCCGACCGCCAGATGCACGAACCGTTGCACTATCTCGAACGGCAGAGCTTCGGCCTCGCGCTAGGCGTCCTCGCGGCGTTGGTCATGATGTTCATTCCCACGGCGGTGTGGGAACGGATGGCGATGCCGCTGCTGCTGTTGGCCTTTGTGTTTCTGGTGATCGTACTGGTCCCGGGCCTGGGCCACGAAGTGAATGGCAGTCGCCGCTGGCTGCGCGCCGGCTTCATGAATTTCCAGGCGTCTGAGTTGGCGCGCGTGCTGCTGCTCACGTATCTCGCAAGTTACGTCGTGCGCAAACAGCAAGAGCTGCAACAGGAACTCAGAGGCTTCCTGAAGCCGCTGGGCATCCTCATGGGCGCGGCGGGATTGTTGCTCCTCGAACCGGATTTCGGTGCGGCAACCGTGCTGATGGCAACCGGGTTGGGCGTGCTGTTTCTTGCTGGCGTGAAGCTGCGGCACTTCCTCGCGCTGGTCGCGCTGGCCGCCAGCGGTATGGCGGTAATCGCAGTGACTTCCGCGTACCGCCTCAAGCGCCTGACGGCGTTTCTGGATCCATTCGCTGATCCGTTCAACTCCGGATTTCAATTGACCCAGTCGCTGATCGCGATCGGTCGTGGCGAACTGTTCGGCGTCGGCCTGGGTTCGAGCGTGCAGAAACTGTTCTACCTGCCCGAGGCGCACACCGACTTCGTGTTTGCCATTCTTGCCGAAGAACTGGGATTGATCGGCGTGATCGTCACCCTGGCGCTGTTCATCCTGCTGGTGTGGCGCACCTTCCACATCTCCCGGCTTGCGGCTGAAGCGGGTCTCGCGTTCCAGGCGTACAGCGCGGCGGCGTTCGGTATCTGGCTGGGCCTGCAGACGTTCATCAACGTCGGCGTGAACATGGGCATCCTGCCGACCAAGGGACTGACGCTGCCGCTGATGTCGTACGGCGGTTCGAGCCTGTTGGTCACGCTTGGCTGGATCGGTTTCATCATGCGCATCAATCATGAGGCGCACGTCAGCGGCCGGCTCGCCGTGCCGCGCAAGGCGAAGGCGCCATGACCGCACGCGTCGTACTCATCATGGCTGGCGGAACAGGCGGACACGTATTCCCCGCGCTCGCTGCTGCGCGTGTGCTGCGTGAACGCGGCTTTGAGCCTGTGTGGCTCGGCACGCAGCGCGGACTGGAGGCGAAACTGGTGCCGCCGCAACAGATTCCCATCGAGTGGATCAGCGTCAGTGGACTGCGCGGCAAAGGTATAACCGCATGGCTCGCCGCACCGTATCGCCTGTCACTTGCGATCTGGCAGAGCCTGCAGGTGATGCGACGGCGTAAGCCCAGTGTGGTGCTCGGTGCGGGTGGGTTTGTTTCCGGTCCCGGTGGCGTTGCTGCGTGGCTGACGCGACGGCCGCTCGTTATTCACGAACAGAACGCGGTAGCCGGTCTGACCAATCGCTTGCTCTCTCGAGTCGCACGACGTGTGCTTGAGGCGTTCCCGAAGAGCTTCCCATCCTCGGTTCGCGCTGAGTCCGTTGGCAATCCGGTGCGTCGTGAGATCGCCGCAATAGCAGCGCCCAAACAGCGCTTCGCCAATCGACAAGGGCCGCTGCGGGTGCTGATCATCGGCGGCAGCCAGGGCGCTGCCCGTTTGAATGCTGTCGTGCCCGCGGCGCTTGCGATGCTGGACGCTGAATTGCGGCCGCAAGTGCTCCATCAGGCGGGCGAGCGCCATGTGGTGCAGGCAAAGGAATTTTATGCAAAGCACGGTGTGAAGGCGGACGTGCGTGCATTCATCGATGACATGGCAGAAGCCTATGGCTGGGCCGATCTGGTGATCTGTCGCTCCGGTGCGCTGACCGTATCGGAACTTGCTGCGGCTGGATTGCCGGCACTGTTCGTCCCTTTCGCGGCTGCAGTGGACGACCATCAGACCCGCAACGCTCACTTTCTCGTCGATGTGCATGCAGCGGTGCTGATCCCTGAAACCGAACTGGTGCCGCCGCGGCTTGCCGACGAACTGCGCCGGCTGCTCGGTGCCGGACGAGGTGCGCTGGCGGTAATGGCGGAACGCGCTCGCGCCTTGGCGATCACCGATGCGGACGTGAAGCTCGCGGATGCGTGCGTGGCGGCTGCGGGAGGCGCGTCATGACCGACCGCATGCGTCGCATCCATCGCATCCACTTCGTCGGTATCGGCGGCGCCGGCATGGGCGGCATTGCCGAAGTGCTGATCAATCTCGGCTACGAAGTGCAGGGCAGCGACCTGAAGCCGAACAAGGTTACCGCGCGGCTCGGCCGGCTTGGCGCGAAGATCATGATCGGTCACACGGCGGCCAATGTCGGCAACGCGGACGTGCTGGTCGTATCCAGCGCTGTGAGCGCGGAGAACGCCGAGGTGGTTGAAGCGACCGCGCGGCGTCTGCCGATCGTGCAGCGCGCACAGATGCTCGGCGAGCTGATGCGTTTTCGTTATGCCATTGCCGTCGCCGGCACGCATGGCAAGACGACGACGACGAGTATGGTCGCAAGCCTGCTCGCAGAAGGCGGCCTGGATCCGACGTTCGTCATCGGCGGTCGGCTGGTGAGTGCCGATACCAATGCCCGACTCGGGCAGGGCAAGTATCTCGTGGCCGAGGCGGACGAGAGCGACGCGTCGTTCATCCACTTGCAGCCGATGATCTCGATCGTCACCAACATCGACAACGATCACCTGGGGACGCACGAGGGGGATTTCGAGCGGCTCAAGCAGAGCTTCATCGACTTCCTGCAGAACCTGCCCTTCTACGGGCTGGCCATCATGTGCGCCGACGATCCGGTCGTGACCGGACTGCTCACGCGTATCGCGCGGCCGGTAGTGACATACGGGATCGAGCAGCTTGCGGATATCCGTGCGGAGAATATCGTTCGCGCTGGCCTGCAAACACGTTTCGACGTGCGTCGGGCTGGCAAGCAGGAGCTGTTGGCGATCACGCTGAACTCACCGGGCACCCACAACGTGCTGAATGCGCTCGCGGCGATTGCCGTTGCCACTGAGCTTGAAGTGGCGGATAGCGCTATTCAGGCGGCGCTCGCGAATTTCCAGGGCATCGACCGGCGCCTGCAGCGCAACGGCGATGTGCAGACCGCGAAGGGTCTCGTCACGCTGGTGGATGACTACGGTCACCACCCGACCGAGCTTGCCGCAACCCTCGAAGCGATTCGCCAGGGCTGGCCGGAGCGCCGCATCGTCCTGGCCTTCCAGCCGCATCGCTACACGCGCACACGGGACCTGTTGGACGACTTCGCGCGGGTGCTCGCGAACGTGGATGCTTTGATCGTCACGGAAGTGTATGCCGCCGGAGAGGCGCCGATCTCTGGCGCCGACGGCAAAGCGATCTGTCGCGCAGTGCGTTCGCACGGTCGCGTCGAGCCTGTGTTCGTCGACAAGGTGGAGCAACTGCCACAAGCGTTGGTTCAGATCATTCGCGACGGCGACGTGGTGGTCACCATGGGTGCGGGCAGCATCGGTGCGGTGGCGACGGATCTGTCGCAGTCGCTGGCTGCTGCCAAGCCGGTGGAATTCGTGGAAAGGCGGGACGCATGAATACGCTCGCCCTGCCGCCGGATTTTGCGACACGCGTACTGCGCGATGAGCCGATGGCGAAGCACACGTCCTGGCACGTGGGTGGCCCTGCGGACCTGTTCTTTACACCGCTCGATGTCGCCGACCTGGCGATGTTCCTGCAAAGCCTGGCGCCATCGACTGCCGTGATGTGGATTGGGCTGGGCAGCAACCTGCTGGTACGCGACGGCGGTTTTCGTGGCGCCGTCATCGAGACTCACGGTGTGTTCGCGGAGCTGGAGCGTCGCGGCGAGAACGAAGTGTGGTGCGGTTCGGGCGTCGCCTGCGCGAAGCTCGCGAAGCAATGCGTGAAGTGGGGCCTCGGCCCGGCAGAATTCTTCGCCGGTATTCCCGGAACGCTTGGTGGTGCATTGGCAATGAATGCCGGTGCCTTCGGTGGAGAGACGTGGAGCCATGTCGTCGCGGTCGCAACGATCGATCGCGCCGGTGTGCGTCGAGAACGACCGGCAAGCGATTTCAGTGTGGGCTATCGGCACGTCGCGGGTCCCGCGCAGGAATGGTTTCTGGGCGCACACCTGCGTTTCGAGCCGCGTCCGCAGGTAAGCAACGACGATATTCGCATGTTGCTTGCGCGTCGCAAGGCGACCCAGCCGATCGGCGAATGGTCGTGCGGCTCGGTGTTCACGAATCCGCCCGGGGATCATGCGGCCCGACTGATCGACAGCCTCGGGCTCAAGGGTTTTCGCATCGGTGGGGCGCGAGTTTCCGAGATGCACGCGAACTTCATCGTCAATGACGGCACGGCGCGCGCGGCGGATATCGAACAGTTGATCGAGCACGTGCGCAACGCCGTCGAGCGTGCGCATGGAGTGCGACTGAGTACGGAAGTGAGGATCGTCGGTGAGGTGGGGCGTGGGTAAGAAAATAGTATTGAGCGTGTCGCTGATGAAGGGCACCGCAGGAGCGGTTCTTGAGTAACGTTCCTCGCATTACCGATCCGCGTGACTTCGGTCGCGTAGCCGTGCTGATGGGCGGCACGTCGTCCGAGCGCGAGGTATCGCTGGACTCCGGGCGCAATTGCCTGGAGGCGCTGCAGCGTCGAGGTGTCAATGCATACGCGGTCGATGGTATTCCGGCGCTCGTCAAAGAGCTGACCGCGCAGCGTTGCAGTCGCGTATTCAACATTCTTCACGGCCATCACGGTGGCGGTGAGGACGGTGTGCTGCAAGGCCTGCTCGACGCATTCGGCGTGCCCTACACGGGTTCGGATGTGCTCGGCTCGGCATTGTCGATGGACAAGATCCGCACCAAGCAGGTGTGGCTGTCGTTGAATCTGCCGACTCCCCGCTATGCGCGGCTTTCGCGCAGCGACGACGTGGAAGCGGCGGCCCGCTTGCTCGGTCTGCCGGTCATCGTCAAACCCGCTTGCGAAGGATCGAGCGTCGGGGTGAGTCGCGTGTTCACCGAAAAGGATTTGCCGCAAGCGGTAGCACTGGCGGCCCGCTATGAAGGCGAACTGCTGATGGAGCAATTGATCGAAGGCGAGGAGTTCACCGTCGGCATTCTCGACGATGAGGCGCTGCCGACGATCCGCATCGTGCCGGCCGGCGAGTACTACGACTACCACGCCAAGTACGTTGCTGAAGATACGCAGTATGTCTGCCCTGGACTGCAAGGGTCGGCCGAGATGGAAACGCGTGCGCTGGCGCTTGAGGCCTTTCGAACAGCCGGCTGTTACGGCTGGGGACGAGTGGACGTCATGCGCGACCGCAACGGTGCGAACTTCCTGCTGGAAGTGAACACGGCGCCGGGAATGACCAGCCACTCGCTGGTACCCAAAGCAGCACGCGCCTGCGGCATCGAATTCGATGAGCTGGTGTGGCGCGTCCTGGAAACCAGCCGGCCGCGTAGCGGAGGCGCGAAACCGTAATGCTTTTTGCGAGCACCAAGCGCAATCGCCGCAAGTCGGAGCCGACAGCTACCAAGCTGTCGTTCGCCTGGCTGCAGCCGCTGCTCGCGAATGGCTTGCGCCCGATCCTGCAGGTATCCGGGGTGATCGTGACCGTTGTGTTGGTGGGTTGGGCAGCAGTAACCGCGCTGGATCGCCCGATCGGCAAAGTGGAAGTGGGTGGCCAGTTCCAACGCGTGGCTCCGGTGCAGATCGAAGCGGCGGTAGCACCGTTCCGCGGCGCCGGTTTCCTGTCGGTGGATCTGGATGCGCTGCAGGCGGCGCTGGAAAAAATACCGTGGGTGGATCGCGCTCGCGTCGAACGCCGCTGGCCTATGGGTGTGCACGTTTTGATTACCGAACACGTTGCGGCTGCGCGCTGGGGCGAGGACGGCCTCATGAATACCCGCGGCGAACTGTTCCTGCGCGGTGTGCAGCACGTTCCACCGGAACTGCCGCAGCTGATCGGTCCCGAGGGCACGGAAGAGGAAGTGGCGCAGCTGTATCTGCAGACGTATCCGCGCCTGCTTGCGGTCGGTCTGCGTCTCGCCCGCGTCGAACTGGATCCGCGCGGAGCGTGGCAGCTGACGCTGGCCAATGGCGTGCAAGTCCGTCTCGGCCGGCAGGACGTGCACGGGCGGCTGGAGAGATTTTTACGGGTTGCGAGTCCGATGGTTGCAACCCGCGGTAATGCAGTGAATTTCGTGGACCTGCGCTACAGCAACGGTTTTTCGGTCGGCTGGAATCCGCCGGCCACGCGCGTCGCGCATGACGCTGAGGACGTAACGCCAGATGCCTAGAAAGAATGATCGTAACCTGATCGTCGGCCTCGATATCGGCACTTCGAAAGTCGTGGCGATCGTCGGGGAGATCAACAGCGACGGCAAGATTGAAGTGGTGGGCCTGGGCTCACACCCTTCGCGCGGCCTGAAGCGCGGCGTCGTCGTCAATATCGAATCGACGGTGCAGTCCATCCAGCGCGCGGTGGAGGAGGCCGAGTTGATGGCGGGTTGCGAGATCCACTCGGTCTACGCAGGCATCGCCGGCAGCCACGTGCGCAGCCTCAACTCACACGGCATCGTCGCCATCCGTAACAAGGAAGTAACGGCCGAGGACGTGGATCGCGTCATCGACGCGGCACGCGCGGTCGCCATTCCCGCCGACCAGAAAATCCTGCATATCCTGCCGCAGGAATTCCTGATCGACAGCCAGGAAGGCATCCGCGAGCCGATCGGCATGTCCGGCGTGCGACTCGAAGCGAAGGTGCATATCGTGACCGGCGCGGAGAGTGCCGCGCAGAACATCGTCAAGTGTGTGCAGCGCTGCGGCCTTGCGGTCGAAGACGTGGTGCTCGAGCAGCTTGCGTCCAGCTACGCCGTGCTCGCCGATGACGAGAAAGAGCTGGGCGTATGCCTGGTCGACATCGGCGGCGGCACGACCGATATCGCCGTGTTCTCCGGCGGCGCGATCCGGCACACCGCAGTGATTCCGATTGCGGGCGACCAGGTGACCAACGATATCGCGGTGAGCCTGCGCACGCCGACGCACCACGCCGAAGAAATCAAGATGAAGTTCGCCTGTGCGCTCTCGCAGCTGGCCAATGCGGACGAGACCATCGAGGTGCCGAGTGTCGGCGACCGCCCGCCGCGGCGACTCGCACGCCAGACGCTGGCCGAAGTGGTCGAGCCTCGTTACGAAGAGCTGTTCGCGCTGATCCGTGAAGAGCTGCGCCGCTCGGGCTTCGAGGAAATGATCGCCGCTGGCGTGGTCATCACCGGGGGCAGCGCAAAGATGGAAGGGGCAGTGGAACTTGCCGAGGAAGTCTTCCACATGCCGGTGCGATTGGGTGTGCCGCAGCACATCAGCGGCCTGGTCGATGTCGTGAGCAATCCGATTCATTCGACCGGCGTCGGCCTGCTGCTGTACGGCCGCGAGAATTTCCTGCGCGGCCGTCGCGAGTCCCCGATCGGGGGCAGCGTGCGTGGCGTGTGGGATCGGATGCGGGCGTGGTTTCAGGGGAATTTCTGAGGACGGAGTGGTGGGAGTGACGAGTGACGAGTGACGGGCAAGACGAAGAGACACGATTCTCTATCCTGATTTTGCCCGTCACTCGTCACTTGTCACGATTTCCGAAGGGTGGCCTGCCTGCGACCTCTGACCGCAGGCAGCGCCAGGTGTTTGTTGATTAATGAGATGTCTTGCTGACATAGGGGACTAACGATGTTTGTACTTGCTGAATCCGAAAATCAAGGTGCCGTGATCAAGGTCATCGGCGTGGGCGGCGGCGGCGGTAACGCCGTGGCGCACATGGTGGCGGCCGGGATCGAAGGCGTGGATTTCATTTGTCTGAATACCGATGCGCAGGCGTTGAAGCACTCGAAGGTCAAAGTCGGGCTGCAGATCGGCTGCAATATCACCAAGGGCCTGGGCGCCGGCGCCGACCCTGAAGTTGGCCGCCAGGCCGCGATGGAAGACCGCGATCGCATCATCGAGATGATCGAAGGCTCCGACATGCTGTTCATCACCGCCGGCATGGGCGGCGGTACGGGCACGGGCGCCGCTCCGGTCGTCGCGCAAGTCGCGAAGGAATTGGGCATCCTGACCGTTGCGGTCGTGACCAAGCCTTTCGACATGGAAGGCAGCAAGCGCCTGAGCTCGGCCGATCACGGCATCAACGAGCTGAGCCGGCATGTCGATTCGCTCATCACGATTCCGAACCAGAAGCTGCTCACCGTACTGGGCGGCGACGTCACGCTGCTCGATGCATTCAAGGCAGCCAACCAGGTGCTGCAGGGCGCCGTGCAGGGAATCGCCGAGCTGATCACCAAGCCCGGCATGATCAACGTCGACTTTGCCGACGTGCGCACCGTGATGGCGGAAACCGGCATGGCCATGATGGGCTCCGGTTCGGCACGTGGTGAAAACCGCGCGCGTGAAGCAGCCGAAGCTGCTGTGTCGAGCCCGCTGCTCGAGGACGTGAACCTGAACGGGGCACACGGCCTGCTGATCAACGTGACGGCCGGCATGGACCTGCGCACCAGCGAGTTCAGTGTCGTCGGCGACACGGTCAAGAAATACGCCTCCGAAGACGCCAACGTGGTGGTCGGTTGCGTGATCGATCCGGAGATGAAGGAAGAAATCCGCGTGACGGTCGTTGCGACCGGCATCGGGCGTCCCGTCGCCCAGAGTCAGCAGCCCCAGCCGGATGCACGCAGGATGACTGCCATTCCCGGCGGTCGTAGTGCGCGGGTGCCGACGCTCGACGATCTGCACGTGCCTACCTACATTCGCAACCAGCGCGACGGCCAGGCCCCGCGCCGGGCTGTGGGTGACGGTCTGAACGTGGAAGATGCCTCGGTACTGGACATTCCGGCATTCCTGCGACGGCAGGCGGATTGAGCCGGTAGTCGGCAACGATGCCGGGTCCGTGGCGTTAAACCCTCGGGTCCGACAGGAAGACGCAGACAGAAGTTGCGTCCCGGCGTGAGTCCCTCGCCGGGATGTGCGAGCGCCGCAACGGCATGGACAAGTCAGAGGCTTGTCCGTGCCGGACTGCGGTGCTACGGTGCGCCGGCCGTGGAAATCTCCCCAGCGGAATTTCCAGGTGCGGCCCCTTCGGTTCGCGGCCCCCTGCTCCTGAGTTCAGGACGCGCGATTTTGATGGCATGGCCCACCCCAGGTTTTTCCGGAAGGGCGATGCACTTTCCCCACCTAGAGCTTGCAGCCTAGAGTTTATTGCCTTGCTTCTACAACGCACTCTCAAGAACTCCATCCGCGCGACCGGGGTCGGCCTGCACTCCGGCAAGAAAGTGCTGATGGTTCTGCGTCCCGCACCCCCGGACACCGGCGTGGTGTTTCGACGCACCGATCTGGATACGCCGGTGGATGTGCCGGCGCAGGCGGAGAACGTCGGCGACACGATGCTGGGCACCACGTTGATACGCAATGGCGTGCGTGTAGCCACTACCGAACATCTGTTGTCCGCGTTTGCCGGTCTCGGACTCGACAACGCTTATATAGAGCTGTCCGCCGAAGAAGTGCCGATCATGGACGGCAGTGCCGGGCCTTTCGTCTTCCTGCTGCAGTCGGCGGGCATCGAGGAGCAGCCGGCGCCGAAGCGCTTCGCGCGCATCCTGCAGACCATCCAGGTTGAAGACGGCGACAAGTGGGCACGCTTCGAGCCCTATAACGGTTTCAAGGTGAACTTCGAGATCGAGTTCAACCACCCGGTGTTCAAGAAGCGCGATCAGACGGCGACGATGGACTTTTCCACCACCGCCTTCCTGAAGGAAATCAGCCGCGCGCGCACCTTCGGTTTCATGCGCGACCTGGAATACCTGCGTTCGCACAACCTTGCGCTGGGCGGCACGATGGACAACGCGATCGTGCTGGACGACAAAGGCGTCATGAACGAGGACGGCCTGCGCTACGAAGACGAGTTCGTGAAGCATAAGATCCTGGATGCGATCGGCGACCTGTACCTGCTTGGCCGCAGCATCCTGGGTGAGTTCAGTGGCCACAAATCGGGCCATGCATTGAACAATCGCCTGCTGCGCAAGCTGCTGGCGACACCGGGTGCCTGGGAAGAAGTGACCTTCGAGAATCTGCAGGAATCGCCGATTGCGTATGTAGCTGCTACGCCGCACGCGGCGTAGATAAGGAAGGGGTTGGCGGATAGCGGTTGGCGGATAGCCAAGCCGCCGAGGTCTGAACCATCCGCTATCCGCTATCCGCTATCCCCTTCTCTCCTCTACCTACCTTCACTCTGACCTTTGTGAACTGCGTCTCACCGGCGGCCTGCAGCCGCAGTAGCAGTTCTTGCTGCGCGTAGCGGATGTGCGAGCCCCAAGCTGCTGAATCGGCAAGCACAACCAGCGTATCCCCGCGGTCATTCGCGCCCACGACGTGATCTTTTTCCGGCCCGGGCAGGGCCTGGCGCACCTTCGCTGCGAGGTCCAGCGTCGCCTGGGCGCGGCGTTCCAGGTCCTTGATCAGCGGGCCCAGTCCCGCGTGCAGGGGCTTCATCGAGTCAGACATAAGATGAAATATCGTCCGATTTCGTGGCCTGGTCGATTATGTGAGGCACAGCCGCTTGATCTTTTGGGGTTCGATTCTGCATATTCCCGCACGCTGTTAAGGGCAAACCCGTCGAAAGGCGGGGACGCAAAGCCACCGGTCTAAGGAACGCCATCCGCGAGCGCGCAGATGGCAGTCACGATAGCGGGGTTGCCAGGATGTACAACACGAATTATCGGTTCTACGTCCCCGGGTCCGGTTCGCCGGTGCCCACCCCGTTGGAAATCTTGCAGCCCCCGCACAGCTGGCGGGCGCTGCCATCGGACTTTTTTGTCGCGCCATGGGTTACGGCCGCGAGGGCATGCTGAATGAACGTAATCGTCTTCTCCAGGCGCTTGGGGCGCGCTCGCCAGTTCGAGCTGGGACGCCCTGTCGCCTTGACGGTGACGATCGCGGTAGTCATTGCGCTGCTCAGCGGCGTGCTGTTCGCCGGCGTTCAGCTCGGTCGTAGCGGGCTGTTGTTGAAGCCTGCCGCGCAGGTCGGCGACTGGGGTCGCAGGCTGGAAGAGCAGCGCGTTCAGGTGGTCGACGCCAAACGGGACCTGCAGGAGCGGCTCGACGCCCTGGCCAGCCGGGTCGGCCAGATGAATGCCCACGTCATCCGCCTGGATGCGCTCGGCCGCCGGCTCACGCAGATGGCCCACCTCGACAAGGGTGAATTCAATTTCGATAGCGCTCCGCCCACCGGCGGCCCCGAGGGCCTGGTGGAAGGCGCGATCGTGGGTTCCTCGGACATCTCTTCCATGCTCGATGGCCTGGGTCAGCAGATCAAGGACCGCGAGCGCCAGCTCAGCGTGCTGGAAAGCCTTATCTCCACCCGTAACCTGAGCAGCCAGATCGTTCCCGGCGGCCGCCCGGTCACCCAGGGATGGATCTCCTCCTACTTTGGCCAGCGTACCGACCCCTTCACGGGTCATCTCGCCTATCACCGCGGCGTGGATTTCGCTGCCCCGGCCGGCTCGCAGGGGATCGCAGTGGCGGCCGGCGTCGTCACCTACGCCAAAGAACGATTCGGCTATGGCAAGACGGTGGAGATCAACCACGGTAACGGTTACGTAACCCGCTATGCCCACAATCAGCGCCTGCTGGTGTCCGCGGGCGACACGGTTCAAAAGGGTCAGGCCATCTCGCTGATCGGCTCCACGGGCCGCTCCACCGGACCGCATCTGCACTTCGAAGTGCTGAAGCAGGGGCGCTCGGTGGATCCGATGACCTTCGTCAAGGACTGACGGCAAAATCCGGGTCGGGACCCGACAAGATGGGGCAAGGCCAGCGGCTGACCCCGGAAATCCAAGGCCACTGCCGGACTCGGGAATAGCCGACCGATCGACCCTGTATCGAACCGGAACGAATTCCGTCCCGGCTCGTCTTGTTTTCATACCCCTCGGACCCCACAGCGGACGGCTCGCAGTCAGTCAGTCCTGACTTATCTCTGTACAATCGCGTCCTTTTCCTCCTTCGGAGTTTCAGCGTGGCGAATTGGCTCAGCCAGATTTTCGGCAGCCGCAACCAGCGGATACTGCAGGGTTATACGAAAAACGTTAACCGCACCAATCAGTTGGAGCCGAGCCTGCAGGCGCTGAGCGACACCGAGTTGGCGGCCAAGACCGCCGAATTCCGGGCTCGGCTGACGGCAGGCGAGACGCTCGACGACCTGCTTCCAGAGGCTTTTGCTACGGTGCGCGAGGCCTCGCGGCGTGTGCTGGGAATGCGCCACTTCGATGTACAGCTCATCGGCGGCATGACGCTGCACCAGGGCAAGATCGGAGAGATGCGTACCGGCGAAGGCAAGACGCTGGTCGCAACGTTGCCTGCCTACCTGAATGCGCTTCCCGCCAAGGGCGTGCATGTAGTCACGGTGAACGAATACCTGGCGCAGCGCGATGCGGATTGGATGGCTCGCGTGTACCGCTTCCTCGGACTGACCGTCGGCGTCATCAAGAGCGGCCAGACCACCGATGAAAAGCGCGTTGCCTACGCGGCGGACATCACCTACGGCACCAACAACGAATTTGGCTTCGATTACCTGCGCGACAACCTGGCGTTCCGGCTCGAAGATCGCGCCCAGCGCGGGCTGGCCTTTGCCATCGTCGACGAAGTGGATTCGATCCTCATCGACGAAGCCCGCACGCCGCTGATCATCTCCGGCCCGGCGGAGGAAAGCACTGAGCTGTATGTGCGTATCAATCAGCTCGTGCCGAAACTCAAGCGCCAGGCAGAGGAAGAAAGCGAGGGCGATTTCTGGGCGGACGAGAAGAGCCGGCAGGTCCACCTGTCGGACCAGGGCCATCAGCACGCCGAAGAGCTGATTGCCGAGGCGGGCCTGCTGCAGCCCGACGAGAGTCTCTACGACGCGGCCAACATCCGCCTGATGCATCACCTGAACGCCGCACTGCGCGCCCACGCGCTGTATCACCGCGACGTCGAATACATCGTGCGTGGCGGCGAAATCATCATTGTCGATGAGTTCACCGGACGCACCATGCAGGGCCGCCGCTGGTCAGATGGCCTGCACCAGGCGATCGAAGCGAAGGAAGGCGTCCGCATCCGCGAGGAAAACCAGACGGTTGCCTCGATCACCTTCCAGAACTATTTCCGCATGTACACGAAGCTGTCCGGCATGACCGGTACCGCCGACACGGAAGCGTTCGAGTTCCAGCAGATCTATGGACTCGAGGTCGTGGTGATTCCGACGCATCGGCCGATGGTGCGCAAGGACCACTCGGATTTCGTCTACCTCACCGCCAAGGACAAGTTCGACGCGATCATCGAAGACATTCGCGATTGCGCGTCGCGCGGCCAGCCCGCGCTGGTCGGCACCACTTCCATCGAAACCTCGGAATTTCTGGCCGGCCTGCTCGAGGAACAGAATATTCCGCACGAAGTACTGAACGCCAAGCAGCATGAGCGCGAGGCGGTCATCGTGCAGCAGGCGGGCCGTCCCGGTGCGGTGACCATCGCCACCAATATGGCCGGTCGCGGTACCGATATCGTGCTGGGCGGCAATCTGGAGGCGGAGATCCACGCCGTCGATCAGTCCGATGCGGCGGCGGTACAGCGCGTTCGCGAGGAATGGCAGCGACGTCATGACGAGGTACTGGCGTCCGGCGGTTTGCACATCGTTGGCACCGAACGCCATGAATCGCGCCGTATCGACAACCAGTTGCGTGGCCGTTCGGGCCGCCAGGGCGATGCGGGATCCAGCCGCTTCTACCTCTCGCTCGAAGACAACCTGATGCGCATCTTCGGCGATCCGCTGCGCACCAAGCGCTGGCTGCAGACCGCCGGCATGAAAGAAGGCGAAGTGATCGAGAGCCGTATGCTCTCCAAGCAGATCGAACGGGCGCAGCGCAAAGTCGAAGCGCATAACTTCGACGCCCGCAAGAACCTGCTGGAATACGACGACGTCGCGAACGACCAGCGCAAGGTCATCTACCAGCAGCGCACCGAAGTGATGGGTGCCGAAGACATCGCCGATGCGGTTGCCGGCATCCGCCACGAGGTTGTCAACGCCATCATCGATCGCTATGTGCCGCCGAAGAGCGTCGAGGACATGTGGGATCTGGAAGGCCTGTCGCAGAGCCTGCAGCGCGATTTCGCAGCTTCGATGGACCTCAAGAGCTGGGTGGAAGCCGACAAGAACCTGACCGAGGACGGTCTGCGTGGCCGGATCCTCAAGGAACTGAGCCAGGCGTACGAAGCGAAGGTGGAGACCTACGGCGCTCCGGTGGTACGGCATCTGGAAAAGGCGATCATGCTGCAACAGCTGGACTCGCATTGGCGCGAGCATCTGGCTGCGATGGACTATCTGCGGCAGGGAATTCATCTGCGCAGCTACGCGCAGAAGAACCCCAAGCAGGAGTACAAGCGCGAAGCATTCGAGCTGTTCACCAACATGCTCGACCGCATCAAGCAGGACACCGTTTCGTTGCTCTCGCGCATGCAGTTGCGTACGCAGGAGGAGATCGACGCAGAAGAAGCGGAGCGGCAGAAGCGCCTGGAACGCGCAATGAAGTTTCAGCACGCCGCTCCGGAGCAGATCACTGCACCGCAACCGCTGGAAGATCTGCCACCGCCGGAACAGGCGGCGCCGGTCGCCCAGTTCGTCCGCGAAACGAAGAAAGTCGGTCGCAACGAAGTGTGCCCGTGCGGCTCAGGCAAGAAATACAAGCATTGTCACGGCGCGTTGGTTAATGAAGGGTGAGTGATTCGGTGACTGTGACGGGTGGTTGATTGCATCCTGCCCGTCACCCGTCACCCGTCACCATTCCGCCATGTCCTCACCCGCTTTTCCCGCATCCGTTCACGTCGTCGCCGGCGCATTATTCGATGCATCCGGCCGCGTTCTGATCGCGCAGCGTCCGGCCGGCAAACACATGGCTGGCGGCTGGGAATTTCCCGGCGGCAAGCTTGAGGCTGGCGAGGAGCGATTCGCGGGACTGCAACGCGAGCTGCGCGAGGAACTCGGAGTAGAGGCCCACAGCGGCGAACCCCTGATCTGCTATGAACACGACTATCCCGACCGCCGCGTGCGTCTGGATCTGTGGCTGGTGACGCAGTTCACCGGCGAACCGCAGTCGCGCGATGGTCAGGCGCTGCAGTGGGTGGAGCTGAAGGATCTCAACAAGGTCGGGCTGCTGGAAGCCGACCAGCCAATGATTCCAGCCTTGCAGCGGGTCGATTCCTGGGCGTTCGGCTGTCGGCTCTGAGATAGGGCCTCACCTGGCGACTGGGGCAGAGGAGCCGGGAACTGAACCTTCGCTCCTCCTTCCTGCACCGGTTCCGGTTACTGCCCGCTTATAACTCTCTCTCGAAGAACCGCAGCACCATCTCGTAGAAATGCTTGCCAGTCTCCGGCACACGGATCAGCCCGTGCTTGCTGCCTGGATACGTCATCAAATCGAACGGCTTGTCGAGAGTTTGCAGGCGCTGCATCAACATCGTGCTGTGCGTGAACAGGACGTTGTCGTCCGCCATGCCGTGCACGAGCAGCAGCTTGCCGTGCAGCGAGTCCACGTGCGATAGCACTCCG
>DASYEW010000057.1:0-5097 GCA_036498785.1 Steroidobacteraceae bacterium | reverse complement strand
AGCTACGGGAACAGCAGCCGCATCTGTTTGCTCATTGGCATCGGGTGCGTAAGAACTGGGTACGAAGAGCCGTATGAATCGAGAGGTTCACGTACGGTTCTGTGAGAGGTCGCGGGGGAAGTTCCGGCGGCCTACTCGACTCATTGACTCTTGTGGAGTTGGTTATGGTTAGCGCGCCAGGGGTGTTCTAGCACCCTTGGCGTGCGTCTCACCGCTTAAAGCGGTGGTCGTCTGCGGGACGTTGGTACCGGCAACGCAGGCGACGAGACGACCGTAGCAAAAACAATGGTGGGTTGTCTGTAGGCGCAACTCTATGTGTTGAACGAAGCGTTGCATGTTGGATAGCAGTGTTCCTGCCTTCACCTTCTTGTCCGAGCTAGAAGTAGTAGGTCGTGAGGTCAGGCGATCTAAGTCTGGCAACAGAGAATTGCTGAGAATTTGCTTCCTGCTCCTGACCTGACCTGATTTGACCTGACCTGACCGTGTCCGGTCACAGCCGTCAAGTACGGCATGCATGCGACAAACGGGTGAAGAGTCAGTCATGGACAACATCCACCTGACGAACTGCGGTTTGGAAGGCAAACGGATTTTTGTCTAAAAACGCCTGTAGATTAGATACTTAGTACATTTCGTAGCGATTGTTCCCATAGCGCGTGCGCGACTACGCGCATGCGTTCCGTAACGCCTACGAAGATGGCGGCGGGGCCCCCTTCTCGTTCCACGAGAAGCAGGATTAGTATCTGGCATACCCGCGGCCCCTTCCGCCGCTATGGCCTCCAAGATCGCCTCACTAGTATTACTTAGGCGGCATCGATTGAAATGTTGAAGAAGGACCTTAAGAGATGAATGTAAGCGCGATCAAGAAGGCCACAAACGAGCCAGCCAAGAATCAATATCAATCGGCGATCGGTGACTTGGCGTCGAATGAGCTCATCTTCGCCGTGGTTGGCCCTGTTGGCTCGGGAACGAGTGAGATTGCGACATCCTTGCTGACACTTTTGGAGCAGTCAGGATTTGACGCTACCGTGCTCAAGGCTCGAACCGTCATCGAATTGCAAGCCGAAAGGCTCGGCATATCACTCCCAACTGAGCATGGACTCGAGCAAAGTACTGCTCTTCAAGATGCTGGCGACGAGGTTCGAAAGCGCTCTAACGATAATGCAGCGATTGCCGTCGGGCTCGTGGACCTTATTCGTAACAAGCGAGGCGCAAGCCTCAAGGTCGCTGTAACTCCCGGCGCTGCCGTCGAGCCCGATGGGCAGAAGCGGGCCTACATACTCGACTCCCTTCGTCACCCCCAGGAGGTGGCGCTGCTGCGCCGAATTTATCAGGAAGCGTTCTGCTTGATAGGCGTTTTTTGCAGTGAGGACCAGCGTGAAGAACGACTGAGCAAGCATAAGTACACGGATGGCAGTCAGGTCGCCATCCGTAAGTTCATGGATCGAGACGAGAACGCTCCGGATGGCCACGGGCAGAAGGTTGCGGACACATTTCATCTGTCGGATTATTTTATCGACAACACGATTCCCCGCTTCGTTAAGGCCGGAACTCAACGGGAGGAAAACAAGGAATGGGATGTCCCCGACCAACTGGGGCGTCTGGTAGATATACTCAGCCACAATAAAATTGTGCGGCCTCGACCCGGCGAAACTGGGATGTTTCACGCTTACGGCGCGAGGATGCGGAGCAGTTGTCTATCGCGGCAGGTCGGTGCCGCGTTGCTAGACAGCAATGGCAGTTTGATATCGACCGGAACGAACGAGGTCCCCCGCGCCGGTGGTGGAGTTTACGGTGGTATCTTTTCAGATCGCGCGGGTGGAGATGCCGACACCGACAATGATTTCAGGTGCTTTGTTCACAATGGTTTTTGTAGTAACACAAGAGCACAGAATGAAATAATCAGAGAGTTATTCACAGGTATCGATGAACTGAAGGACGTTCGGGTTGACGACAACCTTATACGTCGTGTCCGAAAAACAAGAATTGGCCAACTGATTGAGTTCAGTCGCGCCGTTCACGCGGAAATGGATGCGCTTATGACCGCCGCTCGCAGCGGGACTAAGACGGTAGAAACACGCTTGTTTGTAACGACATTCCCGTGTCACAACTGCGCTCGTCACATCGTTGCAGCGGGAGTGGTCGAGGTTCAATACATCGAGCCATACCTTAAGAGCCAGGCTGTACCCTTACATGGGGACGCGATCGTAACCAACATTAAAGATTGGAATCGACCGGATGCAGGAAAGGAGCGTGCGGTAAATGGAAAGACACCCAACGTCCTGTTTCGACCGTTTATAGGCGTCGCCCCCAGGCTCTACAGGCGTGCTTTCTTGAAGGACCGCGAACTGAAAGATGGGCTCACAGGAGATATACTCACGAGCTTTCCGCCCGCCGAGGGGCATGGCGCCAGTGAATCGCTTCGAGCAAGCTATGCACAGATCGAAGCTAAGCTGTGCGAACTGAAAGGAGATTAGTGTGATGATCCGTCCTGCTCGTCCCGCACACCTTAAGCTCGTTAGCACAAAGGATGCAGACGAACACATAGATGTCGACCGACGCAGCGTCGAACAAAGCGGACATCAGCTTTCGTTCCCCTATCCCGACTCGGACACGACTTACCTATTGTTTCTTGACGAGGTTGACAAGCCGGCATTCAAGCGGATGGCGACTTTGCTCGCACCTCAATGGATCTTTGACGTGAGGACAGTGCCGAGACTCGACATGATCGCAAGTTCGCGAATCTCGGCCTTTGCGCTCTTTGAGCAACTTCGTGCGTCATACATAGATGTGTTCGGAAGATTGAACGTAAAGTCATATCGTTCGGTAGAATCGAATCCGGCATTTTGGTGTGAGACTGTTACAGAGATTCTCTGCGCGTCGAAGCGGAAAGGTCCTTATTTCTTTCTGTTCGACGACCTGCCGCTACTGGAGATCAGTAGCAAGGTTCTCGCCTCAGCACTTTCTGCATCGCAGGGCGGGTTCGCTCGCGTCGTCCGTGGTGCCTAGGGGTAAAGACACCGTAGTTAGGGAGTTTAACAATCCTTGCACCTAGCACTGATGCGGCAAGAGCCTACAAGCGTATTTAGCCGCCTCCGCAACTTTCAATACCCCCGCCTTTCATTCCCGGGTCAGAGATCAACGCACGACGAGCCACATCGCCAATGAGGACGGCGGCTTTCAGCAGGGCCTGCTCGTCGCCCAAGAGTCCCGAGGCGTCAGAGGCATTCTCGATTCTCATACACGTATCGTCCCCAGCGTTCGTTTGGCCGATCCGATGAACTAGAGAGTCGGTACGATGTACAACTGCAACCGGCCCCTGGGACTGAGCTTCTAGGTCGACACAATCAACGGGTCAAGGAAAGGCAGGAGCAGAAGGTCGGGACGTTCCAGTGAACCGCGAAGCCGTGGATGCTCAAGCCGCCTCGGTCATTGCCTCGCCCAACGGTATCCAGGCGACCGGGCCGTCCCCGATCTGGATCCGCAGGGCCAGCTGATTGTCGACCTGGACAAGCTGGGTCATGGGCGCCTTCGCCGCGAACAGCGACTGGGCTTCCCCGGCACGCTCAAGCGCGGCCATGGACTGCGGCGCTACCGTCCGCACCAGAGTGACCAACGCGGCCGTCTCGCACCGTGCCAGTGCCTGCTGGCACAAGGCAAGCAAGGCGGTCCGGTCCTCGTCCTCCGGCATCCCCATCGAGGTAGTCCGATGCAAGCGCCCCATCATCCGATGCAGTCGCTGCCGTGATGCCACTTCGCTGCGCCCGGACAAGGCGCCGAGCTCAGCGTGGCTGAAATCGAAAACCTCATGAAGCAGCAGCGCTGCCACATCGTCGGCTGGCAGGTTATGGACCAGGTTGAGCAAGGCTTCGTCGACGCGCTGGGACTGTGTTGCCAGGCGCTCCGGCTGATCACCGTCGACTCCGTCCGTCCACTCTTCAGCGAGCTGCCCAAGGATGGTTCGGTAGCGACCCTGTCGACGCAACTGGTCGATGCACAGGTTGCGCAGCACTGTTACGAGCCAGGCTTCCCGGTCGGCTGCCGAGGCGGGCAACGCACCATCGGTGGTACGCAGATAGGCATCGTGCAGCAGATCTTCGGCGGCGCTGGCGTCACCCAGCCAGTGTCTGGCCAGCCCGATCAAGCGCCGGCGGAGCGCGGTGTCTGCGGCGAGCGGATGGTCATGGACTGGGAATGTCACGTTCGTGTCCGCTCATTCGTTGATGGGGTGAACCTACCACAATGGAGCGATTCCCCATGTTTGCGAATGAGACGGACAACACCCCCCAACCGCCGCAGAACAGCGCCTTCCTGGAAGAGAAAACCTTCCGCACCCGGACTGTCATGGTCTTCGGCACGGTCACCGACACGATGGCCGCGGAGACAGTGCGCCGCCTGCTTGCGCTCGATGCTGAATCGAACGCGCCCATCGACATGATCGTCTCGTCCCCAGGCGGCCATCTCGAGTCCGGTGACGTGATCCACGACGCGGTGCGCTTCATCTCCTCGCCGGTCAACATGATCGGCACCGGCTGGGTAGGAAGCGCTGCCAACCATCTGTATCTCGGCGCACCGCGCGAACGCCGCTTCTGCCTGCCGCAGACCCGTTTCCTGATCCATCAGCCCAGCGGCGGCGCGGGCGGACCGGCCAGCGATATCGCCATCCAGGCGAAGGAGATCCTGAAGGCGCGCGAGCGCATCGCCATGGTCATTGCGCGAGAGAGCGGCCAGTCCATCGAACGGGTGCGCGAAGATATCGAGCGGGATAAGTGGATGTCCGCCGAGGAAGCCGTTGCATACGGTCTCGTTTCGCGCATCATTGTGCGGCGCGATGAGCTGCGCGAAGGCTAGGTCGTTCATGGCACGATGGTTGTGGTGGACCTTGGGGAGATTGCCGTGACTTTGACGAGGCGGGTTCTGTTGGCGACGGTCGTCGGCGTGTTGGTCACGCTTATCCTGGCGTGGCTCTCGTATCAGGCCGGCGAAGCAGGCTTCGAGGGCCTATCGAATGCGCTGTTCTGGCAGAACTCGCTTCTGCAATCGGCTGTACCGCCACTCGATCTCGGAACGGCCGATCGCCCTGTCTACGGCGGGATGCTT
>DASYEW010000056.1:0-102275 GCA_036498785.1 Steroidobacteraceae bacterium | reverse complement strand
CTCAACAGCGCAGTTCGCACGCCGTGCCGCTGCGCGACCTCGCTCACTGACGCCCCCGGTTGCCGGCTCTCCGCAACCATCTGCTCGCGTTGCTCGGCGCTCCACTTGCCGCGCGGACGCCGCGCCTTTCGACTGTTCTGGTCTTCCATCGATACTCTCCACTTCACGGCACAATTGCCGCGCGCGAGAATCGATAACAAAACCCTCAAAATCTAGACGGTGCAGACCGGACGGTTACGAAGCTTGCGCCCAGGCCGAGATTCTTTGCACGGGCGTAAGCATCCTCGGCATGCATGCTCTCCCACAAGGCGCCTGCAGACCCGTGAAGATCAGAAGCCTTGTTGTACCAATAGATCGAGAGGTTCTTGCGGCGTTCGTACTGTTCCATGTGTACTCTTGTCACTTTTAACGCTGCCGCTGCCATTCGCGATGCAGGTCGCGTCTCGTGGCAGACGCCGAACGAATGCCCAAGTACTTGAATGCGCCAGATGTTGCTCCTGCCCCAACCGCTTCCAGGACATCTCCGGTGCGATCAACCTCCGAGCCGAGAAGTGCGCATTCTAGAGGCGACATATAGGCGACAAGCTTTTTCCCGCCGACCTAAGTTCTTGTTTCAGCGACTCGCTTCGCCTTAGTCGCTCCAGTCCATCATCGGGGCGACCGACACCCGCCGGTCGATTTCCACGCTGCCTTTTTCGACCGAAATGCCTTGTTTTCCAGGGTTTTCCATTCGATCTATTCTAGTGCCATTTCTGCGTATTTGGGGGAGTTTATCGTTTGCCATGGCGACGTAAAGGCGACAAGAACACCTTGTCGCCTCAACGGAGCCCCTTTTCATGGCGTACATCAAGGCAAGGAACCAAGCAGACGGTACGACCCGGTATACGACGGTCGTCAGACTCCGCCGGGGACAGGTGGTCGTTCACCAGGAAGCCAAGACATCGCTTTGCGCGAGTGGATCACCTCCGGCCTGCGTGCTGCGAAAGTCGTGGAAGCAATTCCGATTGTGCCGGATCGCGCAGATCGGCAGTCGCCGCGGCAGGGGTCGTCGCCCTGCGCGGCGCCGACAACTGAGTCCCCGGGTGACATGCGGCCCACAACGCGTTACGTTTCGTTTCAGAGCTATAGTCAGACCGAGGGCCAGAACGGGACATGTCCAGGAACAAAACGATCCGGAGCGCAGTAACGCGGGATGCCAAGGCGGTACGCGACACCAGCAACCGGCGTCAGCGCATTGGGGTCATGCTGCAGGACAACGGCAGTGTCCAGGTCCTCGCACTCGCCTCCACGTTCGGCGTCTCGACTCAGACGATCCGCAAGGACCTGCACTACCTCGAGAAGCGCGGCGTGGCGACCCGATCCTACGGCGGCGCGATCTCCTCACAGGTCGTCGGCGTCGTCGCCGAGACGGAAGTCGACGCCAAGCGCGCGCTGCACGCAGAAGAGAAGGAACGGATCGGCCGGTGCGCCGCCCAGATGGTCAAGCCGGGCGAGTCGATCGTGCTTGATTCGGGCACGACGACGGCGCAGATCGCGCGCTTTCTGCCGGACACCGACGAGATCACGGTCGTCACCAACGATTTCGGCGTCCTGGCCGAGCTCGTGGCCAAAACGCGGATCCGCGTCGTGGTGCTGGGCGGGTCGCTCCGGCGCAAGAATCTTGCCTTCTATGGCGCGCAAACCGAGTCGGCGATCGCGGGCCTGTCGGTCGACAAGCTGTTCCTGGGTGTGGACGGGCTGCACACCGAGAAGGGCGTCACGACCCACTACGAGCGCGAAGCGATCCTCAACCGTATGATGGCCGAAGTCGCGCAACAGGTGATCGCAGTCTCCGACAGCTCGAAGTTTGGCCGCATGTGCCTGCACAAGATCATCGATCTCGATGACGTCGACGTGCTCATCACGGATACGGGCGCGCAGGAATCGACCCTGCAGGCAATCCGCAAACGCGACGTCGAGGTCATTGCGGTGTGAGCGAGAACGCGGCCTGCGCGTTCGCGTAGTAGATCTTGTCGATGACGCCGCGCGGCAACGCCAGGCCGCGCACGTCCCGCCGCAAATCCTCGACATATTGTGACTCGGCGGTGGCGAGATATTTCCAGTCCGAGCGCCAGCGGGTCGCCGCTTCCTGCGCCACTTCGGCCGCTGGCCCGTCTGCACTCTGGGTCAGATCGGTGGCGTACAGAATCCGGTCCTGATAGCGGATGAAGAAGTCGCGCACGGCATCGTGATGTTCGCTGGATTGCGCCTGCACGTTCGTCATCCGCGCCGCGAGATCGACGACCGCCTGCGGATACGTGTCGAGGAATCGCGCCAGGCGGTCGACGCTCCATTCCAGGCTCCCCAGGTGCGCGCCAACGAAGCGCAGCTGCGCGGGTGCACGCTGCAGAAAGCGATCGCGCGCGGCGATCTGCTCCTCGTACGAAGGCATTTCGGGGTGCAGATACATGTAGTACTCGGGATGGTCGCGGAAATAGCCGCGGTCGTTCTCGGTGGTCATCTGATCGAGCGGCAGCCAGCAGTTGCGAGGCTCGCCCAGATGGCCGATGACGGGTATGCCGAGCGCTTCGATCTGCCGCCACACGGGGTCGAAGCCCGGATCGTCGAGCATCACGAGCTTACCGTCGCGATCCCGAAAGCTCATGCCGATGTTCTTCCAGACCTTGACGGCGCGGGCACCGTTACCCGTCGCTTCCTTGAGATGAGCCGCGACGCGCTCGGCCCAGCCCGGACTGCCCCAACCGTTGATGGAGAAGGTGGCAGCGAAATGAAACCGGCGGGGCTCGCGCTGTTGCAGCGTGAGCGCCATGCGGTACTGCTCCTCTTGAGGATTGAAGGTCGGGTAGTCGACGTTGATCGAGAGGATTTCGAAGCCGTCGCGCCCGGCCTGCTCGAGCAGGCCGCCCCCGTCGAGAGAGTTGACGTGGGTGTGCGCATCGAATTTACGCACGGCTGCAAAGTCCGCCATCGAGTAGGTAGCCGCCGCGTCCGGCTGGTCGGCAGGCAACGAGCAGCCCAGCAGGCCGGCGGCGGCGAGCGCGAGCGCGACGATCTGTGCGTTCCGCATCGGGGACCTCCATGCCGGAGCGTAGCACCTAAAACAACGAAAACGAAAGTTTCTTTTATTTGCCAGAGCACCAACTGCTGCGGCACACTTTCAGCATGGCCATCGCGAATCCCCTGGCATGCGCGTGCTTGTTTGCCCTCCTCCTGACGGGATGCGTCAGTCCATCTGCCGCGCAGGATCCCGCCGCGGTTGTCTCGAGCTCTGCGATGCGCATCGAGTTCGATCGGAACATGCGCACGCGCGTGCTGATGCTGAACGACGGCAAGGCGCTCGCCCTGACCACGTTCGGCGCGAGTGAATATGTCGTCGCCTGGAATGGCGAGGTCATCGACCAGTTCGAGTTCTCCCACCAGGAAGTGACGCAGGTTAACGGCCCGTCGGGACCGGCCACGCGGCATACGCTCGTCGGCGTGTCCCCGCAGGGACTCGAGAAGTCGGTGCAGATCACGTTTGCCGAGCGTAGTCCCGCGCTCGCACTCGCCCAGGTCACCTACACGAACCGCTCCAGCTCGGAGCTCAAGCTGCGCAAGTGGGCCAACCACGCCTACACGCTGATGCCCACCACAGGGTCGCCGGCTTTCTGGTCTTACCAAGGCGCTTCGTACGCAGACCGGCGCGACTGGGTACAGCCGCTCGATCCGGGCTTCGAGCAGCGCAACTACATGGGGATGAATGCATCCGACTATGGCGGCGGCACACCGGTGGTCGACATCTGGCGGCGCGATGCGGGGCTTGCGATCGGACATGTGGAGCTCACACCGAAGCTGGTCGCACTGCCGGTAGCGGTCAGCAGCGCGGGCGCGCAACTGCACATTGAGCTGGAAAAAGCAGCCGCGCTCGAACCCGGACAGAGTCTCCCGACGCTGCAGACATTTCTCGGCGTTCATCGCGGCGACTACTTCAGCACGCTCGTCGCCTACCGCGCGCTGCTCGCCGAACGCGGCCTGATTGCGCCGCGCATTCCGGAGACTTCGTATGAGCCGATCTGGTGCGCGTGGGGCTACGAGCGCAACTTCACCGTCGAGCAGATCGTCGGCACATTGCCCAAGGTTCGCGAGCTGGGGCTGAAGTGGGCGGTTGTAGATGACGGCTGGCAGACCGCGGAAGGCGACTGGAAGCTGGATCCGAAAAAGTTTCCGCGCGGCGATGCCGACATGATCGCGCTGGTCAAGGAGATCAAGCGCGCCGGACTGCGGCCGAAGCTGTGGGTCGCGCCGCTGGCGGTCGATCCCGGCACGGACCTGCTGCACGATCACCCGGAGCTGTTGCTGCTGAACGAGGACGGTGCAGTTCAGGACATCACCTGGTGGAATAGCTTCTATCTCTGTCCGGCGGCACCGGGTACGGTCGAGAACGCGAAAGCGCTGGTGCGCCGCATTCTGGGTACGTGGGGTTACGAGGGCCTGAAGATCGACGGCCAGCATCTCAACGGCGTCGCGCCGTGTCACAACCCGGCGCATCACCATCGCAACCCGGAAGAATCGGTCGAACAGCTGCAGGAGTTCTGGAAGACGCTCTACGAAACCGCGCGCGAGATCAATCCGAACGCGGTGATCGAGATCTGCCCGTGCGGTACCAACTACGCAGTCCACAACACGCCGTATATGAATCAAGCAGTCGCCTCCGACCCGGAGTCATCATGGCAGGTGCGGCTCAAGGGTAAGACGCTCAAGGCGCTGATGGGCGCGGATGCGCCGTACGCGGGCGATCACGTGGAGTTGAGCGATGGCGGCGACGACTTCGCCTCTACCGTCGGCGTTGGAGCGATCCTCAGCACGAAGTTCACGTGGCCCTCCGACCCGCATCCGGATAAGGGCTTCGTGCTCGACGCTCGCAAGGACGCCGAATGGGCCCAGTGGATCCGCATCTACAACGCGAAGATGTTGCCGAAGGGCCGCTATCGCGGCGAGCTCTATGACATCGGCTTCGATCGGCCGGAAGCTCATGCTGTCGAGAAGGACGGTCGCATGCACTATGCGTTCTATGCGCCCTCCTGGAAGGGCGCCGTGGAGTTGCGCGGGCTGGGCAACGCGCGCTATCGCATCACGGACTACGTCAACGGCAAGGATCTCGGTGTCGTCATGGGGCCAACTGCGCGCCTGCCGGTCGAGTTCGAGAAGTACTTGTTGTTGGAGGCTGCAGCTATTGAGCCGTAGTCGCGCGCCGCTGTGGTCTGCCCTGCTCGTGTTCGTGACGGGTTGCGGCACGCATGCAGAAGATCGTGTCAAATCGCTGGACTTCTCGCTGCCGGCACTGCGTGGCGGTGCGCCGATCCAGCTCGCGCAGTATCGCGACAAGATCGTGTACGTCGACGTGTGGGCCTCCTGGTGCACGCCCTGCCTGCGTTCCATGCCGGAGCTCGAAGCACTGCGCGAGAAGTTCCACGGGCAACGGTTCGAGGTCATCGCGGTGAACGTGGACAGCGATGCCGCTGCGGCTCGCGCATTCCTCGAGCGCGTCGGCGCGCGTTATCCGGTTGCGCTCGATCGCAACGGAGCGCAGATGCGTGCGCGGATCGGGGACGAAGCGGACCTCGCAGCATTGCCGGTCGGCTTCCTGCTCGACGGCCGCGGCAACATCCGGCTCGTCCATCGCGGGTATTCGCCCGGGCAGTCCGCGTTCCTCGCGGAGCACATCGAGACGCTGCTCGCGGAGCTGCGAGTCGGATCAGACACGCGGCGTTAAGCGAAGCCCTGTGAGATGCGCGGCGTAGAGCGCCGCTCCGATATCGGGCTGATACTGCGGTTCGCGGTAATCGAACGGAGGATGCACATTCGTCAACTGCGTACGAAACGCCTCCAGCATCAGGCCTCCATTCTGGAATACACCGCCCGTGCTCGAGACCGGCAACACGATGTCCTCCGGAACCTGCAGCAACCGGCGCACCGCACGAACACACTGAACGAGTTCGTCAGCGCCATGGCGAAATATGTCCGCCGCCTGTGCGTCACCCGCCTGCGCTGCCTCATGGACCAAAGGCGCAAACCCCGCGAAAGCCCTGCGTGCGCTCACGCCTTCGCCGTAAACCTGTGCGCACAGATCCAGATCGACAGCGAGGGCGAGACGCGTGCGCACGAGCTCGTAGAGCGGGCCGCGTGGCGCTCTGCCGTCGCACATTCGCGAGAACAGATTCATCCCCTCGCGGGCAATCCAGTAAGCTGAGCCTTCATCGCCGATGATTTCACCCCACCCTCCCGAACGCGCCGTGCGGCCGGCGTACTCCCCATAGGCCATCGAGCCTGTGCCTGCAATCACGCTGATTCCGTCGGCGCAGGCGAGCGACCCCGCCCAGCTGCAAAGCATGTCGTTGCCGCAGCGATAGCGCGGGATATCGAACAGCCGTGCCGGCATCAGATCCATCTGTGCCGTCGTCGCGCTGTCCTCGCCATATGCAGGCAGACCCAGGAACGCGAACGTCAGATCGGCAGGCGTCAGCGTCGCCTTCTGCAGAGTCGTGACGATACCGTCGAGCAGCACGTCCGTCGCGCGCGCAAAGCCCTGCGCGAGATGACTGACGCTTGGGCCTACGTGCCTGACGCGAACGAGCCCGTCCGCGCCGATGACTGCGTAGGAAGTCTTGGTGCCGCCTCCGTCAACGCCGAAGAACATCCCCGCCCTGCTCCTTCCACGGATAGATTGTGACGCCTTGGACGACGCGGTTGACGACACCCGCAGCGTTCGGAACGTCCGGCTGCAGGCCGTGCGCGAGCGATTCGGCGAGCGCATAGCACTGCGCGAAGATCATGTGCAGTAGCGACAGCTCGATATCGGTCGCACCGTCCATTCCGGCAAACAGCACGTGCTCGCCCGACAGCTGGCCGTCCGCCTTGCCGCTGAGCGCGAGGATGCTGCCCGCCCTGCCATCGCGCCGCAATTCTTCGAAAAGATCCAAGTCGTAGGCGCGCGTGTGCGCTGCATTCGAGAGCATCACGACGACGAGTGTGTTGCGATCGACCATGGACTTCGGGCCGTGGCGGAAGCCCAGGGGCGAATCCGCGAGTGTCGCGATCTGCCCGTCGGTGAGCTCCAGCAACTTCAGCGCGGCTTCTCGCGCAAGCCCGAGCAACTCGTTGCTGCCGAGATAAATCACCCGTTCGAAGCGTGCGGCCACCAGCGGCTGCACACACGCCAGCATTCGCTCCAGCAGCACCTCCGCCGATCGCGCCAGTCGTGCGACCGTTGCGGGCTGAATCGCATCGAACACGAGCGCAGCAGCGAGCAGCATGCAGCTGAAGCTCGACGTCATCGCGAAGCCGCGGTCATTGGTAGCCTCGGGGAGCAGCAGGAGATGAGCATTGCGCATCTTGCGCGCGCGCACAGCCAATTCGCCATCTTTGTTGCACGTGACGACCAGGTGACGGACGTTGCCGAACAACTGCTCTGCCAGGCCGAGGGTTGCGACGCTCTCCGGGCTGTTGCCGGAGCGCGCGAACGAGACGAGCAGCGTCGGCGCCTCGGACTTCCGCCACCGCTGCGGCGCGCTGACGACATCCGTCGTCGCAATAGCATCGACCCGGCAGCGCAGCCCCGCGGCCAGCGCGGGCTGCAGACATTGACCGATGAACGCAGAGGTGCCGGCGCCCGTCAGGACGATCCGACTGGCCGGGTCCTGAACGATCGGCGCGATGAACTGCTGCAGCGAAGCGCGTTCGGCAGCCAGCAGCTTTTCCACATGCAGCCACATCTGCGGCTGCTGGGCAATCTCCCGCGCAGTCCATATGCCGCTTCGGGGCTCCGCCGCGGCGGCCGCGGGACTGAAAAGATCACTGGAAATCATAGGGCTCCTTCAAGCATTGCCGCCCTGGCACGCACGCATGTACGGGCGAAGCGCCCGCGCGATGCCCTCCGCCAGCAGCGCGTCGGCGCTTGCCGGCAATAGTCCCGCACGCACGGCTTCGTACTGATGCGGCAAGTACTGACTCAGGAGCGTCAACGGTAAGCTCGTCCGTCGCAAGCGACTCAGCAGGGATTCGCAGCTCCTCTGAATCTGCGGGTACGGCCAATAGTAACGAATGCGATCACTGAGGCTGAACTGCAGATCCAGCGTGGTGCGTACGGGATCGCGATAGTAACTGCGCCAGTGACGCGGATCGGCGTACAGGGTGTCCAATGCCACCTTGCGGAGATCCTCTGCGGCGTCGCCGCCGGGCAGCTCGTGCGCGACCGCGGCCAGCGCCCACAGCGTTTCGCGCAACGCATAGGTCGCGCCCGGGCCGACCTTGAGGATCGCGAAGTGATCCCGCACCAGCGCCTTCAGGCTCTCCGGGGTTTGGTAGTCGGTCGAATGCGCCTCGAACACGAACTGCGGATCGGCGGCTATGAAGTCGCTCAACACGTGCGCGCGCTCCGGCACGTAGTCGATGACTTTGTGATGATCGAACTCCACGCCCGGCTGCACGACCAGCGCGACTACGCGCGACCATGCCGATTCGAGTCCTGCTCGCGCAAAGGCGTCACGATGCGCGGCAATCGTCGCGCTCGCCGCTTGCGGAGTCGTGACAGCCAGCTCGTGGAGTTCCTCGGTGGCGCCGCCAGGCACCGGCACTTCGGTGCCGATGACGTATACGGGCGGCTCGCCCCCCACTTCGCGCCAGGCGCTCTCTGCGACCGCGCAGAGCTGCGCAGCGCGCTCTGCGAGAGTGGACTCCGGCAACGGCTCGGTATCGTCGCCGCACGCCATGGAGCAGTCCAGATGAATCTTGCGGAACCCGGCGCGGACGTACTCGTGAATCATCTGCGCGGATTTCGCCATCGCAGACTCGGCCGGCTCGCTGCGCCAGGCGTTCGGACCGAGATGATCGCCGCCGAGCCAGAGCATCGCCTCGGGAAAACCGACGCGTGCAGCGATACCGCTTACGAAGCGGCGGAAATCCTCCGGCCGCATTCCAGTGTAGCCGCCGAACTGGTTGACCTGATTCGAAGTCGCCTCGATGAGCAGCGGCGCATTGCAGGCCTGTGCTTCTCGCAGCGCGCATTCCACCACCTGCGGATGCGCCGAGCACAGCGAATACACGCCGACGCGCTCACCCCGCTTGTGTCGCGCCACGATGTCGAGAAGGCCTTTCACGCTTGCACCGGCTCCTCGGATTGCAACGCAAGCAGCAACGCAGCCGCGAGCGCCAAGGCGATCCCGACGAGCTTGAGCGGTCCCGGCGTCACGCCGGTCAACGCGAGCGAGATCACTGCAGTGAGCAGCGGCGCCCCGGCATTCACCAGCGGCGAAACGATGATTGCCTTGCCACGGCGCAATGCGAGCACGAGCATGAGCGCGCCAACCGCGTTGAGGGCCTGAATGACGGCTGCCAGGCCCACGCCGTCGAACGAGTAGTTGATCGGCTGCGAGTAGTCCGTCATCAGCAGCGCGACCGGCACCACCAGGAGTCCGCCAACCATCATGTAGTAGAAGATGCTCGCGCTATCCATGGTCGCGTTCGCGAGCTTGATGATGTACGCCTGCCCGCCCCACGCGGCCATCACGAGCAGCGCCATCGGCAGCCAGGCGCCGTAGCCGGTCGGCTCACCCGCCGTGCGATAGTCGAACAGAGGCAGCGAAAGCAGCGCAAGCGCGATGCCGAAGATGCCGAGGTACCCCGTTCGCTCCTTGAGCAGCGCGAAGGACATTGCGATCGTCAGCGCGGGCGAGAGCGAGATGATCGGAAAGATCAGGTACGGCGGACCCACCTGAACGGATTTGAAGAGCACCAGTTGCCCGCCTGCGCCGAGCAGCCCGATGGACAGCCCGAGCACGATGGAGCGGCGGTCGCGCAGCAGCGGCAGCCTGCCCCAGCGCAGCGCGAGCACCGCTACCGGGATCATCGTCAGCGACCATACGACGTAGCTGATCGTGTCCGGCACGCCGCGCTCCGTCGGCAAGCCGATGATCGCGCCCCACACACCCCACAACGCTACCGTCCCGAGCGCATGTATGAGCCAGCCATTCATGGACGCGCCTCGGGACAGCGACGAGTCGTGCATGCGTCAGAACTTCGCCGTCGCGCCGAGCAAGTACGAGCGACCCCACGTCTCGAACCCGGCCAGTATGTCGGCCCGGCCGAGATGCGCGAAGTAGTACTCGTCCAGCAGATTTCGGCCTTCGAGCGAAACCGTGAACGAGTCGGTGATCTTGTAGGCGACCGACGCCGTGACCCAGGTGATCGGCTCGGCAATCTGCGACAAGCCGGCGACTGCATCGAGAGTTTCGGTGTACTCGCCGCTGTAGTCGGCTGCGACCTGCGCATCCCAGCGGCCGGTCTCGAACATCAACGCGACTGAGTAAGCCGACTCGGAGACGCCTTCCAGATCGCCCACGTGCACACCGCCGACATAGGCCTTCGTGTCCGTGAACGTGTAGTTGGCACGCACGCCGAAGCCGTTGTCCCAGAAGTGCTGCAAACCGAGCTCGAGGCCCCAGACCTTGGCATTGTCGCCGTTGATCGGGCGCTCCACGTCATAGAGGATCGGCGCCGCGGGCGCGCCACCGATGCTGCCCACGACGCCGATATCGACGTTCTCCTGCAGCTCCGTCGTGATGAATCCGTCGATATCCTTCCAGAACACGGCGCCGCTCAGCACCGACTTGTCCGCGAAGTACCACTCGAGCGACAGATCCGCCTGGTCCGCCTCGACCGGCTTCAGATCCGCATTGCCGTCGTAGAACACAGAGTAGGTGCGATCGAGCGTATTGTCGGTGCGTGTCGGAGCGAGCTGGTTGAGCGAGGGCCGGGCCATCGTCTGCGCCACCGCCATCCGCAGCAGCAGATCCCGGTGCAGCCAGAATCCGACATTGATCGACGGCAGGACCTTGTCGTAGCGGCCCTTCTGCTCCAGCGGCGTCGCCGGGCTGTAAGTGATGTCGGGGCTCGAGGTCGGAATGTTGGGCGTCGGATCGTCGACGAACAGGATCGCATCGACGGCGGTCTTCGCCGTCGTATCCGTGGCGATCCAGCGGACGCCGAAGTTCGCAAACCACGTGTCGGAGCCGAGATTGGCCTGCAGGTACAACGCGGTCGTCTCTTCCTTCACGTCGTACGACTGGACGGGGTTGAACTCCGGCGCCGTGAGCGAAGAGTCGTAGACCTCGCCGGTCGGATCGCCGTTTTCGTCCAACCGCGGCTGCCCGTCCAGCACGCGCAGCGCATTCAGATACTGCGCGACGTCGAACGACACGAAGCGTTTTGGATGATTGCCGCCGCCGTTGCGCATGAAGTTGCTCAGCGACAGCGGATGCACGACGTCGGTACCGAGGCTCGCGAAGGTGACATCATAATGATTGTCGTACTGGTTCGAGCCGTCGTTGCGATCGTTCTCGATCGTGTTGCGGATCTTGGTGCGCTCAGTGCGCGCGGCGCCGAACTGCAGGGAGCGCCACACGCCGCGGTCGAGCGCGAACTCGCCGCCGACGCTGAAGCCGGTGACCTCGTCGGTCACATCCGTGCCCGACAGGCCGACGTAGTGCAGACCGAAGTCGTCGTTGCCGAGCTCGCCGTTCTCCAGCGCGGTCGCATAGTCGCGTCCGTCCTCGAGCGTAACGCCGATATCCGGCAAGGCGTTGTTGTTCATGTGCACGTGGCCGACGTGGCTTCCGGCGATACCCGACACGACCCACGTATCCTTGCCGCCCGAGTCGCGCTCGGACTTCGAGCGATAAGCATCGAGCGTGAAGCTCAACCGGTCGGTCGCCTTCCACACGGCGTTCGCGCCGAATTGCGACGTGTCCACGACACGGTGTTCCGTGATCGTGGAAAGCTCCGGTACGAGTTCTGCAATCGTCATGTCCGTGACCCAGTGATCGCGGATGGTGACGTCGCTCCAGCGGTGCGTGCCCGCATCGTCGAGGATCGAGTCCTCGACGTAGTACGACTGGTGATAGCCGACGGTCGGCGCATCCAGCCGCGTGAACATGCCGTCGACGCTCATCGTGAGGTTGTCCGAGGCCCGCCACTGCCACACAGCGGTCACGCCCGCGCGCTCCTTCTGCTGAATGCGCGTGCCAAAGCTCGTGCAGCACAGGCCGAGCAGCCCGCTCTCGTCCTCGGAGATCTCGCCGTCGCCGTTGGCGTCGAATTCGCCAGGCGAGTCGGGATTGAGCGAGAACTCGTGCACGGCGTCCGAGCGCACTTCCGTATCCTGGTAGACCCCCGTGACCATGATGCCCATCCGATCGCCTGCGAACGTATCGCTGAACACGGCGCTCACCTTGTAACCGGTGTTCTCGGAAAGATCGTTGTAATCACCTTCGACCGACACCGACGTGCGCGACCCCGGACGGTCGAGAGGCCGCGCGGAAGTGAGATTGATGGCGCCGCCGATACTGCCTTCCAGCTGCGCCGCATTGGGCGACTTGTACACGTCGGCGCCGGCGATGATCTCGGACGGCAGCACATCGAAGGCGAACTCCCGGCCGTCGCCGTCGGTCGCGAGAATGCGGCCGTTGAGCGTGACGATGCTGAACTCGGGCCCGAGCCCGCGCACGTTGACGTATTGCCCTTCGCCGCCGCGCGTGCGCTGCAACGTGATGCCGGTGATGTGCGACAACGAATCGGCAACGTTGTCGTCGGGAAAGCGTCCGAGGTCTTCGGCCACGATCGAGTCCTGGACGAGCTGCGCGGCTCGCTTGCGATCCAGCGATTCGGCCAGCGCGGCGCGCGTGCCGGTGACGACCACTTCCTCGAGCGTGTCGGAGTCCGACGGTGTTTGCGCCGCCCACGACGCCGCGCCGAACGCAGCGCCGAAGATGACAACCGGGACTCGCTGGTACTTTTTGTACTTATAGGAGAGCGACATGGACGTGCCCCTGGTGACTGGTCCGAGGTCATGCTAATCCAACCAAAGTGAAACTACAACGAACCTTTTTTTTGTTTCATTTTATGGGTACGCTCCACAACGAAAGGCGCAGGCGTCACCCGAGGGCTTCGAGAATGCGCAGGCGTGACTTCATCCGCTCGGCGACCGCCGCGGCGTTGCTGGGCAGCACGCGCAGCCGCGCGGCGGCCGTCCACAACTTCGACGGCTACGATTTCGGAGCCGGTCCGCCGGTCGCTCACCGCCTCTATCAGGGGCCGTTTCCCACCGAGCAGTTCGCAGGCTGGCAGGTCGTGATGGCGACGACTGCCTCGAACGAGGTCATCCCGGGCTTCGGCATGGGGCTGATCACCTATCTCTGCGACGAGGTCGGACCGCCGGCGAAGCCCGGCGAGCCTGTGGCGAGAGCATTGGAAGATCTGGCGCGGCTGCCGCTGGGCACCAAGCTGTACATGCGTGTGAACTGGAAGGACGTGCAGAGCAGACCTGGCAAGCTCGATCTGTGCGAGCACTGGCGGATCGCGTTCGATCTTGCGAAGCGCTACGACAAACGACTCGGTCTGCGCGTGATGATGAGCAATCCGGACATTGAGGGCACGGCGCTGCCGTCGTTCCTGGCCGAGCAAGTGCCAATGATCGAGCTCGGCGAGTGGCAGAACCGCAGACGCTACGAACCGCGCTACGACGACCCGCGCTTTCAATCCGCTTTCGAGGAGTTGATGGGGCTGCTCGCGCGGGAATACGACGGTCATCCGCAGGTCGAGTACATCGACACGGCGATGTATGGATTCTGGGGCGAGGGTCACACATGGCCGATCGAGCGCAATCCCTTCCCTGACTTTGCGACGGCCGAAGCAACGTTTGTAAAGATGCTCGACCGGCAGCTCGAGCATTGGAAGAAGACGCCGCTCGCGACGAACACGCAGCCCGACTTCAGCAGGGTCGGGAATTTTGAGCTGGTCGAGCGCACGGTGCGCAGCCACAACTGGCTGCGCACCGACACCATCTACATCGAGAACGAGCAGATCGAGGCGTTGAGCAATCGCCCCGCCTGGACCGGCGTGACGGTGGAAGTGCCGATGTCGGACGGCTCACCGCAGAGTCTGCACGTGAGCGAGGGCGTGACGCTCACCGACAACGCCATAGGTCACGTGCACGACGTCGGCGCCTGTTACTTCTCGCTGTGGAACTGGCATTGCATTCACGCGGCAGGGATCCAACGCTACTCCGAGCAGTACCCCGACGCCCTGAATCATCTGGCGCGGTCGATCGGTTATCGGGTCAGGCCGGCCTGGATCTGGACTTACGACACCGGCAACGACGCCGGCCTGATCCTCGGCATGGTCAACGATGGCATCGCCGGCGTTCCTGGCGTGCTGTACATCAGCGTCCTGAACGACGCCGGGCTCGTGCTCGGCGGCGGCAGTCTCGACGCGGGTTATCCGCTGCCTCGCAAAGTGCGCCAGGCGAAGCTCACGTTGCCGCGCGGCACGCATTGGCAAGGACTGCGCGTGGGAGGCGAGATCGAAGTGAAAGGCCAGCGCCACCCTGTGCGCTGGACCTGCAGACAAGCCCTCAATGCCGACGGTACTTTGACGCTGAGACCGACGCCGGGGATCGGCTAGCGCCGGGTGCCAAGCGGCTTCGTGAACGGCCGCGACGTCCGCCTGCGCGCGGTCTCACATGGTGGTGACGAGGGCCTGAGCGGCGAGGCATTCGATCCCCTCTGCACGAACAGGGAATCAGCTTTATCTGCCGGTAGGCACGACGGCGGTGTCCGCCATCCGCCTCGCGCACATCCGCGTGGTCCGATCGCGTCATATGCGTTCTAACGCCTTCCATCGGCCCCGTGCGCCCTCCTCGCACGCGGCTGCATGCTCCTATACGAAGCGTCACGTCCGCTCTTGGCCAGAAGTCGACATCCTGGTTTAGAGCAGAACAATGTTCTGCCGACACGCTCGCTCTGCTACCTCCGCGTAGGTGCCCCTCTTCGCCGACGAGCCGCCATGATCAGGAGACTCAGGCTGAAAAGAGCAAGAGTCGTTGGCTCAGGGACGTCGACACTAGGGCGAACCGACCACGTCATATTCGCGGCTGCCGTGGTCTCGCTTGCGCCAGGAACAACGCCTACTCCAAAAAACGGGTGGGCCCCGGACGCGTCCAACTGAAAATCCGGCTCCCCCGTCGGAAGATATGCGCCGCACACATATCGCGCATCACCACAGACTTCTGGAGCGTAGCTCCCTGCCAAAATCCAACCGTCGAAAGCGCCCTCGGGCCCGTAAGACACGAAGGCCAGCCCCGCGTTCGCCGTGGTCCAATGAGTGCCCAGCCAGTCCATTTCCACTGAGATGGTTGGGAGGCCATTCTCAAAGTGGAAGTACCAGGTATTTGCGGCGCCATACTCGGCGTCGTCAAACGAGAAGGACCCCGTCACTTGCGAGCCGGCGGGTAATCCGGCGTAGGAAGTTGTCTGAAGAAAACTGAAGTCCACGGTAACGGGTGTTGCGTTGACGTCTGGTGCGTCGCACAGGACAGTCCCGACGACGCTTGTTATCAGCACAACGTGGATCGATTCCTTGATAGTCCTCATAAAGCACCTCTTCCAGAAGCGTTACGAACAGTGACCTCGCTGCGTTTTGTTGTTGTGGAAAATGAAGCAACATCAGTGCCGTCATTGGACAACTCCAACTAAATCATCGGTTCGCCTGCGGAGAGATCGGGCAACGATCGGTGCGCTGTAAAAGGCTCCGTCGTGCACAACTGCAGCAACAATATTCGTTGCTATATCAACAGCTACGACTGGCACAGACCCTTCCGGATGAGTCCTTTCCCTGTAGTTCCGATAGTGCCTCTGTATTTGTCAGCGAAGTCTGCCGGCGCATCTACAGAGTGTGAGCGCAGCATTCACGAGAGCCTGTCACGCGCACTGACTCTGGCCCGACCCGCATCGAGGAGGTGGGACCTACGGTAGCGAGAACACCATCCAGGCTCCCGCAGCGATACAGACAATGCCGGCGATGCGTGCGACCCACCGCCCCCACGGCATAAGCTTCTCCAGGAGGACAAGCAGCGTCAGGAGCGCGATCCAGAGCACATTCATTACGCCGACCACGAACAAGAGCGCCATCAGGACCCAGCAGCAGCCGACGCAATAAGCTCCATGGAGAAGACCCAGGTGCAAGCAGCCCACGACATTGCTGCGAAAGCCGCCGTGGCTTATCAGGAACGGAAACGGCGTCTGGCACTGGGCAAGACAGGCGTTCTTGATCGGCGTCCACTGGTAGATGCCCGCCGCAATCAGAACGATCGCTCCAAGCAAAATGTTGGCGCTTGCCATGCGGACATCCAGCAGGGCCTCCCGCTCCAACACCCATTGGAGAAGAGTTGCCGCAAGGGAAAAGCCGGCCCACGCCAGGAAATAGCCGGCGGCGAACCAACTGGTCGCAGCGAACGGCTTGCCTGCAAGCCTCTCTTGTTCTACACGGGCCTGCCGACCCACACGGGCATACATGAGGATCATCGGAGCCGCTGAGGGCGCCATCATGCCGACCATCATCACCGCCCACATCACGAACACGAAGGCGAACTCGACAGCGCTCCACGACGAGACGGCTGGTGCCATCATCCGCATGCCCGCGGGAACCATACGGAACCCGCCCATATCCGTGCCATCCATGTTCATGTCGGCGGCGAGCCAGAGCACATAGGCCCACGCCAGAGCAGCGATCGCGCCGAGGGCGCTGGCAACTATGAGGCGATCCCGCCGCAACACTGCTTCCGGCGTGGCGCCGGCGTGAGCTGACGATCTCATCGGCCTGGCCGTCGGACCGCCTCGCGACGTGGGTCAGGACGCGTTCGACCAACGGATGGACGCATAGAGGCCGTTCTTGCCGGAATTATCCCAACGCATGCCATGACCGCTGAACGTATTGCCGGCAGCCCCGACGGCCATCACCATCTTGTCGGGACTAACCGGATGGCCGATGTTCGCCCATATCTCACCGCTCGGATGCATGGTCGGCAACGGGTCGACGGACATGTGCAGGATGTCCGGGATTTCTGCGGACCGCGTCTTGCCGTCGATCCGGAATGTGATTGGGACTTTGCTCACCCCCAGGTTCTTGCTGATCAGCGGTGTGAACGCTGCCATAGGACCACCGGCAGCGCCGGTGAAGATCGCACTCAAGGCTTCGGTCTGCTCATCGTCAGCGCGCTCATCGACATAGGTGGCCGCCGACCAATTTCCGTCTGCCATGACGCCGGGTGCGTGGAGGATGACCAGGACATTGAGCCCATCGAGCACGACGTCGTCGTAGCGGCCACTTTCGATGTGGAAGATCAGCGGTACGTTGCAAAAGCCCTCGGTCGGTCGCGATGTCAACGGGGCTGCCGCCGACACGAGACATGGACACACGACGCTGCAATTGCAATTCTCGAAATAGTCACCGGAAAGGTGCCATAGGACCTGGTCCACCATCGCTCTCTCCCGCGGGATTGAACCCGACAGATTGCTTTCGGATGAGCTATGTGTAGGGGAATGCCCCACCTTTGAGGGGCACTTCGGGATCGGCTTCCCATTGCCAATACAACTTGCGCCAGCATTGATCCATATGCACTAGACGAAAAGCTGGCGCTCGACATCCTCGTTGGGGCCAGAGCAAACATCTCACCCGAATGCGAAACAGGACCGCCGGAACAGGGTGTAGCCCGCACCCAACCACTGATTTTCCTCTGCTTTTTTCCCGCTTGAACTAGACCGCACAGGAGTGGATTCGATCGCCTTGTCAGGCATGTCGCATCAACTCAAGCGTTAGTCCCAACGATTTGCATTCTTAGGAAATCCCGGGCGTTGCCCACGTACGACGCAGAATCGTTGCCCCGTTGGAGCCTGCATTACCACCCAACGTTCCAAGCGGCTAACTACGCTGGCACCTAATCTTTCCAACCGAGTGACTTCAGCAAGGATGTCATCAGTTTCGATGTCGATGTGAACCCTGCTCTCGTGGGTGACGCGCTGGACCTCCACAATAGGTTCGTCGGGTGGTGTCGCCAACATGCGGTAGTTGCCGCGAGTGCCCGGGTGATCGATATCTATCGCGCGGCCCAATGCGTCGGCCCAGAAGCTCGCGGCCTGATCAGCATCAGGTGTATTGCAGTCGATCAGTAGCGCGCAAAGTCGGGAATGGTGCATGACTCCTCCTTCCAAACTTGGCTATCCAGCTGGTTGATTCTTGCTCAGCATCAGGCTCGATCAAAGACTCAGGCGCCAAGCAGCCCCAAAGCATGAGCACCGGTACCACGCACCGTGAAGTCACGGATATGCGGTCAGGAGAATACGAAACGCGTGCCCGTGTAGGAGCGCAAGACCTTACCGGGCATCTGCGCCCTAGCCTTGTCGTAGAACGATTCACCTGTGCAGTGCAGCGGAATCACATGGTCGATGTTGATTTCCTTCAGCGCCGCGACAGTCTGCTGCACATACTCGTCTTCATAGGGCGCCAGGTGAAAGCCACCGACAAGCGCGTGAACCTTCTCGATGCCAGATGCCGCCTGGGCTTGCCTGACGGCATTTATCACGCCGCGGTGGCTGCACGAGGTCAGAAGGACGAGACCCTTACCTCTCAGATTGAACGCAAGCGCAATCTCGTGACGGAACTGATCTGGAACAACGGTGTGGCTGCGCTCATTCTCAGGAAGCCTCTCTGCAAAGCAGCCCACACCGCTCGCCACGCCGATCTTCATGGCGGTCGGCGACAGCAACTTCTCGAAGCTCCGCTGCCCGATCTGCCCAGTAGTGAATCCATGGTCGGCGACGAGCGACGGTCCTTCGGCATAGGTGACGGAGAGATTGGCTTCCGTCAATGCCTCACGATCGAGCGCGCCAAAGTCGCCGCGTACAGGCGGTGCGGTCCACTGCCGTGAGCAAAAGCAGTCCTCACCGCCTACGTAAAAGGGAAGCTTTGGCTTGAGCCTCGACTTGTGCTTACGAAGAAACCCGACGAGTCCTCCGAAGTGGTCGTAGTGCCCGTGGCTCAGCACCAAAGCATCGAGCTGAGACGGGTCGATACCCAGCAACTCGGTGTTGTTGGTGAGCGCTTCTGGAGTGAATCCAAAATCCATTAGCGCGCGGCGGGTCTGGGTACCGCGGCGCGATTCCACGTGCATGGCCAGACCGAACTCACTGACGAGTGTGCGACCAGGTGGGCTGTCCTCCCGGATACCCCAGCCGAAGTGCTGGATCTCGAGCCCTTCCTGCGTTGCGCTGCGAGCGACAGCAAACTGATAACAGTCAACCACCACCCTAACTGCCAGCGCATCGATTTCGGGTACTCTGGAGATCGGCGCGGCTCGCACAGGCTTCGTGTCGCCCAGCAGTAGCGTGACTATTGCAGTCAATGCACTCGCGCCGCCAGCACAAAGCACCTCTCGTCGGCTGGTGAGTAAATTTTCAGGCGACTGCCCGGACATGACGCACACCTCCAGCGTCAGCCTCAATTGCGACAGAGTAGGAGTACAATTTCTCCCGCACAAGCGACGTTCTGTGTCAAAACCGCGTGCCGCGCTTTGACGTAACGGCCACCATGTCCACCATCGCGCCACCAGTTCCCAGCTCCGTCCCGCTGCGACCGGACCCGGCAGCAACGACAGGCGCTGCTTTGCGCGGGTGGAAGCGGATTGCCGCATACCTGCATCGGGACGTTCGCACCGTGCAGCGATGGGAACGCACCGAGCACCTTCCGGTGCATCGTCAATTGCACCTCAAGTTGGGCACTGTCCACGCAGTTCGCGCTGAGCTCGACGAATGGCTCGATAGTCGGACTTCGTCGCGGTCGGGTGCGCAAACGCCATTCCGCACACGCGATCCCCGAGCCTATGAACTGTGCATTGGAGGCAGGCAGCTGTTTCATCAGTTTCGGCGCAAAAGCTTCGAGCGCGCGCGCGAGATGTTCAGCCGTGCAATCGCACTCGACCCGAAATTTGCGGTTGCCTATTCGGGTCTTGCCGACTGTTGCTCCTATCTCTATCTGTACTGGGAGCCCACGGTGGACAACCTGCGGATGGCCGAGTCCGCGAGCCGTCAGGCGGTCATGTTGAGCCCACGGCTTGCTGAAGCGCAGGTTTCGCGCGCGGTTGCATTGTCGACGTTGCGCAACTATCCCGAAGCCGAACAAGTATTTCGGATTGCCATCGACCTCGATCCCAATCTTTTCGAGGCCCATTACTTCTACGGGCGTTCCTATCTGGCACAGGGGAAATTCAAGGACGCCATCGTGGCACTGAGAGCGGCGTGCAAGCTACGCCCTGAGGATTACCAGTCGCCCGCTCTACTGGGACTCGCGTATGCGGGTTTGGGGCGCACCAAGACTGCCTCGCGCGCCTGTGCGCGAGCGGTCGACGTTGCCAAACAGCAGTTGTCGGTGAATCCGGGCGATGTGCGCGCCTTGTATATTGGAGCGATCTGCCTGGCCCGGATCGGGCGGAGAAAGACCGCCTTGTCCTGGGCCGCGCGAGCCCTGGACTTGGACGGCAAGGACTCCTCCGTTCTGTACAACATCGGCTGCCTCTATGCCATCCTGGGCCGGAAGGCCGATGCATTGAGGTGTTTGCAAAGAGTCGTGCGCTCGGGATGGCGCAAGGAATGGATCAAGCATGATCCGGATTTAACTGCTTTACGCGAGCTGCGGGAGTTTGCCGCCCTGGTAGCGTGAACGCGCCGGAAATCCAATGGCAAATCGCGTAACTGATTGCGCCGAGCGTGAAGACATCAAGCGCTACGCCGTCAATAGCATTGACGGCGTAGCGTCGAGGGATCTCACACCCTCGAGAGCCGCGGTACGGCGGCGGTTAGCGGCCAGCCGCTGCGACCACGTTCTTCTGGTCCGGATGCACGAGGAACACCTGAGTGAGCGTTAGCTGTATAGCCGAGGAAATCGCTGTGTTCACGCCGGTTTTAGGATCGGGGTATCCGTCCGCCAGGCGACGCAGTGCACGATGCAGCGATGGAGCCGAGAGCTGGCCATAGCTCTGGTGGTGTGTCGCCCAGTTCGTGTTGAGCTGATGACTGAATCCCTCCACATCGACATATCCCACCATGAGTCCTGTCGCGGTCTGTTGAGTCAGATTGAGCTGCAGCCTCGCGCCTCGCATGTCGTAATAGCCACTGGACACTCCCGGCTGCGAATTCGGCCACTTGAGCGTGTCGATCGGGTCGGTGGTCAGCACGCCGTTGACGATCTTGCCCTTGAGCTTGAAGACGAAACTCTGGCCCCAACGCACATCGACTTCTTGAGTTGCGCCAGGGGCGAAGGCCGCGCCGGTGCCATCCCTCTGCAAGTCGTCGAGGCCGCGATACGTGGTCACGGTCACATCGTCGTCATTGGTGAGGTTGTCCACACCTGTCAGCTCGATCATCCAACGGTTGTAGCCGTTCTTGAACATGTCATTGGTATCGAAGAACGAGACGACACCGTTCATGCGGTAGGCACCGATGCAACCGATCGCACGGTACAACTGATTGTCGATTCCCTTCACGCCCTCGGGACTCTGGAAGTCGTTCGGCCCGATCTTGCCGTCGAGATTCATCCCGTACGACATCGTCCCCCCCGCGTCGTAGAACGGAAATGGCTCTTTCGAGTCCGTCGCATGAAACGCTCCCCCCTCGCGCATGAGGTGCGACTCCATCTCCGTATAGACCTTGCCGCTGGACTTGGGAAACAACAATTCGAACTGCTCTCGCGGCCCCAGGTTGAAGCCGTGGGGGCACTCCGTCTTGCCGCCTTCGGTCTCGTAGACGGCCCAACGCCTTTCTGTCATGACGTATCCGATCCGGCCGTCGCGAAGTGCGTCGGCGGCGATCGCCGCCTCGCCTGCCACCAGTGTGGCCAACGCCACTGCGCCGAGAAGCAGATGAGATACCTTCGACCGCTGTTGCGTCATGCTTGGCTGCTCATGCTTCATAGGTCACCTCTTCACTATCGATGCGATCGTTGTCGTGATCATTGGCGAAACGCGTTGCCCTGAAAAATGTCTCGGAACACGAAGGCCTTGAAGCCATTGCGCTTGCCGGTAAATTCGCCGTACCCATCCCCATTGGTAACGCCCGGCTTGTCATCCCCGGCGTAGGTGTATACCGGCCGGTCGCGATAGGCCCAGACGTTCAACGAGGCCTGGCCCGGGACAGCGCGATGGCCCGTGTCAGGGTCGATGGCTATGACACTCCACAGCCGACCTACGCCCTTGGCGCCAGCCGGTGCAATGACATAGGGGAAGGTCTCGCGGCACACCTTCGGGTCCCCGTTGCCGCATATCGCCAAACGATACGCCTGAGTCGAATCGGGATTGTCGCAAGCGAGTTGCGCGTACGAGTCATCCCTGCAGTTGTACGTATAGATGGTCCTGCCGCGTGAATCCGCCAGCACTTCCCCACCCGCCTCCACGTCCTGAACGGTGAAGCCCTCGGGTGGCGGCAGCGTGCGTTGCGTATAGATGTTGTGCCAACCCGGTACGTCGGCGCCCCAGAAGCTGCGCAGACCGCGATCGTGGTTGTATGTATAGAGCGGCTTGCCACGGAAGGCCCACTGATTGATCCCTGTTGCACCCTTGATGATCACCCACCCGTCCCGCGCCGTTGCAATTTCCGGGGCGCGCACGGGAGTCCAGTCCACCAGGCACTTGTCGTCGCAATTCGAGACGTTGGGCCCATCACCGTCCCAGGTGTACACCGAATACCGCTCCTTACTTACGAGCAGCCGTCCGCTGGACGAGGAAAGCACCTGGAACTCTGGCGGAACCGCAGGCTTGGGGCCGATGGGGTCGCGCACCACGCCGCCATCGCCGCCGCCGGCCATCTTCGTACCGCCCCGGACGTCCCCGGGCTGTTGATCCAGAACTGAGGTGTACACGGGGTAGCCGTCGTAAGCCCACTGGTCAGCGCCATCCTCACGCGGGATGACGCTCCACTTACCCACCTTTTTGGCATCCTTCGGTGCGAGCACCGGCGGCCACAGAGCGACACAGCTTGGGCGCGTATCGAGATCCGGCAGCACCAAGCCCGCCGGATACGGGCTCATCAGACCGCCCGTGACCCGCAGAACCTCTTGCGTGCAAGCGGAAGCTTTGGTCTGTCGATCTCCGGTCGCTCCATTGCGTAGCGATCGCAGTGGCCAGGTGTACAGCGTCCGCCCCTCATGATCCGCAAATATCGGTCCTTCGAATTCCGCGACGATCACCTGAAATCCGGGCGGCATCGGTTCGACGCGGTAGGGTTCGCGCTCAGGCATGTCCGCGGACTGCCAATACTTGGAAGACGCGGCGTCCTTGGCGCCCTGGTTGCTCTGGTTACCCTGGGGATCCTTGGCTGCCGCAGCGGCACCGGCTACGAGCGGCGTGCCGATGAGCAGCGCCGCGGTCGTCACCACAGCGCTAGCCAAGCCGGTCGATAAAGCCAAAAACTGTTTCAACGGCGGTCGCATATTTGATCGATCCTAACTCTACTTGAGAACATCACTCGCAACACCACTGTGCACCACGGCGCTACCAAGCCCTCGCTGCGTTCAGACGAGGATTTCGTGCATTACTTCCGAGGTCTTGTTACTCAACGTACCCCACGATGGCAAGTCCACGCCCAAAACTCGCAACGCGGTGTACCCGACCTGGGTTGGCGAGCCGCCTTTCAAGTCGATGTGCAAACCGGACTTGACCTTACCGCCCGCGCGACCGGCGGTGAATATCGGCAGGCCATCTACGGCATGAGTTTTTGCATAACCAACGTCCGTTGTGGCGTAGATCAAAACGTTGTCCAGCAGCGTGCCGTCACCCTCCGGAACCTTCGTGAATGCCGCGACGAAGTCGGCCCAGCCTTCCATCGTCCGGCGCGTGAACCAGGAGGCATTCGGCTGATAACCAAGCTGCGGATCCGTGGGATCTTCGTGCGTACAAGTGTGATGCGGTTTCGGATACCCCGCCCTGACGAGAGCCGAGAACGCAGCTGAGTAGGCCATGTTGAAGACCCGGGTCTGGTCGCATGCCAAGGCCATGACCATGAGGTCCGTCATCATGCGATGACGCAGTCGCACCGTCTCCACTTCCTTGTTCATCTGCGGATCGGTGGGCGCCTTGCCGGGAGCGTGACAGGCCGCAATCGGTTCGGGTTTGGTGAGGCGCTGCTGGAATTGGTTCTCCAACTGGCGCAGGCCGGTAAAGTACTGGTCGATGCGGGCGCGGTCGCGCGCGCCTACGGTCTTCATCAACGCACGCGTCTGATCCATGACCCCGGATAGCACGCTCTTTCGCACCATGACCTTCGGGTCAGGCGTGAACGCCGGCATGTTCGGATCCTGGAAATCCGGTCCGAACAGACGAGTGTAGAACTTCAGCGGCGACCATTCCGCAGGATTGGGGGTCCCACTGTTCACGTAGCTGTAGGTGTTGGTGGTATCGCCGTCCGCGGTCGCCGTCAGCGACCTGAAGCGCGTGGTCTGGCCAATTCGCTTGGCCACCGTGGCATCGATGGTTTCACCCGGCACTCCTCCCGTGGGTGCGATACCACACCTTGCGACCACCCAACCCGAGAAATGGTTCTTGTTCGGGGCCGCATCCAGGATGGCGGTCGAATTCGTGTACAGGTTGATGTGATCGCGTACCGACGCCCAAGAGGCTATCTCCTCGGGCAAATCGTACTGGGGACCTAACTTCTTCGGCACGAATACGTTCGACGTCGTCCCGCATCCGTATCCCCACGTGCCAAACCGAACCGGCATCGGCGCCCCCGAAGCGAGGGCAGTGCCACGTTCGTTGAGAAAGCAATCCAGCAAGGGCAAGGCCACCGTCACTGCACTGCCGTTCAGCATGCCTTGCAGAACACGGCGTCGACTGAGTTTTTTCATATTCTTGCCCACCCTCTTGCGCTACCTACTTTCGCAGATTGCTTGCCGGCACAACGTTAAGCTTTCAGCGCAAGGCTGCTCGCCCAGCATCGCTCGCCGTGACACCCGGCGTGGCGGTAATCTTCTGGTCGCCGCTCGGCACCTGCTCATCATCCGGGATCGAACTGTCGGTTTGCTTGATCCGCGAGAAGGCATCGCTAAGTACGATCGACTCCAACAAATCCTGCAGCCGATACCCCTCAGCGGTGAACCGCTCATTCAAGTACGTCAGGAAGGCACGGTCGTCCTTGGCCGCCGCAGCGCCGACGCCATAACTGAAGGCCCGCTGTACCAGGCAGCGCGGCAAGTTCGCGTTATCATGCAAGGCGTGCGCCAGCCCAACAGCGTCCTTGTATTTCACGCCGTCGAGCTCACCGCTCGCATCGATCGGCACCCCGTTCTCTTGCGTTCGGAAGCTACCCTCGCCGTCGAAGTTCTCCAGCGCCAGGCCGATCGGATCCATGATCCTGTGGCAGCCGGCACAAGTGGCATTCTGCGAGTGCGCTTTGACGCGATCGCGCTGTGTGGGGTAATGCGAATCGGGGTTATTGACGATCGAAAAATCCACGTTCGCCGGCGGGTCGGGCACGTGCTGGCACAAAAGCACTTCCCGTAGAGCCTTGCCCCGCAGCGTCGGTGAGCTACGCCCGGGATGCGCGTGCAGCGACAGAAAGCTGATCTGCGTCAACAAACCCATTCGTGGACTATCGGGCGGGAGCGTGTACGGCGTCCATCCCGGCGCGGCAGGCGTCTCGTGGAGAATTGCCAAGGCCGGTGTCATGAAGGACGACCGGGTCGTGAACAGATCGCGATAATCCTTCTTCTCGACAATCAGGTGATTGATCACGGTGCGCAGAGTCTGTTCCCGTGCGGCCTCCGCGGTCACGCTGGTGTAATCCGGATAGATGGTCGAATCCTTCGCGACCGTCCGAAATGCGTTGAATTCGAACATGTCGTCGAAGAATGCGCGCATGCCATCGGCGAGCCGCGGGCTTGCCAACATCCTGCTCACAGCGCGGGCTCGCCCCTTCTTGGTCTGCAGTTCGCCACTTGCAGCTGCAGTCAGCAGCTCATCGTCCGGGGAGGAATCCCACAGAAAATAACTCAACCTCGAGGCCAGGGAGTAGGCATCGAGGCGCTGTCGCCCGGGATGCTCCGGATCCGGCTCGGCCCGTTCCACGACGAACAGCACCTCAGGACTGAACAGCATGGCTTCCAGCGCGGCCTCGAGGCCGGCGTAGAAGTCCTTGAGCGACTTGGCCCCTGACCCGGCGCTTCCGACAAACACGGCGAGTTCGGCGTCGGTCAGCGGGCGCCGATACAACAGGCGTCCCACCTTCGACAAGAACTGGGTCGCACAAGCGTCGTCCGCTGCATCCTCCGCGGCCGGTTTGCACGGAATCGAAAAATCGCGGTGTTCAGGATCCACCACCTGCGCGGCCACGGTGGCCCCCCCGCCCTGGAACTGCTCGAGCTGCGAGCTGCTGATTCCCGCGATTGCCGCGCCAGTGGCGAGCAATCCTTCGGTGCGCTCAAACGGCGGAAACTGTATCTGCAACTCGATGCCAGGCCCAAAGACGTAGTGCAACGAGTTGAGATACTGCTCGGTGGTAACGAGTGAGACGTGCAGCTGCGTACCGGGACTTTCGGGTTCGTGGGAACGCGAACAGCCGCCGAGAGCAACGACCGCTAGCAGGCCGACAATGCCACCGCGCAGCCAAGGAGCGACTTGCTCCTGATGCTCTGATGTGGGGCTGCCTTTGATCGAGTGCATCTATTTCGTCTTCCCGCGGCTCGAGCGATCCGGCTCTTGTTTTTTTCGAATCCGTCAGGAGGCTATCAGAGCGCCTTTCCATTAGGGATTGACAATTAGTTAAGAACTGTTGCTGCTATCTACTGTCTACGTTCTACGAATAGCGGGAATCGGCGCCGAATCCGAGGCTTACCTGTAGCCTTGATTCAGCAACACTTAAAGAGCACGCGACAGCGGCGTCGAGCGAGATCCTCGAGGTGCCTGTGACGCCAGAGCAACGTCATGACGCGAAGAGTGCACCAAGGTTCAAGAAGCTGGAGCGCGACTTGAGGCGAAGGCACAAGACGCTCCGCGAACGACAGCGCACTGGTGCTGCCAAAAAGTTCGAGGCGACGCGAGAAGAACCCCGAGAAGCGCCCGTCGGTGGTCGCTGGGGGGTCGGCAGAACGGTCCAACCGACCCCGTGCGAGTCCCTCTTCGGTGCGATCGCCGATCAGCGTTGACCGGCCAACATCGGCCGATCGGTGTTCGCCCGATCAGTGCTGACCCGATCAGTGTTGGCTATGCGCCGTCTTTTGATCGATCGCCTGGGTGATCGCCTCGGCGGCCACGGTGGCGCGATAGTCAATGAGCTTTTTGCCCCAGCGCACAGTGGCTTCCTTGTCGGCGATCGAGACTCCGTCGATCGTCGCCTTGCCCGCCTTCACCCGCTCCTTCCAGCGCACTGTTTCCGGATCGGTGACCATCATGATCAGGTCAACCGTGGCATCGTCGTGCAGCCCATCGTTCACGCCCTCCTTGTGCACGCCCTCCCGAACCAACATCGTCTCGGCTCCCTTCCAGCTGTTGTAGTACTCAGGAATGAAGAAAACAGTCTGCGTGCCCCAGGTGGCGTTCAATTTCTCGGCAACGGTTTTCATCCCGGCTGCGTTGCTACCACCGTTGTCACTGATGAGAACGATGTTTTCGAACCCGTGCGATTTCATGCTGCGCGCGACGTCGGTCACCAACGCCTCGTAGGTACTCTGCTCCACGCTGATGGTACCCAGTGAGCCCATGTGGCCCGTTCGCGATTCGATGTTTCCTTCCGGAACGAATTTGAGAATCGGAGCGCACAGGGCGTTCCCCAGCTTTCGAGCGAGGGCATCGCAGGTGGCCTGCAGCACGTAATTGTGTTTGCCAAGCGCGATCCAGGGTCCGTTGGGCTCGACACCACCGGTCGGGATGATGACGGTCTTCTTGCCCGCGGCCATGGCATCGCGAACATCCATCCAGGTCATCTCTTCGATCCAGACGGTATCGGCGGCCGGCAATGGGTTGGGCGTAGCGCTGCAGTTATAGACATTCCTGGTGCAAGGGTCCGGGCGAGCCGGCTTCGAATTCGTGTTCTGCTGGGAGTGGGCTGCCAGCGCGAGAGCCAGGCAGCCGCAGACGCTCGCGTACGCGAAGAACTTTTTCATGACACTCACCGCCAAACGTAAATGGAATTGACTCAACCGAGGCGGGAGTAGCGGCTGTTGTATTCGCCGCTACCCCGCCATTCAGATCGACACGTCGATGAGGCTTCAGAAGTTGAAGCGCACGCCGGCGTTGTAGACACGACCCAAGTAGTCGTACAGAGAGTAGTTCGCTGGTGAGTAGAAAAATGCATCCGCGCCCGGATCCTTGCCGGTGACCGGCGGGTCGGTGTTGAATAGATTTCTCACGTCCGCGAACAGGTCCAGCTTGCTGCCGCCCACGTCCATCGAGTAGCTCAACGCAGCGTCGTAGACGATCTGGCCGTCGATGTGATTGTCGTTGGTGGTCTTGGCGAAACCAACCGAGGCCGGACAATCGTAGTTACATTGGATGAAGCGGTTGTCGTAGGTGCCGCTGCTGACGCCGCGCATGCTGACCGATGCCGTGACCGGATTCAGGGCATAGGCCACCGTCGCAGTCCAACGCCACTTCGGCGGGTCGCCCGCATCGTTCTGGCCCGCGGTGTCGACCTTGGCAATGACGCCGTCGTAAGTCGTCCTCTCGATATTGTGTGTGGCCAGGCCGCGGAACGACAGGTCGCCATTACCGACCGGTACGTGATACGACATCTCGATATCGATGCCCTTGGCAGTCTCCTGGACGTAGTTGAAGGGCGAGCGATTGACCGCGGTGATATCTTGGCCATTGGCGGCGAAGGTGACCGCGTCACAGTATTGCTGACCGCCCGCGAAACAGCGATTGAGGATTTCCTGCAGCGCCAGCGTAGCGATGGCGTCGGAAATCTCCACCGACCAGTAGTCGACGGATGCCTGGAAGCCAGGCATGAAGGTCGGCTGCAGCACGATGCCCAGGCCCAGGCCATCGGCCAGTTCCGGTTGCAGGTTCGGGTTGCCGGTCGTCGGCGCCGGAATCAGGATCAGCGGTGTATTGGTGAACGGATTCGTTGCCGAGCTCAGGCCGCCGCCGCCGTTGGCGTACAGGTCGTTGAGGTTCGGCGCACGAGCATCTCGCGACTTGGTGGCGCGGAACGTGACTGAATCGATCGGCTTCCAGGTGGCGCCGAGTTTCCAAGTGGTCAACCTGCCCGACGAACTGTAATCCGCGCTACGGATCGCGGCGTTCAGATCCAGCGCTTCGAGTCCGGGAATATTGCGCGCCAACGGAATGTCGGTCTCCAAATATTCTTCGGTCACATTGACGCTGGCATTGGTCACACCGTAACCGCCGATATACCAGTCGCGGGTTGGTGAAATCGGATCATTCTTGCCTGAGACCTGATCCTTTTTATAAGAAACACCCACCGCGACCGATACCGGGCCGGCCCAATTGGAGAATGGCGAGCCCGTGACGTTGGCGGCCGCCTGGTCCTGCTGCAGCTCTTCATTCTTGAACGGATACAGTCCGTTACCGTTGACGTAGTCGATAGCGGCTTGCGAATTCACGCCCAGGCCCATGGGGTTGTAGGGCACGCAACCGTTGGTCGGATTGATCAGTGTCGAAGCGCAAGCCGGTTTACCGGTAGCTGGATCGGTCACCGCGTCGAGCGCCAGGTTCAGATTTGTCTTGCGCTCGGAATTGCGGGCGATGATGTCCTGCTTCGAAATACCTTTCGTGTAGCCGACATCCCAGTTCCAGCTGGAACCGAACATGTCGAAATCTCCCTTGAAGCCTGCGACGTAGCGGTTGACCGTACGGTCGGCATCGGTCGCGAGGATACCCAGGTCCGGATTCTGCGTGCCCATCTTGAACGACGTGATGCCGAGCGATGACATCTGGGAGGCGACGCTCGCCGGAATGAACGGGTTACCCGCCTTGATGGTGAAACAGGAATTACATTCGTAGCTGTATGCCCAGTTATAGCTCGTAGCATGGCTGGTGCTGGCTTCGGCAAACGCCTTGATGTTGTCTGTGATATCGAAGGTGCCGTGCACGAATAAATTCGTATTCTCTGAATCCGGTGCCAGGGTCTGACCTTCCGGCGTACCGCGCACGTCGGTAGTCTTCCAATCCCCGCCGTGCATGTCCGGGTCTCTGACCAGGTCGCCAAACTGGATCTGGAAAGGATTTCCGCCCGGACCGAATGCGGTACCACGCAGAGCGGTATTGGAGATGATGCCGCTGCGGTAGCCATCGCTGGTCGCGACGTGATTCAGCAGGATGCGCTCCGGCTGACCGTTGGTCGGCGTGTAATTCGGGTTGAACATGAACTGCCAACCCTGCAGGTTCCAGGGTCGACGGTTCACTGCAATGCCATCCGCCTTACGGTAGGACACGTTGCCTACGACATGACCGCGACCGTCGGCGAAGTCCATGCCGCCGGTGAGCGAGGCTGCGATCTTCTTGTTGTCCGAGTAATTGGTCTCGCCACCCGACACGCTACCTTTCAAACCGCTGAAGTTCGAGTCCGTGATGAAGTTGACCACGCCACCCACGGCGTCGGACCCGTACACGGCGGACGCGCCGCCCGTGACGACTTCAACTCGTTGTATCAACTCTTGCGGGATGGTGTTGACGTCGACGGAGCCGTCGAGCGCCGAAGCGACGACGCGCATGCCATCCAACAACACGAGCGTGCGACTGATGCCCAGGCCTCTGAGGTTGAGCACGTTCATCGATGCTGAACCCGAGCTTGCGTTCTGGATGCTCGATCCTGGCGTCGCGCTGCCGGCGAACACCGGCATCGTGTTTATCGCGTCGGCAATGTTGTCCGATGCAAATGACTTCAGCTCGGCAACGCCCAGAACGGTTACTGGCGTCGGCGCCTCGAAGCCATCGGCACGACCGATGCGCGATCCGGTTACAACGACCTCATCAACAACCGGAGCTCGCTGCGTTGTCTGTGGGCCTGCACTTGCTTCCTGCGCGTAGCTGGGCAGAGGCCCAGTCGCTAGTGCGGCTGCGACAACTAGCAGAACTGCTGCGCTGATTGTCGTCGGCGCCTTCAATTCGGCCCTGTCGCTTGGTCCGGTATTCTGTCGGTAATATTCAACTACATTGGAATAAGGCATGTTACTTCCCCATGATCTAGTTAGTCCCCCAAGTACAAAAAGCAGGAAACCTTCCCTATTCCCCGTCTATATCGCTCAGAATCTGTCGCCCGTTATGTGTGCCACCTGTGAACCTATTTCGTAGAACGATTCTCTTGCTGCCCTGAAACCCGGACTCGCCAGGTCAGTCAGCGGCAGGGCCAGGTCGGCTGCAGCGATGCGTCCGGAAACCAGCAGCGCAAGATCGCGGCCAAACGCAGTACCGGGAGCTATTCCTCGGCCGTTGTAGCCACTCATGGAAACGACATTGCGGTCGAGATAATGAAATCGCGGTAGTGAATTGCTCGTCATCCCGATCCAGCCATACCACTCGTGTTCGAATTCGACACCGTGCAGCTGCGGGAACAATCTGAGAAGGGCTCGACGTGCCCAGCTTCGATGGATGGAGATTCCGGTACCACGCAGCGCACCCACGCTGCCGAAGACCAGACGGCCTTCAACATCGAGGCGCAGCGATGACAGCACTGCGCGCGTGTCCCAGATGCCCTGGCGTTCCGGCAAAATGGAGGCCAGCAGCGAGTCACTGAGCCGCCGAGTCGCCATATTGAAGTACGGCAATCGAATCAGCTCTGTCTGCAGCACCTTCCACTGGTTTATCGAGTAAGCGTTGGTAGCAACAACTACCCAGGGTGCCGTGACACTCCCACGCTCGGTTTTCAGTTTCCATCCTCCTGCAACTTGTTCTGCGGAGGTGACGGCGCTCGATGTATGTATCGTCGCGCCGCGCGAGATCGCCGCTCGCGCCAAGCCGCGCGCATAGGCAAGCGGCTGAATTGTTCCAGCTCTACGATCCAGTAGCGCTCCGCGATAGGCATTGGTCCCGATTTTTTGACGGCTGCCGTTCGCGTCCAGCAGCTCCAAGGGAACTCCCAACGCCTCCCATTGCCGCGCGCGTTCAGTAATGTCTTTCAGTCCGCTTGCACCCACCGCACAGTGCAGGGTTCCGTTATTGACGGCCTGGCAATCCATGCCGTATTTGTCAACAAGCTGGAAGACGAGACTCGGCGCGTCGCTCAATCGATCGATGAGCCGGCGCCCCAGCGTTTCGCCCAAAGCCTCGCAAACATCGGAGGGCTTCACCCACATCCCGGCATTCACGAGCCCGACGTTGCGACCTGAGCCGCCGAAGCCAATTTCAGCCGCCTCGAGTACCACAACGGACCGGCCTTCTTCAGCAAGGTGCAACGCCGTGGAGAGGCCGGTATACCCGGCGCCGACAATGACCACGTCCGCGGTGGTATCGCCGTCCAACATCGTTGTCGGGGGCGCGGGGGGGGCGGACGCCTCCCAAAGGCCATGGGTCCGAGAATCATTCTGCAAGGCCGAACGCTCCGTGTTCTGATCGGAAGACGCACGCAAATCGCATGCAACTGTGCTTGACTGCGCCGTCACAGTGCTTCCGGCGTCAGGACGAAAGTGTTGGTCATTCTTATCCCCCGGCGTCCAGTGGGACGGACGCGACGTACGGAGTCTCACGCCTGGACAATGTGATTAAAATCGAGGTTACAGCAACATGTAATTCAGAATCGGAATGACTTTGGCGCAAACGCATTCAGGTATCGGCAGTGCTATCACCCACCACGGGAAGTCCAGGTTCCAGACACCCGTTGACTAATCGCGAATGACGCTCGGCTCTTTGAGTTCAGTTCACTCAAATCGCTATTCAGCCACGCACTGCTGGCGCATTCGTAAATACCTCGCTACATTCTGCGGATGATTACGTTCAACGCACAGGCAGTCGCGCAATCGCTGCCTTACGATCGGCTTATTGAAGCGCTTGAAGTTGCATTTGCCGGCGAGGTGGAAGTACCCGACAGGACGCAGCACCAGATACAAGTTCCTGGTCACGCGGACGGCACTCTGCTTCTGATGCCCGCGTGGCGAGCCGGCAGTATTCTGGGCATCAAGCTTGTGACGGTCTTTCCAGGCAACCTGGAGAACAATCTGCCGTCGGTTGGCGCTAGTTATCTGTTGTTGAATGCAACCACCGGGCAGACGCTTGCGATGCTGGATGGAGCGGAGCTCACCGCACGACGCACCGCTGCCGCTTCGGCGCTCGCCTCGAAATATCTATCGCGCGCGGACTCGGCAACCTTGCTGATGGTCGGCACCGGCAAGCTGGCCCCCTATTTGATCCGCGCGCACGCCACTGTGCGCCCGTTGAAACGCGTGTTGATCTGGGGCCGTAGACCGGAGTCCGCGCGGCGCCTTGCCGATAGCCTGGGGGCCGATAGCTTGGGGAATGCACCCTATTCGATAACGGCGGTGGCAGACCTCGAATCCGCCGTGAAAGCCGCCGACATCGTTTCATGCGCAACACTTGCAACCGAGCCGCTGATCAAGGGGCGGTGGCTGCGTGAGGGACAGCATCTGGATCTAGTCGGCGCATTCACGCCGCAGATGAGCGAAGCCGACGGCGAGGCAGTGTCGGTGGCCGATGTTTATGTCGACACTCGTGCGGGTGCAATCGCCGAAGCCGGTGAGATCGTTCAAGCGCTGGCGAGCGGCGTGCTCAAGAAGGCAGATATTGTTGGCGACCTGTTCGATCTGGCTCGCGGCACCTGCCCCCAGCGACGCTCACCAAAGACGATTACTTTATTCAAGTCTGTCGGCTCGGCCCTCGAGGACCTGGCGGCAGCGGAACTTGCGACGAAACAGCACAAAGGAAACCAATGATTATGAATAAGAAGCTTCGAGTCGGTGCTCTCTGCGTTGGACTGGGTCTTGGCGTCGGCAGCATGGCGGTGGCGGCTACGCGCGCGCCCGTCGAGTATTTTCCTGAAAAAGACCCCAGTGCAGCCTATTCGGCCGCAGTGAGGGTTGGGGACGTCCTGTATCTCACGGGACAGATCGGCACTCGCCCGGACGGCAGCCTGCCCGACAGCGTCACGGAGCAGACGCGCCTCACCATGGAGAATCTGTCCGCTGAATTGAAGGCCCACGGCAGCAGCATGGACGACGTGTTCAAGTGCACCGTCATGCTGGATGACATCTCGACCTGGGCCGATTTCAACAAGGTTTATGTCACCTATTTCAAGCCTGGCCGACTCCCCGCTCGCGACGCGTTCGGCGTGGAAGGGTTGGCGCTGCCGGGCCTGAAGGTCGAGGTGGTCTGCATGGCCTACAGCCCGCCATCGCCTAAAGCGCGTTGACCTCGCCGCTCGAAGCAACGATCACGAAGCCCTTTGGCTTCGTGATCGGTCGGCTTCATGATCGTTCAGCTTGATGATCGCCGGCTTCTTGATGGCCGGCTTCATGTTGGTGTCGGGGCGCCTCATGAGCCCATCACCGCGACCGTTCAGGCCACGGCATCGCCTTCAGACAAGCGCCCGCCGCCAATCGCAGCATTGGATTCGTGCTCGGCAATGCAGGCTCTGCGGTAGCTGCTGTTTATCGCAGCACAGCCTGCGCATATCGCCGGACTACCCGCCACACTGGGGTCACGGTCCATCTCGACCGCGATATAGCTATGGTCGCAGACGTGGCACTGCACGCGAGCCTCCCAGGCATCCTCGACTTCGTTCCGCGGATCGCCGCCCCTTTGCAGCAGGACCTTACGGCGCTGACTTCTGTACGTCGCGGCGAACAGGATTCCGCTGATCGCGAAAGTCACCGGCGTCGACCACACCGCTCCGACGGTTCCTCCAAATTGATAGAAGAGCACGCCGAGTAGGGAACTACCGATCCAGATCCATGCGCCCGCGCTGAAACCGATCAGCCGGCCGGGGCGAAACTCGGTCAGCTTGTCCTTTTCCAGAATGACGTGGACCAGCAGGATGCTGACCCAGGAAGCGATGAACGCTCCTTGCCAGGCTAGCGCAACCAGCAGGTAGCTCATCACATCGCTGAGCATGAAGACGTAAATGATGGCGCCGCAGATGAGCACCGCTCCGACTCGCGAAATCTTGCGACGAAACAGTCTCGTCCACAGATCCTCCATGTTGGTCGAGGCAACGTAGAAGTTCGCGGTATTGATGCGCGCTTGGGTTACCCAGACCAGCAATAGCCCCCAGCCGCCCATCAACGTGATGATGAACTCGACGATGGTCTCCGATGAAACCCCGGCGGACAGGCCGGCAGCGTACGCGATGAAGATTCCGAGCAGCCCGTTGGCGAGATAGACGAAGACATAGAAGACCGGTCCGAACGTGACAATGCCGTTGACCTTGCCATCCTGGACTTTTCCGAAACGAGCGAAGTCCAGGGTGAACATGACCAGCACGAGCACGCCAAGGTAGACAAAGAACGCATACAACCATCCCGGGGCTGCCAGATCGGCAGCGGCTGAAGGCTTGTGCGCCAGCCACCCGCTGGTATCGACCTTGGTTGCGGCCAGGAAGACGACCAGGATCAGCCCCGCCCAGTAGACGGGCAGCAACACTGCGTTGTATTTGTCCATCCAGCGCCGGATCCCCCCAATGACCAGGGGCAAGTTCATCGCGACCGCGATTGCGTACCAGACGCGGATGCCCAGTCCGCCGAAGAAGGCGTGAAGGGCGTGAGCGATCACGGTGCTCTCGAACACCGCGTAGTACATCGCAGTAGCCGTGAGAATCAGCGGCGCAACGATGGATCCCGAAGCTCCGAACAGTCTCTGGGAAACCAGCGCAACGGTCAGTCCAGTCTCGGCCGCATACTTCGAGGTGATGTACCCCAAGGCTCCAAACACGATGCAAGCGAGCACGATGCCTATCAGGGTGTCCACCGTGCCCACTACGGAGGCGAGGGTTGCCGCCGTAACGAGGTAAAACATCCCGCTGACCAGCGAGTACCACGACATGGACAGCGATTTCTTGCTGGCGCGCCATGAGCGCGGCACGACATGGGTGGTGTAGTCCTCGGTTGCCGCCTCTTTCACGACACGAGGATCATCGGTGAAGCTAACCACGAGAGGCACCAATTCTCGGCCTGCAGCAGACATGGTTCTTCTTTCCAAGCGATGACCCCAATTGCGCGTAGCGCGTGCTGCGACGATTCTATGTCGTCGCGTTTACTTGACTTTATCTTTGATCTTCTTGAATCCCTTCACAGCGACTTCCGCCAACGTGTCGATTTCGAAGTCGGTCATCGCCGTTGACAACATACCGGTACAAGTATTGACAAGCAATATGCCGTTTTCGAGCATGTGATCGAGGAATGCCTGACGCATGGATTTCTCCACGGCGGATACATAAGCCTCGCGATAATTCGCAGGCGGTGTTTCCTTCATGTGAATACGGAACATCGACGCGATACCGGTCACACACGCCGGAACGCCCGCGATCTTGATGGCCTCGGTAAGACGGGCGCGTGCCAGATCGCCCAGTTGGTTCAATCTGGAAACTGCGGCCCGATCAAAGGCCTGCATCGCCGCCAACCCGGCGACCATGGTGATCGGATTGGCGGAGAAGGTCCCCGAATGCGGGAATAGGACCGGCTCGGTCCGTGGATCCATCACACTCATGACGTCGTCACGACCCGCCAACGCCCCAACCGGGAATCCGCCGCCGATCATTTTGCCCATTGCCGTCAAGTCAGGCTTGAGATCGAAGATTTCCTGGGCGCCGCCGAAGCAGCAGCGCAACGTAATGACCTCGTCCAGAACGAGCAGCACGTTGTTCTTCCGCGTCCACTCGCGCAAACCCGCCACAAACTCGGGGCTCGCCGCCATCAAGCCAACCCGATGGGGTACGAGATCGATCAGCACACAGGCCAACTCTGCAGCGTGATCGTCGAGGATGGCGATGGCGCGATCGATGTCGTTGAACGGAATGACGACGACATCCGCCACGGCAGAGCTCGGCGTTCCATAGGTTACCGGCACGCTCTCAGGGCGTTCGGCGTCGCCCCAATTCGCCGGCTGCGAGGTCTGACTGATCTCCGCGTAGTCGTACAAGCCGTGATACGCGCCTTCGACTTTGGCGATCTTTGGCCGCCCGGTGAAGGCACGCGCCGCTTTCAGCGCGCACATCACGGCTTCCGTTCCCGAATTGACGAAGCGAATCTTGTCGAAGGACGGCACACGATCGCATAGATACTCTGCGTACTGCACCTCGACTTCGGTGGCCATTGTGTAGCCGGTCCCGAGCTGTACCTGCTCGGTTACGGCGGCAACGATGGCTGGCGCCGCGTGCCCGTGAATCAACGCTGCCATGTTGTTGGCAAAGTCGATTCGACGCCTGCCTTCGATATCGATGAGGTAGCAACCTTCACCGCGCGCCGCATAAATGGGATGCGGATTGCGGAACACCGTGTTGCGGCTGCAGCCCCCAGGCATGACGGCGAGCGCCCTTGCGTAAATAGCCGCGGCAGATGCAGTGTTGTCTTCGGATTTCGGGTTAATCATGTTCTTACGCTCGTCCAATGGCGCCGCTGTCAGGCCGTGCGCGGCACTCGGTTGATCACCAGGTTCGCCTCGGTGTGACGTTGCAGCGTTGCAAAATCCACACCTGGCGCCAGTTCCACGACTCCAATCTCTCCATCCCGAACATCGAGGATTGCCAGGTCGGTATAGATGCGGCTGACGACCCCGGCGCCGGTCAGCGGATAGGTGCATCTTTCGACGATCTTGGGAGTTCCATCGCTCGAGCAATGCGTCATGGCGACGAAAATCGTCTTGACGCCCGAGACGAGATCCATGGCGCCGCCAACCGCCGGAGCGGCATCGCTATCGCCCATCGACCAGTTTGCGAGATCGCCGCGTCGGGAAACCTGCATCGCGCCAAGCACGCAGATGTCGATATGTCCGCCGCGGACCATCGCGAAGCTGTCCGCGTGATGAAAGTAAGCGGCGCCCGGAATCGCCGTGACGGGCTGCTTGCCGGCGTTGACCAGTTCCGGGTCTTCCTCGCCCGGCTTTGGCGGCGGCCCCATTCCGAGCAGCCCGTTTTCGGTGTGAAACAGCACCTCGCGATCCGGCGGAATGTAGCTCGCGACCAACTCTGGAATACCGATCCCCAGATTGACCACCGAACCATCTGGAATGCTGAGGGCGATGTTGCGCGCTATCTCGCGGCGGCTCCAGCCGACGCCTTTCTGAATCGTTTCGCTCATGGATAACTCGCACCAGCGGCGACCAGCGCTGACTCCTGAAGCGGGTTTGGAACCGTGACAATCCGGTGGACGAACACGCCGGGAGTAATGACGGTTTCGGGATCGATGCCGCCAGCCTCGACATAGCTTGCCGTCTGCACGATCGTCGTTTTCGCTGCCATCGCCATGACCGGCGCGAAATTGCGCGCCGTTTTGTTATAGACGAGATTGCCCAGCCGATCCGCTTGCCTGCACTTGATCAGTGCAAAGTCGGCACGCAACCCATATTCCAGAACGAATTCGCGGTCGCCGAATCGACGGGTCTCCTTCCCTTCCGCCAGACGAGTACCAGCGGCTGTGGCCGTATAGAACGCTGGAATCCCGGCGCCCCCGGCACGCAACCGCTCGGCCAGAGTCCCCTGCGGAACGAGCTCCAGTTCAATCTCGCGGGCCCGGTACTTGTCCTGGAACACGGTCGAGTTCGCCGTCCGTGGGAAGGAACATATCACCTTCGCCACGCGCCCCCGCCCGATCAGCGCGGCAAGCCCGACATTGCCGCTACCGGTATTGTTGCTGACCACGGTCAGGTTCTTCGCCCCCTGGTCGATCAGCGCATGCAGTAACTCGATCGGACTGCCTGCCGCGCCAAAACCGCCAACGAGAACCGTAGCCCCGTCGCTTATATCGGCGACAGCGGCAGCAAGATCAAAACGTTTGTCGATCACGGATTATCTCTGAATCCCGCACAGGTCCACGACGGCACGTAACGATCCACCACTAGCGCACCAGGTACTGCAGCTTGTTCGGCACACCGTTCCATTGTTCCGCCTCGGGCAACGGCTCCTTCCGGTCGGTGATATTCGGCCAAACTTGTGCGAGCTCTGCATTCAACTCGAGAAACGCCGCCTGATCTTCAGGCAGATCGGCCTCGGCATAGATTGCATTCACCGGACACTTTGGAACACACAGCGCGCAGTCGATACATTCATCGGGATGTATGACCAGCGTGTTCGGACCTTCGTAGAAACAATTTACGGGGCATACTTCAATACAATCAGTATGCTTGCATTTAATGCAGTTCTCACCAACAACGTAAGTCACGGCGCATCCCTTCCGCCATCAAGCTTTGCGCTGCAGCAGCGTCGAGTTCGCAGCAGCAGGCTCTGGCGACTTCACCTGTTTGACGTCGGCGAAAAGACCTGCTTCGTCGTAAATGACGCGATCGTCATAGTCGTTGAACCAGATCGCCTCGGGATTGCGGCCTACGATTGTCACCTTGCCGCGATCCTTTGCGTCCTCCGCGCCTCGCATCAATTTGAGCACGACAAACCCGTTCTCGGTGCCGGGAATGCCCGCCAAAGGCTTGTTGCTCACGGCGGCAACTTCCGTCTTGCCCTTGTAGTGCGTAATGGACAGGCGAGCATGCGCCTCAACGCCAGATAGCCCCTTCTGCGATTCATTCAGCAGCTGCCAGACGCGTTCGATCGGGACATTGAAGGCCTTGTGACCGATGATGTCGCGTCCGCAGAAGAAGTAATGATTCTCCACGCGGTTGCGGCGCATCTCCCGCTGCATGATGCGCAAGGCGTCGGCGTCATCGTTGATGCCGTTGATGATCGGCGCCTGATTGTCGACCGTCAGCCATGACCGCTGACCGAAACCTTCGATGGCGCGCTTGGTCGCGGGAATCCACTCGAGCCCGCCTTGCGGGTCATCGATGTACATACCCCGCTCGTCCTTCTTCAGGAACTCGTCCGGATGGTTGAAGTGCACCATGAACCGAAGTCGCGTGCCGGGATACGCCGCGTGGAAGTTATCCAGCATCTCAAAGAAGGTCTCGTCGAAACGCTCTGGGTAGAAGGCGGCTTCCTTGGTGCCGATGCGGATGGAGTCGATACCCGTGTCGGCGAGCGCCGACCACCATTCCGCGAGATTCTTGTTGGCAAGCACCATCGGGTCGCCGCCTGACATAAGAATCTCTCGCAGTTTCTCTCGTCCCGTGCGGGGATGGCGCCCGCCATTGCTCGCCACCTCAGCGTTATGCTGCTTGATATAGGCAACAATGTCAGTGATCACAGCGAGACCTTTCGGCGCAAACGTGCCGTCCGGCCGCTCCACTTCCTTCTGCGCGATCAGCTCCTCGCGATAACAGAAGCGACAATGTGCCGAGCAAGTCGATGCGACATAAATGAGCCCGAGCTCGTATTTGTGGATCAGGCCTTCCACTGGGCTGTAACTCATCTGTTTACCTGGATCCGCAGCGCCGCCCATGTCGGCAGTTTCCTTCGGATCCGCCCTGACCAGCGTCTGCAGCGCCTTGCTGTGCTTCGCCAGCTCAAAATAATGCCGCGTGATCTTGACCGGCATGCGCGCCTCGACGTCGCGCTCCGTGCCTCGCAGCGCCAGCAGGTCTTTCAGCTGCTCCGGCGTATAAAGGGTTTGCATGTCCTCGGGCACCTTGCCGTCTATGAACTTGCCGAGCCCGGTGATGATTTCGCGCTTGTACTTGCCGTTACGAACGCTCTCCAAGAACGCCTGTGCCCTGGGAGTGGGTTGATACTTTTCCATACTCATAAACGCAGTGCCCATTTGGTCGTGTGTTTGGTGATCGTGTGCTTGGTGTGCCAACAGGGAATCCGATAAGGCCCATCTCAAACTGCGTCACCAGGCACCAAACTGTCCGCAACGGCCTAGCGCCTCCGCTATTGCCGTAACACATACCGCCGCTGCTGCCTGAGCAGTATCAACTGCCGACATAGCATTCGCGATCTACACAAAATTTAATGCCAACTCGGTGCGCGCTGGGGCCGTTCGAATTCTCCAATAATGTTGACGAGTTTCAGCAAGTCGCACGCATAATAGGCAGGGGCACCCACACAAGATACGCGTCATTCGGCAACACATTATTCAGACTCGGAATGAGACCGACATGAAGATATCGCGCCGCTTTTGCCCTCTTTGACAGCACTCTTCTGTATTAGAATGAGATTGGAATGAAAATACCGCGCCGCTTCTTGCCCTCGTTGGCAGCACTCTCCGCATTCGAGGCGGCCGCGCGCACCGGCAGCGTCACCGCCGCTGCTGCCGAATTGAATCTCACGCAGAGTGCCGTCAGTCGGCAGATCAAGCTGCTGGAGTTGCAACTCGACGTACCGTTGTTCTGGCGGGAACGACAAACAATTCGACTCACTGCGGCGGGTCACGCCTACGCTCGGGAAATACGCGAGAGCCTGGAACACATCGGCGCCGCGTCCATGAACTTGCGAGCGAATCCCGCAGGTGGAACTCTCAACCTCGCGGTGCTCCCTACCTTCGGAGCAAATTGGCTGGTGCCACGGCTGCCAAAATTCATGGTTTCCAGTCCGAACGTGACCGTGAATCTTGTGACGCAAACCTCACCTTTTGATTTCCGCACCAAATCTCTCGATGCCGCCATACATTACGGCACCGATACCTGGACGGGGACCGAGAGAACTTTTTTGTGCGGCGACGTGGTGACGCCGTTTTGCAGTCCCGGCTTGCAAAAGCAGTACTCTTTCAAGCAACCGTTGGATCTACCTAAAGCACCGCTGCTGCATCTGAAGTCGCGCCCCGATGCCTGGGAGCAATGGCTAGGCCATAACTCAGTAGCATTCGATAACGTACGCGGGATGCTGTTTGATCAGTGGAACATTGTCGGCGCCGCTGCCGCCGCGGGGCTGGGAGTAGCGTTGCTGCCAACGTTCTTGTTCGAGGAACAATTGAAACACTCCGCCCTGGTCTGCGCCATTGACCGACCGCTGCGCACGACCGGTGGCTATTATTTGTTCTGGCCGACCGACCGCGCGGACTACCCTCCGCTGCTCGCGTTCCGTCAGTGGCTTGTCGATGAATGCTCCTCCATCCTATAGTACGACTCGCTGCATGCAGCACTCCCGATAATCACTCCGGCAATTATTACGCACACGGCGGCAACATCAGTTGCCGACGCAACTCATCGCGCGGCGAGATTGGCCGCTACCGCAAACGAAAGGGCAATGGCAATGAATGGCATACTGCAACGACTCGGTCTCGAGAAAACGAATCCCGGCACCTGGTCCGGTTCGCGCTCCTCGGCAACGCAATCCGCGCCGCTCATCGAGTCGATCAATCCAACGACTAACGAAGTGATTGCGAGCGTACGGGCAACTACGCAAATCGAATACGACCGCGTCGTCCTGGCAGCGAAGGAAGCCTTCGTCGAGTGGCGCAAAGTGCCAGCGCCGCTGCGCGGCGACGTCATCCGGCGTCTCGGCCATGCGTTGCGCGACAACAAGGATGCGCTCGGAAGCCTGGTGAGCCTCGAGAACGGCAAGATCAAGGCCGAAGGCGATGGCGAAGTGCAGGAAATGATCGACATCTGCGACTTTGCGGTCGGGCAGTCGCGCATGATGTACGGCAGGACGATGCATTCGGAGCGCCGGCAGCATCGAATGTACGAGCAATGGCATCCGCTCGGCGTTGTCGGCATCATCTCGGCGTTCAACTTCCCTGTCGCGGTCTGGGCCTGGAACGCATGCATCGCGGCGATCTGTGGCAACGTCAACATCTGGAAGCCGTCGCCGAAGACCGCCTTGTGCGGCGTCGCGGTACAGAAGATCTGCAACGAGGTGTTGGCCGATGCGGGCCTGCCGGAGATCTTCCATCTGATCAACGACGGTGACAACCGGCTCGCCGAGCAGTTCGTCGACGATCGTCGCATCGATCTGGTCTCCTTCACCGGCTCCAGCGCGGTCGGACGCAAGGTCGGTGAGCGGGTCGCGGCGCGTATGGGCAAGAGTCTTCTGGAACTGGGCGGCAACAACGCCATCATTGTCGATGAGTTCGCAAATCTCGACATCGCTGTTCCCGGAATCGTCTTTGGCGCGGTCGGCACGGCCGGCCAGCGCTGCACTTCGACCCGCCGCGTCATCGTGCACAAATCGCGCCTCGAGGAATTGAAGCAGAAGCTGGTGCGCGCCTACGGGCAGGTGCGGATCGGTGATCCACTGGACTCGAAGACATTGATGGGCCCGTTGATCGATGAGTCCTCGGTCAAGCGCTTCGAACAGGCGCTGGCTGCTTTGAGGCAGGCCGGCGCAGAGATCCTTTGCGGCGGCAAGTGCCTCGATCGTCCCGGCAATTTCGTCGAGCCCGTCATCGCGGTTGCGAAGAACGAGTGGGAGATCGTGCAGACAGAAACGTTTGCCCCGATTCTCTACTTGATCCCCTACGGCGAGCTGGACGAAGCAATAGCCATGCAGAACGGAGTCGTGCAGGGCCTGTCGTCGGCGATCTTTACCGATAACCTGCAGCATGCGGAGTATTTCCTGTCGCAGCTGGGCTCCGACTGCGGCATCGCCAACGTCAACCTGGGCACCTCCGGGGCGGAGATTGGCGGCGCCTTCGGCGGTGAAAAGGAAACCGGCGGCGGGCGCGAATCCGGCTCGGACTCGTGGAAAGCGTACATGCGGCGACAGACCAACACGATCAACTGGGGCAAGGATCTGCCGCTCGCTCAGGGCATCGACTTCCGCCTGTAATCTGGTGGACACGAGAGAAGTGAGCCGGCCGCTTAGATAGTCTTCGCGGCCGCGAGCCGAGTGCACGACATCTAGAGCGCGCCGGTCAGGTTCACTGACGAGATGGCGCGCGCTGAGAACTGGATTTAGCGCGCGATGCCGACCGAGCTGCCGGCGCCTCGCTCAGCAACTCTCATTTGTATTCAGCGTCGAGTCTTCACGCCGCGAAGCTTGAATTTGCCGTCTCCAGTGGAACGACCGCGTAGTCGTCCGTTGAACGATTCGATGTGCCCGTTCTGTGCGGGTTTCCCGGGGCAGGTGAAGTCAAGCTTCACGCCACGCCGATACGCCCACTCATCCAGTGCATGCGAGGTGAACTCGGTGCCATGATCCACGGTGATCGAGGTGGGAATGCCATCTGCGGGATGACGCGGCCCAACGCCTCGGCGACGGCCTGCCCAGTCATGCTGGAGCCCACCTCCAGGATCGGACTCCAGCGACTCCATTGATCCACCACCGTGAGCACCCGAGACGCTCTACCATCGATGAGCAAGTCGTGCACAAAATCCATGCTCCAACGCTCCTGCGCTCGCGATGCCTTGGGTGGAATGCCCCGGCGCAAACTCATGTGTTTTCGCCGGCAGAGCCGATGGCGCAATTGCAGACTTTCTAGACGATAGAGCCGACGCACGCGCTTCATGTTGATCGACCGTCGCTCACGACGCGGCAACGTCACATTGACGGGGCACAAACGCCCCCTTCCACCTATTGCCGGGTAGCCATCCTTGACTATCCTGTGAGTGCGTAGTCGCGAAGCGCCGCGAGCACGAGGTGTGACCATGCTGTCTGGGTTTCTGATCATTCCGACGCATGACGTCGCTGCCGCGTGGCTCGGATGCTCTAGCCTCTTTCCGCGGTAGGGCCCCAGCTTCAGTCTCATATCTGCACGCATGAATGGAGACGGCAAGGCCGAACTAGAATTGAATAGCCGGGGCGCGCCTGTGTCGAAGAGCAATCAATGGCCCGCGGACAGACCTGCATGCGCTCGGCTAGCCATCGCAATGATCGCCTGCGCCGTTCCCATGCTCAGCAGTGCGGCGGGCCTTGGCTTCCTTGGAAATACACCGCTGTCCTACTTCACCGCGCAGGACAAGCAGCTTATAAGCGATACCGTAAACCTGGTGCTTGCGGACTCCAATCCGGCGACAGCGCGCGAGTGGCTCACTTCAACAGACAGTTACTCCGGCAAGTACCCTGGCAAGTACTCTGGCAAGGTCGAAGGCCTTGGCGCATTCAAGTCCACCGATGGCCTGCAGTGCCGCAAGATTCGTATTTCAACTCAGGCGAAGGGAATCGAAAGCGCGGCAGTCCACCCAGCATGCAGGACCGCGAGCGATGATTGGCAACTCGCATCCGGTAGAACGCTGGAGAAGGTATGAGCGTCTGGGGGGCGAGGAATCGCGGCCGGGGTCGTCGGTTAGATCGCGCCGAGCCTGCCGACCGAATGCAGTTGGCGGCTGCAAGCGCGATGCTGATTCTCGGCATCGCTGTACTCTTCCCCACCCCAGCGGATGCACAAGCCTCGCCTAGCGAGGATTGGCAGTTCCGGGCAGCGATCTACGGCTATTTACCGTCGGTTGGCGGTTCGTCCGCATTCCCCAGCAGCGGCACTAGTATCGACGTCAGCGCCGACGCGATCATCAGCAGTCTCAAGTTCGTCTTCATGGGCACGTTTGAGGCGCAGAGGGGCTCCTGGGGAGGATTCACGGATGTTCTGTACGTCGATCTCGGCCAATCGAAATCCGGGACGCGGGATCTGATGATTGGGGGGTCGCAGATTCCGCAAGGCATTACCGCAGACGCGTCGCTCGATATCGAGGGATGGCTGTGGACGCTGGCGGGCCAGTACGAGGCGCTATCAACGCCAATTGCGAACCTGGATGTCTTCGCAGGGACACGGCTGCTCAGCTTAAAGGAGAAATTCGACTGGGCGTTCAGCGCAGACGTCGGTCCCTTCGTCGGCACGGGACGCCAAGGAATCAGCCAAGAGACACTGGAGAACCTGGACGGTATTGTGGGCATCAAAGGGCGGCTCATCGGCCCTGGCCACAGGTGGTTCGTTCCCTACTACTTCGACGTCGGCACGGGTGATTCGCAGTTCACCTGGCAGGGCGTGCTCGGGATCGGATATGCGCTTGGCTGGGGTGAGGTCATCGCGGCATGGAGGTACGTGGACTACGATTTCAAGACAGGCACGATCATCGAGAGTCTTGACTTGAACGGTCCGGGAGTTGCGATTGCGTTTCGTTGGTGAACACCCAGATCAATCACCGCTGGCCAGCTGATTCGTGCGCGAGCTCACTGGCCCTCACCTTCGTTCAGTCCTCAATTAGCTCAACACCAAGTCGTTCAAGTAGCTCAGGGCCGTCATGCCTGAGCGCTTCAATGGAGTGCCCGCCGATCCTTGATCTCGCCTGACCCGTTCGCGCCGTCGGCGAGCGTACTGCATTCACCCTGCCCTGGTGTGTGGCAAGCGATCTGATTGCCAGCGCTCGGACTTCTCTTGATCCTCGAGCCCGCCCTCGTAGATCAAGCTGACCATGCCCCGGAATGCTGTGCTGCGCCCAATTCCCCCTGCGAACTCTGCGCTCACAGATTCCATAAATTAGTATTGACTAATGCATTAGCCATTACTAATGTATAGCCATGATTGAAGCTGCTCCGATCAATGCCGTGATGAGGACGTTGGCCGATCCCACTCGGCGAGCCGTGTTCGAGCGGGTCGTCAAGTCGGAGGAGATCACCGTGCTCGAACTGACGCGCGGGAGCGACGTAACACAGGGCGCGATTTCTCAGCACCTCAAATCGTTGAAGCAGGCTGGCCTGGTCGCCGAGCGTCGTGAGGGCCGCAATGTTTTCTATCGCGCCGAGCCCAAAGGACTCGCCCCGCTGGTCGATTGGATGAGCCATTACGGCGTCTTCTGGCGGCAGCGATTCACCAACCTCCGCAGTCTCTTGAAGGAGATCGATCCATGAACAGCGCCGCGTTGCAGACCGACACCCAGGACATCGTCGTGGAGGAGATCTTCCCGTACACACCGGAGACGATCTGGAATACGTTGACCACCGGCGAACTCATCGGCCGCTGGCTGATGGCGCCGACCGGATTCGAGCCGGTGAAAGGCAAGCACTTCACCTTCCAGACCAAGGCAGCCGGCGCATGGGATGGAACCATCCGCTGCCAGGTGCTGGAAGCGATACCGAACCAGCGCCTCGCCTATAGCTGGCAAGGCGGCGACGAAAGCAACGTTGGCTACGGTTCACGACTGAATACTGTAGTGACATGGACCCTTTCCAAAGTTGCCAACGGCACGCGCCTGCAAATGATTCATTCCGGATTCGTCATGCCGAAGAACGATTCCGCGTTCAAGAGCATGGGCGAAGGCTGGAAGAAAGTGGTCCCAAGCATCGGCGCCATCGCCGCCGATCAGGGAGAAAGGAATTGAGCGAGCCCTATACCGGCGGATGCGCTTGCGGCGCGGTCCGATATCAAATCTCCGGTGAACCGGTGTTCCAGAATCACTGCCAGTGCCGCGACTGTCAGCACAAGAGCGGCACTGGACACGGCTCTTACCTGACGTTCCCGAGCAAACAGAGCGTGACACTCAAAGGCAAAGCGCAGCATTGGGACATCGTGGCCGATAGCGGCAATATAAAGACCCGCGGCTTCTGCCCGACCTGCGGGTCACCGGTGTATCTGACGTTTGCGGCGATGCCCGAGCTGTTCACCGTGCACGCCACAAGCCTGGATGACCCGGGCCGATACAAACCACAGGCCGTGACCTACGGCGTTCGTGGTTTCGCCTGGGACCTCCTCGATCCCGCCCTGCCGAAATTTGACAAGATGCCGAGGTAACGCATCAGCGATGCCGGCTGCCCAACCTGCGGGATCAGGGCTAAACTGCGAGCCATGGAGATCTCTATCGACCTGGCCTATGTTCGCGGCATTCTGCGGCAGGAGCACAAACAAGCGCGGGCAGAGATTCAAAGTGAAGGGGCGCTGCGCGCACTTGAAAACTCGCAGCAGCGTCACGATGCACGAATTGCTTCCGCCCCTGATGTTGGCACCCTCGCCTGTCGCGCCGGCTGCACCTGGTGCTGTCATTTCAGCGTCGATGTTCGCGCCGTCGAAGTCTTCAGCATCCTTGATTTCGTCGAGCGCACGTTCACGATCGACGAAAAGGCGCGCGTCTACGCAGAAGTGCGCGGCAATAGCGCGACGCTGAAAAATCTCGACGAGATCGAGCGCATGCAGCGCAACGTCAAATGTCCGTTCCTGAACGACGGACGCTGCACCATCTATTCGGTGCGACCGCAAACGTGCCGGAATTATCATGCGACCAACGTGGCTGGGTGCCAGCAATCCTACGAAGATCCAAACAACCTGGATATCGACCCGGACTTCGCGCCGTGGGTGTATCAAGCAGGCGGCGCGCATGTTGAAGCGTTCAGCAACGCAATGCGCGACGCAGGCTACGATGTGAGCGCTTACGAACTCAACAGCGCTCTTGCTACCGCGATGACGGAACTCGCTGCTCGCGAACGCTTCGAATCCAAGCAGCCTCCGTTCGCTGATCTGAGCGGCGAAGAGGCGCCTGCGGAGTTCGACGATCTCGATCCTGAGTGAGGCGAAATGGCTAAGAGCCGCCTTCCGGGAGAGCGGCGCGTTTCTTCAGAGCGAGGTCAAACGCCGCCTCATGACTGCATGAGCTGCCGGTAATTCATCCAATGCGATGAGCTGAGCCAGCCCGCATCCACTGGCAGGCTGATGCCGGATATCGCGCTGGCCTGATCGCTGACGAGGAAACTGATAGCCGCCGCGATCTCATCTGTGCCGACGAGACGGCCGAGCGAGGCGTGTGCCTCGAGCACCGAGGCATCCCGTTTCCCCGTCGCAATCTTGTCCCGGAGTATCGGCGTCAGCGTGAAGCCCGGTGCGACCGAGTTCACGCGGATGCCCTGCGGTCCAAGCTCTCCCGCCGCCAACTGCGTCAACGCGCCGAGAGCCACTTTGGTGGGGGCGTAGGCATGCAAAGGCAGCGGCCGGAATTCATTGATCGAGGTGATGTTCACGATGGCGCCGCCGCCTCCGGCGATCATCAGCGGAGCGAATGCCTGGATGCAGCTCTTCGCGCCGAAGTAGTTGACATCCCAGACCCTGCTCTCGAGTTCTTCGCTCATGGAAAGGAGCGGGACCACATCCTGCAACACGCCAGCGACGTTGACCAGGCCGGCGACTGCGCGGCCGGATCGCTCCAATAGTCGGGCGCAGGCATCGATGTCTGCACGCTTGGAGACATCCATTGCGGCACATTGCAGCTGCGAATCATCTTGTCGCCAGGATTGCAGCGACGACAGCACCCGCGTATCGATGTCGGTGGCGAAGACACACCAACCGTCTGCGATCAGACGCCGCGCGACCGCGTCGCCGATACCGCCGCCCGCCCCGGTGACGATCATCCATGCCTTCTCGTCCCGCCTCTGTGACTGCCCTGCACCTTTGCGGCCCGATGTCTGTCTGTCGTCCAAGCGAGTCTCCAGCAGATTTCCAAATGTTCAGTTCATCTTTTCACGGACGCACGACAGCATCAAGTCCCGCTCAGGGGCCGGTTCGATCAACGAGCGCGCCGCGCTTCATGCAATCCGAAATCCCACCCCTCGCCCAGTGCCGATGATCCGGCAACGTACAGGAAGATGAACTGCCCTCCCCTTCAGTCCGGAAACAAAGTCACCTCGGCACCTGGGCGCCAACACGAATACTTGCGCATCGATCGCTCAAATAAATCCGACGTGATGAAGCCCTGCACCCAGCGAATCAGCCGTGACCATGGTTGCACTTCAAACCAAGCCTCATCGGTATTGGCGAATTGGCGCACGAAAGGCGCGATGGCTATATCGGCGAGCGAGGCGCGAGCGCCGAACAGAAACCCTTGATCGAGCCGTGCATCCAACTGAAACAGAAACGTCGCTCCCGCGGCTCGATGGAATTCGCGATCGGCGCCGGCATGACGATCCGGGTATTTGTAACGATCCAGGTTCGCCTTGAAACCAACATCGCAGCCCTCGATCAATTCGAGCATCGCGGCCAGGCCTGCATACATGGGTGTCAGCCATGCCAAGGGATCGCGGCGACGCAGTGCCCACAGCATGATGTCCAGGCTCTCGTCGATGACGTTGCCATTCGTGTCAATCAGGACCGGTACCGTGCCTTTGGCCGATGCCTCGAGCAACTCTGCGGTCTTGTCGCGCAACACGACTTCACGTAGTTCGCAAACTTGCTCACTGGCCGCCAATGCAAGCCGGGCGCGCATTGCGTACGGGCAGCGCCGAAAGGAGTAAAGGATTGGCAAAGCAGCTGAAGTTTCCATCATTCACAGGCCCAGGCATTCCTGAGTCATCAAATCCACTCCAAAGACGCCGGCGACCATAGAGCTCGACACTGGGCGACCATTCGCGAAAAGACGGAATTCTGTCACGCAACACGCCTTGATGGCTCCAAAAAGCGTGAAGCGGCAGTCGAAGCCGAAAGAGCACGGAGACCCCCTTCGGGGTCAACCTGCCAGGGTCAAGGACAGCAAGAGAATTCCGAACAGCGGCGGATGGGAATACGGGCTGTTAAGGCCCAACGCCGCCCTGACGCATAGCCAACCGGGTACTAACAACTATGGCTTCAGCAGATGGAAGCCCTGCTTCTCGCTGCTCGGATCGGGTGGCATGTTGTGGTAGCGCGTGTAAACCGGCTGTCCTTTGTAGACCCACTGCCGCTTGCCGTGCTCCCTATCAATCACGGTCCAATCGCCAATCTTCTCAGTGGTCTCGCCGCCTGAGACCATCAGTGGCGACCATGCGGAAATACAGTCGGCACCGCAGTTGGATTTGCCCGGCTCATCACCGTCGAAAATATAGAGAGCCGACAAGCCAGGAAAACTCTTGTACTGGAATTTCCCGTTCGCGTCCTGAGACAACGCAGTGTCACCCGGATGCTCTTTATTGATAGCGGAGGAATCCGTCTCTGCAGCCGCTGCAGCCACCGCAGTAACTGCCAGACATAGCCAAAGTGTGATCGACGTGAGACGCATCGTTATCGCCTCCGCTACTGACAAACCAGCTCCGAACCTCTCTCTTATAGATTGTTCAAGGAAGATTGGGGAACCCGAATGTCTACGTATACGCCGTAGGTGGATCCGACTGGGCGCTCATCGTCAGCGATGGTAGGTTGGGTGGATGTCCAAGTGCGCCGCGAACCTTCCAACACACTGCTTGACTGGCCACGCATACTGTCAGGCGCCGTCAGGTATTTCCGCTTCAACGAGTTGCGCCAGCAATGTGAGTGACTCCTGCCAACCGAGGTAGCAGGCCTCCACCGGAATAGCGGCGGGGATTCCCTCCTGAATGATGGTCAATTCCACCCCAACCGAGACTGGCGCGATCGAGATGGCCGTCACCATTTCTCCCGGTAGGTTCGGATCGTCGAAGCGATCCGTGTGGCGCACGCGCTGATTCGGAACCAACTCCAGGTAGGTTCCTCCGAACGAGTGGGCGTGCCCCGTTGTAAAGTTGGTGAACGACATCTTGTAGGTCCCACCCACCTTTGCATCCAGGTGATGAACCTTGCCGGTAAAACCATTGGGCGGGAGCCACTTTGCCATTGCATCGGCGTCTAGAAGTGCAAGGTAGACGCGCTCGGGCTTCGAGCGAAGCACGCGATGAAGTCGGACGGCATTCGCAGACATTGTTGTTCCTCCAGGTCAAATCAATCGCTCTCGACCCAAGGACGATCGAGCGTCCTCAAATCCGACACTGCCGGCAGTGGAAGTTTCGTGGACAGTGTTGGGTCGACCCGCAGGCTGTGAAGTCCGCCGCCTGCGTCCAAAGCTCATGCACGGCCGCATGCCAACAGGATCACCGACGCAAACGAATGGCACATGTAACGAATTGCTGCAGCACGTCATGCCTCGCTGCGAAGTCAACGAATGGTTACTGCTACTACTGCAATTTCTACACGCTTGCAGCGTCCATCTCACGCTACTAGACTTTATTCAAAAGCAATTGACTGCGCCGCGGTGTCTCTACCGTGCTGAACTGGGCTTCCTCGACCATGGAGCGCGCATGTCGGACAAAAACCCAACAGACGGTCCCACCCGCCGCGAGTTTTTGCAATCCGTCGCGGCAGTCGCCGCCCTGAGTGGAGTTAGCTCCAGCGATACGTTCGCGGCGGAACCCGCACAAGCGATGAAGCCGGTTATCCAGAAGATCCAATTAGACGTGAACGGTACCGTGCGCTCGCTGTCCGTCGACACACGCACGACTTTGCTCGACGCCTTGCGTGAACACCTGCGTCTGACCGGCTCGAAAAAGGGCTGCGACCATGGACAATGCGGCGCCTGTACCGTACTCGTGGACGACATGCGCATTGTCAGCTGCCTCTCCCTTGCGGTCATGCACGAAGGCGACAAGATCACGACCGTCGAAGGACTCGGCACGTCCGGCAAGCTGCATCCGATGCAGGCCGCATTCGTCGAGCACGATGGCTTCCAGTGCGGGTACTGCACTCCAGGACAGATCTGCTCGGCTGTGGGCATGCTGGAGGAGCATCGCAAAGGCTGGCCCAGCCACGCCACGGCGGATGTGGCCGCAACTTCGATTGCGCTGTCCGATGCAGAGATCCGCGAGCGCATGAGCGGCAATCTCTGTCGCTGTGCCGCTTATCCCAACATTCTCGCCGCAATCAAGGATGCGGGAGGCATCGCATGAGATCGTTCACCTACGAGCGCGCCAGCGACGCCCAAGCGGCGGCGCGCGCCGTGATGGACCAGCCGAACGCGAAGTTCATCGCCGGCGGCACCAATCTTCTCGACCTGATGAAGCTGCAGATCGAGACTCCGGCACACCTGATCGATGTGAGCCGGTTGCCCCTGGCGAAGATCGAGCAGACCGATAGCGGGCTGCGCATCGGCGCACTGGTGAGAAACAGCGCTCTGGCTGCAGATCGGCACGTGCGTGAGGTCTATCCGGTGCTGAGTGAGGCTCTGCTCGCTGGCGCCTCCGGCCAGCTACGCAATAAGGCAACCACGGGCGGTAACCTGCTGCAGCGAACGCGATGTTTCTACTTCTACAATCGCGACAAGCCCTGCAACAAGCGCGAGCCGGGCAGCGGCTGCTCCGCGCTCGAAGGCATCAATCGCAACAACGCCGTGCTCGCCGCTAACAATACCTGCATCGCCGTGCATCCCTCCGACATGGCTGTTGCCATGATGGCTCTGAATGCCAAGGTGGAGACGGTGTCTGCCGCAGGCACCACCCGGACCATTACGCTCAATGATTTCTACACGCCGCCGGACACGCATCCCAATATCGAGACGCAGCTGAAGCCCGGCGAGCTGATCACTTCAGTTTCTCTGCCCCCGCCTCCCTCCGGCGGCCAGGTCTACCGCAAAGTGCGTGACCGTGCTTCCTATGCGTTCGCTCTCGTATCTGTCGCTGTAGCTGGCAATCAGATCGCGCTCGGCGGCGTCGCTTACAAGCCCTGGCGCGCGAGCAAGGCCGAAGCAGCGCTGGGTTCCGGCGCCAGCCCGACCGCGGCCGCTGAGGCGGAGCTGATTGGCGCCAAGGGCTATGGCGGTAACGATTTCAAAATCCCGCTGGTGCGCCGAATCATCGCAAGCACGCTCGCTCAATCCAGAGAGAAGTCCCGTGCCTGATCTCGCGCCTGGCTATCCACGCAACATCCTGGACGAAGATCGGCAGGGTGTGCTCGGCCGCCCGCTGAATCGTGTCGACGGACCTCTGAAAGTCTCCGGCCGTGCAACCTATGCCTATGAATACGCGGGCGCCGGAAAGGTAGCGTACGGGTTCATCGTGGGAGCGGGGATCTCGAACGGGCGCATCATCAGCATCGATACCGCAGAGGCCAAGGTCGTGCCGGGCGTGCTGCTGATCCTGACGCATGCCAATGCCCCGAAGCAGGCGACCTATGTCACCGCGGATAAGGTCGGCGAGCATGGCGGCAGCCCCTACGGCGTGGCCCGACCCTTCCTCGTCGACGCTCAGGTGCACTATTACGGCGAGCCGGTCGCTCTGGTCGTGGCCGAGAGTTTCGAGAATGCTCGCGACGCGGCCGCGCGCGTCAGGGTTCGCTATGCCAACGGACACAAGCCAGTCACCCGAGTGAAAGCTTCGCGCGCGTACGCCCCGAAGGATGTGCGCGGCTTCCTGCCCACCGATTCGATCGTGGGCGATTTCAACTCCGCGTTCGCCGCAGCGCCGGTAAAGATCGACGCCACCTACGAGACGCCCTATCAAAATCACCACGCCATCGAGCCACTCTCTTCCATGGCCGTTTGGGACAATGGCGCGGTGACGGTGTACGTCTCCGCCCAGCTAGCGACGGATTGTCACAGTGTTATTGCCTCCACTCTGCAGCTGCCGCCGGAGAAGGTTCGCATCATCTGCAAGTATGTGGGCGGTGGTTTTGGCAGCAAGCTCGCAACCGAAGCCGATGCCGTGCTCTCCGCACTTGCGGCACGCGAGCTCGGCCGGCCGGTAAAAACGGCGCTGACGCGCCAGCAGGTGGTCGTGAATGCAGCGCATCGCACTGAGTCGATACAGCGCGTGAGGCTGGGAGCGGCGAAAGACGGCAAGCTCATCGCGCTGGCGCACGAGTCGATAGGTCACACTGCGACCTTCGATGAGTTCACCGAGCAGATCGTCGACTCGACACGCCATCTGTATGCGGCGCCGAACCGGATCACAACGCATCGTCTGGTGCGCCTGGACCTGCCCATGCCCGGCGACATGCGCGCGCCCGGCGAAGCCATTGGCATGCTGGCATTTGAGCAAGCCATGGATGAGCTGGCTTACGCCACAGCTCTCGATCCAATCGAGCTACGCATTCGCAACGAGCCGAAGATGCATCCCGAGACCGGCAAGCCGTTCTCCACTCGCAACCTCCTTGAGTGCTATCGCGAAGGTGCGAAGCGCTTCGGTTGGGAGAAGCGCCCTGCCCGCCCCGGCTCGATGCGCGATGGCCGCTGGCTGATCGGCTATGGCATGTCTGCGTCGATCCGCAGCAACTTCATGGCTGCGGCCAAGGCCCGAGCGCGACTGGCGCCAGACGGTCGCGTCACGGTTCAAACGGCCATGACGGACATCGGAACCGGAACCTATACGATCTATACGCAGATCGCAGCGGAATCGATGGGCGTTCCCGTCGAACTGGTCACGGTGGAGATCGGCGACACTCGTCTTCCGCCCTCGCCTGGGTCGGGCGGCTCATGGGGCGCCGGCAGCTCCGGCAGCGCCATCTACTACGCATGCCATGCGCTTCGCGAGCGCATGGCCAAAGCGGCGGGGCTCTCCGATCCGGCACAGCTCTCCATCAAAGATGCAAGAGTTACCGCTGGCGGTCGCAGCCTGGCCCTTGCCGCGTTCATGCAACAGTACGCGCCGCAAGGGCTCGAGGCGGAAGGCGAAATCAAACCAGGCAAGGAGATGCAGGACTACTCGCAGAATGCCTACGGTGCCTGCTTCGCCGAAGTAGCGGTGAACCTCGATTCCGGTGAGCCGAGGCTGCGCCGCATGCTCGGGGTCTTCACAGCCGGACGAATCCTCAATGCCAAGACCGCACGCTCGCAGGCGATCGGGGGATTGATCTGGGGGCTGAGCAGCGCGCTGCATGAGGAGACATTCGTCGATGAGCGTTACGGACAGTTCATCAACAATGATCTTACCGGCTACCACTTTGCGGCCCACGCCGACGCGGTGAATGTCGATGCACTATTCCTGCCAGAGGTCGATGACAAGTCCAATCCGCTCAAGTCCAAGGGCGTGGGCGAGCTCGCCATCTGCGGCTCCGGAGCCGCGGTTGCCAATGCGATCTACAACGCCTGCGGCGTGCGGGTTCGCAGTTACCCGATCACGCTGGATAAACTGTTCCTGGATTCGAAGTTTCCGACCGCTTGAGACAATCCGGTGAGCAGTCAGCGCTGTGGCGCGCGGAAGGCGCCGTAGAACGCCGTCGCCGCGCTCGGATATTGCTCGTTGGAAAGTTTGCCCGGGAATCCTGCATTGGAATCCCAATACGTCTGAAACACGACGTCGTGCTGGGTGAACCACGCCTTGGCCTGTTGGATGAACGGACCCGCATTGTCGCCACGCACGCCCCACTCGGAATACGCAGTGCGCTTGCCATGCGCCGCGGCAAACTCCTGGTGCCACATCAGTCCGTAAGGAGCATTGAGTTTCCACTGCCAGGCCTGTAGCGGGTCCTTCGGATCGTAGGCAGGATTCCAGTAGACATCCATGCCGATGATGTCGACGTACTCATCGCCGGGATAGGCATCCTCGGGATTCATGCCATAGGCAGCGCACGACACATTCCATTCGAAGATGAACCGGTCGGGCTCGCCGTGCTCCTTAGCGACCGCGCGAAAGGTAGTAACGAATTGACGATATGCACCGATGAACTCACGCTCCTTGCCGATGGCCGACCAGCGCATCCAGTTGCCATTGAATTCCCAGCCCGTGCGGATGAACAGATTTGCATCCTTGGGTCGCGAGCCGATCAGGGTTTCCGCGACCCGGCGATAGTGCTCGTTGTAGGCGCCGCTCGCGGCGGCAGCCAGCGTCGCGCCCTGGGGAATCAGCGGAACGGACCAGAACACGGGCCGATCGATCTGATTCCACACGGAGTTCGCGGCCCAGCCGGCGGAACCTTCGTAATCCTCCCAACTCGCATCGCCCGTGAAGCCGAGAATGCCGTCTACCTGGCGCCCCAGCCAGCCCTCGAATTCGATGACCGCAGACGCCTGATTGCCGACGAATACGCCAAGAAGATCGCGCACATTACCCAGCCGCGTCGCATTGTTGACTGTGACGGACAACGCAGCAGCGTCGGCCTCACTGCCGTCGGAACCCCATGCACGCGCCATCAACGCGACCGATCCGTTGGCGAATTGCCCGGTGTTGATGGTTGCCGTCGCGCCGGTTCCATCCGCGGACACCTTCGCTTGTGCAATTCTGATGTCGCCGCGATATATCTCTACACGCTGCAGGCCGTGGCCGGCGAGCTGCAACGGAAGAGTCGTGCTCACCGTAGCGCCCGCGACGGGCTGCGACCAAGCGACATCGACGCCACCGGATGCAGCTGCCAACGCGGCCGTTGCCATGGAATATTGCAGGATCGTCGCGGTCGCGACCGTCCAGCACAAAGTGCGTACTCGATCTCGTGTCATCACTCGCCCCTACTTGATGGCAGCCGCCCACAACGAGCGACGCAGACCTGCGAGGGAAGACACGAAAGAAACAGGGATGATGGTTGACGACATCGGTGTAGATGCCGGCAACCCCGCTATCCTGCGCCGCGCGCTTCGGACCGGAGGCTTTGCGTCGCCGCCTCACGACGGCTTTGCCTTTTACGACACTTGCAGTTGACCGCATCGCTGCGAGTAACGCAATCGTCGGATCGCCGACGGCGGCATTCTGCGACGCCGATGCAGCGACGAGTTGGACAGTCCTGCGACGTCTACTTCGCAGCGTCAGCGCTGAGCATCTCCTTTGCCCACGATCTGCACCGCATCTATCTCATTCCATCCCCACACCCGGCTGGTCTGTAAGGTGATGCGCGCGGCCTTCACTTGATAGGGCGTCGTGTCGAAGGCACGGACCAACCAGCCGATGGAGTTCTTCGGATAGGCCGTGCTGTCTGTGCCTTCCCAGATCATGTGCGTGCCGCCGTCCACATCGACCAGCTCTATCCTGGCAATAGCGCCCGGACCCAATGTCTGACGGATCCTGATCGACGTTGCGTGGACCGATTTGGCGAAGCCCACTTGCAGCCATTCCGGGTTCGCGGAATCGCCTCCCTTGGTCGCCCATGAATTCACGTGATCCAAATACTGGGGAACATTCGGGGCGCCCGTTGTCTGCGATGCGGTGTAACGGCCTTTTCCAACGGGCTCGCCATATGTGCTGCTCGCTTCCGCCGTGGCCGCCCATTGGGCATTTTTCTCTGCGAGAATTTCCTGTTCGCCGACAACAGGTGCGACCTTGGGGTGCGATGCCGCGGCGGTTGCAGCGCCCGCAGCGGACCCGTCTACGTTAGGGGTCAGAGCTGGCGTGACTCCATTGGCCGCGACGGCTGCGGACGGGACAACTGCTTGAGCAGCGGTGGGCGTTGCCGCGTCGGCAGCGAGTTGTTCCTTCTCCTGTTTGCGTTTCTCCGCATGCGTCCGCAGCTCTTCGCGATATGACTGCTCCGCTGCGGTCGCGCGAAGATTAGTTGTTTCGGACGGTATCACTTCCGCGTTATCCAGATCGTGAGGGTCGATCGCGACTTCGGCACCTTCATTCGCGCTCGCTGCGTCTTCATCTTCCTCCGAACCGCTAACCTCCTCCTCCGTGCTTCCGATATCTGCGTCGGCAAGCGCGTTCTCCGCACTCTCGGCTGACGCGTGCGTGGCACCCGTTGTGTTGGAGGAGATCACCGCGATTTCGGTCGCTGCGGTTGCCGTCTTTGCGTCCTGCTTGCAGCCTGCCAATGCAAAGCAGGCGAGCAAGGCCGGAACCCAGACCTGAGCCAGCACCTGATCAGCACGAATCATGAAATTTCCGTACATGGCATTCACCTATTTGGAGCAGCGACGCAGCTTCACGTGGTAGTAACTCTGGCCTTTGCCGCCGCTGTCCGCCTCGGTACGGAACAGTTCGACCTCGTTCGGATTCATCTTGTCGGGGATGCCCTGCAGCGAGACGGTGACAGCCCCCATGTCGTTCTCCTGGGCTCTCGCGCCACCCGACGGTTTGTTGGCCTCATCGGTGCAATAACCCTTGGGGCGGTTCCAATGCATCTGGGTAAATGTGCCCTTGAGTGAGGGGACCTTCAGGCTGACGCGAACGAATCGGCCGTCACTGTAGACACTCGCGTCCGCCATGCCGCTGCTGTGCCCTTCCGCACGCAACTCCGCGCCGTTGTCCAGCGTCCATGTCGTCTTGCGAAACGAGCCGCACTGCGAAGGCATGATGAAATAGCCTTTCTGGAATGACTGGTCTTCTGCAGCGGCCGTGTACTGCGCCTTCACCGTGGCGCCGTCGAACTGCTCGGTCGTGAAAGTTGCATGCACTCGCGTCGACTTGGCATGTCCGCTCTTCTGCACGCCGGTGCCGTCCGGGTAGGCATGGTTATCGCCCTTCTTGACGATTTTCTCGAACGGATCGTTGAAGGTGTACGCGTACTCGAGTGTCACGTGCCACTTGCCGTCACACTCCTCGCAGGTCTTGCGCAGGCCGTCCAGCTCGGTTTGCAATACCGCGACGCCGGCCTTGTATGCGGCAGCGTCGTCCCTGGCAAAAAACTTCGGGTCATCCCACTGCGCTTCGCCATGGATCTTGTGCTGTGCGCGACAGGTTTGCTGATGGTGCTGCTCGTGTGCGAAGCCGTAGTACACCATCGCCGCACACTGCTGGCCGGCGGGATAGGTCGATTCGCTGACCGGTGTGATGAGATGCTTCAGCTTGAGAGGATTGCGCTTCTCGCCCTTCTGCAGTGGCGGGTCCGGAACCATGAGCGGCTTGCCGTCCTTGTAGTGATACAGCACGAGCGGACACGAAGCCTTCTTGTACAGCACGCCCATGTCGGCGGCGCCACCCACATGACCATCCATGCCCTGTGGCGCTTCGGACGCCACGCCATAGAAGGCGAGATTGAATCGGTCCAGCGCCCGCGCCTTGAGCTCACCCGTATCGTGAATCGAATTGGGCAGGTACTCGGCCCATTCCGCAAACGTGTTGGCGAGATACTGTTGCTCGGTGATCTCGCGTTCAAGCGTTGCGACATCGTTGCAGGCACACGGACGTGGCGGATCCACCTTCCTGGACTTCGCGGCATAAGCTGGGGCGAGAGCCACCAGCAAGCCCACCAACAACGCGATCCGCCCCATGATGCCACCCGCTGCAATGACCGAATGCGGCCATTGTCGGGCGGAAGCATGGGAAGCTCATCGCCCGAAGGAGCCATGAGGCGCAAAAGGCGGAGCCAGTGCTTGGCGATCGCAGATAACGCACGTGAGCCTTTGATAACTGAGGTCAACCCCGTGACAGGCGACGGAGCCCATCTGACCTGCAGCTCTTTCAGCGTGCGGCAACCGGCAGCGATCAGCGCACGGGTGCCGCGGCTGGCTGCAGCGGCTCTTCCTTGCTGGAATAAAGTACCGCGCGGAGCCTGCGTCCGAATAGCATCACGAGCACACCGCCCGTCGCTCCGATGGCGGCGTGCATCAGCCAGAACGCACCAGGCGTCATGCGTTCGTAGAATCCGCCGAGCCAGCCGATCAGAAAGTCGGCAAATGTGAGCGTCAGAAACGATGCGCTCACCAGCGTGGCACTCATCGACGCTGGGGCCATCTGCGAGACCAGCGCAAGCAGCGTCGGCCAGTAGTAGAGAAACGCGATGCCCAGGCCGGTACAGTAGATAATCGGCCAGAGCGGGTTGATGCGCCCATCGCCCGTCCAGGCGATGGCCGCCACCAGAACCAGGTTGCTGGCGGCCGAGAGCCACGCGCCCATGCCGATTTTGTCGAGGTCATCCGGCTCGCCGCGTCCCGCCGCCTGGCGCTTCCAGATGAACAACAGCAGCGGCACCGCCAGAATGCTGCTGAGTGGATCGATGGATTGATACCAGGGAATCGGCACCGTGAACCCGCCGACGCTCGATGCAACGTGCGCCTTGATCCATACAGGCAGTGCATTGCCAACCTCGAAGTAGGCAACGGACTGGAATACGGCGATGAACATCACCGCCAGAAGCGCCCCGACGGTACGCCACTCTGCCGCCGTGACTTTGGCTCGTGCCGTGTGTGTCTGACCACCGCGCCTGGGCACGCGCGCCGGCAGATAGCGATAGCCATAGAGATACGTCGCGAGCCCGCTCAACATGAATGCGCCGGCAGCACCGAAGCCGACGTGCCAGCCATATATCTGTGCGAGCAAGCCGCACACCAGCGGCCCGGCGACCGAACCGATATTTATACCGGTGCTGAATATGACGAAGCCATGCGCGCGTCGCGCCTCCTCGTCGTGAGCATAGAGTGCACCGACCTGCGCGGAGATATTGCCCTTGAGGAAACCGCAACCCACCACAAGCAGCAGCAAGGCAAGCAGAAAGGTTTGATCAAAGGCCATCGCAAGGTGGCCGGCACTCATCAGCACCGCGCCGATTACCACGGCATTGCGCTGCCCGATCCACCGATCAGCGATGACACCGCCCAGCACCGGCGTGAAATAGATCAGTCCCGTGTACAGACCGAAAACCTGTGAGCCGAGCGCCTGCGTCGACATGGGTCCGAACGCCGATTCGAGCATCGCACGAAAAGCAGCGAACCCCGCGACGTGTTCCACATGACCGGGCAGCAGAAGCTGGTCCGCCATGTACAGCACGATGAGTGCCGTCATCCCGTAGTAGGAGAAACGTTCCCAGGCTTCAGTGAACGCGAGGAAGAGAAGCCCTTTGGGATGGCCCAGCACGGTGGATATGCCAGCCGGTGCCGCCGGGTTCTTATTTTGATGAGTCAAAGTACGCGGACTTTAAGAGCGATCGTGCGTCGGCACTAGTTAAGAAACATCCCATCCCTCACCACGCACCCTCCGGGGTTAGTGAGACGCTGCGGGCACCGGCGTTTCGTCATTTCTCACGGTAAACCGCCTCCATATTGTTGCCGTCCGGATCGAGCACGAAGGCCGCATAGTAGCCTTCTGGATAGCCTTTGCTCGTGTCACGCAGCCCCGGCGGTCCATTGTCTTTGCCACCGGCTCGCAGCGCTGCGGCGTGAAAGGCGTCCACCGCGGCACGACCGGGCGCAGTGAATGCAGTGTGCTGCTTGATACCGTGAGGATGAAACCTGTCGATCCAGAACACCGGATATTGGGTACCGTAGGCCACCGCGTCTGCACCTGTCGCCTCAGGTAGCTGGACAACTCTTCGTAGCCCAAGTGCGCCGAGAGCAGCGTCATAGAAGGCAGCGGAGCGCGCGACATTCGCGACTCCAATACCGGTATGGTCGATCATGGTGCTGCTCTCCTCTTATCTTGCAACGCTTCTTGCAACGCTGCGAATGAGCGACGAACAAAAAGTGTATTGCACTTTGATGGACTCAACGCACCCCCACGCGCACCGGTTCGCTCACCGGTCTTCATTCCACATGATCGCGAGATCATTAACCAGTTGTGGCGTTGTCATCCCCGCACAACAGGTCGGAAAAGTAAGCACGACTCGACCACAGGCACCAACCCAGTGCCGACCGCTACTACCGACTGCTAGGTAGTCGCTATCAGCAGTTCCTCTGAATTGCTTGGTGGACGAAGGCCATCCGCTCTGCCCGCAAAGTAGCGTTGAGCAAGCATCGCTGCCGATACATGCTGCACTTCCGCAAAGCCGGCATCGCGTGCCATCGCCAACATCTGGTCCGGTGTGAAGAAGCTGATGAAGGGCGTGCCGCTTGCTCGCGCCCCCTCTGCCGCCCGCTCAACCCCAAAACGCACCTCGGGATCCAGTAGCTCAATGGGAAGCATGAACGACATGACGAACTTGGAGCCACGAGCCAGCGAAGCGACCTGGCGCAGCGTCGTAGTGATCGCGTCCCTGGTCAAATACATGCTAACGCCGGTGGACGCTACGACCGCCGGCCGCTCGGAATCGAAGCCCGACGCTGCCAGCCGCTCCCACCACGCATCGCCTGCCTCGAAGTTCACCGGCACGAGCCGCAGGAACGAGGGAATGCCGAAACCGAGGTCGACGAGACGCTGGCGCTTCCATTCCTGCGGGCCCGGCTGATCGATTTCGAATACGAGCATGCGGGAGGCAAGCTCCGGCCGACGCTGTGCAAAGGTGTCCAGCCCTGCACCAAGTACGACGTACTGCCCGACGCCATGGGCGGCTTGCTCCGCGACAAGATCTTCGACGAAGCGGGCACGGGCCAGGATTGAGGCACGGAAAGGCCGTGTGAACGGACCCATGTCCGGACGATTCCGCCATCCGTCTTCGGGAGACGCGAGCTTCAGGCCGACCGCATCTTCGAACACGTGCGGCGGCGAATCGACTTCCAAGTGCAACGCTCGCCACAAGGCGGTTCGCAGCGCCGTGTTGTCTGGCGCCACCACTTGCTTATCAGGCATCACATTCTCTCTGGCTGTTTGCCGGCCTGACGTTCACGCTCAGCCGGACATCCGCTCGACAAAAGGGCCGAGCAGCATTTCACTACTTGCGCTGTGCATAGAGTGCCTTTGCAGCTTCTTCCCAATTGGCCCCATCGAAACGCATCAGTGCGAGAGACGATGGATCCACGCCATCGATGCAGCGCACGTTGACTGCCCACTTGCTCGGATCAAGACGCGGCCGCGAAAACGGATGGACACCGCAATGCCGGCAAAAGTAGTGCCTGGCCGTCATCGTGTTGAACTGGTACAGCGTCAACTCGCTCTCTCCAGCGGTGATGCGAAGACTCGAATCCGAAGCACCATGCCACAAAGCGCCGACGCGACGACATAGCGAGCAACTGCACTCCATGACGTAGTCGAGCTTCGCAGCGAGCTCGAACGAAACTCGACCGCAGTGACAGGAGCCTTGATAGGTGTGGCTTGTGGTCATGGTGTGTTATCCGCGACGAACCAAGGCCGACGGCTGCAGCGGGCTACAGGCCACAGGCTACGGGCTACAGTCAGAATCAAAGCTGTCGTCTGCCGTTTACTTCTGGCTGTAGCCTGTGGCCTGTAGCCCGTATTGTAGCTTCCTACTGCCGCGGCGCCGCGCTGGGCGCGGCCGGCAGGCTCTCACGATCGAACGTTATGGTCGTGATCACGGCATCCAGGCCATGCACGACTTGCGCCGTCAGGTCGTTGCTGAGATTGCCGCCGAGCACTACGTTGCGGTCGATCAGCAAACCGCAATGCTGCTTCTTGTAGACCTCGGCAATGACCGGCTGAGCTGCAACGCCGATGCGTTCCAGAGCTTTGATGCGCGTTGCCTCTATTTCCCGAGAACGTTGCGTCGCCTTGACTTGCAGTGCTTCGAGTTGCTTGCTCAGCGCCTGCTCGCGGGTGTGGCGTTCATCTGCACTAAGCTTCGTCGCCGCACGTAGCGATGCAAGCTCGGTGTCGATCGGCTTGCGCTCGTCATTCACCTCGGCTTGCGCCGCTTCGGTGAGCTGCTTCAGCCGCGCCGATGCCGCCTGCCCCACTTTGGCATTGATGAACACCGCATCGCGCGACAACAGGCAGGCACCGGGAATGGCAGGACCTCCCAAACCCTCGGGGCTTGCCGGCGAAGATGCGGGCGGCGTGGCGGGTGCCGCCGCCATGGCAGCGCCTGAAACGGCCAGCACCAGGCAAAGAACGCAACGTGAACCCAGGATCGACGACCAACCCAGAATCGATGACATTCGACAGCCTCCGGTAAGCACTACTAGCGATCGCGAGCGCTGCGGCGGGCGAGCAGATCCTCGAACCGCTCCAGCGAAGCAAGATGGAAATGCACCAGCGACAGCCAACCCTTGCGGTGCCACTCCAGGACGTGCTTGTCATCCAGTTGCGCGAATTTCTGCGCATCGACGATCTGGAATCCATCGATTCCCACCTTGTGCCCGCTAGGTAGCGTCGCGTCCGCACGCCTATCGGTCAGCAGGTCCTGCGTGCGCAGTGCACGGCAGAACTCTGCGGTGGTGGCTGCCTCCTCGCGATAGGCGTGGCAGAAGTCCAGCGCCTGCTTGGTGACGTTGCTCGGCTCGCCGCCAGTGAACAGCGCGTCACCTTCCTCGCCGCCTTTTGCGACGCGCTCGGATGCGACGTCGATTGCCAGTGCAAAGCCCTGCGGATGGGCCATGAATCCGAACGGATAGCGACGCACGTAGGCGGGCACGTAGGCGCCTTCGGCCCACTTGCCATCCTTTACGAAGAGATTGGCCTGCTCCAGCCCGAGCAACGCAATGGGCCCGACCTCGCTGCCGCCCTGGGCGAACAGGATCGGAAAATTGCGCAAGGCTGCCTGGAACTCGCCGACCACGATGGGCACGGCGGGCGCCGCACTGGCGAATGACGCATCGCCTCGCTTCAGCCGCCACGAGGCATGATCTATCGAAGACAGCAATTGCGCGTCCCGGTAGAACAGCGGCAACCGGGCGGCTGCTTCCGGGGAACTCGAATTGGGGCTTGTGCCAGACATGAAGAACCTCCTTACCTGCAATCTATCTATATTAGAGCATCGGGCGGTGCGGGCTGAAGTTAACGCACCTGCCGATGCGAGCCCTTGAACTGTCGGGTCCACGGAGGAGGAAGAGCGCGCCGCAGCGCCGAAACCGACGGCCCACGGAACCGGAGAAATCGAGGACTGAGGTAGCACCCCCGGCCTCAACCCGGATCACGAGCATGATCGCAGCACTGCGTGACAATCGATCGCCACGCCTCCGTTCCACTTCGCATCAGTCAGGTCTCCTAGACACTCCGGGCGTGCCGCGATGTCCGGGGGCGGCGGATCATCTTGGCCGTAACCCGGCACTGGTTGGCGATCGTGGAGGTCAGTGGCGCGGCGGAGCACCGGCTATCGGCGTCTACGGCAGCACGGGCAAGAGAACGAATACGACGGTCTTGTGTTGTCTGCAATGCGGCAGTCGCATGACGTGCTTACGCTGAATCCAGCCGCGCCGAATATCGACTGTCTCCATTGGCTCGTGGCTTCACCTTCGCTGTCGCATTGCCATCACAATAGGAGATGCCCTCCACGGCCGGCAGATGTACGAGTAACGTGCCGTTAGACACAGGAACATGACGTCAGGCATCGGTCATGTCATTGCGTGGCCGCGCGCTGCTGAGATCGAAGCCTCAAGATGGCGCAGGCCACCACGCGCCGACGGCTGCTTGCCTTGCGACACCAGCAGTCAGCAGACCTCCAGGACCATCGCCTTGCGCAAGATCTGCAGGACATGCACTGACTGCCTTCACAGCTAGTCGGCGGTGATCTTCATCTCCCTGACGAGCTCACCGTTCAGGGTGAAGGCAAAACGGCTTGGACCCTTGAAGCCATCGCCGCCGACTTCGACCAGGACGCTTGCTGCGTTGCCGTGCTGTTGGCTCGATCGAATCTTGAGCGTGGCATTCGCGCCGATCAGCTCACGATCCGACCAGGTGCGAATCTGTTCGCGACCGACGTAGCGACTGCCCCAGTCGTCAACAGCGCCATCGGCCGCGAACAGCGCGAGAAACGCTTCTGTGTCGCCCGCATTTACGGCATTGACGAAGGCGTTGATTACCGCGGGCGTCGGCATGGAAAGGGCCTCAATAGTCGACGGCTGGTAATTCACGACCCCGAAAAAATCTATCCGAACAGTCTCAGAGCAGCAGGAATGGGCGGCGGAGGCGGCTCGCCGCCCGCGAGCACTTCGGTCGCCGCCTCCACCGCCGCAGGAATTTCGGCGACGTCGAAAGGTTTGGCGATGACCCCGACCGCAACGTCTGCATAGCGCTGCGCCTGCTGCGGCTGGGAGGCCAGCAGTATCGACTCGATGCCCAAAGCGTCTTTCAGCGAACGGGCCAGCTCGCCGGCATCGGGCGAACGCCGCAGGTCCAGGTCGATCAGGGCCAGGGTGGGTTGCTGGCTCTCAGCCAGGATCAATGCCGATCCCGTCGATACGACCGGCCCGACGACACGGTGGCCTGCTTTCGTCAGTTCCTCAGCCAGCCCCAACCCAATGAGGGCCTCATCTTCCACGATAAGTACTTTCACGCAGCCATGACTCCGATGAGATACGCGGTGAGCAACACCGGCGGAGCCGCAACGGTTCCCGGACGCGAGTACAGCGGCTGGGCGCCGCTAAGCGGGATGTCTTAGGTGAGCGGAAACTGACAGGCTCGCTGAATCGGGCCTGCTGCATCAGGACTGACGTCATCGTTACAGACGGCGTGGAGACGGCGCCAGGGAGCGTGAATTCCTGATGGGTGTGCCGGGGAGGATCGTGCGCTCCTGGCGCAACGATTCGCACGGAACCCCGCGTAGACTACTTGTCTAAATCCGGACCCCGAAAGCCGCGGATCCCGCCGCCCGAACCTGAAACCGCCAAGGATGTGTGCCGCATGCCAGCCCGACCGATGAGAATTCCCGGACCGGATCACCCCATCAGCATCGAGCGCAATCCGGCGCGCGTGGTCGTTTCAGTCGCAGGCCGTAAGGTCGCAGATACGCGGGAGGCGTTGACGTTGCGCGAATCGACCTTTCGGGCGGTGCAATACATCCCACGCAAGGATGTCGACATGTCGTTGCTCGAGCGCTCGGAGCACGCCACGCACTGCCCCTATAAAGGAGATTGCTCCTACTACAGCATCCCCGCCGGCGGCAGGCGGTCGGTGGACGCCGTCTGGAGTTATGAGTCGCCCTACCCTGCCGTGGCCTCGATCAAGGACCACCTGGCCTTCTACCCCGACCGGGTCGATACCATCGAAGAGCAGCCTGCGTCCTGAAAACCCGCGACTTCGCCGATACTTGCAGCGGGTTTCGTGCATCATGCGCGCATGACTGAATTCTCCCGTTTGACATTGATCGATCCGCTGCAGCACGCGCTCGCGGAAGTGGGCTACACACAGATGACCCCGGTGCAGGCTGCGAGCCTGCCGGCGATTCTCGAGGGTCGCGACGTAGTGGCGCAGGCACGAACCGGCAGCGGCAAGACGGCTGCGTTTGCGCTCGGGCTGCTATCGACGCTGGATGCGACTGCGGTAAGGCTGCAAGGACTGGTCCTCTGCCCTACCCGTGAGCTCGCCGACCAGGTAAGCAAGGAGATTCGCCGGCTGGCGCGCTTCATCCCCAATGTCAAAGTCCTGACGCTGTGCGGTGGAGTGCCTTTGCGTCCGCACCTGGCCTCTCTGGAGCACGAGCCGCACATCGTGGTTGGCACCCCGGGGCGCATCCTGGAACTGATCGAAAAGGACGTGTTGCCACTGACTGGCGTCAAGGTCCTGGTGCTGGACGAAGCCGATCGCATGCTCGACATGGGGTTCACGGAGGACCTCGGCAGCATCGTCGAAAAGACGCCCCCACAGCGCCAGACACTGCTGTTCTCGGCGACGATTCCGCAATCGATCCGCGAGATCAGCCGCCGCTTGCAGCGCAAGCCGCTCGACGTCACGGTCGATGACGATCCGGGCGCAGTGGCCGCCATCGAGCAGACTTTTTTCGAGGTCGACGCCGACCGCAAGCTCGAAGCACTCGAGTCGCTGCTGCTAGAGTATCGGCCCGAGTCTGCAGTGGTGTTTTGCAATACCCGCCAGGACGTGCGCTTCGTTGCCGAGGCATTGGCACAGCGGGATTTCTCGGTGCTGGCGCTGCACGGCGAACTCGACCAGCGCGAGCGCGAGGAAATGCTGGTGCGCTTTGCAAACAGAAGCTGCACCGTGCTGGTTGCCTCCGATGTCGCCGCCCGCGGCCTGGACATTGCCGACCTGGCGATGGTGATCAACTTCGACATCGCTTCGGATGCGGACACGCACCTGCATCGTATTGGCCGCACCGGTCGCGCCGGCCGGCGTGGAGTTGCGCTGAGCCTGTGCTCGCCGCGCGAATTGGGTCGCGCCAATATCATCGAAGACCGGCTCGGTGAGCGCCTGAAGTGGGGCAAGCTCCCCGCCCTGTCCGCGTCCTCCATTGACGCCACACCGCTGATCGCGCCGTTCGTCACCCTCGCGGTGGACGCGGGCCGCAAGGATAAGCTACGCCCCGGCGACGTGCTCGGTGCCCTGACCGGCGAAGCAGGACTGGCCGCCACGGCCGTCGGCAAAATCGATGTCTTCCCAACCCGCACTTACGTCGCCATTGCCCGTGAACTGCACGACAAGGCAATGCAACGGCTGCGAGCCGGCAAGATCAAGGGCCGGACCATCCGCATCCGCCTCATCGGCGGGTAGGATCGGGCGGCCGACCAGGGGAATTCACGTCCAACAGCGCGAACGGAGGGCAAATCCATGACGACGAAGCTGGAAAAAGAGCTCAGGCGCGAGATTGAAATCGCCGGCGAACCCTACACGCTGGCCATCGGGCCAACTGGTCTGAAGCTGACCGCCAAAGGTAAGCGCAGGGGTACGGAACTACTCTGGAAGGACCTGATCAGCGGCGATGCGGCGCTGGCTGTCGCACTCAATGCCTCGGTGAAAGACACGCAGAGCGACTAGCCCCAGGCGGGATTTCGCAGCGCACTAGTTGGCGCATTGGCGGCGCACTACCCGGCGACAATCGCTCCCAGGCGTCTTGAACTACCCTGGGATGCGCCGGTTAGACTGGCGCCGTTGCCCTGCCACCCAGGAATGCAATTGCATCATCCCGCCGGCTCCCCCGATTCCGACACGCGGCGACAGCGCGAGCTGATTGCAAGGTTGCAGGCAGCTCTGCCGCAGCGCTGCATCCTTGTGGATCCCGAAGATACCCGCCCCTATGAGTGCGACGGTCTCACGCTGTTCCGGCAGCTGCCCATGGTCGTGGTGCTGCCGGAAAGCGAGGCGCAGGCGATCGAAATCCTGAAGATCTGCCATGCACTCAACGTTCCCGTCGTGCCGCGTGGCGCAGGCACCGGCCTTGCAGGCAGTGCATTGCCGCATGCCGAAGGGGTTTTGCTTTCGCTGGCGAAATTCAACCGCATAGTGAAGATTGATCCGCTGGCACGCACCGCAACCGTGCAGCCCGGTGTTCCCAATCTGGCGATCTCGGCAGCGGCTGCCCCGCATCGCCTTTACTACGCACCCGATCCGTCCAGCCAGATCGCCTGCACCATCGGCGGCAACGTAGCCGAAAACTCCGGCGGGGTTCACTGCCTGAAGTACGGGCTCACGCTGCATAACGTGCTGCGTGTGCGCGCGCTCACCATTACAGGTGAGGTCGTCGAGTTCGGCGGCGCCTCTCTCGACGCGCCTGGGCTCGATTTGCTGGCGCTGGTCATCGGTTCCGAAGGCATGCTGGCCGTAACGACGGAAGTGACGGTAAAACTGGTACCGAAGCCGCAAACGGCCTGCTGCATCATGGCGAGCTTCGCCGATGTCGAAGATGCGGGCAAAGCTGTCGCGGCACTTATCGCTGCGGGCATCATTCCCGCCGGACTTGAGATGCTGGATCGCGCTGCGTCGCGGCTGGTAGAGCCATTCGCTCATGCCGGCTATGACCTGGACGCTGCGGCAATCCTGTTGTGCGAATCCGATGGCACGCCGGAAGAAGTAGCCGAAGAAGTCGCTCACATGAGTGCGGTGTTGCAGGCGGCGCATGCCACGCGCTTGCAAGTGTCTACCAATGAGACGGAGCGTCAGCGCTTCTGGGCAGGCCGCAAGAACGCCTTTCCAGCCGCCGGACGCGCATCGCCGGCGTACTACTGCACGGATGGCACGATTCCGCGCAAGCATGTCGGCAAGATGCTCAAGGCGATTCAGGCGATGGAGCTGGAATTCGGCCTGCGCTGCCCGAATGTTTTTCATGCAGGCGATGGCAACCTGCACCCGCTGATCCTGTTCGACGACTGCGATCCGGATTCGGTGGCACGCGCCGAAGCCTTCGGTGCAGCCATTCTCGAGGAAAGCGTCCGGCTGGGAGGTACGATCACCGGCGAGCACGGTGTCGGGGTCGAGAAGCTGGATCAGATGTGCTCGCAGTTCGACCGCCCCACACTCGACGCCTTTCATGGCGTGAAGCGCTGCTTCGATCCGACCGGATTGCTCAATCCCGGTAAAGTGGTCCCGACGCTGCATCGTTGCGCCGAGTACGGCAGGATGCGCGTACATGCGGGCGAACTGAAATTTCCCGAGCTGCCGCGTTTCTGATGAGCGATGCGCTGACCTCCCTGGTCGAACGGGTACGCGGCGCCGCTGCCGAGCGCACACCCCTGCAGATTCGCGCGGGCGGCACCAAGGATTTCTACGGGAATACTCCACGTGGAAATCTTCTGGATCCGCGCGTGTTGCACGGCATCGTCGCGTATGAACCCGAAGAACTGGTCATTACCGCCCGCGCCGGCACATTGCTCGCCGACGTGGAAGCGACGTTGCACGCACAAGGCCAGATGCTTGCCTTCGAGCCACCTCATTTCGGCAGCTCGGCCACTATTGGTGGTTGCGTAGCCGCCGGTCTCGCCGGACCGCGACGCGCATCGGCCGGCTACACATACGGCGGCGTGCGCGATTTTTTATTGGGGGCAACCTTGCTGGACGGTCGTGGCCAGTTGCTGACCTTCGGCGGCACGGTCATCAAGAATGTCGCTGGATATGACGTAGCACGCGTACTCGCTGGCTCGCTGGGTATTCTCGGCCTCATCGTCGAGGTTTCGCTCAAAGTACTGCCTCGGCCGGTCTGCGAAACCACGCTGCGCTTTCAAATGGATGAGCCTACGGCGCTTGCCAGGCTCAATGCCTGGTGCGGCGAGCCGCTGCCAATTTCCGCATCGGCGTGGTCCGATGGACTACTGGCGTTGCGCCTTTCGGGAGCGCGGGCGGCGGTGCGATCCGCAGCTACGAGACTGGGTGGCGAAACGCTCGATCCCGTGGATGCCGAGACTTTCTGGCGCGATATTCGCGAACACACCGCTCAATTCTTCTCCGGTAGCGCACCGCTGTGGCGTCTTTCGTTGCCTGCAACCGCTGAACCGCTCGGACCCGATGCGCGACAACTGATCGAATGGGGCGGCGCTCTGCGCTGGCTGCGCGCCGTCGAATCCACCCGCGAAATTCTTGGACTAGCCCAACGCATGGGCGGTCATGCCACGTTGTTCCGTGGTGGCGACCGCTCGCATGGCGTATTCACACCGCTGGCGCCGCCGCTGGCCGCGATCCACCAGCGGCTCAAGTTGCAGTTCGACCCGCACGGAATCTTCAACCCCGGACGCTTGTTCGAAGCTTTCTGATCCTATGCAAACCCAACTCGCGGAAGGCATCGAAGGTACCGCCGCCGGGGTGGAAGCCAAAGCTATCGTCGGCAATTGCGTGCATTGCGGATTCTGTCTCGCCACGTGCCCGACTTACCAATTGCTCGGCGACGAGCTCGATGGACCTCGTGGACGCATCTATCTCATCAAACAGGTGCTGCAGGGTGTCGCGCCGACGGCAAAGACTCAACTGCACCTGGATCGTTGCCTGACCTGCCGCGCCTGCGAAACGACCTGTCCTTCCGGAGTTCAATTCGGTCGGCTCCTCGATATCGGCCGCCAGTTGGTCGATGACACGGTCCCACGCTCCATCCCCGACAGACTCGCGCGCGGCGCTCTAAAAGAAGGACTGACCAGCGGTGCATTCGCACCGGCCATGCGACTTGGCCAGGCGCTGCGACCGTTGTTGCCCGCTGCACTCAAAGACAAAGTTCCGCGCAGGCAGTCGACAGGAGCGTGGCCAGCTCGAAAACATCCACGCAAGATGTTGCTGCTGGCAGGCTGCGTACAACCTTCGATGGCTCCGGATATCAACCGGGCAACGGCACGCGTGTTCGATTTGCTCGGTGTCGAGATCGTCGTGCCTGCAAACGCGGGATGCTGCGGAGCCATCCGCCATCACCTGACCGATCAGCAAGGCGCACTTGTGGAAGCACGTCGCAACATCGATGCATGGTGGCCACATATAGACGCGGGCGCAGAGGCCATCGTCATGAATGCTTCCGGCTGCGGCGCGATGGTCAAAGAGTATGCCCATCTGTTGCGTAACGATGCCGACTATGCAGCCAAAGCCGCCCGAGTCACTGAATTGACGCGGGACGTTTCCGAACTGCTCCGCGATCACGGCGAAACCCTGCGGAGACAGTTGCACGCTACCTCACCGCAGCGGGTGGTCTTCCATCCGCCCTGCACTCTGCAACACGCACAACAGATTCGCGGCACGGTCGAAGCACTGCTGACAGTACTCGGTGCCGATGTATTGCCGTTTGCAGACAGCCATTTGTGCTGCGGATCGGCCGGCACCTACTCTTTGTTGCAGCCCCAACTGGCGCGGCAGTTGCGCGAGCGCAAACTGGATGCACTGATGGCACCGCAACCCGAAGTCATACTATCGGCCAACATCGGCTGCATCTCGCACATCGCCAGCGCCGCCGAGATCCCGGTGCAGCACTGGGTGGAATGGATTGAAGAAAGAATCGAGTGATGGGTGTGATGCAGGTGATGGAAGTGATGTAGGCCAGAAACGATCAGAGCCTCTCACCCAAGCACCCGCCATTTCACCGACATCATCCTCATCACCTCCATCACCTCCATCACTTTCATCACAACAATAATCATCTCGGGGGGCTTCATGATTTGGTCGCAGAACTACGATCCGTTGGGTAACCCATGGCTTTCGACTTTGCTGGCCGCTGCGCCCGTGGTGGTCCTGCTTGGATGTCTCGGCATCCTGCAGATCCGCGCTCACCTTGCGGCCCTGGCGGGCCTGGCGACGGCACTGGTCATCGCGGTCGTTGTTTTCGGCATGCCGGCGGGCCTCGCAGTGCATGCTGCGGCGTTCGGTGCGGCTTACGGCCTGCTGCCGATCGGCTGGATCGTCCTCAACATTATTTTCCTCTATCAGCTTACCAATGAACGCGGCCAGTTCGAGATCCTGCGCAATTCAATCGCAGGCATCACCGATGACAGCCGGCTGCAGTTGTTGCTGATAGCGTTCTGCTTCGGTGCCTTCTTCGAAGGAGCCGCGGGATTCGGCACGCCCGTCGCCGTTACTGGTGCGATGTTGATCGGGCTCGGATTCACACGGCTGCAGGCGTCCGGTCTGTCGCTGATAGCGAATACGGCGCCGGTTGCATTCGGTGCGCTCGGCACACCGATCGTCACACTTGCGGGCGTGACCGATCTGCCGCTGCTGGATCTGTCCGCCATGATCGGCAGACAGATGACACTGTTCTCGCTCATCGTGCCTTTCTGGATGCTCATTGCCTATTGCGGATGGCGGCGCACCTGGGAAGTGTGGCCGGCGGTTCTGGTCGCAGCGGTGAGCTTCGCCGCTACACAACTGTTGATCTCCAATCTGCACGGCCCATGGCTCACGTCCATCGGATCCGCGCTGGCGTCCATTGCCGTACTGGTCGGGTTCCTGCGCATCTGGAAACCGAAGCGAATCATGCACGTCAACGAAGCGCCACTGAGCAAAGGAGATGAACGAGCTCCTGCATCGGATGCGACTCAAACGGCGAGCATGGCTGCACGGCCGGATGCGCGTGCGCTGCGCAAGGCCTGGTTGCCCTGGCTCATACTGACGGCACTGGTATTTTTGTGGGGGTTGCCGGCGGTCAAGGACTTCCTCGACGGAATCTTCCGCATGTCCATCCCCATCGCCGGCCTGGACCAACTCGTACAGCGCGTACCTCCTGTGGTACCCGTCACTGCAATCGAGAAAGCCGTGTACAGCCTCAACCTGCTTTCGGCTACCGGTACCGCCATTCTGCTTGCGGGAATCTTCGGCGGTTTGTTGTTGGGGGCGACTCCTCTGGAGATAGCGAAAACCTACCTGCGCTCGCTGAAGATCGTTGCGCCGTCGCTGCTCACCATCGCCGCGATGATGGCTTTGGGCTACCTGACACGCTATTCGGGCGTGGACGCGACCCTGGGACTGGCCTTCGCCATGACCGGTTTGCTCTATCCATTTTTCGGCACCCTGCTCGGCTGGCTCGGCGTTGCCGTGACAGGTTCGGATACCGCTTCCAACGTGCTCTTTGGCAGCTTGCAGAAAATCACATCGCAGCAGCTCGGGCTGTCGTCAGTGCTGATGGCCGGCGCCAACAGTTCGGGGGGTGTAATGGGAAAGATGATCGATGCACAGAGCATCGTGGTGGCGTCCACCGCTACGCGTTGGTACGGGAACGAGGGACGGATCCTGCGCTACGTGTTCTTTCATAGCATCGTGCTGGCGGCGCTGGTCGGAATCGTCGTATTGCTGATGGCGTACGTGCCGCCATTTACCCTGCTGGTTCCCGGCACACACTGAGCGACATCGGAGTCGGCGCGTTCGTCATTCGCGAGCGCGCCGATAGTAACGTCGGGACTTGTCCCGGCTGCCGCAATCGGCCATGTCGCACCAGCGGCGTTGGCCATTGCGGGTCTGATCCTCGAACAGCCAATCGCACGCCGGGCAATGGCGCAGCCGTTCGTGGCTTTGCGCCGCAATCAGCTCGGCTGCGTCCATGACGACTGGCGCAAATGCGTCGATTGCCTGTTCGGCGGGCTTCCACTTCCAGGCCAACGTCGCGGCGTCGATGATGCGTCGCTGGCTGGCGAATTCGATACGTCGATTCAGAACTTCGATCGCCTTGCGTGCCGGTTGCTCATCGTGCGCCAGCGGATGCAACACCGCGGCGAGTTCGGCACGCAGCTCGACCGCCGCCTGCAGATCCGCGGCCCTGGCCCGGATCGCTGGTAGACCGACAGCGCGTAACCACCTTTGCAGATTGTCCGGTGAATCGAGCCAGTCATGGACGCGCGTCGTCGCCGGCCAACTGACCGTGTTGATCAGGTCCAGCGACAGGCGACCGCCAACGAGCTTGTAGGTACCCCGATAGTCGCCGGGGTTGAGCGTGATTGCATCCATAGGAAGAAATACTACCAACTACTGGCTCAGACTCACCATTAAAATACCATTGACAGGTGATAATTTCGCGCCTAGCTTTATCACCACCATGAATCCTTTAGATGGTAATGCCTGCGCCGTTCGACCGAGTCTGACCGAACGCATTCCACCGCATCTGTTCTTCCTCGGAAGTGCGGTGTTTCATTACCTCGGACCCTCATTCGCGGTACTGCTGTTTGCCCGGGTTCCAGTGGCTGGCGTCGCGTGGCTGCGCATCGTCTCCGCAGCCGCTGTCTTCGCGCTGTGGCGGCAGCCCTGGCGGGTTTTTTTCGACAGCTCCGCGGGTATCAGGTGGACGATAGCGGCACTGGGCGCGGTCTTCGCTGTCATGAATTACAGCTTCTATATCGCGATCGACCGTCTGCCGCTTGGCACCGTTGCGGCAATCGAGTTTGTCGGTCCCATCGTGCTGGCGCTTGCCGGCAGCCGGACGGTCCGCAACCTGTCGGCGCTGGCCTTGGCGGTTGTCGGCGTCTATCTGCTCATCAATGTGCGCATGGCTGGCGATATCGTGGCCTTCGCGTGGGCATTCGCTAACGCAGGGCTCTTCATGTTGTACATCGTACTGGCGCATCGGGTAGCCAACATGGACCGACGCGGCAGCCCCATAGATCGCCTGGGCGCTGCAATGCTGATCGCCGCCATCGTGGTCACGCCAATCGGCCTGGCGGATGCGGCCCCTGCCCTTGCAGACCCGCTCGCGCTTGGCGCCGGAGTTGCAGTCGGCATCAGCTCGTCCGTCATTCCGTATATATTCGATCAGCTGGCAATGAGTCGCTTGCCGCGTGCGACCTATGCCCTCTTCATTTCGATTCTGCCCGCGGCCGCCGTCATCATCGGCCTGGTGATGCTGCAACAGGTACCCTCGCTGATCGAGCTGATCGGTGTCGCCCTGGTAGCAATTGCCGTAGCCGTGCACCGCCCCGGCGATAGCCCGGAGCATTGATCGCCCACGCCAACCGAATCGGAGGCTCGATGTCCGCAACGCCGCAAGCTGACTTGTACCCGTCGCTGGAGCCCTTTCAAACTGGCTTTCTGGATGTATCCGGTGGCCATCGCCTGGCTTATGAAGTGTGTGGAAATCCGCGCGGCTATCCGGTCATTTTCCTGCACGGCGGCCCTGGCGCCGGCTGCTCGCCCGGGCATCGGCGCTTCTTCGATCCCGCGGTGTATCGCATCGTTCTGTTCGACCAGCGTGGCGCGGGACGCTCGACGCCATACGCCAGCGTCGAGAACAACACCACCGCGGACCTGGTGAGTGACATCGAGGCGCTACGCAAGCTTCTGGAAATCGAACGCTGGCTGGTATTCGGCGGGTCGTGGGGTTCGACGCTTGCGCTCGCCTACGCGGCCACGCATCCGGGCTCATGCAGTGCGATGGTCCTGCGTGGCATCTGGCTGTGTCGCCCGTCCGACGTGCAGTGGTGGTTCGACGGGATACGTATCGTATACCCGGAGTACTGGCGGGAGTTTTCGACGTACATCCCGCCAGCAGAACGCAGCGATCTACTTGCCGCCTACTGGCGCCGCCTGATCGATCCGGATCCTGGTATCCACATGGCGGCAGCGGCAGTCTGGGATCGCTATGAAACCCTGTGCTCGACCCTGCTGCCGGGCTCCACTTCAGCGAGCCCTTCCCGACTGGCGCTAGCGAGGCTCGAGGCCCACTACATGCGCCACAAAGTATTCCTGCGCGAGAATGAATTGATCGACGCCGTCCCACGCTTCCGGGATGTTCCGTGCTCGATCATCCATGGCCGGTACGACATGTTGTGCCCTGTCGACGGCGCTGTTGAGCTGGCCAATGCATGGACCGGGGCTTCTCTCACTATCGTTCCCGATGCCGGACATTCCGCATTCGAGCCCGGCATACGACGTGAGCTGGTCATGGCAACGGACCGGTTTCGCTACCTCTATCATGAGTGAGAGTCATCTCGCCCGGCGCGCGATGCATGCAAACGAAGCCGGGCGAGAGCCATCTCTTAGGAGGCGTTCAGTGCCCACGCATAGTTTTGGCGATCAATCCTATCGCCACCAAGGCACACAGCATCGCGAACCCCTGCTGTAGTCGCGATCCTGCGACTCGCGGCGCGATCACCCGGCCAACCGCCATACCCACAAGCGCACCGATGGCAAACGGAATGGCAACGTCAATATCCAGATGACCTGTCACAGCGGCCGCTGTGACGGCGAATGTCGAAACCAATGCGACCACTGCCAGCGACGTTGCGACGATGGCGTTCATGGACAGCGCCGTTGCTCGCTGCAACGCGGGCACGACCACGAATCCACCGCCGACGCCGAGCAATCCGGAGAGCAGACCTGTCACCGACCCGGCAATGACCAATGCCCGGGTACAGGGTGCAGTCCAGGCGAATCGACCGGTGGCAGGATCTATCTGGCAGGGAACCGATCGCGCTGGGGAACGCACATCGGCAATGGAGTTGCTGCTGCACGCATGGCGATACATTCGCCATGCGACGATCAACAGCACGAGAGCAAACAACAATTGCAGCGGAGCGGCGGGCAAGCGGTGCGCGAGGAACAGTCCACCCGGCGCAACTATCGCCCCGGCGGCCGCCATCGCCATCGCGGCTCTATATCGGACAATCCCCTGACGTAGACCGATCGCCGTTCCGAGTGCCGCAGATGCCGCGACGGCGATGAGCGCCACAGGTGCGGATCGGGCCACACTCCAGTTCAACGCGAAAATCAGCAGCGGCACCGCGAGAATGGAGCCGCCTGCACCCGTCAGTCCGAGTATCAAGCCAACCACCAGGCCCAGCACGGTGCTCATGCGCCGGGAGCATATCGCTACTTCGAGGCTGCTGCCGAATTTCCGCCCAGAGCGAGGAACAGTTGCGCCGTATCCTGGTAGCGCTGCGCTTCGGCACGCGCGTAGCCGAGCTTCGCCTGCTGCAACAGGCGCTCGGCATCCAGTACCTGCAGGATACCCACATTACCCACGCTGTAGCTCTCCCGCGTGAGCTTGAAATTGGCCTCGCTCGTGTCGAGCGCATTACGCAAGGCGGTTAGCTGTTCCGCATCGTGCTGGAGCGCAGTGAGTACGTCGGCAACCTGGCCGAATGCCTCCAGCACGGTCTGCTCATACTGCGCCAATGAAGCCTTCATCGCGTCCTGGGCGGCCCGGCTTTGCGCACGCAGAGTGCCGCCGTCGAAGAGCGGCGCGGTCACGCCGCCGATAAGACTCCATGCCAGACTCGAGTGATCGAACAGGTTCGACACCTCGGTCGACTGCTGGCTGAGAGTTGCGCTGATGTTGATCTGTGGATACAGCCTGGAGGCCGCAACCCCGATCGCCGCCGTTGCCGCATGCAATTGCGCCTCCGCCGCGAGAATGTCGGGCCGGCGATGCGCCAGCTCGGACGGCACGCTGACCGGCAATGACTGTGGCAGTTGCAGGTCGGCGATATCGAAGTCCGGTGGCGTCCACTGTGCAGGCGCTCTACCTACCAGGATAGAAAGCGCATGGCGCGCAATGCTGAGCTGCTGATGTAGCGGCGGCAACAACGTCTGATCGTTGGCGAGCTGGCTCTGTGCACTCAGCAGATCGACGCGACTGACGGAACCCGCCTCGAATGCGGTCTGCACAAGCGTAACGTTATTGCGGTCTTCGTTCAGAAGATCTTCCAGAACCGCTATCTGTGCTCGCGTCGAAGCGATGGTCACTACCTGTTGCGCCACGCTACCCGTGAGACTCAACTGAGCAGCACGAAAGCGGAACGCCTGTTCGTCAGCAAGAGCCTGCTGCTGCTCGACCGAACGACGCTGGCCGCCGGTGTAGTCGAACAGATAGTGGACACTGGGTCCGATAGCGAAATAGGTGAATGGAGGTTGCTGCACGGGACCGGCAAATTCGGCACCGTACTTCTGACGGCCCAGTCCGCCATCGAGCGAGACCTGCGGATAGAGCGTGCCCCTTTCCGCGTTCACCGCTTCACGAGCCTGCGCAAGCGTCGCGGCAGCAGCCGCGAGACTACGGTTGCCGTCGAGCGCTTGCTGCATGGTCGCATCCAACGCGGGCGCGCGGAATGTCGTCCACCATTGATCGGGAAGATCCTGTCCTGGCGCCAGTTGCTGGCCGCTTCCATCCTTGAGGCCATTCAACGGTTCCGCGGTGTAGCTCACCGCCTCGGTGGTAGCCGGCCGTTCGAAATTCGGACCGACAGCACACGCGGCGAGCGCGGATGAAGCCAGCGCCGTAGCGGCGACGAGCCGAAAATTACTCCAGTGCGACATGCGGCGCCTCCTTGGCGGCGGCCCGACGAACCAGCAGCAACAGCGGCAGGGCGAGCAGTGTGAGAATCAGCATCAGTTGAAAATCATCGATGTAAGCGACCATGGAGGCTTGACCGGTCAGCCCGGCGTTGACCGCCGCGATGCCCTGGGGCGAGGTCAGTTGCGCCGCGAGTTGCGGGTTCCTGTTGAGCAGATTGAACGGGCTCACATGCTCCGCGAGCGAAGCGTGCATGACCTGGGTATTGCTGGTCAGCAATGCCTGCACCACCGAGATGCCGATACTGCTGCCGATATTGCGCGTCAGGCTGAACATCGCCGTGCCTTCGTTGCGCAGATCCCCCGGCAGAGTCGCGAAGGTCATCGCAGCCAGCGGCACATAGGCAATGCCGGTGCCGAAGCCCTGGATGATTCCCGACCAGAAGATCGGCCCTTCGTCCATCTGCATGTTGAAGCCGGTCATCTGCCACAGCGACACGGCAGTGAGCACAAAGCCCACGGCAATGATCAGCCGCGTATCGATCTTTCCCACCATGCGCCCCACGATCATCATTGCTATCAGCGTGCCCAGGCTGCGTGGCGCGGTCAGCAGGCCGGCCTGGTAGACCGGATAGCCGAGGAGTACCTGCAACATCGTGGGCACCAGCGCTAGTGTGGCGAACAGCACGACACCAACCACGAAGATGAACAGGTTGCCGGTGATGAAGTTGCGGTCCTTGAACAGTCCGGGACGAATGAAGGGATGCTCGCTGGTAGCGGAATGGACGGCGAACAAATAAATCGCGAGCCCGGCAAGGGTCATCTCCACCCAGATCTCGGTCGATGAGAACCAGTCCCGGATCGAACCGCGGTCGAGCATCACCTGCAGCGCGCCTATTCCCAGGCTGAGCAGCGCAAAACCGAGAAAATCGAAATGTGAGCGGCGCGTTTCGGTCTTCGGCATGAAAGCCAGCACGCCGGCGAGCGCCAGGATGCCCAATGGCAGATTGATGTAGAACACCCAGCGCCAGCTGTAGTTGTCGGTGAGCCAGCCGCCTAGGATCGGACCGAGCATCGGGCCGACCAGCACGCCCTGCCCCCAGGCCGCCATCGCCTTGCCGTGATTTTCCGGCGGATTGATGTCGAACAGCACCGCCTGCGACATCGGCACCAGCGCGGCGCCGGCCAGACCCTGGATGGCACGGAATAGCACCATCTGCGGCAGGCTCTGAGCGATACCGCACAGGATCGACGCAATAGTGAACCCGGCAATCGAAGCCACGAACAGGCGGCGGCGCCCGAACTGCGTAGCAAGCCATCCGCTCAGCGGCGTCATGATGGCCGCAGCGACGATATAGGAAGTCAGAACCCAGCTCATCTGCTCCTGGGTGGCAGACAGCGAGCCTTGCATGTGCGGCAAGGCGACATTGGCAATGGTGTTGTCGAGCGTCTGCAGGATCGACGCCAGCATCACCGTCGCGGTGATCATGCGCCGATTCAGCACGGGCTTGTCGCTCTCCATCACGCCACCGCTCACTGCGCAGCTTGGGCTGAACCGAACGGACTGCGACGATGCGTGGTGTCCACTTCAACCGTTGCACTCAAACCGGAGATGAGCGCGAGATCGGCATCGGGGGTTTCCAGCTGCAAACGCACCGGCACGCGCTGCACGACCTTCACCCAGTTGCCGGTCGCATTCTCCGGCGGCAGCGCAGAAAACTGCGAGCCGGTTCCAGGTGCCAGGCTGATCACATGCGCCTTGAAGGTCTTGTCCGGGAACGTGTCGATATCCACTGTCGCCGTCTGACCCGGACGCATGTGGGTGAGCTGATCCTCCTTGAAGTTGGCTTCGACCCAGATATCCGTGGTGGACATGAGCGCAAACACCGGACTCGCGGCGGTGATGTGATCGCCGACCTGGAGCTGCTCCACCTTGGTCACGATACCGTCGTCCGGCGCGTAGATGGTGGTGTACGAGAGATTCAGCCGGGCGCGCTCAAGTTCGGCCTGCGCCTGCTGCACTGTCGGATGTTGATTCGGATCGAGGTCCGGATTGCCGTTCAACATCGCCAGCACGCTCTCTGCCTGCTGCTGGGCCGCTATAACCTGCTGGCGAGCCGTATCGAGCGCGTGCTGATTCTGCGAGATCTGTGCCTGCGAGGAGATACCCGAGGCAAGTAGCTTGTTCTGCCGATCGAATTCCTTCTGCTGATAGGCAAGCGTATCGCGAGCGGAACGCAGCGCCGCCAGTTGCTGACGGTATGCCGACTTACCGGCCGTAACCTGCAAGCGTACGGCGCCAAGCTTCGCCTCCGCCTCGGCGACAGCGATGCGATAGGGCTTCTCGTCGAGCTTGAACAGCACGTCGCCGCGATGCACACGTTGGTTGTCATGCACGGCAATCTCCGACACCTGCCCTGCCACGTTGCTACTGATCGAGGCGCGCGCCGCCTGCAGATAAGCATCGCCCGTCGACATGTAGCGGCCACCAACCAGGTAGAAAACCAACGCGCCGACGATGACGACGAGCACGCCAGCCGACATCAGGATCAGTCGCCGCCGCGCGATCGACGGCCGAGCGCTATCGAGGACGGTATCGGAGGCGGTCAATGTTTCGCTCATCTTTAAACCTTTAAGACTTGGTCTGTTTGCGCGTTGCTCGCGCCGGTTCCGTGGTGTTGCGTCCGCGCGGCTTGGCAGCGCTCGCTGGAATGGCGGCTGCGGACTTCGCGGTCGAGGGCGCTTTGGAATCCTCGCTCGCACACTCCCCGGCCGCGGTAGCGGGGAACATCGAATTGAGATTGGCGTGTATCCGGGTCAGCAGCTCGAGCAGCTGCTCGCGATCGGCGGCGGACAAGCCGGCCAGCGATTCGGTGCGTGCCCGGTCCGCAATCCGCCACATTTCCTGCACCACGGGCATCGCAGCCTTCTTCAGAAATAACTGCCGCGCGCGCCGGTCGCCCGGATGGGCACGACGCTCCACCCAGCCATCGCCCTCCATGCGATCCAGAATCCGTACCAGCGTCATCGGGTCGGTGTCGGACAGCTCCGCCAGCTTGACCTGCGATATGCCTTCATTGCGTTCCAGGTGCGCCAGGACCTTGCACTGCGCCAGGGTCATGTTCAGGCCCAATGCATGGCGCTCGAAATTCTTGCCGTGCAGGCGCGAGATGTCCTTGATCAGAAAGCCGAAGTTGCGGAGTCGATCCATGTATCACCAGGAGGAAGTGGCGAGATAATATCACCTGATTTTATCTCTATCAATATAGTAACGCGACATAGATCACAGAATCGGCAAGCGGCGTCGCTTGAAGGATCTCCCCACGTATCGGGATGCCGCCCCCAGAAAGCGATCCTTTGGCTGGGTGCAGCCATATCGGGAAACTAGTTACAGGGAAAACCCTGAGCCCTGCGACATGTGCTTACGCCATGAACTTTCGGGCCTGCCGATGGGTTGTGCTGCAAAACGAGCACAAGTCATCCGCATATCCAGGCCCTCCCATGAAAGCCATCATCACCGCATCGGTACTGTTGCTCGCGACCTTTGACGCACGCGCGAACTTCATCGCGATCAATTCCGGCGGCGCCGAAACCGCGCGAACCACGGTGCCCGGCAGCAACGACTTCAGGACAGCCCTGGGATCAGCGGGCGTGAGTGAATTCACCCTGGGAAAATCGCTCGGCGTCGATACCGCCGGATTCGTCACTTACTACTATTACGGTAAGGAGGCGGGCTACACGAATATGTTTGGCAGCGGCGATCTGGATTACTCGACGCGGGATCCGACACGCGCTAGTCAGGCCGGTCGCACGCCCAACCTCCAGAATGAATTCGCGGCGCCGCTGGAGATCGGCAGGATTGCGGTGACCGCAGGTATCCTGGATTTCAATTTCTGTGCGTTCGGCAACGGGACAGCGCGTATCGGCTGCCTCAGCAATGCGCAGAACGATTTGCTGGCGTCGAACCCGGCACAATCGATCGGCATGAGCGTAGCCAGCTCGACAGCCTGGTTATTGTGGGATGATTCCGGAACCAGCGTCGATGCCGATCATGACGACATGGTCATCAAGGCTGTATTCACGCCAAGCGAGGCTGTGCCGGAACCGGACACGCTGGCACTGTTTGGATTGGGACTGATCGGCGTGGGCCTGAGCGCGCGCACGCGAGGTAGCCGGATGCAGCGCGAGACCTTAAAGCGAGATTGACCGGACTGGTCGACCAGCCCGTTTGACCAAACGGGCGACCGCAGCCACGAAGTCCGAACAGAGCGGAATCGGTCAGGCCGAATGCACCAACCGGAGCTGCGGTGACGTCCTGGTAATCCGGCTGAGCGATTCCACGGACTCGGGAATGGCGATGTAGATGCCCTGCGCATACTCGACGCCGATGTCCGCGAGGCACGCCAGCACTTCCGCAGTTTCAACCCGCTCTGCGATCGTCTTGATGCCCATCGCATGGCCGATCTGCGTGATGGCCTCCACCATGCTGCGGTCGACATGGTCGGTGGTCACGTTCTGGATGAACTGGCCGTCGATCTTCAGGTAATCCACCGGCAGATTCTTCAAATACATGAACGAGGACAGGCCGCTACCGAAATCGTCCAGCGAGAACTTGCAGCCGCGGGCGCGAAATTCCCGCATGAAATGCACGACATTGGGCAGGTTGGAGATCGCCGCGGTCTCGGTGATCTCGAAGCACACCGCGCCCGGACTCAGATCGTAGCCCTGCAGCTCATTGATCAGGAATTCCAGGAAACGGTCATCGTTCAATGAGGTCCCGGAGAGGTTGATCGAGATCGTGTACGCGTTGCGCGGATCGCCATCGGTCCGGTAATGCGCCAGCGCGCCCAGCGCCTGGCTTACCACCCACCGATCGATCATCGGCATGACGTTGTAGCGCTCCGCAGCCGGAATGAACTCCGCCGGCAGCACCAGCTCGCCGTTCTCGCCGCGCATGCGCAGCAGCAGCTCGTAGTGACCACGGGGATCGCGATTGGCGCCAATCGCAACGATGGGCTGGTAGTACAGCTCAAGTCGATTTTCTTCGCACGCGCGCGTCAGGCGCGACACCCATTGCATCTCGCGATGCCGTTCCGGAGCCGCGCCGTACTGATACATGTGTACGCGGTTGCGACCAGAGTCCTTCGCCGCGTAGCACGCCACGTCGGCGGCACTCATCACGCTGGTAATACTTTCGCTGGTACTGTTGATTTCGACGATGCCGATACTGACGCCGACATTCATCGCGCCGTCCTGCCACTCGAAGCGATATTCGCGAATCGCCTGGCGCAGACTGTCCGCAATCATGGAGCCGCGGTCCGAAGTGCAATCCTGCAGCAGGATGCCGAACTCATCCCCGCCCAGGCGCGCAATCGTGTCGCTGGTGCGAATGCGGGTCTGCAGAATGCCGGTGATCTGCTTGAGCAGGCGGTCGCCGGCCTGATGCCCGCAGGTATCGTTCACCAGCTTGAACTGGTCCAGATCCAGGTACAGCAATACGTGCGTGGTCTCGCCATCCGTGCGCGAAGTGTCCAATGCTTCGTTCAGCCGGTTCTCGAATTCGCGACGGTTGATGAGGCCCGTGAGCGCATCGTGACTCGCCTGGTAGGCCAGCGCACGACGCAAGCGGCGCTCCTTGCTCACGTCATGAAAGACCATGACTGCGCCGATGATCCTGCCGGAGCGGTCGCGAATCGGTGCGGCGGAATCCTGGATGGCGATTTCCTGGCCGCGACGATTGACCAGCACGGTGTGATCGGCAACGGCGATGACGCGCCCTTCACGTAGCGCGCGCGCCACCGGATTCTCCAGCGGCTGACGCGTTGATTCGTTGAGAATATCGAAGACTTCACTGACCGACTTGCCGCGCACCTCGTGCGACTCCCAGCCCGTCAGATCCTCGGCCACCGGGTTCAGATACTCGATGTGCGCATCGGCATCGGTGGTGATCACCGCGTCGCCGATGGATTGCAGCGTTACCTGCGCCTTCTCCTTTTCATCGAAAACAGCGGTCTCGGCTCGCTTGCGCTCGCTGATGTCGGAAATCGTGCCCTCATAACCCACCAGCTTGCCGCTCTCATCCAGCACCGCACGAGCGCTCTCGATGACCGTCAAGGTTGTGCCGTCGACCCGTCGCAACTGAAATTCAGCATTGCGAACTTCACCGTCCCGCTCCAGCGCCGTAATGATCGCGGTACGGTCGACTTCGTTCGCATAGATCGTATCGGTCGGCAGCGACAGCAGTTCGCTGGGAGAGGCCAGCCCCACCATGCGAGCCAGGGCGGGATTGACGGACAGGAAGCGACCCTCTCGCGTCGAGCTGTAAACGCCTTCCAGCACGTTGTCGAACAAGCGGCGATAGCGCATTTCACTGGCACGCAAGGCGCTTTCCGCCATGCGCCGCTCGATGGCGATGCCGGCAAGCTGCGTCATTCGCGACATCAGCTCGAAGTCGCGACGCACTGGGCTGCGCGGCGCACGGAAATACAATGCCAGCGTCCCCAGAATCTTGCCGTCCGATGCATGAATCAGGGTCGACCAGCACGCCTGCAGGCCCGCGGTCAATGCAGCCTCGCGCCGATATTCCCAAAGCGCATCGCGCGCGATGTCGGCAACAATGACCTGCCGCTGCAGGTACACGGCCGCGGCGCATGACCCATTGCGTGCCGCAACCTCCAAGCCTGACATGGCGGCAACATATTCCACGGGCATGCGCGGGCCCGCACACATGTTCAGGCGCATCCCTTCTTCATCGAGCAGCCGGATTGCGCAGACGGAGTCCGGTGCCGCACGCTCGATAAGATCCGTGATCGCTTCCAGGGTTATCGACAGGTCGACGTTGGCGGCCAGCCGCTCGAATACGCGACGCTCGCCGGCAGCCAGCAGCTCCACACGCTTGCGCTCGGTGATGTCGGTGATGCTGCCGCGGATCAAGCGTCGGCTGGACGATTGCAGGCGCACCCAGCGTACTTCACAGGGAATATCGTTACCCAATGCATCGTGGAATACCCACTCCAGGACCGGCGCCTGGCCCGACAGCGTGCGCTCCAGATGCGCGCGACTGGTGCTTGCCGACTCGGCGCCATCTGGCTGCAATGGCGGACTAAGGATGTCGGGACTGCTGGCAATCAGCACATCGCGCTCCATCCTGAAAAACCTCACCGCGTTCTCGTTCACATCGACCAGGCGGTTTTGATCCACGTCGATGACGACGATGATCTCCGGTGCGTGCTCCACCAGCGTTCGATAACGCGACTCGCTATCGCGCAGAGCAGCCTCCGCTGCCTTGCGCTCGGTGGTGTCGCGCAGGCACACGACATACAGCCAGTTGCGATTCAGCCGCGTACGACTGACGGCGATCTCCGCCGGAAACTGCGTGCCATTGGAATGCAGGCCGGAGGTCTCGTGCGGGGTCAGATCAACCTGCGTGTTCTCCAGCCGTGCGGCGAGCTGTTCGAGCTGACCGGACAGGGTCTCTTCGGTGGCTATCTGCGGCAACAGGAAAGTAAGCGGCCGGCCCAGGACATCGGATTCGGTGTGGCCGAACACGCGCTGGCCGGTGGCATTGATCGAGGCAACGTGGCCGGCCTCATCGACGGTGACAATCACGTCCTTGACGTGATCCAGAATGGCCTGCAGTTGATTGGCAGTGCTTTCTTTCAGCTCGCGCGTGAGTGCCGTCGCCTCATCGGACATGAGCTGCATGGAGCGAACGATGCCGCGACGCTCCTCATCCGTCCTGGCGTAGATGCCGCCAATCGATCCCAGCAGACGCACGAGGTCGAGCTCGCCGTCCGGGCGAGTGGCCTCCTTCACCTGCTTGTCGAGCAGTCGATGCATCGTTGAGCCTTCCCATCATCCCCATGCTCATCCAGCACCCTGCCGATACAGAGCGCCCGAAGGCGAAGTCACACGCATGGTTTCGCGGCGGCACGCCTCGAATGCCAATCCTAGGTCGTACGCCGACGCGGCGGGTGTGAAGTGGCTCGCGGTTTTATGTGAAAGACACCCTTGTTTCGCAGGGGTTTTATCAGCTGAAACAAGAGCAAGCGGATGCGCACCGGGGGCAGAATCCAGGTGTCATGCACTGGTGGGACGATTGGAATTGTCGTATCAGACGAAACGACGAAGCCGACCCCCTGAAGGGGGTGGGCAATTCGATGGCCGGCATGAATGGCCGGCGCCACCCCGAGCGCTCAGGGTGGATCATAGTTACATAAAATTCAATTAGTTGAAGAAACTAATTGAAGCGATGAGTGATGAGTTGGAACGCTTATGCTCCGCCCCAGCACTCATCGCCACTGCATCAGTCTTCGCTACTTTCCTTGCGGCTGCCGTTACGCTTGCGGTCGTGCTCCTTGAGGAAGCGCTTGCGCAAGCGGATCGACGCCGGCGTCACTTCCACGAGTTCGTCATCCGCGATGAACTCCATCGCCTGTTCCAGGGTGTAACGAATCGGCGGCACCAGCACGATGTTTTCATCGTTGCCGGACGCGCGCATGTTCGTCAGCTTCTTGCCCTTGAGCGGGTTGACGACCAGGTCGTTGTCACGGCTGTGGATGCCGATGATCATGCCTTCGTAGACTTCTTCGCCATGCCCGATCATCAACCGGCCGCGTTCCTGCAGATTGAACAGCGAATAGCCCAGCGCCTTGCCCTGGCCGTTAGCAATGAGCACACCGCTCAGGCGCTGCCCGATCTCACGATCCAGCACGGGACCGAAGTGATCGAAGATGTGGTGCAAGATGCCCATGCCGGAGGTCATGGTGCGAAATTCGGTCTGGAAGCCGATCAGGCCTCGCGACGGAATCGTGTAGTCCAGCCGCACCCTGCCCTTACCGTCCGGATGCATTCCGGTGAGCTGCGCACCGCGCTCGCCGAGCGCACGCATGACCGAGCCCTGTGAGCTTTCATCCAGATCGACCGCGAGCGACTCGTACGGTTCGCACTGCACTCCGTCGATTTCCTTCACGACGGCACGCGGGCGCGAAACGCCCATTTCATAGCCTTCGCGACGCATGTTTTCGAGCAGCACGCCGAGGTGCAGCTCGCCGCGACCGAACACGCGGATCTTGTCCGGATCCTCGGTATCCTCGACACGCAGAGCCACGTTGTGCATGACTTCGCGCGTCAGGCGCTCGCGGATCTGGCGGCTGGTGACGAACTTGCCTTCGCGACCGCAGAACGGCGAATTGTTGACCTCGAAGGTCATGCTGATGGTCGGCTCATCCACGACCAGAGGTGGCAATGCCTCCGGCTTGGAGGGATCGCAGATGGTGTCGGAAATCTCGGGATATTCGATACCGGCGAACGCGACGATGTCCCCGGCGCTCGCCTCTTCGACTTCGATGCGGTCGAGGCCGAGGAATCCGAGCACCTGGATGATGCGCTCGTTGCGCACTTTGCCTTCGCGGTCCACCACCACCACCGGGCTATTGCGACGGATGCGGCCGCGCTTGATGCGCCCGATGCCGATCGCGCCCACGTAGCTGGAGTAGTCGAGCTGGCTGACCTGCAGCTGCAGCGGGCCGCTCTCGTCGATGTCCGGCGGCGGACAGTTGGTGATGATCGACTGGAACAACGGCGTCATGTCGGTTTCGAGTTTCGCCGGATCGAGCCCGGAGAAGCCTCGCAGCGCGGAGGCATACACCACCTGGAAATCCAGTTGTGCTTCGCTCGCGCCGAGTTTGTCGAACAGGTCGAACGTCTGGTCGAGCACCCAGTCCGGACGCGCTTCTTCGCGGTCGATCTTGTTGATGACGACGATGGGCCGCAGGCCGTGTGCAAACGCCTTCTGTGTGACGAAGCGCGTCTGCGGCATCGGGCCGTCGACGGCATCGACCAGCAGCAGCACCGAATCAACCATCGAGAGCACGCGCTCCACCTCGCCGCCGAAATCGGCGTGTCCGGGGGTATCGACGATGTTGATCCGGTAGTCGCGCCAGCGGATGGCGGTGTTCTTGGCCAGGATGGTGATGCCGCGCTCTTTCTCCAGCGCGTTGGAATCCATGACGCGTTCAGTCAGCGGCTTGCGTGCATCCAGGGTGCCGGACTGGCGCAAGAGCTGGTCGACCAGGGTGGTTTTGCCATGGTCGACGTGCGCGATGATCGCGATATTGCGCAGGTTCGAGGGAGCCGCAGCCGAGGGAGTCGAACTTGCGGGAGCCAACTTTGAAGGAGGTGACGCGGACACGAGGACAGCCTACCGGCGAAGCCGGAAACCATGGGCAAGGCCTGCGACGCTTAACCGTTACGATGCCGCGAGCGCATCGCCATGTCGCAGAGCTTAAGCCGAAAAAGGGACCTGGCGGGTTAAGGGGACGAACCAGGAGGTCAAACAGCCGCGCATAATACAGGAAGAATGTGTAGGACGGGAGGACGATAGACGCTCCCCTGCCCCTGCGGCATCACCCTAACGCCTCACGCCAACCCATCGACCTAGGGCTACGGGCTACTTCCCGGCCGGCTTGGTCGTTTCCTGGGCCTTCATCGGCTGGACGGCCTGGCCGGTGGCGTCCTTGGCAGGCGCAACCGCCGGCTTCTGCTGGCCCTGCCCATCGCCAACCACGAAGGGAATGGAGAACGTCCGGCCGAGCGTGGCACCCCCGATCTGGGTGTTCACAGCCACCGTGACATAAAACACCCCATTGCGATCCGGCAACAGGGAAATCGTGTGTTTGTAAGGTTCGCCTGACTTCACCCCGGTGAAGCTCACACTCAGGTTCCCGGCCAGGGTAATGCCATCCATCCCGCTGAAGGTTGCGTCCATGGCGTCGACACCGGCGCTGGGAATCAGCACCACCTGCACCTCGATCGGCTTACCCACTTCGGGACGGGCCAGAAACTCATACTTGATGTCCACGGCGGCACCCGGCTTGCCGCCACCCACCGCGCGCGCCATCCTCGCGGTAGGGTCTTCCGGCCCAGCCGCTGGCTTGGCCGGTGCGTGCTGCGTCGCGGCTACCGGGGCGGTCGCCTCAGGGTCGGACCCACAGGCAGCCAGTGCCACCAGCACGCCGATCGGCAAGAAAACTCGTGATGCGTTCATCCTGACCATGTTCCCCAAAGTTGAACTGTCGCGCAACGCGTTCACGACCTATCCGGTCACAAAAACGGACATGCAGTGCGGTTTCGTGCCGACACCAGTATCTCCAAGATCGAAATCGTAGAGCTCGATGATGTAGACGCCGCTCGCCAGGGGCTGCTGCGAGATGGTTTCCGTCTGGCCCGTCGCCTCGCTGCGCTGGAGAAATCCGCGGTGATACAAAACCATGTCCGGATCGGTGGCGGCGACGCTGTTGGTGTCCGCCGGATCGACCGCACCGGTTGCGGTTATCGTCACTGCCATAGGGCTGGTAAGCGTCAAGCGCAGGAAGCGGCGATTACCCAGTTTGTTGTTGTCAGAGGATCCCGCGCTTGCACCGACGCATACCGCCGCCGTGGGAGCATTCAGCGCAACGTCCCGATAGATCGGCAACGCCGTCACACTGCCGCCGCTGTTGGTCTCGGCATTGCCGAAAGCATCGCTGCCGGTAGAAATCGACTCTCGGGTAAGCAGATCGTCGATGCCTTGGGCCGCGTTGGGGTTTGCCGTGCGTAGTGCAGCCGCAAATTCGAAAATACTGGTAAGCGCGTCGCTCGTGGCCTGCGAACCGGTCAGCACCGAGAATATCGGAGCGAACCCCAGTGCCACCGTATCTCCCGCCTCAGTACCCGAGTCGAAGATGTCCCAGAGAATCCCGCCGATAGAGCCTTCCGAATACCAGCCATGTACCGACGGGACATCGGTCTCGAGATTGAAACCGCCTTCGCTGGACACGCCCGACTGGGAGTCGCGATAAACCGGATCGTTGAGCGCCATGCCCGAATAGGCGTTGCCCCAACCTTCGCTGTAAGCCAGTCGCAGGTCGAGCTTGTCGCCGGGATTGTGAGATCCCCCGATAGAGTCCGAACGCGAGAAGCGATCCTCGAGGTAGTGACCGAACTCGTGCGCGATGACGTGCTGATCGAATTCGTCGGTGTCGCCTTGGGTGAAATCGCCGAGCACGTAGATTCCAGCCGCCAGGGCGCCGCCATCGATGCAGTTGTCGGCGTTTGGCGCGGCATTCGTATAGAAGGTCGTGCCGATATCACCGCTGCTGGTGCAGAACGTGTTTACCGTTGGCTTATTCGTGGCGCTCCAGTAGAGATTCAGATCGGGAAAGACGCTGCTCGCCACAGCCGAGAGCACCAATTGCCGCGCGCTATAGACCGTGTCGAGAACCGCGAACGGTGCGGCGGCGCGGGTGCCGGTATAGCTGGTCGTGCCCCATCCCGAAGCGGCGTTCAGGTTGTGCGTGCTGTTGACGGCCCCGGTGTCGAAGCTGCTGCTGTCCAACGCGTATAGCGCATCGCCGTTCGTGTTGTTCAGCACGCGGAAATTCCACGTGGGAGCTGCGCCCTGCTTCAGCATCTGCGCCTTGGCGCGAATGATGACATTGGTGTTTTGCGCGATGGAGATCGAATAGTCGCCGGTGTCGCTGGTCGTCGTGCTTGCCAGGACTGCCTGGCTGGAAGCATCGAGCGCCTCGAGCACTACCAGTCGCGCCGGAGACTGGATCGGCGCATCGGGGTTGAGTCCTTTCTGCGGACTGGCCTTGAAAGGGATACGGTCGAAGGTGATTTTTCCGGTGATCGTCACCGTCGGAGCTGTACCTGAACCCGAACCGCCTCCCCCGCCGCCGCAACCTGACAAAGCGAGCCCGGCAAGCGCAGATAGAACCACGAAGCCGGAATGACGCGACCACACAACTGATTTCAACGACATGACTGGACGCTTCAGCTTGCAACAACGGTTGCAATTGCGCGCTGACGCTACCACAGCGCCCAGCTTCGCGGGAACAGAAGCGGCGCCGCAACAACAAGCGCATCGATCGACCTACATTTGTTTACAACTGCCGGTTGCAGATCCTACAAATCCAGGTTTACAGATCAAGCGGGCCCTCGCCGATGGCGGCCAGTTGCTCGCGCAGCGCCAGGATGTGATTTTCCCAATAGCGCGGCTCGCGGAACCACGGAAACGAATGCGGGAAGGCAGGATCGCCCCAGCGCCTTGCCAGCCACGCCGAGTAGTGAATCATGCGCAGCGTGCGCAAGCTTTCGATCAGCACGAGTTCACGTCGATCGAAATCGCAGAAGTGACGGTAGCCCTCCAGCAGTTGCGTCAGCTGCTCGCTCATATCCGCGCGGGATCCCGCCAGCAACATCCACAGGTCCTGTATCGCCGGCCCCATCACGCAATCGTCCAGGTCCACGAAGTGCGGACCGGCATCGGTCCACAAGACATTGCCGCGATGGCAGTCGCCGTGCAGCCTTATATAGGTGGTGCCGCTTGCAGCCTCGAATGCGAGCTCGATCTGCTCCAAGAGATCTCCGGTCAGGGTGTCGTAAGCCGCTTCCAGGTGATCCGGTATCCAGCCCTGCTCGAGCAGGAAGTTGCGCGATTCGGTGCCGAGCCGATCCACATCGATGTGGTCGCGGTGACGAAAGCGCTGCCGCTTGCCGACCAGATGCATGCGACCGAGAAAACGCCCCATCCATTCGCGCTCGGTGCGCGTGCCAAGCTCCGGCCAATGGCCGCCACGACGCTCGAAGATTGCAAAACGAAAGCCCTCGCACTCGAACAGGGTCTGACCGTCGAGCACCGTTGGCGCCACCAGCGGAATTTCCGATGCTGCCAGCTCCAGCGCAAAACCATGCTCTTCGTGAATCGCCGCGTCCGACCAGCGGCCGGGGCGGTAGAACTTCACGATGATCGGCGCGCCGCCTTCGATGCCGACCTGGTAGACGCGGTTCTCGTAACTGTTCAACGCGAGGATGCGCCGGTCGGAGATTTGCCCGAGCGATTCCACCGCCACGATGATCGCATCCGGTGTCAATCGGTCGTAGGGGTGAGGGTCGGCGCGGGTCATGGGGTGGCGACGGTAGCGAACTTAGGCGCAGCTCACAAATACATAATGAGGAATCGCCGATACTAGCCGCTGCTACTATTGGTACAGGCCGCTCAGCGCGTTCCCTACAGCCGCAACCTCACCGTCAAACCTCGACTCACCACTATGACCATCCTCGTCACCGGCGGAGCCGGCTACATCGGCAGCCACGTAGTACGTCAACTCGGCGAGCGCGGCGAACGCGTCGTCGTACTGGACAATCTCTCCACCGGCTTTCGTTCGGCGGTGCTGCACGGAACGTTGGTGATCGGCGACACCGGCGACCATGAACTCGTCGGCAAGCTGCTGCGGGAGCACGGCATCGATACCGTCATGCACTTTGCGGCGCATACCATCGTTCCGGAATCGGTCAGCAATCCCCTGAAGTACTACGGCAACAACACCTGCTCGACCCGCAGTTTGTTGCAATCGTGTGAGGCAGCCGGCGTCCGGCACTTCGTCTTCTCCTCCACCGCAGCCGTGTATGGCATTCCCAGCGGCGGCATCGCTGCTGAAGACAGCCCGACGCAGCCGATCAATCCCTACGGCACCTCCAAGTTGATGAGCGAGTGGATGTTGCGCGACCTGAGCGCCGCAAGTGCGTTGCGTCACGTCGTGCTGCGCTATTTCAACGTCGCCGGCAGCGATCCGGGTGGACGCATCGGACAATCGACGATCAATGGCACGCTGCTGACCAAGGTCGCCTGCGAGACGGCGATCGGCAAACGCCCCCACGTGTCCATTTTCGGCACCGACTATCCCACTCCCGACGGCACCGGGGTGCGCGACTACATCCACGTCGAGGATCTCGCCAGTGCACACGTGAAGGCGCTCGAATACCTGCGCGCGGGCGGCGAATCGAAAACCCTCAATTGCGGCTACGGCCACGGTTACAGCGTGCGCGAAGTCGTTGCCATGGTGAACCGCCTCAACGGCCAGCCGATCAAGGCGATCGAGGGCCCCCGTCGCGCGGGCGACCCCCCCTCGCTGGTCGCCAAGGCGCTGCGTGTCCGCGAAACCCTTGGCTGGCAGCCGCAATTCGACGACCTGCAGGTCATCGTCAAGTCCCAGCTCGCGTGGGAGCGCCGGCTGCTGGCGGAGCCGGCATTGCAGAAGAACTAGCGACCCTGTAGGCCGGGGGCGGCAACGACGGCATACTGCCGCCCTGGATACGCGACGATTCCCGACCTCAGCAAGCGCGCCGAGCGCCTTCGGCCGCCCTGACCTGGCCTGCAGCCTAGAACTATTCACATGCGTCTTCCCCGTCCCAAATCGCTTAACAGCCTGCTGATGACCGGCTTCGCGCTGGTTTCGGCACCGCTGCTGCTGGCGGTGGTGATCGGGGCTGCCAAGGTACGCACCCTCTCCGAAGAAAGTGCGAACCTGGTGCGCACCGGCGTCGAGGCGACCCACTACTCGCAACAGCTGTTCCAGCAGATCGCCCCCATCGAACGCAGCGTCAAGCTCTACCAGGTGCTGAACGACCCCGGCCTGTTACAGGTCTATCGCGATAGCCGCGAGCGCCTGCTGGTCACATTGACCAGCATCGAAGGGGTGGCAACCGACCCGGTGAGCCAGACACATATCGTGGCGCTGCGATCCGCTTTGCGACGCCTCGACGGCGCGCTGCTGGCGGTTCCCGCGCCAACGCCCGAGGTGTATCGCGACGCGATGGACGCAATCGCGCCGATGTGGGATGCGGCGTCGCATCTTTCGGCGGCGACCGGCGACCAGATCGAGACCGGGCTGTCCCGATTGCAGGCTGCCACCACGGAAACGCAGAGTTACCTGTTCTGGCAATCAGCAGGACTGATCCTGCTCACCGCCGTGCTGGTCGCGATGTTCACCTTCGTGCTGCTGCGCCCGATCCGCCAGATCGACAATGCCATCAGCCAGCTTGGCAAGGGCACCTTCTCCAAGGTCATTGCCGTACGCGGACCGACCGACCTGGTCAATCTGGGGCGCCAGCTGGAATGGTTGCGCCTGCGTTTGCTGGACCTGGCACAGGAGCGCAATCGATTCCTGCGACACATGTCTCATGAGCTCAAGACGCCACTCGCCAATATCCGCGAAGGCACGGAGTTGCTGATGGACGGAGCGGTCGGCCAGTTGGACAGCGCCCAGCGCGAGGTTGCGGGCATCCTGCGCGACAACGGCATCAAGTTGCAGCAACTGATCGAGAACCTGCTGTCGTTCAGCGCCTGGCAGGCCCGCCATTCGGGGCTGGAGATCAGCGAGTTCCGCCTGCGACCGCTGGTCAAGTCGGTGCTGGAAACTCACCAGCTCACACTGTTGGCGCAGCGGGCGCACCTGGACCTGAAGGTGCAGGACATCGAACTGCGGGCCGATCGCGCCAAACTGAAACTGATACTGGATAATCTGCTGTCGAACGCTCTGAAATACAGCCCGCGCGGCGGCACCATCTACATTCACGCAAAACTGGAAAGCGACTTGCTGGTACTGGATGTGGCAGATACCGGGCCGGGAATCTCGGCCGACGAGCGCAGCGCGATCTTCGATGCGTTCTATTCCGGACGCGCGCCGGTCGCCGGGCACCTCAAAGGCACCGGGATCGGGCTGTCGGTGGTCAACGAATTCGTGCAGGCTCACGGCGGCTCGGTCGAGATCATCGATGGGGCCTTTGCGGGTGCCCATTTCCGCATTCGCCTGCCGCTGGCGCCGAGCCTGGAAATCGAATCGGTGGCGTAGGCTCGCCGCGTCGAACAAGAAAGCCAATCAAAGGCCACGAACAGCACGATGCGCGCAGCAACAGGCACAAGGATCGCGACACGGCAACTACGGTTGTCCAGGGAGTCGTCGACGCTGTTGCTGACGCAATTGTCCGCTGCGATCTATCCGGCTTTGCGCTGGCTTGCGATAGGCGCTGCCTGCGCCGGCACCTGCGCGTGCGGACTCAGCGTCTTTCAGCGGCCGGCGGAGCAACCCGTGGTTGCCGCCGCGCCCGCCGATGACGGACTGAAGATCTACCTGGACACGATGGCCGGCCTCTCCGGCACCGATCCGGCGCACCAGGCCGATGTGTTTTACGAGGTCGAGCGCGAGTACGCCCGCGCCCCCACCACCGCGAACACCCTGCGTTATGCGGTGGCCCTGGTGACCTCGGGACATCCCGCGGCAAAACCCGCAGAAGGCAAGAAACTGCTGGAGACGTTACTGGCAACACCGGAGCGCATGGTGCCTGCGGAACGTATCCTGGCTGAAGTGTTGTTGCATGAGACCAATACGCGCCTGAAGCTGGAAGCCGAGAATCGTCGGCTGCTGGCGACACTCGACGACCGCGGCCGCTCGCAGGCAAACTCGGACAAACGTGTCCAGGCCCAGATCGAGGAAAACGCCCGACTGCGCCGTGCCCTTGCCGAGGCCCAGCAGAAGCTGGATGCGATCAAGGAAATCGAGAGGTCCATCATTGAACGCAGTCCCACGCCCCCTGGCAATCGCGACACCCCCCCAAGTGAAACGCAAAGCCCGCCTCCTGGTCGTTGACGATGATCCGGGGCTGCTGCGGCTGCTCACGATCCGTCTGCGTGCAGAAAACTACGATGTAGAAGCCGTGGAGAATGCCGCGTCGGCGCTCGCTGCGCTGGCACGCGTACGCCCGGATCTGGTGATCACCGATCTGCGCATGGACCAGATGGATGGCATCGGCCTGCTGAAGGAAATCCAGAGTCGCGCACCAGGCTTGCGCGTCATCATTCTTACCGCACACGGCACGATACCCGACGCCGTGCAGGCAACGCAGAGCGGCGCATTCGCCTTCCTCACCAAGCCGGTCGACAAGCAGGAACTGCTCGATCAGGTGCAGAAGGCACTGAAGGTTTCCGGCTTTGCCGACACCACCGAGGACTGGCGTAGCGAAATCGTGACGCGCAGCGCGGTGATGGAAGAACGTCTGGCCCAGGCGCACATGGTTGCGGGTACGGATGCGCGGGTAATGATTACCGGCGACAGCGGCACCGGCAAAGAACTGCTGGCGCGAGCGATTCATAAGGCGAGCCCACGACGCAATCGTCCGTTCGTTGCCATCAATTGCAGTGCAATGGCGGAAAACCTGCTCGAAAGCGAGCTGTTCGGTCATGTCAAAGGCGCGTTTACGGGCGCCATCCGCGAGCATCGTGGCCTGTTCCAGGCAGCCGACGGCGGTACGCTGATGCTGGATGAGATCGGCGATATGCCGATGCGGCTGCAAGTGAAGCTGCTGCGCGTGCTGCAGGAAAACCAGGTGCGCCCGGTCGGCAGCATCGAGGCGATCACGGTCAACGTGCGCATCATCTCGGCGACTCACCGCGACCTCAAGCAGCTCATCATGGGCGGCCACTTCCGCGAGGACCTGTACTACCGCCTCAACGTCGTGCACATCGAAATGCCTTCGCTCAACAAGCGTCGCGAGGATGTGCCGCTGCTGATCTCGCACTTCCTGGAGAAGATCGCACACGAGTCCTCCCATCCACGGCACATCTACGCACCGGAAGCTGTAGAAGTCCTGGTCAGCGCCGACTGGCCCGGCAATGTGCGACAGCTCGAGAACGTCGTACGACAGAACGTCGCGCTGGCGACCAGCCCGATCATCAGCGCCGAGCTGGTGCAAGCGGCGCTAGGCGGCGGTCCGACGCGCCTGCCCTCCTTCGATGAAGCCCGCGACGAGTTCACACGCAATTATCTTTCGCAGATCCTGCAGATCACTGGCGGCAATGTCAGCCAGGCGGCACGGCTGGCCAAGCGCAACCGCACCGATTTCTACAAGCTGCTCGGCCGGCATCAGCTGACACCGGAAGACTTCAAGCAGCGTTGATTGTTCCTGTCTGCGTCGCTGCGGACGAACTGAATACACCGCCCCTCTTGCCCGGCCCTCTTGCCCGGCCCTATTGCCCGGCCCTATTGCCCGGCCCTATTGCTTTGAGTGCCGCCACTCGGCGACAGTTCACCGCTATGAGCGACACCGCAACCGACCAAGGACGATCATTCCGTAACGCGCTCGGTGCTTTCGCCACGGGCGTAACGGTCGTAACGGCCAGAGACGCCGAGGGCTCGGACGTCGGCCTGACAGCCAACAGCTTCAACTCGGTCTCCCTGGATCCTCCGATGGTGCTGTGGAGTCTCGCGAAGACTTCCCGCAGCCTGCCGGTCTTCATGGCCGCCGAACACTTCGCGGTACACATACTGGCCGCGGATCAGCAGGAGATTTCGACCCGCTTCGCGCAGCGCGGACCCGACAAATTCGCGGCGCTGCAGGTCGATCGGGGCCTGGGCGACATTCCGTTACTTCGCGAATGCTCGGCGCGCTTCCAGTGCCGGACTGCATTCCGGTACGAAGGCGGCGACCACATGATTTTCGTGGGCCAGGTGGAAACGTTCGATCACCTCGACCGTCCGCCGCTGCTCTATCACAGCGGCCGCTACGCCCTGGCCGTTCGAACCGGCGCTCCGGCGACGCCTTTGCAAGCTTTCGCGGAGCCGGACAGCAGCTTCAGCCAGGACTTCCTTATCTATCTGCTGGGCCGGGCCCACCATCAGTTGTTCCTGCAATTGCGCCGGGAGCTGGATCGCCATCGATTGAGCGAAGAAGGCTGGTTCGTCTTGAGCCTGCTCGGAGTGTCCAACCATCGCAGCGTCCACGACCTGCAGCAATTGCTCGCCTACACCGGCAAGCAGGTGACGTACGACCTGGTTGCAGGCCTTGCCTCGGCGGGAATGGTCAGCCTGAGCGGCCACTACGATCCGCAGACCCACGTCTCCCTTACCGAGGCCGGACGCACCATCGTCATCGAGCTGGTATCCGCGGCAAAGGCCGTCGAATCGCACGCCGAACGGAATCTCGGCAGCGGCGCGACTCAATATCTCAAAGAAGCCTTGCGGCAGATCATCCGCGACTCCGACGCCGGCCCGCCGGCTCAGCACTGGGTTGCCACGCCGGAAACCGAGTAACGGCCGTACGTGGGATGCTGGTCACAACCGCCCTGTGACGACTCGTTTACGATGGGCCTCCCGATATGCGCCGAAGGCCTTGAGCTGTTGCGTCGCAATAAGCAGAATGCGCGCCCTATGTGTGCCCCTTCACAGTTACCGAAACTCCCTCACGCATCGGGCAACATCCGGGTGGGCATCGATATCGTCCGCGTCAGCCATATTGCGGACTCAATCGAGCGTTTCGGGCAACGGTTTCTGCGGCGGATCTATACAGCCGAAGAGCTCGCCTACGCCGATACATCGCCGGCCTTGCGCATAGAGCGGCTGGCGGCACGATTTGCAGCCAAGGAAGCCGCGCTCAAGGCGCTGCGACTGGCCGACACGGGCGTCGGCTGGACCGATCTCGAAGTCCACCGTGCCCCATCGGGCGATTGCGAGTTGCGGCTGCATCGATCCGCCCGCACTGCCGTCCTGAACGACGGGATCTCCGAAATTGCCCTGAGCCTGAGCCACGAAGGCGACTACGCAACGGCCATTGTCATGGCCCAGCGCGGTTCAGACGTGGTGCCTCCAGAAGCGATTCAGCCGATGACGTGACCGGCCTGCTCTCACAGACCGCGTACTATCCTTGATTGATCACCCTTAGTTATTCACGACGGTTATTCACCAGGGCGCACGAGCCCCACACGAGATCTAAACACGAGACTTATGAGTACTGCTGACGAACGCACGGCGCGCATACGCCGCATCCTGAAGGAGCACGGCCGGCTGAGTGCAGACGCCGATTCGCTGGGCGACGAACAGGACCTCTACCAGGCCGGAATGACCTCGCATGCCAGCGTCAACGTCATGCTGGCGCTGGAAGGCGAATTCGACGTCGAATTTCCGGATCACATGCTGAAGCGCAACGTCTTCAACAGCATCGAATCCATTCGGGCGGCCGTTGCAGAACTCAGCAGCACCTGATCCCGCATGGCCGGCCGCGTCAGAAACGTCAGCAGCCATCGACGCCAATATCTGACAGTCGGCTGGGAGATGTGCCAGGTTCCAGTCGATGCGTACGAAAACGTAGCGGCACTCGCACAGCACCAGCTCGACTGGATAGCGTTCACGGCCCCCGGCACCGTAGCAGCGGGTCTGCGCGCGGCCGGACGCTGGTCGCTGGACGGCCCGTCGCGAAAGTTCGATGCAGAGGAATGGTGGTTCAGGACACGCTTCCGCGTTGTGCCCGAGGATCCCGGCGTCGCTCGCTTCATTGGCTTCGATGGACTGGCGACTGCGGCCCAGGTCTGGCTTGACGGCAAACCTCTGCTGACCAGCGACAACATGTTTGTCGCTCACGAACAGCCGATCGAATCGGACGGGCGCGAGCATGAGCTGGTCATTCGATTCCGATCACTCGACGCCCTATTGGCAGCGCGCCGACCACGGCCGCGCTGGAAGACTCCGATGGTGGAGAACCAGCAGCTACGCTGGTTTCGCACCACTGTGCTGGGCCGTACGCCCGGATGGTCCCCTCCCGCTGCTGCTATCGGCCCTTGGCAACCTGTATGGATCGAAAGCCGCAGCCATATCTCGGTGCGCGATGTGGCGATCGATGCCCAGGTTCGCGGCTCCGCGGCAACCGTTACGGTTTCTTGCAGCCTCGATGGACTCAACGACACGAGCATCGGCAGCGTTGAGATTGTCGTCAGCCGCAACGGTCAGCGCTGGGTCGCCCCCCTGTCACGAGCCGGATCGCATGGCGCTTATGCGGGCACCGTTGAGATCGGCAATGCGCAGCTGTGGTGGCCTCACACGCACGGCGAGCCAGCCCTCTATGAGGTCAGCCTGCAAGTCGCCGTGTCGAATGCAACGCGCGTCGAAATCGATCTCGGTGCTACCGGTTTCAGATCCCTGGCGCTGCTCCAGGCCGACGAAGGTTTCGAACTGGAAGTCAACGGCGTGCCGGTTTTCTGCCGCGGCGCCTGCTGGACACCGCTCGATGTTGTGACGCTTTTAGCGGACCGCGCATCCTGCCGGGTTGCTCTGGAGCAGGTTCGCGGTGCCGGCATGAACATGCTGCGTATCGGCGGAACGATGGTGTACGAGAGCGACGACTTCCTGGACCTGTGCGATTCGCTGGGCATCCTGCTGTGGCAGGATTTCATGTTCGCCAACATGGATTATCCGGATGAGGACGCCGCATTCGTGGCAAGCGTCGGCCTGGAAGCGCAACAACAGTTGCGGCGACTTGCAGGGCGTCCCTCTCTGGCAGTGCTGTGTGGCAACAGCGAAGTCGAGCAGCAGGCCGCAATGTGGGGTGCGCCACGCGAACGCTGGACGCCCCGCCTGTTCCATGAACTCCTGCGCCAGTCTGCAAATTCGATGTGCCCCACGACACCCTATTGGCCTTCCAGCGCCCACGGCGGGTCGTTTCCTCATCAACCGGACTGCGGCACCACTTCGTACTACGGCGTTGGAGCGTACCTGCGGCCCGCCACTGACGCGCGGCGCAGCGGCGTAAAGTTCGCGACGGAATGTCTGGCCTTTGCCAACGTTCCTGAAGACAGCTCAATCGCGCGTATGCCCGGCGGATTGGCGTTACGGGTACATCACCCCCAGTGGAAGGCACGGACGCCACGCGATCTCGGCGCCGGTTGGGATTTCGAGGACGTGCGCGATTTTTATCTGAAGACGCTGTTTGGCATCGATGCCTTGCAGCTCAGGTACGCGGATCACGATCGCTATCTCGAGTTGAGCCGGATCGTTTCCGGCGAAATGATGGCGGCGGCATTTGCAGAATGGCGCCGCGCCCATTCCCGATGCAGCGGTGCCCTGGTCTGGTTTCTCAAGGATCTCTGGGCAGGCGCCGGCTGGGGCATCGTCGATGCCGACCAGCAGCCGA
>DASYEW010000055.1:0-5337 GCA_036498785.1 Steroidobacteraceae bacterium | reverse complement strand
GGGTGTCGCTCTGACGGGACGACGCATCGACAACCGATTGTGCCGCCGGATGGCCGGACGGGTTGACCCTGGCCCACCTCGCCGGTACCGTGCGCGCCCCGCGAAAATCACCCTCGAGCGACTATGCCTGCGATCAGCATTGGTGTCGATTTCGGCACCAGCAACACCGTCATTGCCGCGGTCGATGCGAACCATGCCGCCCGTGTCCTGACGGTCTCGTCACGGGCCGGTAGCGGCACGACGCTGCCCTCGATCCTGTGCCTGCGACCGAACGAGCTGAACCGGCACGACCGTCCGCTCAGTAGCGCCGGTGCGGATGCGATTGCCGACTATCGTGGGCGTTCCGGTCCGGCGCGGCTGGTGCAATCGATGAAGTCCTTTCTCGGCAGCGCAAGCTTTGTCGACACCCGGATGTTCTCGCACACCTACACGCTGGAAGCCTTGATCGGCACATTGCTCAATCATCTGTACGACGCCACCGCGGCACGCGAACTGATCGGTTCGTGCCCGCTCGTCGTAGGCAGGCCGATTGAGTTCGCCGGCGCCACACCGAACGACGCGTTGGCCCAGACGCGACTGACGGCTGCGTTTGAAAGCGTGGGCCGCCGCCCGGACCAGGTCAGGCTGGAGCCCGAAGCGGCTGCATACGCATTCGCCCGCAAGGCGCGCGGCCGTCACCTGGTGCTGGTCGCGGATCTCGGCGGCGGCACCAGCGACTTCTCCATCGTGCAGGTGGATGCGGACGGCGAACAACCAAGCATCGAGCCGCTGGCGCAAACGGGCGTGGGCATTGCCGGCGACCGCTTCGACTATGCCATCGTCTACAACGTCGTGTGCCCGGCGCTCGGCATGGGCTCCTCGTTCCGACCCGAATCCAAGCCGCTGCCGATTCCGTTGTGGATCTATGCGAACTTCGCGAGCTGGCATCAACTGTCGATGATGAACAATCGTCAGACACTCAAGCACATCACCGAAATATTGCACACGGCGGTGGATCAGCATGCTTTCGAGGGGCTGGTTCACGTGATCCGCAACGACGAAAGCTTCTCGCTGTTTCAGGCGGTCTCAAGGGTCAAGCAGGGCCTGACCAACGACACGGCGACTCGGTTCACGTTCAAGGCCGGTCCCATCGAGATCGATCGCATGGTGTCACGCGCCGACTTCGAGCGCTGGATCGCAGACGATCTGGCACGTATTGCCGCTACCGCGGATGAGGCGCTGAACATTGCTGGCGTCTCCCCTGCAGACATCACGCGCGTATTCATGACCGGCGGCACTGCGCTGGTACCGGCGGTACGCGAAACCTTCGCGCGCAAGTTCGGCGCCGAGAAGCTCGTCGGCGGCGATGAGTTCTCGTCCGTTGCACAAGGCCTGGCGTTGATGGGGACGGCTGGTGGTGCAGGTGGCTGATCGGGTCTGAGCCTGTCACCCGTGTGACTACTGTGACTATTGTCACTTCCTGTCAGAGGGAGTGACAGGAGTGACAATAGTCACAGGGGTGACAAAAGCACTAGGAGCGCTGCTCTCCTCTCCTAATGCCGCAGCGATAGCGCATCGAGTGACGGCTTGCTTTTCTCCGACCAGATCAACAGAGCGGCTGCCGGTAGCAGCGGCAGCAGCTCGAACACGGTTCGATAGGCGAGCACCGCGCCGATCAGTGTCGCTGGAGGAACCTGCGGAAGCATCATCAGCAGTGCCGCTTCGAGAACGCCCAATCCGGCGGGAACGTAGCTGATCTGGCCGACGACGATGGCGATCAGATAAATGGCGATGAAGGCGGGCAGGCTCAGTGCAAGGTGCGCCTGCAGGAACAAATAGAGAACCGCGGCGACCAGCAGCATTTCGGCGGCGCCGGTTCCGATCTGCACCAGCGTCGTCTTGAGACTTGGCAGCGGCAGTTGCCAACGGCCGAACTGCAGCGGTCGGCGCCGCAAGCTCACCAGCACCAGCCAGCCGATATCCTTCGCCAGTCCGAGCGTGCCTATGAGCATCACGACTCGTGTAGGCAGATGCAGGGCCTCGGCCGCTTCCGGCGCCGCCACCAGCAAACACAGATCGATCAGCCAGCCGATCGCCAGCAGGTACGGCATCATTGCCAGGGTGACGACCGCGGCGATCTGCTTGGGTGTCAAACCGATCGATATATAGCGCCGGAACCGCAGCGCCCCGCCACTGAACATTGCCGCGCCAATCAGGTGGCCGATGGGATTGGCGATCAAGGCGGTCACGAAGGCCGCACTCCGTTCCCGACGACCGCTCGCTACTCGTACGGCAAGGCCCTCGTAGAGGCCGACCAACAGATACGAAAGTGCGCAACAACCGACCGCGCCTGCCACCGTCCAAGGCGATACCGTCGCGAGCTGCGCTGCAATTGCGTCGAAGTCTGTGTCATGCAGATGACGCCACAGAATCCACGCCGCCACGAATGCCATGACGAGCCACAGCAGGGGCGAGAATTTCTTGAGGAGATGTGTCATTGGTTCGGATTCCGTTACCTGCTGTCGCGCGCATCTGCGTCCACGTCATCTGCACGTCATGTCGACGTCACAGAGTGATCGCGTAGTGAAACGTGGGAACCGCCGAGGCGATCCGGCACTTGTGGTTCCCATCCGGCGAAAATTCGACATGGAGCCGATCCCAAGGCGATGCATCTCGTCGACACGACCATGTTCTTCTGCGCGCGCGGCGGCGGGGTCAAGCGTTACCTGTTTGCGAAACATGAATGGCTCAAGCGCCATGCGCCGCATATCGTTCACACTTTGCTGGTACCCGCGCCGCAGCGTGCCGTCGCCGGATTGCAGACTTGTGACGCCCGGGCGCTGCGCCTGGCGGATGGCTATCGATTGCCGCTGGATTTACCGGCCTGGCAGCGCGCCCTGGAAAATTTGCAACCCGACCTGGTGGAGGCGGCGGATCCGTATATTCCGGCGTGGGCAGCGCGCCAGCTCGGCCGGAGGATGGGAATACCGACGGTCGCCTTCTATCACTCCGACATGCCGCGAATGTTGTCGCAGCGCGTGGGTGGCTGGATAGCGCCGATCTCCCGGGCCTATCTGCGCAGCCTGTATGGAGGATTCGACCTCGTGCTCGCACCCAGCCGCGTCATGCACGAAGAGCTACGCAAGGCGGATATCTCGCCGGTGAGCGTGCAGCCGCTCGGTGTCGATGTAGGTATTTTCAATCCCCGCCGGCGCGGTGCCGAGCTGCGAGACCGTCTTGGCCTGGCATCCGATGCCAGGTTGCTGGTGTATGCAGGCAGATTCGCACGTGAGAAAAACATCGCCGCACTCGTCGGCGCGGTGCAAGCGCTCGGCGATCCGTACCATCTGCTGATGATTGGCGGTCGACGTGCTGAGCGGGCCTCGCGGTACGTGACAATCCTGCCATATCAGCGCAATTCCGAGCGGCTCGCCGCCATGCTGGCGAGTTGCGATGCATTTCTGCACGCAGGCGATCAGGAGACCTACGGTCTGGTCGCGGCCGAGGCAATGGCTTGCGGTCTGCCTGTCGTTGCGGTTGGGTGCGGTGCGATGCCCGAGATCGTCGATAGCGAGGTCGGCGGCTGCGCGCGGCGTGCCAGTGCCAGCGATCTCGCGGCTGCCGTGACACACGTATTCGAACGCGACGTTACTGCGCTGGGGCGCGCGGCACGTTTGCGTGTGGAACAGCGGCATTCCTGGGATTGCGTCTTCCGGCAATTGCTCGGGCATTACGCACGACTTGCGCCACGTGCTCGCATGCCTGAATCGCTGCCCGTTCGCGCCGAGGGATGACGAATGCAACGCTGCGTCGCAATCGCCATCCACGATGTCGCTCCTGCCACTCAGTCCCTCTGCTGTGAGCTGGCGGACCTGATCCAGACATTGGCGCCGGGAACGCCGCTCACCCTGCTGGTGGTGCCGGACTATCATCGGCGTGGACGAATCGAGCAATCATCCGCTTTCCGTCGCTGGATCGATGCCAGGCTTGCGAGTGGCGATGAGCTGGCATTGCATGGCTTCTGGCATCTCGACGAGGCGCCGCCGCCGCACAGCGTTCGCGGTTGGCTGACCCGGCGGGTGCTCACCGATGGCGAGGCGGAGTTCGCGGCGCTGGAGTCGGTGGAAGCGCGCGGACGACTCACCGAGGGCTGCAATGCTTTTCAACGCTGTGGTTGGTCGCCTGCCGGATTCGTCCCTCCGGCGTGGCAGATCAGCGCAGACGCGGCGCGCCTGCTGACGGATTTTCCATTTTCGTACGTTGCCAGCCACACCCGCATCGAACGCCTGCCCGACCATCGTCGTTTCGAATCGTTTGCGCTATCGGCAAGTACGCGCAATGCGTGGCGTCGATGGACCTCGCAACACTGGATGCGGCTGTGGTTGCGTCGCTATCGTGAAGCACCCTTCGTCCGCGTGGCGTTGCATCCGGCGGATGCGTGCCATGACGACATCATGCAGAGCTGGAGCGAAACGCTGAGCGTATTGCTCGAAGAGCGGCGTGCAGTCACCAAAGGAGAATGGGTGGGGAGCGCGTGAGCGCAGGGAACAGGGATTCTCCGTGCTTACATCTGCTCGCAGGTCGCCTTGCACGCCTGCAGTTCGTCGCGGCAGAAATTCTGCGCGTCGCGTTGGTTCGCATAACAATCGAAGCGCATCGACGCGATGTTGTCCTGCATGCGATCGACGCATAGGCCATAGGTACGCGCGTAACGATCCTGGCACCCGCGGCTCGCCGTGCTCGGTCCGCAGCGGCCGGAGTTGTTGAAGTAACCGCAGAAGTAAGCGTTATCGGCGCGCCCGGTGAATGGATCCCGGCCCGCGGTGGCGGCACGGTGCTGGCATTGCGAGCTGGCGCGGCGTATTTCGCTGTTGCACCTGGAGTCAGCCGTATTGCAGTGATTGACGCAATTGCTGCGGGTTTCCGCCGCGTTTTCGGCGGGTGCGGGGGTGGTTTTGCCGATCTCGATGCCGTTGATCCTGGCTCCCACGGAGTTATCCGCGGATGCCAGGGCGGCAAACGCCAGCAGGACGGGGATATAGATCAGAGACCGGGACTTGCTCATGACGGTTGCCCCTGATGCCGGTTCGCTTATCATCCATTCGACAGCCCATTCGGCCACCCTTCGATTTGCGCGCGGTCTACCGAGCGCACATCCGGGTATCAATGTGGCTGCTGGCCGCATGCCGGTCAAGCGCATCCTCGTGCGCCGGCCTGGCTACTCCAGTTTCATCTCCATCCGCACGTTGCCGCCTTCGCTTTTGCCCTCGGTGCGGTCGGCCGTGATGAATACCCGCTCGGCGTTGAGCTCGGTGTTCGCCAGCAGCGCATCTTGAACTGCGCGCGAACGTTGTTGCG
>DASYEW010000054.1:0-2677 GCA_036498785.1 Steroidobacteraceae bacterium | reverse complement strand
CGTGCCGCTGACCACCGAGCAGTATTCGCGCGATGTCGCGGCCTATCTGATGTGGCTGGCCGAGCCGCACCTCGATGCCGACAAGTCGGCGGGTTTCCGGGTGTTCGCGTTCCTGATCCTGTTCTCGGTGCTGATGTATCTGGCCAAGCAGCGCCTGTGGCGCCGGGTTGAGCACTGAGCCTGAGTGCACCGCGGGTTTGAAAAGGGCGCCGGTGGCGCCCTTTTTGTTGGCCGGCCGCGGCTCGGAGACCGGTTGCGACGATGACGGTCTTTTCTCGCTATCGTCGTTGCGCTAGATTCGTCGCGAACCAGGAGGCTGTCATGTCACCCATCCGTACTGCCGCCACCATGCTGGGCGTTGCAATCACCGTGGCGCGGCATCCGGTCGTGCGGGCCGCGGTTCGCGCCGCGCCGCTGCTGATCACGCCGCGGATGCGGGCGGTCGCGTCGGATGCCGCGCTCGAGACGGCGTTCCGCGCCGGCGTCGTGGCCCGAAAGATCGTGCGGAGATAGCGGGAGAGCAGCGAATAGGGAGTGGCCAATAGCCAATAGGGAAGTAAGTTTACGCACTGCTACCCACCACTCGCCAACCGGTATCCTGATGCTCGACCTTGCCTCGCTGATCCGCTCCATTCCCGACTATCCAAAGCCCGGCATCCTGTTTCGCGACATCACGACGCTGATCGAGGACCCGCAGGGGTTCAGGGAGAGCGTCGAGCGGCTGGCCGATGCCCATAAGGACATCGGCATCACCCATGTTGCCGGGATCGAGGCGCGCGGTTTCATCTTCGGGGCCGGGGTGGCGATCCAGATGGGCGTGGGGTTCGTGCCGATTCGCAAACGCGGCAAGCTGCCGGGGGCGACGATCGGGCAGAACTACACGCTCGAATATGGCGTCGACACCATTGAAATCCATGCCGACGTGCTCGACGCCTCGCATAAGGTGCTGCTGATCGACGATCTGATCGCGACGGGCGGCACGGCGCTGGCGGCTGTCGGGTTGCTGCGGCGAACCGGGGCGGTGGTCGAGAACGCCGGCTTCGTCATCGATCTCCACGATCTGGGCGGCGCCGAACTTGTTCGCCAGCTCGGGGTCAAGATCGAGAGCCTGGTGCCGTTTGCAGGGCATTGACCGGCGGCGGCGGAGTCCAGCAGGGCGCTGCTGGAGTCCAGTTCAAGAATTCGAGTCCACAGCAGAAGAATTCGAGTCCAATACTGTCGAATTCGACTCCAGCGGGGCGGAGTTCGACTCCATCCAACCCGGCGATTAGTCGCGCTCGACCAACGCGATCATGCGGACTGCCTGAACGAGATTTTTGACGCCGAGCTTGGTCAGAACCTGCTGCCGGTGGAGTTCGACGGTGCGGCGGCTGATGCCAAGGTTCACCGCGGAGTCGCCGGCGGTTTCGCCTAGAATGGCGTGCTTCAGAATCTCACGCTCGCGCGTGGTAAGGCGCTCCAGCCCCTTGCGTACAGTCGCCAGCTTTTCCTCTGGCACGTCGTCCAATATTCCGCGCATGTTCTATACGGAGTCGCCGCGCCCTCCCCGGGGGGCGACCCGCTCCCGCGTTTGCAATGCACTGCTTAAACACTAGGTCGGAAAGACTAGGCCTAATTCGCGAGCCCTGCCAATTGTTCCTTCGCGGCGTCGACAGTTTGTGAAGGCCTGGTGACGTTACCAGCAAAACGGCGATTTGCGAGCGCTCGGCCGAGGTCCTGCAAGTTCACCTCGGGATATACATATTGGCAAATCAGCAAGTGGCTTGGCATTGTGCAACATAGGGTGAGCCATTGCTAAATTACGACCACATATTGTCTCGAATGACCGACTTGCTGCAGGCAACAACGCATGAGCGGCTGGTCGCAATATTTGAGCAGATTGTGGACGACGCCGGTGGAACGGGATTCGCCATCGCGGTGCTGCCGGTGCCCGGCGACCTGACGGTTCGGGTGCATCGCGGTTTCAACGGCTATTGCGAGCACTATCTGGGAGCGCACTATGCGCCGATCTGCCCGGTGACGCGCACGATATCCCGCTCGATCCAGCCGTTCCTATGGAACGATGTTCGCGTCGATCCCGGCGATGTGGCGGGGCAGGCGGTGATGAGCGCGGCGCGGGACTTCGGCGTGGTCGACGGCTTCCTCGTGCCGGTGCATATGCAGGACAGCCAGAAGGGCTGCATCTTCGTGCGGGTGCCGGATGAGGAGTTGTCGGACCAGGCGCGGCAATGGCTGACGATGCTCAGCATGGCGTTCCACAGCCGGCTGATGCAATTGCAGTTGCAGCAGGATGGGGTGGAAGACGAGGCGGGGCTGTCGTGGCGCGAGCGGGAAGTGCTGCGCTGGCTGGCAGAAGGCAAGTCGGCCGAGGATGCGGCCGATATCATCGGCATCTCGGCGGCGACGGTGATGTTCCACTATCGCAACGTGGCGCTGCGCTACGGCACACTCAACCGCACCCACACGGTGGTCGAGGCAGTCCGCCGGGGGGCGTTGTCCCTCGGTTGAGGCGTTGCCTGTGGTCCTAGCCCTTCAGCGCCATGCGGATCATCTCGGCGGCGTTGCGGGCGCCGAGCTTGCGCATCACCGCGGCGCGATGCACCTCGACGGTACGCGGCGAGATGCCCAGCGCCAGGGCGGTTTCCTTGTTGGTCTCACCGGCAATGACGTGGCGCAG
>DASYEW010000053.1:0-73261 GCA_036498785.1 Steroidobacteraceae bacterium | reverse complement strand
GACGCCTTTTGCAACGAGCTCAGTGAGGCACTGGTCGAGGGTCTGCATGCCCACGGCCTGGCCTGTCTGGATCGCCGAATACATCTGCGCAATCTTGCCCTCGCGGATGAGATTGCGGATCGCGGGAGTGCCGATCATGATTTCGTGGGCCGCGGCACGACCGCCGCCGTTGCGCTTCAACAACGTTTGCGAAATAACCGCACGCAGCGACTCGGACAACATGGAGCGCACCATGTCCTTTTCGGCCGCCGGGAACACGTCGACGATACGGTCGATGGTTTTCGCGGCCGAGCTCGTGTGGAGCGTGCCAAACACGAGATGGCCTGTCTCGGCGGCGGTGAGCGCGAGACGGATCGTCTCCAGATCGCGCATTTCGCCGACGAGCACCACATCGGGGTCCTCGCGCAGCGCCGAGCGTAACGCTTCGGTGAAGCCGAGCGTGTCGCGATGAACCTCGCGCTGGTTCACCAGACAGCGCTTCGATTCGTGCACGAACTCGATCGGATCCTCGATCGTGATGATGTGATCGGGTTTGTTGTCGTTGACGTAGTTGACCATCGCGGCCAGTGTCGTGGACTTGCCGGAGCCGGTCGGCCCGGTGACCAGCACCAGACCGCGCGGATGCATCGAGATGTCCTTGAAGATCTTCGGCGCATTCAGGTCATCCAACGACATGATGAGCGAGGGAATGGTGCGGAACACCGCGCCCGCGCCGCGATTCTGGTTGAACGCATTGACGCGGAAGCGCGCCAGCTTGGGAATCTCGAACGAGAAATCGGTTTCGTAGAATTCTTCGTAAGCCTTGCGCTGCTTGTCATTCATGATGTCGTACACCATGCTGTGCACTTCCTTGTGGGTCAGTGACGGCATGTTGATGCGCTTCATGTCGCCGTCGACACGGATCATCGGCGGCACGCCCGCCGACAGATGCAGGTCGGAGGCGTTGTTCTTGACTGCAAAGGCCAGCAGCTGCGCAATATCGACGGGCATGAAAACTTCCTCGCATCGTGCTTCCGGGCGTCGCTGCCGCGGAATCGAATATTCAACAGGCTTTCAACGAGCTTCCCTCAACCCGCATCCGTTCATCACGCGTCCAGCAAACGTCGGGCACCCGCCAGATCGCACGGCACGCGTTGGGACATCGCGCCAACATTCGCCAGCGTCCGACCTGGTCGGCACGCACGAACAGCGGCATTGAGTATAACGGAGCGATGTCGAGCCAAATATGTTAACTGGTCCGCATTTTCCGCCTGCGTACGGGCGTCGCATGCCCGCCGCCGCGGGTCCGGATTGCACCTGAGCGAACTTCCCCGCATGCAACCACCCCTTCAGGCCGGAAGCCACGGCTAATGGCAGCCGATGATCTGTCAGAACGTTACGCCGAAACGCGGACGCGCATCGCATCCGCTGCGCTGCGTTACGGGCGGGACGCTGGTTCCGTAGGGCTGGTGGCAGTCGGTAAGGGCCACGCAGCCGGGGCCATCCGCAACCTGGCGCGACTGGGACAACGCGATTTCGGCGAGAATTATCTGCAGGAAGCGACCGCCAAAGTGCAGGAGCTGGCGGATCTGGACCTGACCTGGCACTTCATCGGACAGATCCAGGCCAACAAGACCCGTCCCATCGCGGAGCATTTCGACTGGGTGCACACGCTGGACCGGACGCGCATCGCCCAGCGGCTGAACGAACAGCGGCCGCCACAGGCGGCTCCTCTTAATGTATGCATCCAGGTGCGCCTGGAGGACGAAGCAGGCAAAGGTGGCGTCGAGCCTGCCGAGGTGGCGCAGCTCGCCAACAGCCTCCGCGAATTCCCGCGCCTGCGTTTACGGGGACTGATGGCTATTCCACCGCACCATGATTCGTTCGATGCACAACATGCCAACTTCGAGCGACTCGCGGCTTGCCTGCGCGATCTGAACGCTCAGGGCTTTGCCCTGGATACGCTGTCCATGGGCATGTCCGACGACCTGGAAGCCGCCGTGGCTGCAGGAGCTACCTGGGTACGCGTCGGCACCGCACTGTTCGGCGCACGCAACTACAACGGCTAGCAGCATCTCGCCATTCGACCTTAACTACCGGCTTACTACTGGCATCACTCAATCATGACCGAGACCCTTTGCTTCATCGGCGGCGGCAACATGGCCCGCAGTCTCATCGGTGGACTGATCGCTCGCGGCGTCGCTCCAACCTCGATCGTCGTTGCGGACACAGCGACCGCGCAGCTTGACTCGTTGCAACACGACTTCGGGGTTCGCGTTGCGGCGGACAACGCTAGCGCCGCTCGCCAGGCGGACATCGTCATTCTTGCGGTCAAGCCGCAATACATGCGCGAGGTCGTGACGGGGCTGGCTCCCGCGCTTGCGGCCAAGCCACCTCTGGTCATCTCCGTCGCGGCCGGGATTCGGGCGGGCGACATCCACCGCTGGTCGGGAGGATTTCCGGTAGTGCGCTGCATGCCCAATCGTCCCGCGCTGCAGGGCTGCGGCATGACCGCGTTATTCGCGACCGCTGCCGTATCCGCCGACAACCGCGAGCGAGCCGAGAAAATCCTCGGCGCGGTGGGCGCTACGCTATGGGTAGAGCAGGAGGCGCAGATGGACGCAGTCACCGCCGTCTCGGGCAGCGGCCCAGCCTATTTCTTCCTGCTGATCGAAATGCTCGAACAGGCCGGCGTCGAATTGGGACTGCCCACCGATGTGAGTCATCGGCTGGCTGCGGAAACGGCCTATGGCTCCGGCTGCATGGCGAGATCCGCCAGCGAATCCGCCGCGACCCTGCGCCAGCAAGTGACTTCGAAAGCCGGTACCACCGAGGCCGCGATCATGCACCTGGAGGCGCATAACGTCCGTGCTATCTTTGCCGGCGCTGTGAGCGCAGCCGCGCGGCGCTCCGCAGAGCTCGCCGATGAGTTTGGCAACAAAGCAGAAAAGACGGGTGACCAGTGACTAACGAATGGCCAGACTCGAAGCGGCATGGAACGGGCGCTCGACGCCTTGCTCAGCCTCCAGCCATCCAACCCCAGTCACTTGTCTAGTCACTCGCTCGGTTACCCATGGAAGCCATCATCTACATCGTCCGCACCCTGTTGCAGGTGCTGCTCGTTACCGTGTTTTTACTGCGAGTGCTGCTGCCGCTGGTCCGGGCCGATTCGCGCAACCAGCTTTCCCAGGCCGTCATCCGCCTGACCAATCCACTGGTGCTGCCGTTACGCAAGGTGCTGCCGCCGATCGGGAAGATCGACACAGCGTCCATCGTGGCATTGTTGATCGTGCAGATTGCGGCAACGGCGACGTTGTGGCTACTGGGTGCTTATCCGCGAGCACAAGCGTTGCCGGAGTTCTTCTACGTAGTGCTGCTGAACCTGGTCTCAGGCATCCTGCAGTTCTATATCTTCTGCATGCTGCTCTACGTCCTGCTGAGCTGGGTTGCGCCTGGCGCGTATAGCCCCGCATCGGCACTGCTGGGCAGTATCTGCGAACCCGTGCTGCGTCCGGTCCGGCGCATCATCCCCGCTATTGCCGGGCTGGACCTGTCGGCGCTGTTCGTCATGATCGCGCTGTTCGCGCTCAACATCGTGGTGTCCAACCTGTTGCGACCGTACCAATACCTGTTGTTTTGACGGCCGCGCGGCGAGCGTTGCGTTCGCTATCGAGCAAGATCCGCACACCGGTGGCGCAGCGTCGCACCGGGTCCGGTGTCGGATCGACGGCGGCCACATTGCAGCCGCATGAATTCCCCGCGCAATGACGGCCGGGCGGAATAATGAATATTGCGTGAGGCTTAGAGCGGCGTTCGCCGATGGTCTATAGTTATGCCGTCTGCCGCGACACTCGGTCGTTGCAGCGGTTTGTCACTGCCCAGAGGAGCTCAGGCCAATATGCAAACAAGAAAATGGATTCGCGGCGTGATGCTGGCCGGTCTGGCGATGCTGACGTGTGCCTGCGGCAACACGACCCAGCCCGCAGGCCAGCAGGCGCAGGAAAGCGCTGAGACCTTCCAGGACTTTGGCAACTACAAGGTGCATTTCAACGCGCTGCGAACCGACGCGCTCACCGCGGATGTTGCGCGTACCTACGGCATCCAGCGCAGCACCAACCGTGTGATGCTCAACGTCACCATCCTGCAAAAGCAGGCGGGACAGGCGGACAAAGCGGTTGACGGCACGGTCGCAGTGGCCGCCTACAACCTCAATGGCCAGCTCAAAAGCCTGGAAATGCGCCGCGTTGCCGAAGGCGACGCCATCTACTACATCGGCGAAGTCTCCATCAGCGGCACCGAAATCCTGGTGTTCGACATCACCGTGACGCCTGCCGGGGAAACCACGCCGCTCAAGATGAAGTTCCAGCGCGAGTTCTTTTCCGGCTGACGGCGCCCGTCGCGCGGCGACGACGTCTGTTGCCGCGCGTGCGAAAGGCTGAAAAAACAGGCAAAAAAAACCGTTTGGCGCTTATTCCCCGGCGTATCTTGTGCTATTTTCCGGCCGCGCCTTGCAATTCGGCGCGGCCGGTTACTAACCAACGGCACGCGAAGCGTTACCTATACAGGAGATTACAAATGGCGAAAAAGAATGCAGCCCCGACCAAATCTGAAATCCTTGCCCAGATTTCGAAGGACACCGAACTGTCCAAGAAACAGGTCAGCGATGTGTTCGAGTCCCTGCACGGCATCATCAAGAAGAGCCTGCGCGGCTCCGGGCTGTTCACCCTGCCCGGCCTGCTCAAGCTGAAAGTCGTGAAGAAGCCGGCAACCAAGGCTCGTGAAGGCGTCAACCCCTTCACCGGCGAGAAGATGACCTTCAAGGCCAAGCCTGCCAGCAAGAAAGTGCGCATCGGCGCGCTGAAGAACCTCAAAGAGTTTGTGAACTAACTCTTCCGGTTTACTTCCTCCGGAGCGCATCGGCAGCAGTGCCGCGCTCCGGGGGAGTCTTGCATCGCTGCGCAATCCCCCCGCGCCGCCGTACGAAACTGCTGCACCCCACCAATCTCCCTGTTCCGGCGCGTTCTACCGGCAGCTCATTTCGCGGCCCAAGCCGAAAATCGCGACCGCACGATCCGGCAACCCGCAGGCGCGGCGCCCGCTACTGCGGATCGACCACGACCTTCAGCTTCAACCGCACCCGGTCGCGATCCGAGATATGCAGCAGGCCGGCAATCCGCCGGATCAGATGATCTTCATGCTTGTCGATATGGCCGTCGGCATTGCTCACCCGCCACAGCATTTCCACGATAGCGAGCTTGTCGGCTTCGGGCAGCTCGGCGTTCAGCCGGTGCGTGAATTCGTGCAGCGAAACCGCGCGATCTGCCCTGCGTGCCGCATCGACCAGCAAGGCGTCCAACGCCGCTCCGGTCATGCCGAAACGCTTGGTCAATACCGTCCTGATCGCACCCATCTCCGCCGTGGACTCGGAAAAATCCGCACGCGCCAGCTCAATCAGCAACGCGGCGGTGGCCAGTTCGTGTGGGTCGTGCGTTTCCAGCATTCCGACCGCAGCGTCGCCGCCGAAAATTCGCTTCAGTTGTTCAAGCACGTACGCTTCCTCAGATCGCTACCGGACGAGAGATCAATCCTGTTGCCGCAACCAGCGCAACACTACTTCGCGCAACTGGTTGAGGCGCCCATGAAAGAAATGGTCTACGCCCGGCATCAGCTCGAGTTCCGGCGGCGTTGCCAGCGTCGCGACCCATTGCTGGACGGCAACGGGATCGACCAGCTCATCCTGATCGCCCTGTACCAGCAACCACGGACAGCTCGGCAACTGGTTGGAGTCGACCGCTACCCGCTGGATGGCGGGCGCCACCGTAATTAGTCGCCTGACATCGCGCCGCGCCGCCGCGCGAATCGCGACGGAGCCGCCGAAGGAAAAGCCGCCCAGCCACAGTTGCGCTGCGGGCCAGCGATGCGCGGCCCAGTCGAGCACCGCCAGCGCATCCTGGGTTTCGCCGTTGCCTTCGTCGTAGCTGCCGGCGCTCGCACCCACGCCCCGGTAGTTGAAGCGCAGTGTCGTAACGCCCGCTTCGTTGCAGGATTTGGCGAGCATGTGCACGACCTTGTTGGTCATGGTGCCGCCGTACACCGGATGCGGATGGCATACCACCGCTACCCGCCCGTTATCCGCGTCGACCGGGGTTTCCAGCAATGCCTCGAGATTGCCCACCGGGCCCGGTATCGACAGTGATTTGAGGGTTGGGTGCGTCGGAGTGGAACTCATGAATGATCCGGTACAAATGACTCAGTACGGTAATTGTCGCAGCGTAAACAATGTCGCGGGGCGATGCGACTGGACAGCACCGAAGCGGGCCCGCTCACGGCCGATCTGCCGGCGTCGCATGGCGCTGCCACGTACCTCTGGGTACCATCGAAGGAGGGAACTCCGCTGCGCTGCGCGGGATTTTCCACAGATAGCCATCCATTTGAGGAACGATCAATGAAACTGTCTTCGGCAAGCTTTCTGCCCGATCAGCCGATCCCGCAACAGTTCGCCTTCGGCGCACCCGATCCCGTGCTGCATATCGCCCTGGCGCCGAATTTCAACCCGCAGCTCAAGTGGAACGGCGCTCCCGCCGACACGCGCTCCTTCGTGCTCATCTGTGTCGACACGGACGCGCCAACGTCCGCGGAGGATGTGAACAAGGAAGGCCGTGTCGTGCCAGTGAGCCTGCGCCGTGGTCCGTTCTATCACTGGACCATGGTGGACATCCCGGCGACGACCAACGAAATCGCGGCCGGTGAATGCTCCAGCGGCATCGTGGCGGGCGGCAAGAAGGAGCTGACCGGCCCAGCCGGCTCGCGCCAGGGCGTGAACGACTACACGAGCTGGTTTGCCGACGACGCCGACATGTCGGGAACCTATCGCGGTTACGACGGCCCGTGCCCGCCGTGGAACGACATGCTCGTGCATCACTATCACTTCACGGTTTACGCGCTCAGTGCGGCACGCTGCCCGGTTGCCGGCAACGATTTCACGGCCGCCGAAGTGCTGCAAGCCATCAAGCCGCTGGTACTGGCGGAGGCAACGCTGACAGGAACGTATACGTTGAAGGCGAAGTGAGGAGAGGGGTGATGAAGGTGAGGTAAGTGATGGAGGTGATGGAGGCAAGAAAATCCCTCATCACCCGCATCTCACCCCTTCATCACCTTCATCACCTGCATCACTCCCATCACCTTCATCACTCAATTCCCAGCAACTCCACCTCGAACAGCAGCGTCGCGTTGGGCGGAATCGGCCCGCCGCCACCTTCGCCGTAACCTAGTTGCGAAGGGATGACGAGCAGGCGCTGGCCACCGGCTTTCATTCCCAGCACGCCCTGATCCCAGCCGGCGATCACCCTGCCGCCGCCGATCGGAAAGCGGAACGGCTGGCCACGATCGCGTGAGCTATCGAATTTCAGGCCCTTGTGATCGGGGGCCGACGGATCGTAGAGCCACCCGGTGTAGTGCACGACAGCCGTCTGGCCGTTGGCGATGGGTTCGCCAATGCCCGGTGTCACATCGGTCTTCTGCAACTCTGTGATTGCCGGTACCGTCTGCGCAGGGGGCGCGGACTGCGATGCAGCCGGCGGGGGCGACGTTTGCGGTTTGCAGCCAACCAGCACGGTCGTCGCCGCGATCACCGCCAATATCGTTCGAAACATGAAGGAGACTCCTCGTTACGGGCTACGGGAGAGGGCAGCATGCACCGCGCATGCCGCCTCTACCAGTTACTTCGGCCCTATCGCCAATAGCAGCCGATTCAATCGCTGCACGAACGCCGTCGGCTCAGGCAATTGACTGCCGTCCGCCAGCGTTGCCTGTTCGAACAACAACATGGCGAGATCGTTGAAGGTGGCTTCGTCCTGAGTCGATTCCAGTCGCGCTACCAGCGGATGATCTGGATTGAGTTCCAGCGCGGCCTTGGTCGCAGGCGCCTTCTGACCGGCTGCCTCCAGAATCCGGCGCATCTGCGCACCCATGTCGTTTTCGCCCAGCACCAGGCATGCAGGTGAGTCGGCCAGGCGCGCAGTGACGCGCACATCGCTGACTCGATCGGCCAGCGAGGCTTTGACTCGCTCCAGCAATGCGGTGTGCTCCTTGGAAAGATTCTCCTGCGCCTGCTTCTCCGCGTCCGTCTGAATAGAGCCCAAATCCAGTTCGCCGCGAGCAACGTTGCGGAAGCTCTTGCCGTCGAACTCGCGCAGGTGGTCCGTCAGCCACTCATCCACGCGATCCGAAAGCAGCAACACTTCCAGCCCCTTCTTGCGCAGGATTTCCAGATGCGGGCTGGATTTCGCAGCCGTAAAAGAATCGGCAATGACGTAGTAGATAACGTTCTGGCCGGGCTTCATCCGCGCCACATAGTCCTCAAGCGTTACGTCCTGCTCTTCCTTGTCCGCGTGCGTCGAAGAAAAACGCAACAGCTTCGAGATGCGCTCGCGGTTGGCGTGATCTTCGGCCGGACCTTCCTTGAGCACGCTGCCGAATTCCTTCCAGAACGCCGCGTACTTCTCCGGCTCATCCTTCGCCAACTTGGCCAGCAGATCCAAGGTGCGACGCGTCAGGCCGGTGCGAATGGTGTCGATGGTCGGATCCTGCTGCAACATCTCGCGCGAGATGTTCAGCGGCAGATCCGCACTATCGACGATACCTTTGACGAAGCGCAGGTAGAGCGGCAGGAACTGCTCTGCGTCGTCCATGATGAACACCCGGCGCACATACAGCTTTACGCCGCGTGCGCCATCCCGATGCGATAGATCGAACGGCGCGCGGGCGGGGATGTACAGCAGGCTCGTATATTCCTTCTTGCCCTCCACCTTGCCGTGGGTCCACGCAAGTGGATCGGTAAAGTCGTGCGTGACGTGCCGGTAGAACTCCTTGTAGTCCTCGTCCTTCAGTTCCGTGCGCGGGCGCGTCCACAAGGCCTGGGCGTGATTGACGGTCTCGTACGTTGCACCGGCGTCTTCAGCGGCCTTTCCCGTGGGACGCATGCGTACCGGGAAAGCGATGTGATCCGAATACTTGCGCACCAGCGAACGCACTCGATAGTCGTCGGCGAACTCCCGCTCCTCCTCTTTCAGGTGCAGCACGATCTTGGTGCCACGCGCAGGAAGCTCGACGTCCGACACGGTGAACTCGCCATCTCCCTTCGAGTCCCAGTGCACACCCTGGGTCGCCGGCGTGCCAGCACGGCGCGAAAACACTTCGACGCGATCGGCAACGATGAATGAGGAGTAGAAGCCGACGCCGAACTGGCCGATGAGCTGCGCATCCTTTTTCTGATCGCCGCTGAGCTTGGCCAGGAATTCGGCGGTACCGGACTTGGCGATCGTGCCGAGATGCTCGATGGCTTCCTGCCGGGTCATGCCGATGCCGTTGTCGGAGATGGTGACGGTGTGCGCCTGATTGTCGGCATCGATGGTGATTGCCAGCTCGCTCTCGCCCTCCAGCAGCTCGGGCTGGGCCAGCGCTTCGAAGCGCAGCTTGTCGCAGGCGTCGGACGCATTGGAGATCAATTCCCGCAGGAATATCTCCTTGTGGCTGTAAAGAGAGTGGATCATCAGCCTGAGCAGCTGCTTGACCTCCGCCTGGAATCCCAGCGTCTGGGATGCGGTCGTTTCTGTCATCGGTCTTGGCTCCATGAAGGTGCGTGAGGGCCGGCATGATACGGCCGGTCTCGCATCTGGGGAACGCACAGCACGATTTCAAGTAACGGGATCGACTGGCCCGTTGTTTCTCCAGCCTTTGAACTCAAATCATCGGTTCAAATGGCTTGCGGCGAGCGCAACAGACCCGCGTCGCGGCGATTCCCTTCAGAGGGGAACGCTGTAGAGAAGCAGTGGAAAAGAGTGAACAGCGCGCAGGGCACCGTTCACCGACCAAGCAGGTGGGTGCTCAGCGGGAATCGCGCTGGGCTGCGATACGAGTACGGCGACGACGCGCCACTTCCAGGAGGGAAGCGGAGAACACGATAGCGCCAACCGTAAGTGTTATCTGCGGCGCCATGATCACGGCAGCGCCGGTAGCGACGAACAATGCGACGGCGGTAAGGAAACCAAGAATCTGTGGAGCGAGGTGACGCAGAGCACCAACGGCATCGTCCAGTTCATCTACCCAGAGCAGCAGGAATTCCATCGTTTGCGAACCTCTGACAGTACTTGTGAGGTACCTGTAACGGTACCTGGCCCAGATGTTGACCCATGTCGGTCAGGATGCGAAATCGACTCTACCCGCAACCTTTACCTTTCAATGTGAGGCGACTCACAGCGCCCGACCGGCCTTCCAGTGAAAGCTGTCACAAAGCGGAGCTTGCGCGGGGAATCCCCGCTGCGTAGGCTCTGGCTGACACGCAGGACAGACTCGCAACCGAAAGTTAAAGAGCGGGTGACCGGGTGAAGCAGTGACCTACCGACGCAGATCGAAGCGCAGCTAACTGCGGCTTCCCTTGCGTAGCTGCGTCACTATGTCGCCACGGCATCGCCTATCCGGATCGGCATGCAGAAAATCGTCGTATTAAATCCGAAAGGTGGCTCCGGCAAAACCACCATCGCGACCAATCTTGCAAGTTATTACGCTGTAGCGGGCCTCAGGCCAACCCTGATGGACCTGGACGCGCAGGGCTCGAGCACCCGCTGGCTGAGCAAACGCGCCAAGGGGCAGCAGTCTATCCATGGCATAGCCGGCTATGAGCGCAATTCACGCGTAACCCGCAGCTTCGCCACACGCCTGCCCCAGGATACGGAACGACTGGTCGTCGACACGGCCGCAGCGCTCGAACCGCAGACGCTGCCGGACATCACGCGCAACGCCACCGCCATTCTCGTGCCGGTACTGCCCTCCGACATCGACATTCACGCCGCTGCCAAGTGCATTTCCGACCTGCTGCTGATCGCCAAGGTGCGTCGCGACGAGCATCGCATCGCGGTGATCGCAAATCGCGTGAAGAAGCACACGCTGGTCTACCGCTCGCTGATGAAATTCCTGGAGACGCTGCAGATTCCGGTGGTAACGACGCTGCGCGATTCGCAGAACTACATCCGGGTTGCAGAGTCGGGCACCGGCCTGTTCGAAATGAAGCCTTACCTGGTGCGTGAGGATCTGGAGCAATGGTTGCCGCTGGTGGGCTGGCTGGCGCAGCGTCGGGCGCTGGTTCTGCAGCCGGGCGCGCCGGCACTGACTTCGGCCCTGAACTCGCATCCGATCATGGCAAGCGCAGCAACGGCGGCGGAGCCGGTACCGTGAGTGGTGAGTGGTGAGTGGTGAGTGAGAGTTGCGGACGGTCGCAAGTGAGCCAAGCTCTCTTTTCGACTCACCATTCACGACTCACCCCTCTCTCCCGCATCATCCCTCACTTGCCGCCTTTATCCTTGTCGCGATCGAAGCTGTGCTTGACCTTGTCGGTCCAGCTTTTGTAGCTGTTCCAGCTATACAGCGAACGTGTGATTGCGGCGTGACGGGGATTTGCCGGCTGCGAGCGCTCCAGCCAGTTATGCCGGGCGTCGCGAACCGGAACGCCGGCGCGCACGATGGAGTTACCTGCTTCGCCGACCCACGCCCGATGCGATCCGGTTGCGGTCAGCTCATCGCCTTTGTGCTCTGACATGGTCGTGCTCTCCTGTTGCGAGCACGGTAATGATTCGCTCCAGCCTTAAGTGAGGAACTGGATCACAGCGACTACGTAGCGTCGCGAGATTGCGACTGGCTTCGCAATCGTCGTGCGTACAGGTGTCGACGCGCGTCACTCAACGACGCAATTTCGCCGCCGACTTAACAGGCCATTATTGATTATTTGTCGATTGGCGCGCGTCACCGCTCCTGCGTCAGGGCTCGGCTTGGGTCGCTTCAGCTGACTGTCGAAGTTTCTGACAACAGCGCCGTGAACGCCGGCTTGATCTCATCGAGGATGTCGTGAATCGCCGCCGGCACCAGGCTGCTATACACATCGAGCAGCACGATGGCGTTGACGATCGCGTCCTGCCTGCTCGCCGCACGCAGACGTTGCGCCATGCCGCGATTCACTGCGTGCACGCCGCGATACACACTTTCCAGAGCGTTCAGCTCCAGGTCCGGCTCGCCACCGTCGCGGCCGCGGAAGTGCTGCGCCACCAGATACATGGCAGCGACACGATAGGCCGTTTCCGATTCGCTGGAGAATGGCAGATGAAAACGCGCCATCGGCCGAAACACCGCGGTTCGCGGGCAGCCGCTCGACGCCATGATCAATCCCATCAACGATGCCAGCGCCTGTTGCGCCGAGAGCGTAGCGACCACGGCGCGTTCTTCGCTCTCCACCGTCACGCGAACTTTGTCGTAAGACACGAGGTCCGTGAATCCATCGATGACGCCCGCCAGGTGACGCGCGGCCGGACAGTGGCGCACCTGCGTTTTATCCAGCGGACAACCGACGCATTGATGGAAGCCGAGCTCGGTCCATGCGGGCGGCTCCGGCATCGGCGCTGAAGTCAGCAAAGCGGTATCGCGGTCGAGCTCCAGATTGAACACGCGTTCGCGCGAATCGGGCAGCGCGAAGCGATAGACCAGCTGCAGGCTGCCCATCGAGTCCGCTTCGCTCATGCGACCAGCCGATAACAGGGGCGATATTCGCCGGCGAGCTTCATGCGCTTCTGCGCCACGAATGCGGTGAGTAGTGCATCCAGCAACGTCATGATCTCCTTGTCTCCGTGCAGCTCGAAGGGTCCGTGCGCTTCGATTGCCTGCACGCCCTGCTCTTTCACATTGCCGGCCACGATGCCGGAGAAGGCACGGCGCAGATTCGCGGCCAGCACATGCGGCGGCAGATTGCGCCGCAGCTCCAGCTTCGCCATGGCGGCGTGAGTGGGCTCGAACGGGCGCTGAAAGTCCGGCTGGATCTTCAGCAACCAGTTGAAGTTGTAGGCGTCACTGCGCGCGCGGCGATATTCGCGAACGGTATCGATGCCCTTCGCGACTTCGCGAGCTGCCTGGGCTGGATCGGCAATAACGATCTTGTAGCGCGCTTGCGCGGTGGACCCGAGTGTCGCGCCAATGAACTGATCGATCTGGCCGAAATACTCGGCCGCCGACGCCGGACCGGTGAAGATCACGGGCAGCGGCTGCTCCGCGTTGGCGGGGTCCAGCAGAATGCCGAGCAGGTAGAGAATTTCTTCCGCCGTGCCCGCGCCGCCCGGGAAAACGACGATGGCATGCGCGGTGCGGACAAACGCTTCCAGGCGCTTCTCGATGTCCGGCATGATCACTAACTGATTCACGATCGGATTGGGCGGCTCGGCGGCGATGATGCCGGGCTCGGTCATGCCGATGTAGCGGCCCTCGCGAATACGCTGCTTGGCGTGGCCGATGGTGGCGCCCTTCATCGGGCCCTTCATCGCACCGGGTCCGCAGCCGGTGCACACGCTCAGTGCCCGCAGGCCCAGCTCGTAGCCGACCTTTTTCGTGTAGTCGTATTCGACCGATCCGATTGAGTGGCCGCCCCAACATACCACCAGGTCCGGCCGTCCCTTGTAGTCGAGGATCCGCGCGTTGCGCAGGATGTGATACACGGCGTTGGTGATGGTCGCCGGATCTTCCAGGTCGAAACGGTCGCTGCCCAGGATCGCGTCGTGGATGTAGACGATGTCGCGCAGTACCGCGAACAGGTGCTCCTTGATACCGCGGATCATCTGCCCGTCGACGAACGCGCTGGAAGGAGCATTGCGAACTTCCAGCTTGATGCCCCAGGCCTGGCGGCCCAGCTTGATGTCGAAATCCTTGTAACGGTCGAAGACCTGGCGGATATCGTCGCTTTCCAGTCCCGAGGACAGCACTGCCAGCGCGCACCGCCGGAACAGATTGTAAACGCTGCCCTGGCCGGCGTTGAGCAGTTGCTCGACTTCGCGCTGCGAGAGATTTTCCAGGCTGCCCAGCGGCGAGACCCGCGCATCGACCAGCGTATCGGGCTCGATCTGCGAGAGGGATACCGACGCCCGCGCTTCGCTCACGGCTGGATCTCGATTGGCGTGTCGGGCGGCGTCATCAACCAGATCTCGACCATGTCAGAGTTCGACACTGCAATACAGCCTTCCGTCCAATCGACGTTCGAGTAGTAGTCACGCGGCTTGCGCGGCGTGTTGGGTTGTCCGTGAATCATGATGGCGCCACCGGGCCGCACGCCGAGCTTGCGGGCACGGGCAATGTCATCGTCATTGGGATAGGAGATCAGGATCGAGAGGAAATACTCGCTGTTCGGATTGCGCCGGATCAGCCGGTATTTGCCTTCAGGAGTGCGGAAATCCCCTTCGGACTGCTTGTGGCCATCGGGCCGGAAGCCCAGTGACACCTTATAAGAGCGCAGTATCTGGCCGTTGCGCATCAGATAGAGCAGCCGTTCGGATTTACGCACGACCACCGAGTCGGCCAGCGGTAAGCCAGCATCGATGCTGGAACCGGCTATGGCCGATGTGGACAACGGTCCGTCGGCGCGCGCTGTCGTCACCGCGGTGAGCGCGAAGATTGAAATGGCGGCAATACGCAGCAGCATTCGATCGATGGACATGGCCTGGCCCGGGGTTGAGAAAGTATAGCCTGCTTATGTTCAAACACTTAACAGCCCGACACCGTGCGCTGTTGCCCACTCCTGTTAGGCCGAATACTTACGGATCGCTAGACGGGTGAACCTTCGCCCCGGCGCGACTTCAGTCGCTGTCCTCGACATTGACGGCGGTGCATTCACGCATTCCGGGCCCCGTCTCCGCCCGCAACCGGTAATGACGTCCCGAGAAAACCTCCGCTTCGATGGAGTAGCGCGAGGTCCGCGAAGTTTCCCGGATGATGCAGTCGACCAGCAGCGTGTGCTTGCCAGGCAGCACATCCACGCCGTTTTCACTGAGATTCAGCGTATGTCCATCCACCTGCCGCAGCAACACTGAAATGGGCGAGCCCGCCGTGACGCGCAGATCGCCGCTGATCCTGGCAACCTCGTCGCTCGGACGTTTGGCGCCTTCATAGCCCTGCAGGGACACGCATCCGGCGCTCAACAGCGCAGCGCCCATGCAAACTCCCAGGCGTACACGCCTTGTGAACATGCGGGTCTTCATGCCGTCGGCTCTCCGTTCACGATCGCCTCAACCGTCGGCACGATCAGCTTCGCACCGGGCTTGACCGCACCCAGATCCAGGTCCGGGTTGTACTGCCGCAGCAGCCAGATCGGAATATTGAAGCGCTGCTGTGCCAGTACCCAGACGGACTCACCCGGCTTGATGACATGCGTCTCATCGCCGGTGATGCGGAATTGCGTGAAAAATTCCTCCTGCAACTGCTTGTGGTAGGCAACACGCTTGGCCTCGAACTCATCGGGCGTGACCTTGGTGAAGTCGAGCTTGAGCTTGCGGCCGACCACCACCGGCGTCGCCATGGACATGTGATTGGCCTGGCGCACCTGGCTGGCGCGGATACCCAGCCACTCGGCGTAGTGACCGACAGTCTCCGTCGCCTGCACGCGAATGCTGTGATCGTCATGTACCGAATAGTCGCTCGGGTCCGCCGACTGAGTCGATTGCACGCCCGGCACCAGCGTTGGCCCCAGTTCCTCAGCTTCGCGCTCCGACTCGGGCTCGGCTGCCTCGGCAACGGAAACCGGCTCCGCAGCAGGTGTCGGCACCACATTGTCCACCGGCACCTGGGCTTCTGCCGGCGGTGCTACACGCGCGGATGCGTCGAGCGCGAGGATCTGTCCTTCGTAGACGAAATTGCGATTGCGGATGCTGTTCAGATCCATCAACGCTTCTTCAGTCATGCCGTTCTTCGTGGCAACGCGCGACAGCGTGTCACCCCGCTTCACCACATAGCGATTTTCCGTTCCGACCACTCCCGTCGTTGGCGTGACCGGTTTCGGAGCCGGCTTCTCCGCAGCCGCAACCACCACCGGTTGCGTCGGTGCTGGGCGGGCACCAGCGCCCGGCAGCGTCAACACCTGCCCGGCATGAATGCGATAGGGACGCTTCAGATCATTGAGTTCGGCCAGGCGCGCCTGGCTTGTGCCATAGCGAGTGGCAATCGTGGAGAGCGATTCACCGCGGCGCACGCGATGCTGCGTATCGGCGACCTGCTCCTCATAACGCTGCGTGCCGGACAACTTATCGAGAGCCGCTGTCTGGGCAATGCTGGCCGGGACACGCAGTTCGAAACCTCTCGGCACATGACGCGAGCCATTCCACACCGAAGGCAGCAGCGCCGGATTGAGGCGGTGCAGCGTTTCGCGCTCCAGTTTGAGTGCGGCGACAATTTGATTCGCCGGCACGAAATTCGGCATCGCCACCACGGTGCTGTTGTCGATCGGGTCCAGCTTGATGGTGCCGAAGAATTTCTCCGGGTTGGCGTCAATTTCCAGTGCCGCCAGGAACGCCACGTAGAAGTTGCGCGAGGCGAACCCGAACGTACGGCTGTCGTACTTGCGCACGATCGTCGCGATATCGCTGGTGCCGAGTTGCTCCTGGGCGCGGCGCATGCCAGCGGCACCGTGATTGTAGGCAGTCAACGCCAACGGCCAGGTGCCGAGCACGATGTAGTTCTGCTCGAGAAACTTAACCGCCGCCTCGGTGGAGCGGTAAGGATCCAGGCGCTCATCCACAACGCCGTCGATGCGCAGGAAGCGCCGGCCGGTGCTGCGCATGAACTGCCACATGCCGGCTGCGCCAACCTTCGAATAGGCATAAGTATTGAAAGACGACTCGACGTGCGGCAGCGCCGCCAGCTCGCGGGGCAAACCCGCCTTCTCGAAAGTCGCGGCGATGTAATCGCGATAAGCGCCGGATCGCACCACGCCTTCCCGAAACCGGTCGGCCTGGCCGAGCTGGAAACGAACTTCCTCGGCCGCCTGCTCGAAGCGTGCGCGGCGTGTGCCCTTGGGCCACAGCGCCTGCACTCTCTCTTCTTCGGCAGTGAGCGGCTCCGCACCGGTCGCCAGGCGCTCAAGAATGCGCGAGTACTTCTTCTTGGTGTCTTCGATGGATTTCGAGCGCAGTTTGGGCGAGAGATCCTGCGGGAGCTGCACTACTTCGTAGACCACGCGCAGGTCGGAGGCGTCGTGGATGAGCCCGCCGCCCGTCGTGACCTCGGTGTAGATGCGCCGCCAGAAGGCGATGTCGGGTTCCAGCTCCGCCGGATGGACGAACGGATCGGCGGCAAATGCGCTGGGAGCATTGCCGAACAGCACAGCCAGGCACACCAGAAGGAACGGAATCGGTCGAAACATCGAGCCAGGCCTTGTTGCGGAGAAGGAATGCAATGACAAGTAGATCACAGGTTACCGAAGACTATGTAAAGCAAACCGCCGAACTCAACTGCGCGGTTCGCACAATTTAACTTTGGCGGGGCACGCAATTCGCAAATGCGACTTCACCGGCATCTGTGCGCGTGCGTCGGCAACCATCGATAGCCATCGTTCGGCAGGCAAAGCATAAGGAGTTCCCCGAGTCGACCACGCTTACATCGCGGCCGCGCAGCGCTCGCTCCGATTCCTGAACGCGGCTATCGAGAAGCGCCAGAGGCCCGAAAAACGCGACGGCGTTCTCAGTCCTGCTGCACATTCGACGCAATATGTCCCGATTGCGGTTGTTCGTGCCGTTACGGCATCCAGCTTGCAGTACTACCAGGCGAAGTTAGTACTGATCCTTTCGGAGATGCTGGACGATGTCGAAGTTGCTTGTAATGCCGATGCTGTTGGTCACCCTGGTCTCCACAGCCGCCTATGCGCCGGGAGAAGCGCCGTCCGCCAGCCAGGACAGCATGATCCGCGGACATCAGGCCGTGGCGTCGCACCGGACTGTCGGCGGCGGCAGCGTGGGCTTCATTGCAAGCGGTTCCTGGGACGGGGATTTGCAGGGGGGCCGCTGGGCGCAGAATCAGTGGCACTTCACCACCGAAGACTTCGACAACGCCGAACCGAACTGGCATGCGAATGCGCACGCCTGGGACGATGTATCGATCGATGCACTGCTGGCAGCGGCATCTTCGGCCGGTAGACGCAGCCAGGACGTACCGCAGGAACCCCCGCAGGATTTCGATCGCTTCATGGTCGGCGCCGGTTGGAGCGGCGGATTCGGTGGCTTTGGTCAACTCGCCGGCCGTAACCACGATTCGAAACATTCAGGGCATTCGCAGCCAGCTGGAGCACCGGGCTCCTCCGACGGCGGTGTAACTGGCGGTTCGCCAGGCGCGTCAGCTGGTTCGCCGGATGCGCCGAGTTCAACGTCTCCTTCGGGGACGCCGCCAGCGAACGGGAAACCATCGGATCAACCTCCGACCGGCCAACCGCCTGCCGATCAGGCTCCGACGGATCAGACGCCAACCGATGGCACACCGTCGGACGGCATTCCATCGGGCGATCAGCCTCCAGTGGGCGGCGATCAGCCACCGCAGGGTGGCGACCAGACTCCTCCAGTAAGCGTGCCGGAGCCGGCATCGCTCGGACTGTTCGGCCTTGGCCTGCTCGGCCTGCAGCTGGCACGTCGCCGTCGCTGCTGAAGATCGAGGGCAGTCGATAGGAAAACCCGCCTCCTGCTGGGAGGCGGGTCAACCAATCGAACAACCGCGGCTACCACCAGATCAATTGCTTGGTGCGTGCAGCGTAAGCCGCGTGCTTGCTTCGCCCCCGACGCCGTCCTGGGCGACGAACACCACCACTAGATCCGGATGACCTGCGGGAAGTGCACCGGCCAACATCCACGTAGCCGGATCGAAGTGCAACGATTCCAGTAACGGTGTTCCGTCCGCTGTCTGCACCGAGATCTGCAGGTCCTCCGCAGGGTCGCTGTGCCGGAAGGTGTCCTGTGGCAGCTGGAACGACACATCGTTGCTCCCCAACTGCACCGCGTCCAGCGGCTCGGCCGACAAGAAACCGCCCCACACGGTTGTGGACTGCGGCCCAGACGTGCCTGCCATCCCCGGAGCAGTAGCAATTCCGCAGTCGATGATTTGATTTAGGGATATTTGCGAGCGGCCGGTCGCGCTTCCTGCGTGACCAACGCGTACTCAAGCGCTGGTACACGTTGACGAGCACGAAGCACGCGTCTCACATCATCAAACTCGTATAGGCATCCGCGCAGGAGGCGCATGGCGGGACCGGCATGGTTGGAATTATTCGGTCTTGGCCCGCTGAGTCTCCAGCCGGCTCATCGCCAGCACGTTCACCGAAAATCCCTCCCCCCGCGGCGGGCTTGCGCGGAGGGAGGGCGGCACTTATTGCCAGCGCCAGGTAATACCCGCGCCGATGAAGTCGATGTGATCGCCACCGATGCCGTAACGCGTACCTTCCACGTTGAGACTCAAGCCACGATACAGGTTGATGTCCGCACCGATTCCGACGAGGCCGTCGACGCCGCTGTCATCGCGCTTGACGGTCTGCACCGAAGCGTTGTCGGTGCGGATATCCGTTTTCCAGAAGAAGCTGCCCATGCGGGCGTTCACCGCGACACGCGAACCGAACTCGTAGCGACCGATCATTGCGAGGTCGAAACCGTTGGCGGATACCGGATGCAGGCTGTTCGTGTCTGCGAGGAACTGCGCTACATCCGCGACCGAACCGCTGAAGCGGGTATCGATGTCGCCCAGGTCGACATAGCCCGCTTCGAGAGCGAGGTAGCGGTTCCATTGATAGCCTGCATGAACGCGCCAGGCGGAGCGGGTCTCATCGTCCACGGTTGCGGTCGCATCGTAACCAAGCGCTTCCAGCTTGCGAGTCAACTCGCCTGCACTGACATCGCTGCGCGCCTGGCCGAAAGTCGCACCGGCATACCACTGGTGCTCTTCATCTGCCATCGCATTGCCACTCAATGCCGCCAGTCCTGCGAGGACCGCCCAGCGGCGCTGCCGGCCGAGGATTCGCAGCGATGCGAATCCAAGCCCTGCCAACAGCATCCATGCGTCGAAGGATCCGCCGCCACCATCCTTGCCGTGCGACTCACCGGTGACCACGACGGTCGACAGCGAACCTACACCACCCGGATCGGCAACCGAACCGTTCTGCTGACCGTCGGTGTCGTTAGGACCACCATCGCGAATCGTCAGACGTACACACCAGTCACCGGCATGCAGGCCAGCAACATACGCTTCGCTCGCCGGCGGCGGACAGAAGCCATCTTCACCAGGCGCCGACGCCAACTGATTGCCCTCATCTTCGAAGAACGTGTGCCAGCTACCCGTCGCATTGTCGAACTTGCGATAGATCGGCTGTGCCGGAATCGCCGCACGCTGCGGAATCACGACGTTGACGCTTGCACCGACCACCGGCATGTCGGTAACCACGAAGTCGAAGTAGCCCCCGACGTTCGAAACCGAATCGGCCGAGAGGTTGCTGCCGGCGAGAGTGCCCGGCACTCCGGTCTGATACTCACCCTGCAACGCTGCGTAGGAACCCAGTGCGAGCTTGGTGCCAGGTTCGGACTCCATCACGTGATGCGAAAGCTCGCGCTTCTTCTCGGGGAGGACGTTCGGCGCAGCTGGTGCGTAGTCCGGATGATTGGGCAGGCCGCTCGGAAGGAACGCCGTCGCGCCCTGCGGCAACGCCTGAGCCGTCTCGGTGACGACGAGTTCGAAGGTGCTGTGCGACACGATCGGCGGCATGCCGTTGTCCGTGACGGTCAATTCGAAACGATGCACCCCGACCGGCAGGCTGGACGGATCGATAGTGATGCTATCCCCCAAGGTCGTGAACACGGCCCCGCTCGGGCCGCTCCACTGCGACGTATGCTCGTCACCGCTGTTCGGATCATGAATGTCCGCGGTGATCGTCACCTGACCGCCATCGCGCGCGACGCTCGGACGCTTCATACCCTCCTGCAATACGGTCAGGGCTACGGTCGGCGCCTTGTTGGCCGCCGTGATCGTTACCGTCAGCGGATGGCTGTCGATATTGCCCTCGCCCTGCAGCGTGAGCTGCACGTGGCGATCCGCTGCACCAGCAGGCATGTCTTCCAGCACTGCAAAGCCGACTTCCTTCTCGACGTCGCCCTTCTCGAAGGTCACCTGGCCACTCTGCAAGTCGTTGCCCTGCAAGTCGCCGCTCGCGGTGAAATTCACCGTGAACGGATACACCGGTGACATGCCATTGAGCGCGATGCGGAAGTGGTCGGAATTGCCGGCCTGTCCTCCGATCGTCATATCAGGACCGAAGGACACGATCGGCCAGACACGTATCGTCTGCTGTACCGTAGCCACTGCACCGCGTGAGTCTGTGGTCTGCCACGTAAGCACATGGTCGCCAGGGATGTAGCGATCCTCTGGATCTACCAGCGTGACATCGAGTTGCGTGCCATCGAATGCATACGCCTTCGGCCGAACATCTGGGGGCAGGCCCGTGAAGAGCTGCGTCGAGTTCAATTCGATCATCTCAGGCTGCGATGTTCCCGAACCTTCCGGCGCGCCTGGCTGCACAAAACTGAATACGGGCTGCGTCAGGGCGAAGCTGGCGCTCACCGAACAAGCTCCCGTGATCGATGCGACGGTATAAGTGCGTCCAGACAGCGTTCCGCCGCATCCCGTTACGGCGGCAATGCTGTAACCGCTCGCCGGGGATACATCGAAAGAAGCCGTATCCTGATAATGCTTCGACACATTCGCGGGACTGATGCTGCCGCCTTCGCCGGCGGACGCGGTCACCGCGTAGTCGATTGGATTGAAGGTTGCACTAACGGTGCAGGCACTCGTAATGGCGCCCGTCGTGAATGTGCTGCCTGCGAGAGTACCGGCGCAGCCTTCGACCGTGCCAATGCTGTAACCGGCGGCTGGCGTCACCGTGAAACCTGTTGTCGCGCCAGACGTAACGCTGATGGTGGCTGGAGAGATCGCGCCCCCCGCGGCCGCCGTGGAGGTCACGGTGAACGAAGTCGGACCCTGCGCAACATCGCTGACGTCACCGACGATGCCATCGAGACTAGCCAGATCCCCCGCAGCGTAGTACCAGGTCAATTCATCGAAATGACCCGGCTCCAAGTCGTTCATGCGGACAAAGAGAGCATAGGATCCGTCGGAATAGGTGCTGATCGGCGTCAGTTGTGGGTTTGTCCCATAGACGACCGAGAACTCTCCGTAGGCATTGGTTGCCGTCGAGGCATGCGAAGATGTCGAGTAGAACAGCACACCGCTACCGTCGGAAGAGATTCGCAGCGCCGGAGCGCGCTCGGCCATGGTGTCGACTGTATGGAAGGCGCCGTCGAGGATCTTCCCGCGCTCCTTTGTCGTCGCGTCGCTGCCGGCAACGTAATCGTCTTTCGTGCCTACCCACAACCTTACGTTATTGATCTGAACGCCGCTGGTATTCGTGATGCGCGTAGTGATCTTGATGAAGGACTTGCCGGCGGGCAGTTCGTAAGTGTTCTTGAGCTGGAGAGTTTTACTGTCAATTGTCACGGTACCTGTTGATACGATCGTGCCGGAACCTGCGACGAACTGGCTGTAGTCGACAACCTGGTCGGTCAGATGCGCACTGGACACTATCGTGCCGTTGTTGTTCCACGGGTTTACTTCGACGTCGCCGCCATCGCCATCGATGCCGATTGCGTTGTCGAGGGGATAGTTACTGTAAGTGAGCTTCAGCCAATCGTTATCAGGGCACGGCTGCGTCGCTACCCCGCAATAGAATGGCTGCCGTAAATTGCCATCAGCGGCGACCGAATCGGTTGTACCGTCGCCGAAGCGAAGATGGCCGTTGTTGAGTACAGACGGGGGCGCGGGATTTGCCTGCGCCTGCGTCCCAAGGAAGAACATCGAGAAGAGCGCGGTGGAACAGAGTGCTGCAACTGGTCCGGGTCGCGAAGATTGTTTGACTGACGTTGCGGGCAGCGCGCCCGTAGATAGCGAACCGTAGGATCTGCGAATCATCGTTTGTTCTCATTGAGATGAGTTATGGAATGGCGCGCAGTTTGCTGCGCAGCACATTCATCGATGAGTGACGCAAGTCCAGTTCGCGGCGAGCCCGCGTGTGAGCGCGATCACGCTTGATCGCAATGCAGCATGAACTCCAACTTCAACCTACGACCGATACTTCAGGGGCCCTACAGGAATTTCCTGAGTGCCCCGGATTAATTTCAGCAATGGCCTTACTTCGCACGCACCACGCGCACGCTCACTGGCCAGTGGCGGCATGAAAAGCAAAAAGCAGGCCTCATCCTTCAATCAATTACGCGCGCACGATCCCGATAAGTTGCGACTGAAGTGCAGCATAAGGAGACTTCCGAGAAATTCTCGGCACCGGCGGACAGTTTTCCTGGAACGACCAGGTGCCCGAGTCACTCAATCGCCTGTGAATCACGCGGGACGCATCGGCTCTTGGCTTCCGCACTGGCCTTGGCTTGCGTACTGGCTTGCACGGCACCCCGATCAAGCTCGCAGCGGAGCTGGGTCATATCCAGCTGACGCTCCCATTTGGCGATGGCGAGGCCCGCGACCGCGTTGCCGATGAAGTTGGTCACGCCGCGGCATTCGGCCATGAAACGATCCACACCGACCAGGAGGGCCAAGGAGGCGATCGGAATGTCGGGCACGACCGCCAGCGTGGCGGCGAGCGTCACGAACCCCGCCCCGGTGACCCCAGCCGTGCCCTTGGAGGTAATGAGCGAGACCCCGATCAGGGTGGCCATCTGCACGAAACTGAGGTCCGTGTTCGTCGCCTGGGCCAGGAACAGGGCCGCCAGCGTCATGTAGATGTTCCCACCATCGAGGTTGAAGCTGTAGCCGGTCGGGACGACCAGGCCGACCACCGACTTGGATGCACCCAGACTCTCGAGCTTCTCGAGCAGCTGCGGCAGGGCCGCCTCGGACGAGCAGGCGCCGAACACCACCAAGATTTCCTCGCGCAGGTACTTGAGGAATTTCAGCAGGGAAAAGCCGATCAGCCGCGCGACGGCGCCGAGCACGAGCAGGATGAACAGGATGGACGTGGCGTAGACCGTGACGATCAGGGCGAGGAGTTGCGTGAGGCTGGCGATCCCGTACGTTCCCACCGTGAAGGCCATGGCGCCAAACGCGCCCAGCGGCGCGAACCGGACCACGATGTGAATGATCGAGAAGAACAGCTTCGCCACGGCGTCCATGCCCTCGGCGACGCGGGCGCCGAACGGACCGAGCCGCGCAGCGGCGAAGCCGGTCAGCACCGCGAGGAACAGCACCTGCAGGAGCTCGCCATGAGCGAAGGCGCCGACGAAGGTGTCGGGGATCACGTGGAGCAGATGGTCGAGGAAGCCTGTGTCCTCGGCCGCGCGCCGGGCGTAGCCCGCGGCGACGCCCGGATCGAGCGTCGCCGGGTCGATGTTGAAGCCAGCGCCGGGCTTGACCAGCAGTCCCGCCGCCAGCCCCACGAGAAGGGCGATGGTCGACACCACCTCGAAGTAGATCAGCGCCTTGCCGCCGATGCGGCCTACCTTGCGCATGTCGCTCATGTGAGCGATGCCGGCGGCGACCGTGCAGAAGATGACGGGGGCGATGATCAGTTTGATCAGCTTGACGAAGGCGTCCCCCAACACCTTGAGGGAGGTACCCACTTCCGGCCAGAGGAGGCCGACGAGGATGCCCAGGACAATCCCGATCACGACCTGCACATAAAGTATTTTCAGGTACTTCATCGCCCCATCACAGTTGACTCATCACCTTGCTCGCCGCGCGGCCCACGCCGCTATTCCTTCGCGGCGGGCGGCGCCTTCAGGTCCTTCAGGTCCACCTTGTTAACGCCATCGATGATCTTGGCGTAGGCACGGGTCACACGCTCGAGACCGGCGGCCGGCACGTACTGATCCTGGTCCAGTTCCGAGTGGTAGAGGATGCGGTCGATGAGCTGCATGCTGGGAGCGAGTGTGTGGACGCGACCGAGCTCGCCGCCGGGATGCCGCTCAGGGATGGCGAACAGCGCCACACCGAACGAGTCGAGCGCATCGTGCGCAATCTTCTTGAGTTTGTCGCTGCCGAAGACCGACCACGGCAGGGGGCTCGTGGTGTTGCCGGCGATCAGATCGGGCCCCAGGGGCTGCAGCACGGTCTGAGCAACATGCTCGGCGTTGATGATCAGGGCCGTCTTGGCGAAGAAGGTGTCCGCATTGTCGGCCATCCAGCGGGTGCCTTGCGAGCCGCCCGGCGGCAGGTTCCTCGGCTTGTTCTGGTCGATATGGTGCGCGGGCACGCCGGCGAACCGGATGGTCCGGCGACGTTGCGACTGCGGAATCTTGGCGTAGTACTCGGCCAGAGCCACCATCACCGCCATGCCCGAGGCGTTGTCCAGCGCCCCATCGAAGAAGGCGTCGGTGTGCGCCATGATGAGCATGTCCTCATCGGTGGTTCCCGGCAGCTCACCCCAGATCGTCGCCGTCTTGCGGCCGCTGGCCATCTCGGTGTTCAGGTTGAAGGTGACCTTGGGCGCCTTCCCTTCCTCGATCATCTTGCGTACGAGCAGCACGTCGGCCATGCCGATCGAGAAGTTCGGCACCGTCACACCCATGGACGAGATCATCTGGGACGAGACGTTGCCCGGAAGCTGGAGGGCGACGACGATCGCCGCCGCGCCCGCGTCCTGCGCGCGCTTCATCGCTCCGTTATAGAGGGCCGAGTTGTCGCGCATCCCCGGCTGCGGGATGGCGAGGATGAACGCCGCTTTGCCCTTCAGGTCGCGGCCCTGCAGGTCCGCGGGGTCGCCTAGCGAGATCCACACCGGCTCGAGCTGCAGTCCGCCCGCCGGCGTGGGGTTGGACCAGAGAAAGGGGCGGATGCTCTTTAATGGAGTCGCGTGGCCGCCGCTGGTCACGCTGGCGTCCCAGCTCTTCGGATACCAGTAGGGCGGCAGGTCGAATTCCTGCAGGTGCACCTTGGACAGACCGGCCTTCTTGAACTTGGCCAGCATCCATTCCTGGGTGTCCTTGTCGGCCTCGGTCCCGGCGTTGCGGCCCCACCATTGGACGCCGCGGTCGCGGTCCTTGCGTGAGATCGCGGTGATCTCGGACATGATCGCCTTGACGTCGCGACCGTTGATCTTTCCATAGGCGGCGTCGGCCGGGGCCAGAGGCCACTGCAGGTAGGCGGAGTCGTCCGGGAAGTTGTAGATCTTGCCTGCAAGGTCGGTGGTCTGCGGCTGGATCTGGGCCGCCGCGTGCGAGGTGCATGCCGCTGCCGCCACAAGGACGGCGAGCCGCAGCGAGGATTTCAAGTAACCCATCTTCATCTTCTCTCTCCCGAATTGAGCGGCTTCCGCTTTTGCTTGCGAATATTCAAGGCTGATCGGTCTTCGTCTGTCGTAATCGATTCGAGGCCTTGGACCTGTACCTCAGGGCCTCGTTGCGAAATCACCTGGCGCGTGTGTTCAGAATTTCATACGCACGCCGAGCGTGAAGCGTCGGCCGAGCGCGTCGTAGTCGCCATAGTTGGTGTTGGAGACGTAGTTCGTAGCATTGCCAGGAGCGATCGGCGGATCGCGATTGAAGACATTGGCGACCGTCAGGAAGAGCTCGTGGTCCCCCTGCAGAGCTGCGAACTTATAAGTGAGCGTCGCGTCCGTGTAGTAGTAGGTCTGCGTGCTATTGCAACAGTTCACGTTGATCCCGACGTCGAGGGCGGGATTGTTCGTGACCGGGCCGATCAACCGCTCCTGCACGAACATGCCGAACCTGTTGATGTCATAGCGCAGCGACAGCTCCGAGCTCCAGTGCGGGCTGCCGATGGTCCCCACGGCGTCGGGGAAGCTTGCGTTGCTGGTGATGTCGTGCAGAACGAAGTTGGCGAACGCCCGGGCGGTCAGGCGCCCCTCGCTGAGCGGCAGGCTGTAGCTGCCCTCGAAGTCGAGGCCTTCGACCTTGCGCTCAGCAACATTGGCGTTGGGCGTCAGGATCTGCAGTCCCACCGTTGTCGGGGTCACCTCATTGATATTGCTGATGGGCACGCCGTTGATGGTGATGCGGGCGCAGTCGGCAACGCTGCCCGCCCAGCACGCGTCTTGAGCCACGGCGGCCGAGGCGATGAAGTCCTTGACCTTGATATTGTAGTAGTCGACCGAGAACGACAGACCGGGGATGAACTCGGGCTGGACGACGGCGCCCAACGTCAAGGTGCGAGCGATTTCCGGATCGAGATCCGGGTTGCCTACCGCCAGGTTGATCGTCGGCCGCGTGAAGGAGTTCGCGCAGGCCGCGCAGGGGTAGAGCTGGTTGTTCTGGACCTGCGAGCCGGCATTGAACAACTCGCCCGCATTGGGTGCCCGGATGTCTTGCGAATAGGTGCCACGCAGTCGAAGGCTATCGACCACCTGCCAGCTCAGGCCTGTCTTCCAACTGGCGACGCGACCGCTGAGGTTGTAGTCGGTTTCGCGGATGGCGGCGTTCAGGTCCAGTTGCTTGGCCAGCGCCACGTCCCGGAGCAGCGGCACGCCGATTTCGACGAAGGCTTCCTTCGCGGTGGTGGTACCCGTGCTCGGTTGCGGGTTGTAGAAGGTGAAGGCGCCCAGACGCCCGGGGAAGCTATAAGTCGCCGGCACTCCCTGAATTCCGCTGACGTCCATGACAGAGGCCGAGAGAGGATCGGTCTCCCGGTTGTACTCCTCCCGACGGCCGCTCAAGCCCATCGCCACGGAGATCGGACCGGCGCCGAGCTGAAAGTTATCGCCGAGATCTCCCGACACATTGAGGTCGATCACCGTCTGGTCGATGTGCAGGTAGCTCGCGTTCTGGTTCCTCTTGCTGGACACATAGTCCACGCCGGCGGGGGAGATGGAATCGGGCCCGAAGAAGTTGACCGGCACGCAGCCGGGGTTGCCGCCGGTCAGATTGGAGCGGCAGACGATCTGGCCGTTGGGCCCCATGATTGCATCGGCCGCGGCGTAGATATTGCGCACGTTGTACATGTTGTACTGCGTGAGGTTCTGAAAGCTCTTGGAGTAGGTGAGCGAGGCGTTGTACCGCCACCGGTCTGAAAGGCTCCCCTTCACGCCGCCGCTGACGCGCTTCAGCGTGGTGATGTTGAGATTCCTGCCGGCCGGAAGGTCCACGTTGATCCGGCTGAGTCCGAAGACGGGAACGTTCTGGCCCACTTGGCTGGCGGGCAGCAGCGCCTTGACCGAGTCGGGCAGATAGGCGTTGTCGCCGTAGATCGTGAACTGACCCTGGCTGTTCAGGGTCTGGTTGAGCAGCCCGATCGCCAGCGAATCATCCTTACTGTAGAGGCCCTCGAGATAGGCGCTCAGCCGGTCGTTCACGTCGAATTCGGAGTGCACGAAGAAGTTGTACCGGGTCTGCGTTGGGCTCAGCGCGTTGTTGAGGCTGATGCCGCTGCCACCGCCGATCATGTACTGGGAGCCGATATCGGTGCCGAGCGGGAACGGATTGAGCTCGCCTCCCGGGCCGAATTGTAGTGTCGCGAGCGGTCCGGTGCGGATCACCGAACCCACCGTGCCTTGCGCGCTGTTGATGGCGGTGATGGTGCCGCCGGCACTGCCGGTGGAGCTTTGTGGATTGCGCCCGATGAAGTTGGAGTAGCCGCAGTCGGCCACTTTGCAGGCGTATCTGCCGTAGGGGTTGTCGAACCAGTCGCGCCCCGTCTTCTCGGTGACTGGCAAGCCGTCCTGGTGGAACCAGCTGCCGCTGCCGACGATGCGGAAGCGGCCGTCCATGAGGTCTGTGCCGAATGCGGCCGAGACTTTGCCCGTCGCGCCGTCGCCGTAAGTTGAGATACCGGTGGACGCATCCAGCTTCACGCCAGTGAAGTGGGAATCGAGCACGAAGTTCACGACGCCGGCAACGGCGTCGGAACCGTAAGCCGCTGAGGCTCCCCCTGTGACCACGTCAACGCGGCTGATGAGGGCGTCGGGGATGACGTTGATGTTCACCGAGCCGCTCGCGTTCGACGGCGGGAGTCGGCGGCCGTCAAGCAGCACCAGGTTGCGCTCGGGGCCGAGTCCACGCAGGTTCAGGAGATTCTGGCCATTCGTGCCGCCCGAGGCGCCGCCGCCGCCGCCCTGGTTCGAGCGTGTGCTGCCATGGAACTGCGGTAGCTGGTTCAAGGCGTCGGCGAGGTTGTCGGGTGCGGCGCTCTTCAGAGCTGCCTCGTTGAGCACGCTGACCGGCGTGGGAGCCTGGAAGCCGTTTTCACTCGTCAGGAGCGAGCCGGTGACCACAACTTCCTCGACCACAGGCTCGCCAGCGGCCGGTTGCGTCGCCTCGGCCTGCGCCATCGCGAGGCTAGTCCAGCAAAGCGTCGATGTGGAGCAGCCCAGAAACAGAAAGCGTTTGCTGGCGCGCCAAGCGGGCAAATTCCGCAGCATGTTGTTTCCCCCATTTAGTGAGTGCGCTCGAAGGTCATTCGGCGCGTTCTTCGCTCATCGCCAAAAAAGTGTATTTCACGGGGGCGAATGCAGAAGACTCATTTAAACAAGCCAGTTTTCGACTATTGCGAAATCATCGGCCTCCCTTACTATTCACCGCTGAGGGGGTGCACCGTGGTCAAGCTGGAATCTCTGCAATTGTTCGTGCGCGCTGCTGAATACGGCAGCCTGTCGAAAGCGGCCGAGAAATCCAACCTCGCCATCGCCGCGGTCAGCCGCCGCATCGGCCTCCTGGAAGCCTATTACGGGACCCCGCTGCTCATCCGCACCGGACGCGGCGTGAAGGTCACACCCGCCGGCCAGGTGCTGCTCGACCATGCCCAGGAGATCCTCCTGAAGCTGCGCGAGGTGCGCTCGGACCTCTCGGATTTCGCCAAGGGGTTGCGCGGCACCATCAAGGTTCACGCCTGCACATCGGCGATCTCGCAGTTTCTGCCGCAGGATTTCGCCACCTTCGTCGCAGCCTGTCCTCGGGTACGGCTGGATGTTCGCGAGGCCTATTCCTCCGACATAGTTCCCAGCGTGCGCGATGGGATTGCCGATGTCGGGGTCATCATGCCCGGGGTCGATCACCCGGAGCTGGTGATCACGCCGTACCGCCGCGACAGACTGACTCTCGTGGCGCGTCAGAACTTCCTGCCAGGAGTCAGCAACGTCCGTCTCTGCGACGTTCTGGACCAGGACTTTGTAATGATGGAGGACGACACATCAATCAGTCGGCTGCTGACTACAGTCACCTCCGAACTCGGTCTCGTGCTGCGCCGGCGGGTGAAGGTCGGCAGCTTCGACGCTGTCTGCCGGATGATCCAGGCCGGCTTCGGCATCGGCATCCTGCCCCGGGTCGCGGCGCAGAACTTCGAACAATCCATGGGCCTGCGTCTCATCGACCTGGAGGACTCGTGGGCCGAGCGACAGATGCGCGTCTGCACACGGCCATTCCATCAGCTCAGTCCACTGACCCGTAGATTGCGGGAAATCCTCGTGAGCGCGGCCGCGCTTGAGTCCAAACCTTAAACATTTTGCGAAAACTGACTTCGCCATCTAGCGCTAGTCGTCGTCGAGTTCCTCCGCTAACAATGACACTCGGTGCGGAACACAAAGAGCACGAGCATTTAAGGATTCTCGATCGCTGAATTCTCCTGCCTTGCGTGCCGCCGCCACGGCCTGCCTCATCGCCGTGAGGGGCTCAGGCCCGCGCGCTGGCGCAAGCGCAACCTGGCGTGGGCCGCAAAGTAGTTTGCAGAATTGAGGGATACAGAGAGATGCGACCGCTGGAAGGGATAAAGGTAGTGAGCCTGGAGCACGCGATCGCGGCTCCGTTCTGCACGCGCCACCTTGCAGACCTTGGCGCTCGCGTCATCAAGGTGGAACGGCCGGAGACGGGCGACTTCGCGCGGGCGTATGACCACCGCGTCCGTGGCATGTCCTCGCACTTCGTATGGGTCAACCGATCCAAGGAAAGCCTGGCACTCGACCTGAAGAACCCTCGCGACATCGAGGTCCTAATGCAGCTGCTGAAGACGGCGGACGTCTTCGTGCAAAATCTCGCCCCCGGCGCCGCCGACCGCATGGGGCTGTCATACGACCTGCTCAAAGACACCCACGCCGGCCTCATTGTCTGCGACATCTCGGGATACGGCTCGAACGGTCCCTATCGCGACAAGAAGGCCTACGATCTGCTGATCCAGGGCGAGGCGGGCTTTCTCTCCGTCACCGGCTTCGAGGGCGAGCCGGCAAAAGCCGGCTGCTCCATCGCCGACATTGCCGCCGGCATGTACGCCTACAGCAACATCCTCGCCGCACTCATCAACCGCGGCCGGACAGGACGCGGCTGCCGCATCGAGATCTCCATGCTGGAGTGCATGGTCGAGTGGATGGGCTTCCCGCTCTACTACGCCTTCGAGGACGCTCGCCCCCCGGCGCCGTCCGGCGCCTCGCACGCCAGCATCTACCCCTACGGTCCGTTCGAGGTCGGTGGCGGCAAGACAGTGATGCTGGGCATCCAGAACGAGCGCGAATGGAAGGCTTTCTGCGACGACGTGCTGGGACGGTCCGACCTCACCAGCGATCCGCGCTTCAACACCAACACCAAACGCTCCGACGCACGGGCCGAGCTGAAGGAGATTATCGAGGCCGTCTTCTCGAGGATGGATGCCGCCGAGGTCACGCGCCGGCTGGACGAGGCCGGCATCGCCAACGCCCAGGCCAACACCATGCTGGACGTCTGGAACCATCCGCAGCTCCGCGCGCGGGCGCGATGGGTCGACGTTCAGTCGCCGGTCGGGAAGCTTCCCGCCCTTATCCCGCCTGGCGTGCCGACCTCGTTCGAGCCCGCGATGGGGCCGATCCCGCGCCTGGGCGAGCACAACGCGGCCATCCTTGCGGAGCTGAAAGCCGCCGCCCTCGAGCATCAAGGCGAGTGACAACATGACGGTTCCCTTCAGGAAGCGTTGGCGCTCGTTGCTGTTCGTTCCGGCGAACAGCAACGAACTTCTGCAGAAGGCCGCCCTGCGGGGCGCCGACGCACTGATCCTCGACCTTGAGGATGCCGTGCCCCAATCCGAAAAGGCCAGGGCGCGCGAAGCTCTGGCCCCGTCCGCCGACGCACTCGCCCGGCAGGGCGTCAGCGTGCTGGTGCGTATCAACCACCATCCGCAGGCCACGCATCTGGACGTCGCCGCCTTGTCGCCGTCGGTCAGCGCGGTGGTTCTGCCCAAGGCCGAGAGCGCCGGCGACGTCGCGCAGGCTGCCGAGGCGATCCACCGGCGCGAACGAGAACTCGGCCTGGCCTCGGGCGCCATCAGCCTGGTCCCACAGATCGAATCGCCCAAAGGCCTTCGCCACGCCTACGAGATTGCCGAGGCCCCGCGCGTCGTGGCCCTGTCGCTGGGTACCGAGGACTTCGCCCTCGCCCTCGGCGTCGAGCCCAGGGCCGAGGCGCTGACGCTTCCTGCGCAGGTGGTGTGCCTGGCCGCGGCGGCGGCGGGAATCATGGGCCTGGCCCTTCCCACCTCCATCGCCAACTTCCGCGACCTGGGCGCCTGGGAGGCGGGCGTTCGCGCCGGCCGCGCGCTGGGCGCTTCGGGGGCTTTGTGCATCCACCCCGCGCAAATCCCCATTCTCAACGAGGTCTTCTCGCCATGCGCCGAGGAGCGGGCCTGGGCTGAGGCTGTGGTCGAGGCGTGGACGTACGCAAGCGGCGAAGGCAAGGGCGTCATCGCGATCGACGGCCAGATGATCGACGAGCCCGTGTTCCAGCGCGCGTTGGCCACCCTGCGATACTGGACCACGTAGCTCGCGACTGGACGCATAGACCGACACCGGGCGGCGCGTTCTCCCAGGTCAACGAGCGCCATCGAACGCTCGCGATCCCTGAGACTTCTCGAAGCGGCGCCGCATCTGTGGGTGTTTCAAGAAAACACCCCGCTGTTACGCGGGGTGTGAAGTACGGTCGGGTTAGTCCCCTTTACACCGTTCTCGATCATTTCCGTAACGCTCGAAAGAACGAGCATCACGAACCGCAACACTTCCACCCTTCAGTCGAAACTTATGGGGTACGAAGTCGCAACTTATGCAGTCCCCCACAACTTAAGGTCGCGCCATTCCCGGTGCTAGCCGCACTTCGAATCCCCGCAACTCAGGCAAGTCATGCAGCCGTCCATCATGATGACGGCGGCGGTGCTGCACTTCGGGCATAGCTGCGCGCCGTCGGGAAAATGGCTTTTTGCAAACGCATCCTGCTGCTTGGCGCGCGCTTCGAACTCCGCCTTCTTTTCCTCGATCAGCTTCTTGCGTTCGCCGTCCATCTCCGGCGCCTTGAGCATGCCGATCATCTGCAGGTGCTTTTCGACCACGTAGCCCAGCTCAGCAATGATGGACGGCATGAACTTGCCGCCCGCCTGCCAGTAGCCGCCGCGCGGATCGAACACGGCCTTCATCTCTTCGACCAGGAACGTCACGTCACCGCCCTTGCGGAACACGGCCGAGATGATGCGTGTGAGCGCGACGATCCACTGGAAGTGATCCAGGTTCTTGGAGTTGATGAAGATCTCGAACGGGCGGCGCGCCTCGTGCTGCGTGCCTTCGTTCAGGACGATGTCGTTGATGGTCACGTACATGGCGTGATCCGACACCGGCGTCTTGATCTTGTAGGTCGAGCCGATCAGCATTTCCGGACGCTCGAGTTTCTCGTGCATCCAGATGACGTTGGCCTCCTTGCGTGGCGCCTCCGCCTCCTTCAGCGCCTTTTCCTCAGCAGCCTTGTCGGCGGGCTTCTCGACTCGGTATTTGACGATCTTCTTGTCGATCTTGGTGGAACTCATGAATCGGCACTCCGGCGCGCAACGCGCGCCTCGAATAGCGGTTGGCGGTTGGCGGTTAGTGTCGGATCGGAGGGTCGATCGATCTTTCGGGACCAACCGCTAACCGCTAACCGCTAACCGCTTCTACTCAGAACTTCCCGTAGTAACCTTCTTTAAGGGCATCGAACAGGTTCGCGGCGGTATGCGTCTCGCCGTCGTACTCGATCTCTTCGTTGCCCTGCACCTTCATCTCGGTACCGTCCTCGAGCGTGAACACATAGGTGGTGTTCTTCAGGTCTTCTTCCTTGACCAGCACGCCCTGGAAGGCTTCCGGGTTGAAGCGGAAGGTGGTGCAGCCCTTGAGCCCCTGCTCGTAGGCGTACAGATAGATGTCCTTGAAGCTTTCGTAGTCGTAGTCGGTGGGAACATTCGCGGTCTTGGAGATCGACGAATCCACCCACAACTGCGCCGCCGCCTGGATGTCCACATGTTCCTTCGGCGTCACTGTGTCGGCCGTGGTGAAGTAATCCGGCAGCTTTTCGGCCGCGAGTTCCGAGTTGGGCATGGCGCGTGGATTCACCATTTCCCGATACGCCAGCAGCTCGAAGGAGAATACGTCGATCTTTTCCTTCGACTTCTTACCCTCGCGGATCACGTTACGGAAATAGTGGTGCGCGAACGAAGGTTCAATGCCGTTGGAGGCATTGTTCGCGAGCGACAGCGAAATGGTGCCGGTCGGCGCGATCGAGCTGTGATGAGTGAAGCGCGCACCGACTTCGGCAAGCTCGTCGACCAGATCCGGAGCAGCCTCGGCAACGCGCTGCATATAGCGGCTGTAGCGCGCATGCAGCAAGCGACCAGGAACTTTCTGCCCGACGCGCCAGCCGTCCTTCGTCATTTCGGGACGCAGACGCAGCATCTGCGGCGTCACCTCGAATTCTTCCAGCATGATGGGCGCCGGACCTTTCTCGCGCGCCAGGTCCAGGCCCGCTTCCCAGCCGGCAAGCGCCATTTCGCGCGAAACGTTCTGCGTGAACGCCACCGCCTTACGCGAGCCGTACTTCATGCACATCATGGTGATGGCCGAGCCGAGGCCCAGGAAGCCCATGCCGTGCCGGCGCTTGCGGGTGATCTCATCGCGCTGCTGGCCGAGCGGCAGGCCGTTGATCTCCACCACGTTGTCGAGCAGGCGCGTGAAGACCTTCACGACCTTGCGGAATTCCTCCCAGTCGAAACGCGCATCGTCGGTGAACGGTTCGAGCACGAAGCGGGTCAGATTCACCGAACCGAGCAGGCACGAGCCGTAAGGTGGCAGCGGCTGTTCGCCGCAAGGATTGGTCGCACGAATGTTCTCGCACCACCAGTTGTTGTTCATCTCGTTGACGCGATCGATGAGCACGAAGCCGGGCTCGGCGAAGTCGTAAGTGGAGGACATGATGACGTCCCACACGCGCCGCGCCGGCACCGTCTTATAGATGCGGCAGCAAACCAGGCCCGTTTCGTTGGCGACGTAAGCGTGCGTCGTGGGCCATTCGCGCCAGACGTACTTGCTGGCATCGGTGAGGTCCAGCCCCTCGGCATCGGCTTCCTGGCGCGTTACCGGGAACGCAAGCTTCCAATCCCCATTGGTCTTCACCGCGTGCATGAATTCGTCGGTGACCAGCAGCGACAAATTGAACTGGCGCAGCCGACCCGCTTCGCGCTTGGCGCGGATGAAGTCCATGACATCGGGATGACCCACGTCGAACGTGCCCATCTGCGCGCCGCGCCGGCCACCGGCGGAGGACACGGTGAAGCACATCTTGTCGTAGATATCCATGAAGGACAGCGGCCCGGAGGTGTAGGCCCCGGCGCCGGATACGTATGCGCCGCGCGGACGCATCGTCGAGAATTCATAGCCGATGCCGCAGCCGGCCTTGAGCGTCAGGCCGGCCTCGTGGACCTTGGCCAGGATGTCATCCATCGAATCGAGGATGGTGCCGGAGACCGTGCAATTGATGGTCGAGGTCGCTGGCTTGTGCTCCAGCGCGCCGGCATTGGAAGTGATGCGGCCGGCGGGAATCGTGCCCTTGCGCAGCGCCCACAGGAATTTCTCGTTCCACTCTTCGCGAACTTCTTCGCGCTCTACATCCGCGAGGGCGCGGGCAACGCGCTTGTAGGTATCGTCCATCGAATGATCGACCGGCGTGCCGTCTTTGGCGGATAACCGATATTTCTTGTCCCAGATATCCAGGGACGCTTCTTGAAAGGTGATGCCATTGACGTCCATGGGCTCGAGTTTAATTGCAGTCTTCATGCCGGTAGATACTCCCCGAATAATGGGCGGGTGACCCTTTTGGATTCCATCTGGTCGCGCGACGCTCCGCGACTCTGGCCAACGGGCGCTGGCTGTGGAGGGGGCGTTGCGGCGAACAGTCCTACCTGACCCATGCGGTGCGATCCCGCGGTTTCCGAAGGCTCCTGTAGTCCACCGGAGGCCTGGTACTGCGTGTGATCGCAAAACACTACATATTGTGTCAGGGAAGGGAATCTATGCCGCTGTCATCGACTCGTCAAGAAACCCTGAAGCAAATGTTGGTCCGAAAAATTCTTTTTCAATTAGTGAGTTGCGAGAATTGATTGCGAAATTCGCAGCTAGGGATTTTCATCGGGCGGCATTTGGCATCGGTAGACACACCACAACATATTGTGTGCGACCACTTGCACTGGCTGCGCTGCACAGGTACCTCACACGTAGCCCACCAGTTGTCCACAGCTTGTCCGCAGAGTTGTTCACCTCTCCTGATTTCCCTGCCTGCCCTCAACCCATTGCCGACCAAACACCCCGACCCGTCACCTGATCTCGTTCCGGCAGCCGCCCGGGCTTCGACCCTCGAACAAAGATGAAGGAATCGGGATCGCAACCGGGGCACGGCAACACCTCGCGACAACTTGCCACGCAGCGACGACGGCCCGAGCTGGAACTTTCCTTCCCACCGTCGACTCTTGTGGCAACGATTGCCGCAATCTGCGGCTAGAATCGGGCCGAAGGCCTGCGGTCGCTCACTCCTGTCGCATCTGCCTCTCCCGCAGCAAATCGCGGGCGAGGGACGGGAACCGGCCAGGGGCCACGGGGCTACCCCACGATCTGATGACTAATTCGAATTTGAGGATCACGCGCAAATGACTCAGTCGGTCTTCGGGCTCATTGCCGCCGCCACATTGGTCTTCAGCAGCGCCGCGCAGGCGCAGCTGCCAGAGAAGGTCGGAGATACGCCGGTGCCGTCGCTGGCGCCGATCATCAAGAAAGCCTCGCCCGCGGTGGTGAACATCGCCACCAAAGGCACGATCAAGGACAACAGCCGCAATCCGCTGCTCGACGACCCCTTCTTCCGCCGCTTCTTCGATGCGCCCAACGGTCCGCGCGAGCGCCAGTTCCAGAGCGCCGGCTCCGGCGTGATCGTCGACGCCAAGAATGGCTACATCATCACCAACGCGCACGTACTGGAGAACGCCAACGAAATTACCGTGACGTTCCAGGACGATCGCACCAGCAAGGCGGAAGTCGTCGGCAAGGACACGGGCTCGGACGTGGCGGTATTGAAGGTACCGACCAAGAACCTGGCCGACATGCCGCTGGCGGATTCGACCAAGGCGGAAGTGGGCGATTTCGTCATCGCCATCGGCAATCCCTTCGGCCTGCAGCACACGGTGACTTCCGGAATCATCAGCGCGCTCGGCCGCTCGGGAATCAATCCTGAAGGCTACGAAGACTTCATCCAGACCGACGCCTCGATCAACCCCGGCAACTCCGGCGGCGCCCTGGTCAACCTTCAGGGCGAGCTGGTCGGCGTCAACACGGCGATCTTCTCCCGCGGCGGCGGCAACATCGGCATCGGCTTCGCCATTCCCTCGAACATGGTCAAAGCCGTGATGGAACAGCTCATCAAATACGGCGAGGTGAAGCGCGGCATGCTCGGCGTGGCGCTCGCCAATCCCAGCCAGTTCACTCCGGACATCGCCACCAACCTTGGCCTGGAGAATGCCAAAGGTGCCTGGGTGACCCAGGTCGTGGAAGGCTCTCCCGCCGACAAGGCCGGCGTGAAGGCCAACGACGTCGTTACCAGCATCAACGGACACGCCGTTGCCAATTCTACCGAGCTGCGCAATACCATCGGCCTGCTACGCATCGGCGACAAGGTCGAGCTGGGCCTGATCCGCGACGGTAAGCCGCGCCGCATCACTGCGGTGGTCGGCGAACGCGATACTGCGACCGCGGACAGCGCGGGCACGATTCATCCAGCTTTCGAAGGCGCAACGCTCGCCAATGCCGAGAACAACGGCGGCGTCGTCATCCAGCGGATTGAGGAAGGCAGCCCCGCCTCACAAAGCGGCCTGCGTCAGAACGACGTCATCCTGTCGGTGGGACGCACCCGAGTCGCCAACCTCGAACAGCTCCGCGCCGCGATGAAGACCGGTTCGGCGTTTGCGGTCGCCATCCGTCGTGGCAACAGCACGGTGATGCTGGCGCTGGGTGGGTGACGGGTGACGGGTGACGGGTGACGGGTGACGGGTGACGGGTGACGGGTGACGGCACGATGGTGGATCAGCGATTCACCGTGGCAAGAGGTGCGTCACCCTGCTCCCTATCTCCGTTCGTGCTGAGCCCGTCGAAGCACTCTGCTATCGGAAATCGAAGCACTTCGATAAATTCACGACGGACGATGGCAGTAGCGCGACCTCACCCGGTCATTCGCTACCTTCTTTATCTCCATCGCACAGCGCTAACTCGCGCTGCTCCTTCGGCTCCGCCGCCAGCACGCGCACCTGGCTGTAGAAACGCGGCAGATCGCCGTCAACGGACTGCAACAGGCGGCGAAATCCCGCCATGCAACCGTGATAGGTCGCCGCGGAAATCAATTGCGCGTTGTTCAACGCCCGATCGAACCAGCGGTCGTAACCTGAGTAACCATTCCAACGCGCCTTGAGCTGGCTGTACTGGAATTTCAGCTGGCCGAACTCCTCCTGCTTGCGCTGCCGCATGTCGCTGGCCGGAATTGAGGACGCATAGAGGACACGCAGTCGCTCGCGCGTAACGAGCAGCAACTCGATGAACTGCTGATTGCGGCGCCGTTGCCGCTGCCAGGATTCCAGGTCCTGCGGCTTGCCGTTCTTGGCAAGCCAGCGCTCCAGTCCCGTTTCTTCCACCACCGTCGCGAATGTTTCGTTGAAGCTGGAATCTCCCGGCACGTAGATGAGCTGGTGCGCCAGCTCATGGAACACCGTCGCGGCCAGCTGCGGATCGCTCCAGCTCATCATGGTGTTCAGCAGCGGATCGCGAAAATGCCCGAGCGTGGAATAGGCCGCCACCCCGCCAACTTCCACGTCTTCGCCGCGCGCGCGTAGTCGTCGTGCATACCGTTCGGCGCCGCTTTCGCTGAAATAGCCGCGATACACCACGCATCCTGCAATCGGAAAACACCAGCGCCGCGGCTCGACGGAAAACTCATCGGTGGCGAACACATTCCAGATCACATAGGGACGACCGACGTCCGCATAACTGCGGTAGCTCGCGTTATCCGGCAACCCCAGTTCGTGAGAAGCGAAATCGCGAGCGGTGGAAACATACTCGAGTCGCTTGCGCAGGGTGTCCGGGGTGGCCGGATCGGCCACCAGCTTCGCAATCGGCTCCCGGCGGGAGACGATCTGCATCTGCCCGCTGGCCGCCTGTAGGAGATAGCAGCCGGAAAGCGCAGGCAGGCCAACCAGGCAGAGCAGCAGCAATTGCACGGATCGCATCGTGACGCGACTTTCGCATGCGCCTGCACGTGCCGCTACACTCCTGTCATGAAGATCTATCTCGTCGGCGGCGCGGTTCGCGATGACCTGCTCGGCCTGCCCGTGCGCGAGCGCGACTGGGTTGTAGTGGGCGCGCGCCCGGAGGATCTGCTGGCCAAGGGCTTCAAGGCGGTCGGCAAGGACTTCCCGGTATTCCTGCATCCGCAGACCAACGAGGAATACGCGCTGGCCCGCACCGAGCGCAAAACCGGCCCCGGCTATCGCGGCTTCGAAACGCGGTTCTCCCCGGACGTCACCCTCGAACAGGATCTGGAGCGTCGCGACCTCACCGTCAACGCCATCGCCCGGGATCCCGACAGCGGATTGCTGACCGATCCCTTCGGCGGGGAGAAGGACCTGCGCGCGCGGGTCTTGCGCCATGTATCGGCAGCCTTCGTCGAGGACCCGGTGCGCGTGCTGCGCGCCGCGCGATTCGCGGCTCGATTTGCTGAACATGGGTTCAGCATCGCCGCGGAAACGATGACTCTCATGCGCGCGATCGCCGCCCGTGGCGAACTCAGTTCCCTCGTGCCCGAACGCGTCTGGCAGGAGACGCAGCGCTCGCTCGAACAGTCGGCACCGTGGAAGTATTTCGAGGTGCTGCGCGAAGCCGATGCGCTGGCGGTGATATTTCCGGAGATCGCAGCGCTATTCGGTGTGCCACAACCGGAACGCTGGCACCCGGAGATCGACTCGGGCATCCATACGATGATGGTGCTGCAGCAGGCGACGCGGATGAGCCCCGACCCGCTCGTGAGGTTCGCTGCACTGACTCACGATCTCGGCAAAGGCACCACACCGCCCGAGGAATGGCCGCGGCACATCGCCCATGAACAGCGCAGCGTCGGCCTCATCGAGAAATTGTGTGCGCGGCTGCGAATTCCCAACGCCTATCGCGAACTCGCGGTGCTGGTCGGACGCTACCACCTCGTCGTTCACAAGATTCTCGAAGTCCGCGAAAGTACCCTGCTAGATCTGCTGGAAAACCTCGACGCCTTCCGCAGACCGGCGCGCTTCGAGCATTTCGTGATTGCCTGCGAAGCCGACGCACGTGGCCGCAAAGGGCTGGAAGAACGTGACTATCCGCAAGCAGCGCATCTACGCGAAGCGCGTGACCTGGCCGCAACTGTCAGCCTTAGCGAAGCGAACCGGGAAGGACTGCAGGGTCCGCAGATCGCCGCATTGCTTAGAAAGGAGCGGCTGGCGGCGTTGAGGGTAGTGAAAGGTGACGGGTGACGGGTGACGGGTGACGGGTGACGGGTGACGGGTGACGGGTGACGGGTGACGGCACGATGTTCGAGCGGCTAACTTTCGCCGTCAACCCTCTTGCTCGTCACCCGTCACTCGTCACCAGGGTTTTCACCCCCAACTACAACGTCCCCACCAGATCCCTGATCCCAAAGCCCCGCAGCGGGTGCTCATAGTTGGCGCTCAGCCCGAGCACCTTGAAGCGCTCGCCCATCTCGCCGGGTAACGTAAGCAGCATTGCCTGGCGAGCCAGCTGTACGCGATCGATCACCTCGCGCTGCGCGATGTCGGCGAGATAGTGCTCGATGCCGCAACCGATCAGAAAGTGCGCCTGCGTTGCAAATCCGGCAACGCGCAAACCGGCGTCGCTGGCGGCGTCAGCCACTGCGGTAAAGTCGACCCACGCACCAATGTCCTGCACGCCGACATTGATCAGCGGATCGTCGTGAAAGCGCTGACGGTAGTGGCACAACAGCGTGCCCTCACGGCGCTCGCTGCGATAGTACTGACGCTGCGGCAGGCCATAATCGATGAATAGCGCCACGCCCTGCTCGATCGATTGGGCGAGACCGGCAATCCACGGCTTCAACCGCAGATTGACCTCCGACAGATAACCATCCGGCATCGTTTCGGAATTGGCTTCTTCTATATTCCGTACTGCCGTCTCCAGCGCCGGCTCGGCGTGGACCTCCGACCAGTCCAACCGACCCAACTGCCAGGTCACTCCCACGGTATTGATCTGTCCGCCGCGAACACGGAAGCGCTGTACTGGCAACGCATCGAGAACTTCGTTCGCCAGCACCACGCCGCGCAGCCCCTGGGGCAATCGCTCCAGCCATTGCACGCGCTCCAGCAATGCAGGTACGCGTTCCGCGAGCAGCCGCTGCTGCCGTTCGCGCAAGTCAGCGCTCACTTCGAGGATCAGGTAACGCGCCGGCAGGCGATCCAGCACTGCCAGTTCGCTGAGCACATCAGCAGCCATCACACCCGAACCAGCCCCGAGCTCTAGGATGTCGCCACCACCAAGCCGCTCGAAAACTTCAGCGCACTGAGCCGCGAGACAGCGGCTGAACAGCGGCGAGATCTCCGGTGCGGTAACGAAATCGCCGGCGGCGCCGAGCTTGACCGACCCCGCGCTGTAGTAGCCCAGGCCCGGCTGGTACAGGGCCATTTCCATGAAGCGCTCGAAGCTGATCCAGCCGCCGTGCGCGTCGATTTCGTTACGGATCTGTTGGACGAGCTGCGCGCTGTGCGCAGTCTCTTCGGCAGTCAATGATGGAAGCTCAGCAGGACTGGTCACAACGCCTCACTTGCAAGTATCGATGGTTCGGCGAACATTAGCCGCATGAGCACTTCAGTAAACTCCACATCTCTGGCTGGGCGATCGGTATTGATTACCGGCGCCGCACGCCGTATCGGTGCCGCAATCACGCGCGGCATGCATGCAGAAGGCGCGAATGTGGCGATCCACTTTCGTCGCTCCGGCAGCGACGCGGAAGCCATGCGCGATGAGCTCAATGCCGCGCGGCCCGGATCCGCGATCGCCATCGAGGGCGACCTGCTCGATATACAACGCTTGCCGGCACTGGTCGCGCAGACCGTGGACGCCTTCGGGCGGCTCGATGTGCTGGTCAACAACGCTTCCTCTTTCTACGCGACGCCGCTGGGCACTATCACGCCGGCGCAATGGAACGACCTGATCGGCACCAATCTGCAGACACCTCTGTTCCTGTCGCAGGCGGCAGCGCCACATCTGCGCAAGTCGCAGGGCCTCATTGTGAACATGATCGACATCCATGCCCAGCGTCCGCTGCCGTTGCATCCGGTCTACAGCACCGCGAAAGCTGGCCTCGCAATGCTGACCCGCTCATTGGCGCGTGAACTGGCGCCCGAGGTGCGTGTAAACGGCATCGCACCGGGACCCATTCTCTGGCCGGAGGCGGGCATGGAACCGACGCTGCAAGCGGAAATCATCGACAAGACCTTACTGAAGCACAGCGGCTCACCCGCGGACATCGTGCGTACGGTGCTGTTCTTTGCCAAGGATGCGCCGTACGTGACCGGCCAGATTCTGGCGGTCGATGGCGGGCGTAGCGTGGGATGGTGAGAAGGAAAGTAAGTGGTGAGTGGTGAGTAGTAAAAGCCGGGACGCGACTGCGCGCTTCTGCATCCTTTCTGTCGACTCACAACTCACGACTCACCGCTGACTCCTCTCCCCAGCTCCACCTCCGTCATTTCATGACCCTGCGCATCGAAGGCATCCCATAGCTCGCGCATGGTTTTGTGCTGCGTCGGATGGACCAGCAGCGGGGCGATATCCACCATCGGCTTGAGCATGTAGGGACGCCGAACCAAGTCCGGCCGCGGCAGGATCAGGCGGGGCTCATCGCTGATGAGCTGCCCATAGAGAAGAATGTCCAGGTCCATGGTGCGCGGCGCCCACTTCGGCGCATCGGGAGGCCGCCCGCAGCGCGCCTCGATCCGTTGCGTCTGCCGCCGCACTTCGGCAACGCTGTCGTCCGTACTGAAACCGACAACCAGATTGACGAAATCCTCGCCGCTGAATCCTACGGCCTTATTGCGATAGGCATGCGAGATGCGCAACGGTGCATAGACTTCCTGCAGCAGGGCCAACGCCGACTGCAGATTCCGCACGGCATCGACATTGCTGCCGGCAGCGACGTAAACATCGACCATTGCGCTCGGCACAGTCCCTCGATGCAAGGGCAGCGACCTTCAACCCTGTAATTGCGGCGTCACGCCGGAAAAATCTTCACGGCGGCGCTCGATTTCAATTCCCACGTCGCGCGCGCCGCGAATAGCGCCCTGCTTGTTCAGGCGGACCTTCACCCACGCCACGCCAAACTCCGTTATCACGACCTGCGCGATCCGCTCGGTCAGCGTCTCCACCAGATGAAACTGCGATTCGCCCACGAAGGACTGCAGCCGCTTGGAAACCTTCTTGTAATCGATGGTGTCCTCGATGGCGTCCGTGGCCGCTGCCCGGCGGATATCCGCGGCCATCTCCAGATCGACGATCACCCGTTGCTTGACGCGGCGTTCCCACTCCCAGATGCCGACGATGCAGTCGACGGTGAGCGCGCTGAGAAAAATCTTGTCCATGCAGCTTATGGCAGTAGCTATCGAGATGATGAATTCAAACTAATTGCACGACCGGTTGCGCGAAGGGCGCGAACACCTGTCACGGGGCGCGCAGTGGCATCCCCGGCATGCTCAAAGTATCCAGTGGCCAGCGAGCGGTAGCGCGTATTCGCAGATCGTCGTGCTGCCCCTGAGCCAAGCGTCGGTAACCAGCGTACGCGATCATCGCCGCGTTGTCCGTACAGAACTCCGTGCGCGGATAGAACACCTGCACATTGCGTCGCTGCCCCAACCGGGAGAGTTCACGACGCAGGGCTTGATTCGCCCCAACACCTCCAGCCACCACCAGCGTCGCAAGGCCGGTTTGATCGAGCGCCCGCGTGCATTTCGCGACCAGCGTGTCGACGACCGCTTGCTGGAATTCGGCGGCGACATCGGCGCGCGTCTGATCATCGAGCTGCAGATTGCGAACGGCGACCACCACCGCGGTCTTCAGCCCGCTGAAGCTGAAGTCGAGTCCGGGACGGTCGAGCATGGGTCGCGGAAAGCGGAACCGACCGGGTCGTCCGCTATCGGCCAGTCGCGCAAGCGCAGGACCTCCGGGATACGGCAACCCCAGCAGCTTGGCGGTCTTATCGAAGGCCTCGCCGGCGGCGTCATCCACGGAAGTACCGATGATTTCGTACTCGCCGATCCCCCGCACTTGCGCCAGCAGGGTGTGCCCGCCAGAAACGAGGAGCGCGAGGAAGGGAAATTGCGGCGGCACGGTCTCCAGCATCGGCGCCAGCAGATGCCCTTCCAAATGATGAACACCGACCGCCGGACAGCCCCAGGCAAACGCCAGGCTGCGGGCAACCGAGGCGCCAACCATCAGCGCCCCGACCAGCCCGGGGCCGGCGGTGTAGGCAATCCCATCTATCCCGGCCGCGGACACCTTGGCATCGGTCAGGACATTCTCTATTAAAGGCAATAACTTACGCACGTGATCACGAGAGGCAAGCTCGGGAACCACCCCTCCGTAAGCCGCATGCAGCTCGACCTGGCTGTATAGCCGATGGGCCAACAGACCCGACTCACCGTCGAACACGGCGGCCGCCGTCTCATCACAGGAGGTTTCGATACCCAGAACTTTCATGCCATACCCGCCATCCGAATGACCTGACCACTGCAAACAAATCGGCACGGCCACGTATTTCCGCGCTTACCTTTTGATTTTCCGCCGCTGCCTCATTAGACTTCCGCGCTCTTCGGCCCGTCCACCCCCGACCGGGCCAGCTCAAGCAATTTTCGAGGTAGCGATGCCGAGCGTCCGGATTCGAGAAAACGAGTATTTCGATGCCGCTTTGCGGCGCTTCAAGCGCGCCTGCGAAAAGGCCGGGGTGCTGACCGAATTGCGGCGGCGCGAATTCTACGAGAAGCCCACCCAGGAACGGAAACGCAAGAAAGCCGCGGCCGTGAAGCGCCACATGAAGCGCTCCAGCCGTGATTTCGTCGGCTCCCGCGCCGCGCCTCGCTCTGCAGCCGCCCGCCCTGCCCGGCCGGCCGCTCGTTACTGATCGTCTCTGCACCGGATGGGCCTGAGCCCATCCGGTGTTCGATGGGCTCAGGTCCATCGCTCAGGCCAAACCAGTTGGCTGACCGATTCCACCGGATCGGGTCCGATTCCCGAAACTATCCGCCAATCTCCTGCGCTAACCGCTTCCCATCCCATCATGTCTCTCAAAGAACGCATCACCGAAGACATGAAGGCCGCCATGCGGGCCAAGGAAACCGATCGGCTCGGCACCATCCGCATGGTGCAGGCTGCCATCAAGCAGCGCGAAGTGGATGAACGCATCGTGCTGGACGACACGCAGGTGCTGGCGGCGATCGAGAAGATGATCAAGATGCGCAGGGAATCGGTCGCGCAGTTCCTCAGCGGCGGGCGCCCCGATCTGGCTGCCAAGGAAAATGCCGAGATCGAGCAATTGCAGGCGTATATGCCCGCGCAGTTGTCCGAAGCCGAAATCGACACCCTCATTGCCGATGCAATCGCGCAATCTGGCGCCACTTCGATCAAGGAAATGGGCAAGGCGATGGCGCTGGTGAAGCAGCAGGCGCAGGGCCGCGCCGATATGGGCCTGCTCAGCAGCAAGCTCAAAGCCAAGCTCGGCGGCTGATTTCGCTCGCGCCGGGGTTCCGGTCAACAGGTCGGGACGGTCACGACGGCGACGCTGGCCGGAGCTGCGCTGCGAACCGTGAGTCGGTTGCACGGACTGCTTGCATCGGGCCGCTTCTGGCCCGCGTTTTGCCTTCTTGCGCCCGTGTCGCAGGGGCATATTCTTCGACCCCACCTTCGAACCTCGGCGCCGCAAGATTCCACGTGCCCGGACGCATTCCGCAACATTTCATCGACGAGCTCGTCGCCCGCGCCGACATCGTGGAGTTGATCGGCAGCCGTGTGCCCCTGAAAAAGCACGGTAAAGAATACAAAGCCTGCTGCCCTTTCCACGGCGAGAAGACGCCGTCGTTCACGGTGGTCCCGGAAAAGCAGTTCTATCACTGCTTCGGCTGCGGCGTGCACGGAACGGCGCTGGGCTTTCTGATGGAACACGATCACCTGAGCTTCATCGAGGCGGTCGAGGACCTGGCGGCACGCGTCGGGTTGGAAGTGCCGCGCGAAGAAAATCAGTCCGCCCGCAGCGCGACACCAACCGATGGCCTGTTCACGACGCTGGAACGAGCGGCTGCGCAGTATCGGACGCAATTGCAGGAGTCCGAGCGGGGCAGGGACTACTTCAAGTCCCGCGGCCTCACCGCGGACACCGCCGAGCGGTTCGGCCTGGGATATGCCCCCGACGCCTGGGATTTCCTGCTGAAGCAGCTCGGCAATTCCGAGACGGCACGACAGCAGCTGCATCAGACCGGCATGGCGATCGAGCGCGAGCGGCGCCCGGGCATGAATACGCCGCCGGGCTTCTACGATCGATTCCGCGACCGCGTGATGTTTCCGATTCGCGATGCGCGTGGCCGCACCATCGGTTTCGGCGGCAGGGTGCTCGACAAGGGGGAGCCTAAATACTTGAATTCCCCGGAGACCGAGCTGTTTCACAAAGGCCGCGAGCTGTACGGCCTTTACGAAGCGAGACAGGCGTCACGGACCCTTTCCCGCCTGCTGGTCGTTGAAGGCTATATGGACGTAGTGCGCCTGCATCAGGCAGGCATCACCTACGCAGTGGCGACTCTCGGAACGGCAACGACGCCGGAACATCTGACGCGTGTATTCAGGATCTGCAACGAGCTGGTTTTCTGCTTCGATGGCGATCGCGCCGGACGCGCGGCGGCATGGCGCGCGCTGGAAAACTCACTCAGCCAGACCCGCGACGGCCGCCAGATCCGGTTTCTGTTCCTGCCGGACGGCCACGATCCGGATTCTCTGGTCGGCGAGGAGGGTCGCGAGGCCTTCGAGGCCAGATTGCAGCAGGCTTTACCGTTGTCCACTTACTTCCTGAACCACCTCAGCGCGCAGGTCGACATTCAGACTGTCGACGGTCGGGCCCAATTGGCTGAGCTCGCGCGGCCATTGCTCGAGCGGATTCCGCCGAGCGTGTACCGCGAGTTGCTGGCGGATGAGGTGGCTCGTTTGGTCCGGATCGACAGCGCACGCCTGCATTCTCTGGGCGCGCGCGAATCGACAGGCTCGCGGCCGCAGGCACCCCAGCGCATGCCGATTGCGCCAACCATTTCAGCCGGCCGCGGCAGCGTTGTCCGGCAGGCGATCCGCATTCTCGTGCATCATCCGTCGGCCGCGGACCGCGCACCCCCGCCAGATGGGCTGGAGAACATCGATCGGCCCGGCATCCCGCTGCTGATCGAATTGTTGAACGATTTGCAGGGAAATCCCTGCGCAAATACCGCTGCGCTCCTTGAACGGTGGCGCGGTCGACCCGATTTTGAACCCCTGGCCAAGCTCGCAGGCACCGAATACCCGGTAGATGCCGCGGGGGCCGCTCGCGAGCTGGTAGGGGCGTTGGAGCAGCTTTTCCCGGAACGGCTGGATCAGCGATTGGATGAATTAGTACGCAAGCAAGCCCGTGAAGGTTTAACCGACGCGGAGCGACTTGAATTACAAGGGTTTTTGACCCAGGTAAAGCACCCTGCGAACCCCGCAGGGCAGCGAACCTAGCGGCCGAAAACTAATCAAAGTAGACTGCGCGGTCTTTTTAGCCCGCCACATTACCCCGCCACCTCGTGAGGGCAGTATCTTGAGCAAGACTTTGGCAGTGAAGAAGGAACCGGCACAGCTCGCCGATGAGCGTCAGTCACAACTGAAGCTGCTGATCGCCCGTGGCAAGGAACAGGGATTTCTCACCTATGTCGAGGTGAACGACCACCTGCCGAGCGAGATCGTCGATCCGGAACAGATCGAAGATATCGTCAACATGATTAACGACATGGGCATTCCGGTGTACGAAAAGGCACCGGAGTCCGAAACGCTGCTGCTGCGCGAGCCCGTCGTTGCCGATGAAGAAGCCGCTGAAGAAGCTGCCGCCGCGCTGGCAACGGTCGATGCGGAATTCGGCCGCACCACCGATCCAGTACGCATGTACATGCGCGAGATGGGCACGGTGGAGCTGCTGACCCGCGAAGGCGAAATCCGTATCGCCAAGCGCATCGAGGAAGGCCTGGATGCAGTGCGCACTGCACTGTCCAGCTACCCGATGACGTACACCTTCATACTCAATCAGTACGAGCAGGTGAAGCTGGGCCAGGGCCGCCTGGTCGACATCATCGTTGGCTTCATCGACCCGAACGCGCCGGACGAAATCGCCGCGCCGGTCAATCCGAAGCTTGCCGCCGCTGCGGCGCCCGCTGCCGAAGCCGCCGAGGAAGCCGAAGGCACCGAGGAAGCCGAAGGCACCGAGGAAGAGGAAGCGCTGGAAACCGGTCCGGATCCCGAAGAGGCAGCTCGCCGCTTCGCCTCGATTCAGAAGCTGCATGTGCAGTTGCTGAAGGCGATGGAAGAGAAGGGCACCAAGGATCCCAAGACGCTCAAGAATCGCAAGAAGGTCGCCGGCGAGTTCATGGAGCTCAAGCTGTCGCCGAAGATGTTCGATGCGCTGATCGTGCAGATGCGCGATCACGTTGCCGAAATCCGCAATCTCGAGAAGCAGGTGATGACGATCTGCGTGCGCGATGCCGGCATGCCGCGCAAAGACTTCATCACGACGTTCCCGAAAAACGAAACCAACGTCAAGTGGATCGACAAGCACATCCGCGCCAAGCGCAAGCATTCCGCGGCACTGGCCCGGTTGCGCGACGATGTCGAAAAGACGCAGATGAAGCTGCAGTCGCTGGAAGAGCGCGTGCACCTGTCGATCGCCGAAGTGAAGGAAATCAACCGCGAAGTGGCGGTCGGTGAAGCGAAAGCCCGTCGCGCCAAGAAAGAGATGGTCGAGGCCAATCTGCGCCTGGTGATTTCGATCGCGAAGAAGTACACCAACCGCGGCCTGCAGTTCCTGGATCTTATCCAGGAAGGCAACATCGGCCTGATGAAGGCGGTCGACAAGTTCGAATACCGGCGCGGCTACAAATTCTCGACCTACGCCACCTGGTGGATTCGTCAGGCCATCACCCGCTCGATCGCCGACCAGGCACGCACCATCCGCATTCCGGTGCACATGATCGAGACGATCAACAAGCTCAACCGCATTTCCCGGCAGATGCTGCAGGAAATGGGTCGCGAACCGACACCGGAAGAGCTTGCCGTGCGCATGGAAATGCCCGAGGACAAGGTGCGCCGCGTCCTGAAGATCGCCAAAGAGCCCATCTCGATGGAGACCCCGATCGGCGACGACGAGGATTCACACCTGGGCGATTTCATCGAAGACACCTCGGTGGATTCGCCGATCGATTCGGCGACGATGGAATCCCTGCGTGAGACTACTCATTCGGTACTGGCCGGCCTGACCCCTCGCGAAGCGAAGGTCCTGCGCATGCGCTTCGGTATCGATATGAACACCGATCACACGCTGGAAGAAGTCGGCAAGCAGTTCGATGTGACGCGCGAGCGCATTCGCCAGATCGAAGCGAAGGCCCTGCGCAAGTTGCGGCATCCGAGCCGCAGCGAGCAGCTGCGTAGCTTCCTGATGGATGACTAGGAAGCAGCGGATCGCGGAACTGGTGGCTGACGACTAGTTCAGAAAAGGCCGGAAGCGCAAGCGACCGGCCTTTTTGTTGTCAAATGCCTACACTCTTTGTTGGAACTCATCACAGCGGCGCAGCGTCTCAATAACAGGAACGAACAAGATTTGGAGACGGCAATGGGCCTGTTTTTCTATGTCGTGATGTTTGTGGCGGCGTGCGGTTTTGGCTGGTGGACACGTGGCGGTAAATCCGGCAACTGAACGCTGGCTGACTGACTGCCAACTGATTAACCGCGCAACCGCTTCATAAGGTCGCCACGCCGCGTGGTGACTTCGAATTTCTCCAGGCCCAGCCACAGCGCCAGTTTTTGCAATTCTCCGGCAAGCGCCGCGACAACGTCTTTGCTCTCTCGCGACTTGATACCTTCCTCCAGGCTGCCGCCGCGAACCTGCAATCGGCTTCGAGCACGATCCGATTTGAGATCCACCCGCCCCACTACCCGATCGCCGAACAGGAACGGCAACACGTAGTAGCCATGCTGCCGCTTGTGCGAAGGCGTGTAGATCTCCAGTCGGAAATGGAAATTGAACAGTCGCTCCGTGCGCTGCCGTTCCCAGATGAGCGAGTCGAAAGGCGATAACAACGCCGCAGCCTCCACCCGGCGCGGCAAGCGCGTATCGGCGCCAACGTAAGCGAGTTGCTTCCAGCCCTCTACCTGCACTGGTATCACGACTTTCGCTTCCACCAGTTCGCCAAGCCTCGCTGCCGCGTCGGCGACGGGCAGTCGAAAGTAGTCGCGCAGATCACGTAGTGTGCCGATGCCCATGGCGCGCGCGGCGATTGCCATCAGCGTTCGTTGCGCATCCGATCTCGACGGCGTTACCGCAGACAGAATCGCCGGCGGCAGAACACGCTCGGGAAGATCGTAGAGGCGCTCGAAATTGCGGCGCCGTGCGGTAGTGACCTGGCCGGTCCAGAACAGCCACTCCATGATTTCCTTGCCCTGGCTCCAACCCCACCAGCTGCCGCTGGATTTGCCGCTCGCCTCCAGTTCACCGGCGCCGAGCGCACCGCGATCGCGAATCTGGGCGAGCGCCGCCGCAACCAGCTCCTGGTGCTCAGTCGCGTAGCGTTTCAGTCGCCCCCAAGTGCCCTCGCCGCGGCTCGCCTGCTCCATGCGCCAGCGAAATAGCGGCTGCAACTGCAGTGGTAACAGCGACGCTTCATGACCCCAATATTCGAACAGCGCGCGCCGCTTGTCGTCATAGGCCGCACGATCCAACAGGTCCGCTGCGTACGGTCCGAGACGGGAAAAAATCGGCAGGTAGTGCGAACGTACCAACACGTTGACCGAATCGATCTGCACGACGCCGAGTTTCTGCACCATGGCGCTGATGTTGCCAACGGTCCTTGCCGGCCGCGGCGCAGCACCGAATTGCTGTGCGGCCAGAGCAATACGCCGTGCTTCATCGATCGAAAGAGATTGTTTTCGTGGCATGACCGACCCTGTGATACCCCGAACGCCGCATTAAGGTAAATCATCGCGACCGTGGAATGGCGCCTAAGGTGAAGTCTGCCTGCCCAATCCTCATGCAGCTGAGGCCGGCGCTGTGAACTGCGTCCAAAATGTCCCGGCGATGTCTGGCAGCATAATCCCCGTCAGCATTACGGAGGCTCGCGCATGCGTCAGCCAATGGAAGTTGCGATCGAACTCACGGCCCAGGAATTGTTGGCACCGCCGTGCGTCGATGGGTTCGTGGAAATCGACGACATCGCCGCGATCATGCCACTGCCGACAGCAGCCGCCGCGGTTGCGAATGCCGACCGGGCTGCAGCAGGCGGCAGCGACGAGTCCGTCGAGATCGAGCTGACTGCGGCGGACATGGACGAGCTACTGCGCGGCGGTCGTTAAGCGCCGCTCACAACACGCCTTCAGCCTTCACATATTCGGGCGGCCCGGATACTGGCGCATCAGCTCGTTCACGACCGCATTGACGGTGACTTTCGGGTTGCCCATGGCCTCCTCGGAAACCCGGCCCTCCGACACGCCCTCCCAGATCAACTGCTTTTTCTCAGCATCGACGATATCCAGGTTGATGGTGCCGACCTTGTAGGTTTCGGTCAGGTTCTGGTCGTACATCGGCCACGGGTTGTACAAGCCGGCGCGATACCCGTAGTACCCATAACCCCGGGGGCCGGGCTGAATGTCGGTCTCGGTGCGCTCGGTCGTATTCATATAGAAATTGACCAGCAGGTCCGGATGCTCTTCGGCGTACTTGTAACCGCGGGCTTCCAGCAGCGTCGTCACCGAGTCCTTGAAGTACTTGGTCACCAGGGTCGAGTAGCCGCCGCGATCGGTACCGGTCTCCTTGGGGAATCCGAAGGTGCGATAGACGGTGAAATCCGCTTTCCGGTCGTAGTCGATGCGGGCGTTGGGCGGACGGGTCGATGCACAGCCTGCAGCCAGCAACACTCCGGCCAGAACGCCGCTGAAAATACCCGCTGATCGGCGGCTGAACATATGCAAGACCTCGTATTCGATGCGGACGCCGATGCTACGTTTCGCTCAAGCGGGGCACAACCGGAATGAGTGATGCGGGTGATGGAAGTGATGCAGGTGATGAAGGTAAAGCCCGCTCTCGCGCCGCCCCACCACCTCATCACCTTCATCACTTCCATCACCCGCATCACTCCCTAGAACATCCTCCCCTGCCCCCGCTCGAGATCCAGCAGGATGCGCTTGCGCCCCAGACCGCCGCCGTAGCCGCCGAGTTCGCCGTTCGCATTGATCACCCGGTGGCACGGAATGACGATTGCGATGGGATTCGTGCCGTTGGCGGATCCGACGGCGCGGGTGGCGTTGGCGTCGCCCAGCCGCTTTGCCATGTCGAGGTAGGACCACGTTTCGCCATAGGGAATCAGCAGCAGCGTCGACCAGACCCTCTGCTGAAAAGCCGTGCCAGGATAGTGCAACGGCAGCTCGAATTCCCGCCGCTCACCGGCGAAGTATTGGGCGAGTTGCACTCGCAGCTCATTGAGCCAGCGGTTGCTGGCCGGCGCGGTCGATTGTGGAAAGCGCCTACGAATTGCACGTAACTGTTCTTCCAGCGTTGCGGGCTCGGTAAATTCCAGCAACACGACAGCCTCGTCGCTGGCGCCGGCGATCAGCAGCCCGACAGGAGTTTCGATCCCCTCGAGCCTCACTGCATTGGCTGATACCGACGCACTCGAGTCGCTGCCGAACACCGATACGCATGCCTTGTGAAAGGCACTCTCAGAGCCTGATGGTTGCACCGCATCGGGCACCACGGGCGTCGCAGACATTCCGGATGTCCCAGATCTCCCGGATCCCCCCGATTGCCCAAATTGCCTAGACACGATGAACCTCGCCTGTGACTCGCGCTTCGTCGCGACCTCGCGCCCGTCCCGTTTCCCCGATGGCGCCTGACCCTACATAACGTTAGTCTCTCTGCTATGCCGTTTCGATCAATCTTTTTTTGCCTGCCGCTGCTGGCAGCGTTGCCGATGTGCGGCGCACACGCCGCCAACACCGAAGACAAGTACGCAGAGGCACGCGAGCAATTCGTCGAGGCGTACGCGCACGTCGACACGAGCCCGGCGGAGCCGCCTCAAGCGGATAGCGAGCGCCTGAAAGAGTATCCGCTGTATCCCTACCTGCAAGCGGCCCGGATTCGTCACGCCTTGCTGGACACGACAAGCACGCCGGATTCGGTCGATCAGCGCGCCGCAACCTTCCTGACCTACTACGAGCGCGATCCGGTGGCGCGAGAGATGCGTCGCGCCTGGCTGATCAGCCTGGCCGATCGCGGTCGCTGGGAATTATTTCTCAAACACTATCGGGATGAGGCGGCCGACGATGCGCTGCGTTGCCGCAGCTTCGACGCTCGCATCGCATTGGGGCGCACCGCAAACCTCACCGCAGAGATCGCCAAACAGTGGCTGACCCCGCAAAGTCTGCAGGAGTGCGACCGGGCCTTCTCGTGGCTGCGCGAACAGAATGGGCTGACGCCGGAGCTTATCGAACAGCGGGCACGCCTTGCCTTGCTGAAGGGCAATGCTGCTTTCGCGCGCCAGATTGCAGCGCAGTTGCCGGCACCTCGTTCAGCTCCACTGCTGCAATGGGCTGGGCTACTGGAAAAGCCGCGACGCGGCATCGACACTCTGATCGGCTCACCGCAGGCGTCGGTGGATTCCACTGCGATGCTTGCCGGTTGGACCCAATTGGCACGCCAGGACCGGCCGGGCGCCATTGCACGCTATGAGAGTTTCAAGACGGCACGGGGGCTCGATGACAAGGCAGCGAGCCCTTATGCGCTGGCACTTGCGATGTCGCTGTCCTGGGATCGCGACCCCGTTGCGTTGCGCTATTTCGCCCAGGTCGATCCCGCGGATCTCGATGCCAGTGCGCTCGAATGGCAAACCCGGGCAGCGCTCTGGAGCGGCGATTGGAAGCTGGTCGCCGACTTGATTGCGAGCATGTCGAGCACGAATCGCCAGACAGCGCGCTGGCGTTATTGGGCGGCACGCGCCGCCGAGCAGCTACACAATCCCGATCTCGCGCGGCAGCTCTATACCTCCACGCTGGCCGACGACAATTATTACTCGGCAATGGCAGCAGCACGCCTGGAGCAGCCGGTTGCGCCCCACTATGAAAAGGTCGTGGCAGACAAGACGCTGTTACTGGAAATTCAGCAGCTGCCTGCTCTGGTGAGAGCGCATGAACTGCTGCGAACTAATCTGCGTCCGCAGGCAGCCATCGAATGGCTGCACGGCTACAACACGCTCTCCGAAGAAGCGCGCACTCAGGCGATTCATCTCGCCGCGGAATGGGGCTGGTACGACCAAGCAGTGACGACCGCATCGCTGCAGCGACTCTTCAACGACTATCACTTGCTCTACCCGCATCCGTACGATAGCGAAGTGAAGGCCGCGGCGAGCCTGACGCAATTACAGCCTGAGTTGATTTATGGCGTGCTGCGTCAGGAAAGCCTCTATCGTGCCGACGCTCTCTCCTCGGCCGGAGCGCGCGGTCTGCTGCAGCTCTTGCCCGAGACCGCGCGTCGCGTGGCGCAGGTCTGGAAACGTCCGCGACCAGCGCCAGCCGATCTCTTCGATCCCGCGGTGAACGTGCCGCTCGGTGCAGCCAACTTGCGCGGCCTGATCGACAAGTTCAACGGCCAGACGGCGGTAGCCCTGGCCGGTTATAACGCCGGCCCAAGTGCGGCGGCACGCTGGTTGCCGACAGAATCGATCGATCCGGACATCTGGGTTGAGAACATTCCGTTCAACGAAACCCGTGGCTACGTGCAACGTGTCCTGTGGCATAGCATCGTGTTCGCGTGGCTACGCAGCAATGAGCCACAACGAACGGATATGTGGCTGGCACGCATAACACCGATCCGGGAATCTGCGGTTCTGGGCTCTCGTTAATCCATCGGATAAATTACTGCGACCTCAAGCCGCGCACCTGCAGTGCCGGCTCTACCGAGTCGTGCGATTCACGCCGCGCGCTCGCTGAATGGCTCTTCCCCTGATCGCGAGCGGCTTCACGCGTTTCATCCGTGGCGAGCAATCGCTGCATTTCCTGCACAGCTTTGTGCATGCTCATCACCACGCTATCCGCCCCGGCTTCCTTCATACGGGCGATGGAATGTTCGACGTCGCTTGCCGGTGTATGCAGTCGCAGGACCAGCAGCTTTGCGTCCGGCAGCACGGCACGGATGCGTCGACAGTAATTGCGCGCTTCGGCACCGCGGGTCGGCGAGATCGCGACGACACAGGTCAGGCTTGGTTGATCCTGCGCGATGCGGGCAATGAGTTCTTCGATCGACTCGCCAGCATTGCCAATCCCTTCGATCTGCAGACCGCTCCCGGCGCCCGCCGTGCAAAGCATCTCCAGGGCGACGCGATCTATCGGCGCCTGCATCGCCAGCGCCATGACCTGCACTTCGCCCGAGGCGGCAACGGATCGCCGGCCGCGAATCTGGCTGACAATTTCCGTGGTCGAGTCGAGGATGAAACTGAAATCTTCCTCGGTAATCTCCTCCACAGCGCGATGCTGCGCGCCGAGCGCCAATGCCGGAGTGAGTACCTGATCCATGACACCGACCACACCCAGCTCGGCGAGCTGACGGTTGGCTAGCACACTCGCTTCATCTTCGTCGCGAGCCAGCAGCCTTTGGTAGTACCGCAGGTAGGCCGCCAATGCCGGCTCATCCGCGAAAATAATTGCCAGGAAGCGTAACGAGCGCACGTGGCGACCCAACACGGCAATGCACACCGTCAAAGGAGTCGAAAGCAGCAACCCGATCGGGCCCCACACCCAGATCCAGAACAGCGCTGAAACCAGCAGTGCGAACGATGAGACGCCAGTGCGACGACCGAACACCAGAGGCTCGATGAAGTACGCCGTGACGACGTCGAGCGCCAGGAACAGGCCCAGGGTCTGGAACGCATGCGACCAGCCCGGGAATATCGCGAACGCCAGGCACGCCGGCATCAGTGAAGCGAACAACGTGCCCACGAATGGCACGAAACGCAGCACCACGGTCAGTCCGCCCCACAACGCCGCATACGGAACACCGATCCCATAGAGACCCGCAGCAACCAGCCCGCCAAACACGATGTTGATCAATGTCTGCGCGACCAGAAACCGGCTGACGCGTTCCGCTGCTTCGTTCAGTAATCGCGTGGTCAAGGTTACGTTGTGCGAGCCGGTCAGGCGGATGATGCGATCGCGCAGATCTTCGCGTTGGCCGAGCATGAACGCGACCAGCACCAGCACGATTACTGCGCTCGCAAAGGGCTCGAAGACCGATGTCGCCGTATGCTGCAGTCTCTGCATTGGAGTCTGCCGTGACGGTACGACGCGCACTGGCTGTGCATTGCGAAGATCCGCAGCGTTGTTGTCGAGCTCGTCCGAGACCTTGTCGACGGTCCGCGTGAACTGACGGAACGCAGCTTGATTACCCAAACGCAGGTCTGCGACTTTCTGCCGCATCGACCACGTGTACTTGGTCACCTGAGTAGAGAGTTCTGCGAACTGATCCGCGACCACGTATCCCACACCACCCACAGCCGCCAGCGCCATGGCCATCGTCAATGTGACGCCGAGGAATCGCGGCAAGTGCATGCGATCGAAAACACGTACCAGCGGTGTGAGCGTGAACGTCAGGATGATGCCGACAGCCAGCGGCAGCAGCACTGTCTGCGCCGCCCACAGCAGGGCGACGACCAGCACGACGGCAAGCAGGGAGACCCATGATCTGTTGCTGGCGCCGGCTGAATGAGTGTTTGGCAAGTTCGGAATCTCGGGCGGGAATTCGCGATGAAGGTGGAACGCCTACGACACGGGCAGGGTTCCGCGGGTGACGGGTGACGGGTGACGGGTGACGGGTGACGGGTGACGGGTGACGGGTGACGGGTGACGGGCAAGATGCTCGGGTGGCTGATTTCTGGCGTCAAGCCTCTTACTCGTCACCCGTCACTCGTCACTTCTCGCTTCTTAATCGTCGCCGTACGCAGCGCATGCACAGAGGCCCCGCCAGTCACTTCAAGCGTCATATCCGGAATCGGCGCCGCCAGCATCAGGTCCTGCAAATGCTGGCGCGAATTATCCACGAAAGCGGGAATCTTCGCCGCGGCGAGCGGCCGGGCGACCAGGAAACCCTGGACCTGAACGCCGCGGTCGGCGAGCAAGTGCCCCAGCTGTGCCGGACGCTCGACACCTTCAGCAGTAACCTGCAGGCCGAGACTGCGGCTCAACCCGACGATCGAGCGCACGATGGCAGGCGAGCGCGTCCCGGTATCGATGCTGGCAATCAGGCTGCGGTCGATCTTTACCCGCGACAACGGCAAGCGCTCCAGGGAAGTGAGCGACGAGAAGCCGGTACCAAAGTCGTCCAGCGCGACACTCACACCCAACTCGCGCAACTGATGGAGCGCGGCCACCGTCGTTGCACCTGTCTGCAATACGGTCTCGGTGAGTTCGATTTCGACACACGCGGGCGGCAGACCGTATTTGTTGAGCAAGGCCTCCAGACCCTCGACGAAGCTGCCACTCATCAACTGGGGTGCCGACACATTGATCGCAACACGGGCTTGCGGCCACGTCCGCGAGTACCACTGTGCCGCTTCCTGGATTGCAGCCTGCAAAACCCAATCGCTGATATCCATGATGACGCCGGACTGCTCCGCGATCTGCAGAAATTGCGCCGGCATGACGACCTGCCCATCGGGCTGGTGCCAGCGCAGCAGGGCTTCAACCGCGTGTGTCTGCAACGTCTCGAAACACACCTCCGGCTGGTATACCAGCTCGAACTCGCCACGCTCGATCGCAAGGCGCAGCGACTGTTCAAGCCGGAATCGCGATGAGGCCGCCTCGATGAGATCGGGAGTGAACAGCGTGGCGCGGCTGCGACCAAGCTCCTTGGACCGAAACAATGCAGCGTCGGCAGCGCGCAGCAATGCCTGTGAATCCTTACCATGATCGGGGAACACCGCCGCACCAACACTGACGCTGATGCGCAGGTCGCGGCCGTGGATCGGCAGCGAGCGCTGAAACTCCTCCAGCACAGTAAGGCTCATCCGCTGGATTGCTTCGACCGAATCGACCGGATCGCACACCACGGTAAACTCGTCGCCGCCAAGTCGCGCACTGAAGGTGCCGGCGAAAGCCGTGTTCTGGCGCAACCGGTCGCTGACAGCCTGCAACACGCGATCCCCGAATGCGTGGCCCAGGCTGTCATTGATGGTCTTGAAGTTGTCCAGGTCGATGAACAGGACGGCCATGCGACTCCCGTTGACACGCGCCCGGTCGATCGCCTGGTCAAGGTACGTGAACAACTGGCGCCGGTTCGGCAGCTGAGTCAATGGATCATGATTGGCGAGCTGCTGCAATTCGCGGGTGCGCTCTTCCACACGAGCCTCGAGCTGCGCATGGTGACGGCGCACTTCCCCTTCAGCCGTTTCGAGCTGCTCCGCCATGGCATTGAAGGCGCCGGCAAGCGAATCAAGTTCGCCCACGCCACCACGCGGCACACGTGTTCTGATCGAACCACCCGCCAGCTCCCGCGTCGCACGAGTGAGGCGGCGAACCGGGCCGGCGACACTGACGACAGTCAGCACGGAGATGAACAATGTCAGAACCAGCACGACCGCGCTGGTCAGGGCGAGCTGCCGATCCGCGTTTGCGACCGCACGCACAGCGAGTTGATCCGCATCGGTGAGCGCCTGCTGCGCCGGCTCGACCAATTGAGTCAGAACCAGCCCGGATACCGCGGCACCCTGATCGCGAAACTCCGCAGAACGTCGCCCCAGTTCTTCGATGGCTGCCAGCAGTGAGCGACGAGCCACTACGACCCGGGCAAATTGCGTGTTGGTGTCGCGCACCCACGGCTCTCCCTGGGTCTTGATGAGATTACCGGCGTGTCGCTGCATTGCCGCGGCAAAAGCCGCTTCGGCAGTCGCGACGGCAGTGGCGGAAATCGATTTAGCCGAGACGCGCGCGGGCGAGCCGATTGTGTCGAAGAGTCGCTCGCGCACATCGTTCAAGGCGCGCGACAGGTCTAACAGCGCTTCACTGGCAAATACACCGCCGGCGAAACGTGTCGCGCTCTTCTGCGGCGCATCCAGCTGCGCGTGGAGGATCTGGAATCGCGCCCAGTATTCCTGCTGCAGGGCCTGGCGTTGCGCAGTCTGCTTGACCAGTGCGTCGCCGAGCGAGCGATACAACTCCAGATCGTCCTTGAGCTGCAACAGCGAGGCCTGCTGGGAGTCGTCTGTCACGGCGATTCGCTGGTAGTCGGCAATCGCATCCGAGATCTTCTGCGCCGCGGCCTGCACGGTTCGCGCCGATCGCGATCGGCCTTCGGCGTAGCTCACGACTGCCCGTTCATAGTCATGGATGGTTGCCGCCAGCAATTCGGTGGCGCGCATCGCCGGCTCGTGTTGAGTAACGAGCTGATGCATGCGTATCCGCGCTTCGCGGCTGCTCGACTGAGTCAGGAGATTGGCCGCGACCACGACGATCGCCAGCGCGGCAAAGCCGATGCCCATCCGCACGGCCATGCCCGGACTATTGCGCTGCGCCGCAGCACCGTTCACAGCTTGCCCCTGCTTATTTGAATGACTGTTGTTGTCGGTTCATTGGACGAACCGCCGGTGACCGAAGCGAGGAATCTGCCAGCCGCGGGGCGCTACGTCTGTAGGGTGCTCCAAAACCTGTGGCCCAGGTCTCAAAACCAGCCCGCGATTGGCCAGGATATAGATGCGCCTGCGTCCCAGCGCCGAACTCGCCTCGTGACGCAGGGTACTCCGGGAAGGAATGTTCAGGCAGGTTTCCTCCGGGTGCGCTGGAGCAAACGCTCTTCAGTTCGACTACCTAGTCCAAAGCCGCCGGCTGCAGGCCGCTGCGTTTTAGCTGATCCAGAAACGCCGGCAGTACGGCCATCAGCTGATCGGGCCGATTGTGCTTGTTGCGACCGTCGTGCAGCAGAACGATATCGCCGGCCTGTATGCGCTGCAGCCGCGAGGCAATGCGATCAGCCCTGCCCATCACGCCCCAATCGATGGCGCTCAGACTCCACATCACTGTCGTTTCACCCTGTTCCCGTGCCTCATCGCTCATGCAGGCCCGGTTGCGACCATGCGGCGGTCGATAGAACCTCGTGGCACGGCCGAGAACGTCCTGCAGCACCTGCGCGCCTTCTCTCACCTGACGACGGGCTTGCGCGGAAGTCATAGCCCACGGATGTCGATGTTCGAGCGTGTGATTGGCAATTTCATGACCTTCCGCCGCTGCACGCCGCACGAGAGCCGGGTCACGCAGTGCGGCATTGCCAATCACAAAGAAGGTTGCGGGCACCTGTGCCGCAGCGAGCGTATCCAGAATCCGTGGCGTCCATTGCGGATCGGGTCCGTCATCGAAGGTGAGATAGATGGGTTGCATGAGAAGTGACTGGCGGATAGCGGATGGCGAATGGCCAGCCAATGGGCGGCGGCGCGACGCTATCCGCTATCCGCTAATTTATCCCGATTCCTCGTCAGCGCCGCCCGCGTCATCCGATAGACCCTCGGCTCCGCGCCGCCCTTGGCACGCGTCTGGGCCGCCGGTGCGAATGCCCACAACAAAATGCGAAAATGCGCGCTGAGCCAGAATCGACGCACGCTCCTTGGAACCGGTTCGCTGACAAAGCCAACCACCTTGCCGTGCTCCGGAATCCAGGTCACTCCTTCGAACACGCTGACATCGCGAAAGTCCGGGTTCGACTGGGCACACTGCGCCAATCGATAGAGCGACAGGCGCATCAGCTTCGCGAATCGTAGTCCGGTCCGATGCAGCGAACCTTCGCCGAGCGCCGCAATGCTCGCGTTGTTGAAGTGCAATCGGCCGATGGGCTCGTTATCGCGCAGCGAAGTGCCGTCTTCGAAATGGATCTCTGGACCGTGATAGAGAGAACGTCCGAGGTAGAGCACGGGACCGAGCGTTTGCAGGCGATGCCTGCGGTAATACCAGCCGTCGATGGCCGAAAGAACTTTTCGAGCGACGGAACGCAACATGCGCTCAGTGCTCTTGTGACCGTAGCCGCGGCCGCTGCATGCATGCCATATCGAGCGCCAGCTCACTCACGCGTGCGGCGCCATCTCGACAACCGAGCCGCCAGGCTCGCTGCTGCATGGTCTCCAGCGTTTCCGGTTCGTCAAATAGGACTCGCAAGCGCCTGGGCAACTGCGCATCCGCAACCAGTCCGCCGACTTCATGCGATTCGAGGAAACGGACATTGAAGCCTTCCTGTCCGCCAAGCGACCGGGTTGCGAACAGCGGCCGTCCACAGGCAAGCACTTCAGCAACCGAGACGCCGCCTGGTTTGCCAACAACCACATCGGCAGCACGAATGAAGATATCCATGCGATCGGTCCAATCGCACACGGTGATTCGTTGGGCATGATCCGCGGTACGAATTGAGAGCGCGGAGCGTACCGAGGCGTTCTTACCGGGCATCACCAACAGATGAACGTTGGTTGTGTTGGCCAACAGATGTGCCGCAAGTGCATCCACACTCAGACCAAGGCCGCCACCGAGAACCAGCACAACCTTTTCGTCGGTACGCGCAGCGCATCCCCATAGCTGCCGACGCGCTTCCGTCTGAGACAACGGACTAGCGAAAGCTGGCATCAACGGCACGCCGGTCGCGGTCATCTTGCCGGAATCCTCATCGCTGTCGGCATCCGGCATGAGCAGCTCGTGCGCAATGCAATAGCCGTCGATGCCGGGCTGGCGCCAGAAATCGTGCAGACCGTAGTCAGTCAGCACACCCAGCTGCGGCACCGTAATGCGGTGCCGGTTTCGCAGCGATGAAATGATGGCGGCCGGAATCATCTGCGTACTGACGATGGCATGGGGCTCGAACTGCGAAACAACGGCCTCCAGCCGCTTGCTGAAGCGCATCCAGGTCCACTTCATCAGCGCCAGGCGTGCACGCACTCCGTTGCCTGCCAGGCTGCTCGCGTCGTATGGCAACGAATTTCTCAATAGCGACAGCAACAACCGATCCGACACGTATTGAGCGCCCTTCATCTCGGCCACGCAGTCGGCGGCAATCTCAGAGATCAATTCCAGCACTTCGAGCACCTGCGCCGGCGGCCCCTCCTCGCTCTGCAGAATCTGCCGCCAGGTGTGTTCGTCGAGCTGATAGAGACGCTCGTACAACTGCGTATGGTCCTGGACCAATCGCAGGTAGGTCTGATGGATGATGCTGGCCGCACCTGGATTGATGAGCGACCACAGGTCGAGCAGGTGAACCGTCGCCCCTCGTTGCAACAGCGCCGCCTCGATAGCCTGTGCGGCGCGCACATGGCCGAAGCCCAGGCCCGAGGTAAGCACCAGAACCCGTTCGGCAGCCGGTTGCAGCCGAGGATCGCTGCGACGCGGGTAGATGGAGCGGGAAGTCGGATCGGGGTGCATGGCTGGCATCCATTTTCCAACCGCTGGTGGAAGCCAGGCGGATGAGAAGAGTTTTGAAGTCAACCCGTACCAATGCAGTGCGTATTTTCCGTGTTCCGTCGCCGGCGGCGAAATTAAGACCGGAAGCCTGCCTGGCGGGCGCCCAGCCGAGGATGCCTTGATTAAAAGCGTCTCGCTCCCGGAACCATTCATCGGCGTGCAGAGTTGAGCGCGATGGGGCAAACACGCTGCCCACAATCATCAACAATCATAAGACTTCACAAGTTTTCGCAAGGATTGGGAGGAGTTCATGGCACGCGGCAAACTTAACGTGCTGGCGCAATTGGTGGGCCAGCAGGAATCGGTCATCCTGAGCGAATGGCTCGACCAGCTGCGTAACGCCACCAGCGCCCAGGCAGGGCGTATACAACAGGCTGAACTGCAGACCCAGTGCCGGAATTTCCTCGATCTGCTCAGACAGGCGCTGACAGCAGGCGAGGCGGATGTGACTGGCGCCGCGTATGCGCCCGTCCTCGATCTCCTCGGATCGGTTTCACGCTCGCGGGCCCTGCAGGGATTCACCCCGGCCGAGACGGCGACTTTCGTGTTCTCGCTCAAAGAGCCGCTATTCGAGGCCGCCAATCGAGCGCTCGGTAAGGATGCAGTGGCGTACGCGCAGACCATCCGGGAGATCACAACACTGATCGACGAGCTCGGGATGCACACCGTGAACGTGTATCAGAAGAGCCGCGAAGAGATCATCGTGCGCCAGCAGCGCGAAATATCCGAACTCTCCACGCCGGTGGTCAAGCTGTGGGACGGTATTCTGGCTCTGCCGGTGATTGGCACGCTCGACAGCGAACGCACGCAGGTCGTCATGGAGAACCTGCTGCAGACCATCGTCGACCACGGCGCGGAGATTGCGATCATCGACATTACCGGCGTCCCCACCGTCGATACGCTCACGGCGCAGCATCTGCTCAAGACGATCGCGGCGGCACGCCTGATGGGCGCGGACTGCATCATCAGCGGCATCCGTCCGCAGATCGCCCAGACGATGGTGCACCTGGGCGTCGAATTGAACGTCATCTCCAAGGCCACACTGGCGGACGCCTTCGCGGTGGCACTGCGGCGGCTGAACCGGGCTGTTTTTGCGATCAAAACGCCCGCGGCGCACGGCAACGGCTCGCATGCCGCAGGTTGATCGGCATGGAACGCATACCGATTCTCAAACTCGGTGACGCGCTGCTGGTCACTATCCAAGTCGACATGCACGACCGGCTGGTTACCAACCTGCAGGAGGACCTGACGGAAAAAATCGTGGCTCACAACGCGCGTGGCGTGCTGATCGATATTTCGGCGCTGGAGATCGTCGACAGCTTCATCGGCAGGATGCTCGACAACATCGCCGCTGTATCGCGGATACTCGATGCCCGCACCGTCGTGGTCGGCATGCGTCCGGCAGTCGCCATCACGCTCGTGGAACTCGGCCTGACTCTCGCGGGCGTGCAGACGGCATTGAATGTCGAGCGTGGCATGGAGCTCATCCGCCGCGACAGCGAGCAGCTGCTGATCGCTGACGACGCTCCGGCCGTGTAACTGTGGAGCAGGCCGACACACTAGCGATACGCACGTCCGATGATGTAGTTCGCGTCCGGCAAGAGGTTCGCGCACGCGCCATCCAGATCGGCCTGAGCCTCGTCGACCAGACCAAACTGGTCACCGCGGCCAGCGAACTTGCGCGTAACACCCTCGATCATGCCGGTGGCGGCCAGGTATTCATGCAGCCGGTCCTGGAGGCCGGACGCCGCGGCCTGCGACTCACATTCGAGGATAGCGGCCCGGGAATTCCCGACATCCAGCTCGCGCTCAAGGACGGTTACACCACCGGCACCGGCTTGGGGCTCGGACTGAGCGGATCGCGGCGCCTGTGCAACGAATTTTCCATCGAATCGACGGTCGGCGTCGGCACAAAAATCACCATCGCGCGTTGGAAATGACGTGCGCGCCGTTGCCGTCGTCGATCCTAGCCAGATTGCCCAAGCGCGACGCGAGGCAGCGGAGGCCGCTGCGGCGATCGCTTTCAACACGACGGATGCCGGCCGGGTCGCGCTGGTTGCCTCGGAGCTCGCCACCAACCTGATCAAACACGGTGGCGGCGGCGAGTTGCTCATCGGCAGCTATGACGACCCCACCGGGACCGGTATCGAGCTGATCGCGCTGGACAAGGGTCCGGGCATCGCCAATGTCCAGGCCTGCCTGGAAGACGGCTATTCAAGCGCCGGCACCGCCGGGCACGGTCTGGGCGCCATTCGCCGCCAGTCGCAGGCGATGGAAATCGTTTCATGGCAAGGAATGGGCACCGCGGTGCTGGCACGGCTCGCCAGCGGCGCAAGGCACAACGGTGATTCGCAGCAGCGGGCACCGTGGGGATCGGTCAGCGTTGCTTTGCAGGGCGAGGAGGTTTGCGGTGATGCGTGTATCGCTGTCGAAACTACCGCAGGCCGTACGCTCATCGTTGCCGATGGACTCGGGCATGGAGCCGCGGCCGCCACTGCCTCCATGGAGGCCATCCGGCTGTTTGAGCGCTACCAGTCCCGACCGGTTGCCGAATTGCTGGAGTACCTGCATTCCGGACTGCGCTCGACCCGCGGTGCCGCAATTGCCGTGGCGCGCTTCGACCCGGACCGGGGCAAGGTCGTGTATGGCGGTATCGGCAATATCGCTGGCGTGGTTTTGTCATCGACGGCCACGCGGCGGATGGTTTCGCTCAACGGTACGGCAGGTCATGTGGCACGCAAGGTCCAGACTTTCGACTATCCCATCACTGACGACGGCGTCGTCGTGATGAATTCGGACGGACTGGCAACCAGTTGGTCGCTACAGCGTTATCCCGGCTTGCTGGCGGCGCACCCGTCCCTGATCGCTGCGGTTCTGTATCGCGACTTCTCCCGGCGACGCGACGACGTCACAGTGCTGGTCGCCAGGGTGCCTGTCTCGGACGGAGCGTCTGCCGCATGACTTGGCCGATCGTCACCATGGCAGTCGAAGTGGAGGCGGACATCGTCGCCATCCGTCAACGGGCGCGACGGCTTGCCGGGTTACTGAAATTCGATCAACAAGATCAGGCACGCATTGCCACCGCGGTTTCCGAAATTTCGCGCAACGCTTTCAGTTATGCGCGTGGCGGTCGCGCCGAGTTCACACTGGAGGAACACGGTTCGCCGCAAATGCTGCTGATCCGGGTCACCGACCGGGGTCGTGGCATCGCCGATCTCGACGCTGTATTGGAGGGCCGCTATCAATCGCAGGCTGGCATGGGCGTAGGCATCATCGGTGCGCGCCGCCTGTTACACCATTTCAGGATTACCTCCAGCGCAGCCGGTACCCAGGTGGAGCTTGGCCACAGACTACCTGCCAGCGCACCGCGCATTACGCAGGAGTCTCTGAATGCTGTCGTGCAGGCGCTCAGCCGGCAGCTCGATGAAGACCCGTTGATCGCCTTGCGGCAGCAGAACCTGGAACTGATGCAGACGCTGGAGGAAGTGCGGCGGCGGCAGGAGGAAACCGACCGGCTCAGCAACGAACTCGACGATACCAATCGCGGCGTTGTGGCGCTCTATGCCGAGCTGGAAGAGCGCGCCGAGCAGTTGCGACGCGCCAGCGAAATCAAATCGCGCTTCCTGTCCAACATGAGCCACGAGTTCCGCACGCCGTTGAACTCCGTCATGGCGCTGAGTCGCCTGTTGCTCGATGGTGTCGACGGCGACCTGAGCGAGGAACAGCGCAAACAGCTCGGCTACATCCGCAAGTCCGCGCAGGACCTGCTGGAGCTGGTCAACGACCTGCTGGATCTCGCCAAGGTCGAAGCCGGCAAGATCGAGATCAAGCCGGCCGACTTCACCGTTCCCGAGCTTTTCAGCAGCTTGCGCGGCGTACTCAAGCCTTTGAGCGATGCCACCGAAGTCGAGCTGATCTTCGAGATCACCGAAGACCTGCCGCAGTTGCACACCGATGAAGGCAAGGTTGCCCAGGTGCTGCGCAACTTCATCGCGAACGCACTCAAGTTTACGGAACGTGGCGAGGTGCGAGTATCGGCTCACCACGATTCGCGAGCGGGCTCGATCACTTTCATGGTGGCGGACACTGGCATCGGCATTGCACCTCAGGACCTGGAGAGGGTATTCGAGGAGTTCACGCAGGTCGACGGCGGCCTGCAGCGCCACACCAAGGGCACGGGCCTGGGACTGCCGTTGTCACGCCAGCTCGCCACGCTGCTGCACGGTGAGATCTGGGTCGATAGCGAACTGGGTCGCGGCTCCACATTTTTCATGACGGTGCCATTGCGATTCGAAGCAAGCGTATCGCCGCCTACGCTATCTCCGAGCGCCGCCCTGCCCCGCAGCGACGGCAGCCGCAAGCGGGTTCTACTCATCGATGACGACGAGACGTTCCGCTATGTATTGCGCCAGATGATCAACGATCAGCAACGCTACGAGATATTCGAGGCCGTGGACGGCGCGGATGGCTTGCAACAAGTGCACGATACCCATCCCGACCTGGTGGTGCTGGATCTGCAGATGCCGCGCGTGGACGGGCTCGAAGTTTTACGCACTTTGCAACGCGACCCAGCTAACGACGCGCTGCCAATAATCGTTGCGACGTCGCAATATCTGGACACGGGGTTGATGGCGCAATTGCCCGTCGGCATGCCTGTTCTCTCCAAGCAGACGCTCTCGCGTGAGCGCGTCGGCCAGATGGTGCGCGACGCCATCGGCGAATGAGGACCTGCCGTGGAAAACGCTGAGTTCCTGATCCTGAACGTCGACGACGAAGAGCCGTCGCGCTACACCAAGACCCGCATTCTCAAGCATGCGGGCTTTCAGGTTGTCGAAGCCGGCAACGGCTACGAGGCTCTGCGCAAGACCGAGGACTTGCAGCCAGCCGTAGTGGTGCTCGACGTCAAGCTGCCCGACATCAGCGGACTTGAAGTATGTACGCTGATAAAAAAGAAATGGCCGCACATCATGGTGCTGCAGACCTCCGCAACCTACACGACGAGTGCGGACCGGACGCGAGGCCTGGACGGCGGCGCCGACACGTACCTGACGCAGCCCATCGAGCCCGAGGAACTGGTCGCGGCAACCCGCGCGTTGCTGCGATTACGGGATGCGGAGGAGAAATTGCGGCGCCTGAATGAGACCCTCGAGCAGCGAGTGCACGCCCGGACGCAGGATCTCGCTGCAGCCAACGCGAAACTCAAGGAAGAGATCAATCAGCGCAAGAAGGCCGAAGCGGCACTGGTACAGGCGCAGAAAATGGAAGCCATCGGTCACCTCACCGGCGGCATCGCCCACGACTTCAACAACCTGCTGACGGCAGTCGTCGGCAATGTCGATCGCATCCGCTCGCGGGCTTCGGACCCGAAGATGGTCAAGCTCGCCGAGAATGCGTTCATGGCGGCCGAACGCGGCGCGAAACTCACGGCGCAACTACTGGCGTTCTCACGCACCCAGAAACTCGTCAGCCAGCCGGTCGACGTGAATGCCCTCATCACCGGCATGAGCGACCTGCTGAAGCAGTCGCTCGGCCCGGGCGTCAGGCTCGTAACCCAGCTGGATGCCAACCTGGCAATCGCCCTCGCGGATCCGAATCAGCTCGAACTCGCCATCCTCAACCTGGTGATCAACGCCAGGGATGCGCTGCCCGCAAGCGGCGGCGAGATTACGATCGCGACCACCTCGGTTTGCGTGGCGGAAGCAGAACAAGATTGCGCATCGGGCATGTACGTGAATATCGCCGTCATCGACAACGGCTGCGGCATGACACCGGAGGTGCTGGCGCGCGCTTTCGATCCGTTCTATACGACCAAGCCGCCGGGCAAAGGCACCGGCCTGGGCTTGTCGCAGGTCTACGGCATCGCACACCAGGGCGGCGGTTCAGTGCGCATCGCCACTGAGCCGGGCAAAGGCACCACCGTCAACATTCGCCTCTGCGTCTCCGACGAGGCCGTGCGTGCCGTTACGCCCGAACAAGACCAGGCCTCGCGCCAGAACAGCGAAACAGTGCTGGTCGTGGACGATGACCCGGATGTGCGCGCACTGGTGGAAGACTTCCTGAACGAAGTCGGCTACCGCACCTACGTTGTAGACAGCGGCGAAGCAGCAATGAAACTGCTGGACGAAGTGACTCCCGACATACTGATCGCGGATTTCGCCATGCCCGGCCGCAACGGCGCCGAACTCGCCGGATCGATCCGTCGCCGGCTGCCGAACCTGCCCATCCTGTTCTTCAGCGGCTACGCCGACACCGACGCACTGGAACGCGCCGTCGGTAAAGCCCCGCTGCTACGCAAACCATTTCGGCCCAGCGAACTGGCGAGTGCTATCCGGCAGGTGTTGGATGAGAGGAAGAAGTGATGCAGGTGACGTAAGTGATGACGGTGATGAAGGTTCGGATGCCCGCTCCCCACCCGCATCACTTACATCAGGTTCATCACCTGTATCACGGGGCTTTATTCAACCCTCGCCGGGGCGGAGTGATGCACGTGATGTAAGTGATGACGGTGATGGAGGTTCGGACACCCGCTCCTCACCCACATCACTTACATCACGTTCATCACTTGTATCACGGGCTTCTCAACCCTCGCCGGGACCGAGTGATGCAGGTGACGTAAGTGATGGCGGTGATGAAGGTTCGGATGCCCGCTCTCCACCCGCATCACTTCCATCACGTTCATCACCTGTATCACGGGGCTTTATTCAACCCTCGCCGGGACGGAGTGATGTAGGTGACCTAAGTGATAGCGGCGATGGAGGCTCGGACGCCCGCTCTCCACCTCCATCACTTACATCACCCTCGTCACTTCCATCACCTGCCTCAATGCTCCCTCAACCGCATCCTGACGCGCCGGCTGGTGAGCACGCCGAGGAACTGCGTGATCTTCGCGTCGCTGGCGAGCACTGAGAGTTCCTGTTCGTAGATCTCCTGCACCACCTCGACGTCGGTGTGCGTTTCTTTCGCTATTGCCTCGGTGGCGGCCTTGTCTTTCTTCTCCGCCGACGCAGTGCGTATCAATGCAGCCATGCTCGACCTCCATAGAAATCCTGCGAGCCGGTGCCAGGCGCTGCGCAGCGATGTTTTTTTGAATGCGGGACTTGACATCGCGTCGCGCATCTCTCGCGCGCTCATTGATCACATAACGATCAATTCAACGCCGGCGCAATGATCCGCCGCATATCCATGAAGTCAAGATGGTGTTATCCAGAAGTTTTCCACCGCAACTGTGGATATCTCGTGCACGCCGAATGATTTCCTCCGCTTACGTCCGCGAACGAAACTGCGCCACAGGCAATTATTTTTCCGGTGACGCTTGAGCGACGCGCTGGTCGCGGCGCAGCTATCCGCACCGCACTCTTGTCTACAGCGGCGTCACTAAGTCGCGCCAGCGCGTTGCCCGCCGGTCGCAGTAGTGATTATTTCGCCGGAATTTGACGTGGCGCAAAAACACCACACGGAGTCGATCGCCCGGCCTCCATCGCAGCTGCATGCAATTCCGCGTTTGGAACGTGTCCGAGGGGTACCTAGATCCGCGGATGCCATCACCCGCACCCGGCGCGCACGAACCAATGTGGCCACAGCCTCTTGCGGCCAGCTCCAGAATGTGTTGGCCCGTCTCCGCCATTTTGTTTCTGCGCCGCCCGCAACCCGCTGCTAGAATCGCGGCCGCGCGGGCGACGCCGCACAGCAATTGATGCAGTGACTCATCGCAGCTGTATTCGCGGCGCACGCTACGAAACGAACGGGATGAATTCAGGAGCCCTTCTGGCCGCTGGCGGCCAGTGGCAATCCTGAACTAGGTCGATGGCACGCCATCACCTGAGAACTGATCTCGCGGTCCGCTCGCTTGCTAGATGAATCGACGCCGTGGGCCTGTAGCACAATGGTTAGTGCAGGGGACTCATAATCCCTTGGTTGCAGGTTCGAGTCCTGCCGGGCCCACCATCTCATTCCGACTGACAGGCCGACTGTGCATGAACCCATAGGTTGGCCGTTTTGGCCAGACTTTGATAATCAGTTATCAAAGTTTGGCCGGCCGGAGCACTAGCCGCCTCTCAAGCTCCCAGCGGTCGCCCTTCCAGGGTTACAGGTCGGCATTCGGAGTGTGCCCGCCTAACTTGGCACGCCTTCAATGAGTAGAAACGCCGGGAAGAACGGCACCCTGCCCCTGACGCAGGTGTATCTGACCCGGCTTCGATCTCGATACGCCGTCAGGGCGTCTGCCGTCCCCGACCGAATCGCTCTTCGAACAGCAGCGCATCGTCGCCATCCTCGACGAAGCGTTTGACGGCATCGCTATCGCCAAAGCCAACGCCGAAAAGAATATTCAGAACGCACGGGATTTGTTTGAAAGCCATCTGCAAGCGATATTCGCAGATGCTTGGCGGGATGGTGAATTGGTCAAGCTGGCAGACTTGGCAACGGAAATTACTGACGGTGACCACATGCCGCCACCGAAGGCAACGACTGGTGTGCCATTCATCACGATCCGAAACATCCAGAAAGACTTTCACAGAATCGACTTCGCTGACACGTTCATGGTGCCCACGGGCTACTTTGATGCCCTGAAGCCCAGTAAGAAGCCCAAGATAGGCGATGTTCTGTATACGGTTACCGGCTCATATGGAGTGCCAGTTCTCATCAAAGAGAGTCGCCCTTCTGCTTCCAACGCCATATAGGCTTGGTTCGACCGAGGTCGGGTGTGAGTAGTGAATGGCTTTACTATCTACTCATGTCGCCGCAAGTGATGAAACAAGCCAACGATGGCGCAACTGGGACCGCTCAGAAAACCGTTTCCCTAAAGGTTCTGCGCGGTTACAGCGTTCCGCGCGTGCCGTTAAGTCTCCAGCGTAAGGCTGCAACCGAGCTTGATGCGATGGTTGAAGAAACCCAACGCCTCGAATCCGTTTACCAACAAAAACTCGCCGCGCTCGACGAGCTGAAGAGATCCCTGCTGCACCAAGCTTTCACGGGAGGCGCTTTAGCGCCGCAAGTCGCATAGCAGCTTTCGTTCGGATCGAATTTCGGGAGGGGAATCCGGAATCCTTCGACTGGCGAACGGAAAAACAAGAACGATGAACGAGAGTGCATCGTGAAAACCCCGGTCTTTTGCAGTGCTCATATCCATAATGCTGATCTTCCCTCCCTTGTATTTCAACGCCGCGGACTGAGGCACTGAACTACCGGCGGCGGACTTGGCCCTGGTGGTCTTTGAGTAAACCGTGGCCAAGCTCGATATCCGTCATGCGTACGCCACCAATGGCCAGGGCATTTACGGGATCGATATGCATGCCGGGCAGGAACGCGAAACGCTTCGCTATCCCACGCCGGACGAGTTGTGGAATCTCACCTTCGCCGAAGAGAACCTCTGGCGCGACCGCTTCGCGGCGGTACCGTTCGAGGATCGCGGTGGCTTTTTTCAGTCACGCTATTACCAGGATATTGCGATCGAGCATGTGCTAGAAGCCATCGCAACCGACCAGGAGCGCATCCTGCTCACCCTCGCGACGGGTACGGGCAAAACCTTCATCGCATTTCAGATTGCGTGGAAGCTGTTTCAGAGCCGCTGGAACTTGTCTGATTGGAAGTCAAAACGCGAACCCTCGCGCCGCCCTCGCATCCTGTTCCTCGCCGACCGGAACATTCTTGCCAATCAGGCTTTCAATGCATTCTCCGGGTTTCCCGAAGACGCGCTGGTGAGGATCGACCCAGAAGACATCCGAAAGAATGGCAAGGCGAACGGCTGAAACAGGAAATCAAGGACCTAATTCGGGAAGAGTGCACGCTCCTTGATGAAGCCAAGAAGGCCGGAGAGAAAAAGCAGCGGATCGTTACCCTAAAGGCCGAAGAGGAAGGGCTCCTCAAGCAACTTCCGACGGCCGCGACGGAGGAAGAGCGGAAAATTCTGGAAGAGCTGCAAAAGCGGCGCGACGAACTAGCCGCCGCACAGACCGATGTTGCGGGTGACAAGCAAAAAATTCAAAAAGTGGCGGACATCAAGACCCGAGTCACCTCGTTCCGCACGCAGATGACCCGTTTCGTCCGGGAACTGACACCGCTCCTTGATGAAATCGGCGTTCCGCAATCTGGACGAGCGGCTTTCATTCCCGCCTTCCCGGGCGATACAACCGCCTCCCTCGATAAAAAGGTCGAGGAACTGAATTCGGCGATCGGCAAGAAGGAAGGCGCCGAGCAGAATCCGGATAAGGGCACTGCAGGATTTCCTCGTTGAGGACCACCCAATTTCCCGAGTTGGGGACCACCTGAACGGGGTCACTGGCGGAGCCGAAGGCGACGATTGTTACGCGTCCTTTTTCTTGCTGGCAAGTTTTCGCGCTTTGACGCCGCGGTAGC
>DASYEW010000052.1:0-3094 GCA_036498785.1 Steroidobacteraceae bacterium | reverse complement strand
GTTTGCCGCAAGCACGGGATCAGCAGCGCGACGTTCTACAAATGGAAGGCCAAGTACGGCGGGCTCGATGTGTCCGAAGCCCGTCGTCTGAAGATTTTGACCGACGAGAACGCCAAGCTGAAGAAGCTGCTGGCCGAGGCGATGCTCGACAATGCCATGTTGAAGGATCTTAATTCAAAAAAATGGTGACGCCCGTCGCAAGGCGGCAGGCTGTGGCTCACCTTTGTTCGAGTTTTGAGGTCAGTCAGCGGCGGGCGTGTGAAGTGATTGGGGCTGATCGGTCCTCGGTGCGTTATCTCAGCCTTCGGCCCGACGACGCGACCCTTCGCGTCCGGCTGCGTGAGTTGGCGTCGGTACGCCGGCGCTTTGGCTATCGCCGTCTGCTTCTCATGATCCGCAACGAAGGCGTGCTAATCAACCACAAGAAGCTGAGACGGCTGTATGCCGAGGAGCGGCTGCAGGTTCGCCGGCGAGGTGGACGTAAAAGAGCTCTGGGAACACGGGCTCCGATGGCGTTGCCGCAGGGACCGAACCAACGTTGGTCACTGGATTTCGTCAGCGACACGCTGACCGACAGCCGACGCTTCCGTATCCTGGCTGTCCTGGATGACTTCACCCGGGAATGCATCGCACTGGTCGCCGACACGTCGTTGTCGGGGACCCGGGTGGGTCGTGAACTCGATACCGTGATCGCTCGACGAGGCCGCCCAATGATGATCGTCAGCGACAACGGAACCGAGTTCACCAGCATGGCCATCCTGCGCTGGTCGCAGCTCGCCCGGATCGAGTGGCACTACATCGCACCGGGCAAGCCACAGCAGAATGCCTTTGTGGAAAGCTTCAATGGACGACTCCGCGACGAGTTGTTGAACGAAACGTTGTTCTCGTCACTCGACCACGTGCGCGAACTGCTTGCAGAATGGCAGGATGACTACAACACCGTTCGCCCGCATAGCGGCATCGGCAACCAACCGCCCTGCACCTATGCCAGGCTAACAGCGTCCGCAATGCAACAGGACGGGACGCTGCGCTGTATCGAGGGCTCCGCGCCCCATCCTGTTGCATCACCGAGCCGCACAGGCTCAAATGAGAGAAGGATTCCGCCCATCGCTGGCTGAACTTTGGGGCTCAGGTCACTGTCCATGTTCGACATACAGACTGACTGCATTTATCGCACCGTACGCGCCATCAAGTGCGTCGGCGATCGACTGCTCGTCGCGGAGGTCGACTTCCACCGATTGCAGGAGTGGGTCGTTATGATCAAACAACGGCTCCCCTCGTTCCGGATGCCTTGATGCAATCCGAACGAAAAACCCACCCGTCCGGAGGTGCCGAACAACCCGGCGGCCGAGAAACCCGGTTCCACCAAACACCGTCACGATATGATCATTCATGGGTGCCATGGCGCAACTCGCTGCTTTAGGAGCTGAATCGAACCTTCGAGACAGTATCATATGGAGAGGGGGCCCACTTCCCTAGCGGGACTCTTCGCACATGTATCTATCTGTCTCCGGCAACCACAGCAGCGAGTGGAATTATCGATCGATCTCTCCGAAGACGATGTCGAGCGAGCCGATGATCGCCGAAACGTCAGCTAGCATATGGCCGCGGGTCAGGAAGTCCATCGCCTGCAAATGGGCAAAAGAGGGTGCCCGGATCTTGCATTTGTAGGGTTGGTTGCTGCCGTCGGAAACGAGATAGACGCCGAACTCACCCTTTGGCGCCTCTACCGCGGCATACACTTCGCCAGCGGGCACACGATGACCCTCGGTATAGAGCTTGAAATGCTCGATGGTCGCCTCCATCGAACGTTTCATGTCAGCACGCCTCGGCGGGACGACCTTTTTGTTCTCGGTTGCGACCGGCCCCTGTCCGTCTGCGTCGCGGAGCTTCTCAATGCATTGTTTCATGATGCGCACTGACTGGCGCATTTCTTCCATCCGAACCAGATAGCGATCGTAGCAGTCGCCATTCCTGCCAATCGGAATATCGAAGTCGAATTCAGGGTAGCACTCGTACGGCTGCGCCTTGCGCAGATCCCAGGCGGCACCGGAACCGCGCACCATAACGCCGGAAAAACCCCATGCCCAAGCGTCCGCGAGCTTGACTATAGCGATGCCGATATTGCGCTGTTTGAAAATGCGGTTGTTTGTTAACAAGCGCTCAAGGTCATCGCAAACCTGAAGAAATGGATCACAGAACGCCCAAATATCGTCGAGCAGCTTTGGGGGCAAATCCTGATGGACACCCCCCACCCGGAAATAATTCGCATGCATGCGTGCGCCCGATGCGCGCTCGTAAAACACCATAAGCTTCTCGCGCTCCTCAAAACCCCAGAGCGGTGGTGTCAGCGCGCCGACGTCCATCGCTTGAGTCGTGACATTAAGCAGATGCGAGAGAAGCCGTCCGATTTCGCAATAGAGTACGCGGATGAGTTGGCCACGCCGGGGAACCGCAATGTCGAGCAATTTTTCGGTCGCTAGACAAAATGCATGTTCTTGATTCATTGGCGCGACGTAGTCGAGGCGGTCGAAATAGGGCAGCGCCTGCAGGTAGGTTTTATGCTCGATTAGCTTTTCGGTGCCACGATGCAGCAGTCCGATATGTGGATCAACGCGCACAACCACTTCGCCGTCCAGCTCAAGCACGAGCCGCAGGACGCCATGCGCTGCCGGATGTTGTGGCCCAAAATTAATGGTGAAATTGCGAAGGGTAGCTTCAGCCATGTAACCTCGCGATATTCGAAAGGAAATCCCGTTTCTTACTGAAGGTTCCAAAGGATTTTAGATTTGAAGGGTTGAGTTACCCGCCCTATATGCGCCTAACTGCGTCAGGCCGTGCTTTGTAAAGACGTCGGTGCCCGACTTCCGACAGACCTCCGGGATTCCGGAAACAAAGCTTACTCATCGGGTGGCGAGTGAAGGTCGGGCGAAACTGAGTTCGTGGCCGTCGGGATCGACTATGTGGACGAATTGCTCACCCCATTTGGCATCACGCGGCACCGTGTTTGGCTCGTATCCTGCTGCGAGCGCGAGGTGGTAAACCACGTCAACATCGGCAACGTAGAAGATTAAAGCCGCACAATGTCGTCCGG
>DASYEW010000051.1:0-8805 GCA_036498785.1 Steroidobacteraceae bacterium | reverse complement strand
CCGGAGGGGAGCACTATCCTGACGGCCTGCAACGCGGCGGGTAAGGATACGCCGACGCTATGCTACGGCGACACTCTCACCCCCAAGAATGCCTGCCGTGTTTGTATGGTCGAGCTCAAAGGCTCGCGCGTTCTCGTGCCTTCTTGCTCCCGCAAAGTTCAGCCCGATATGGTGGTCATGACCGACACTGACCGGGTGCGGCACAGCCGTCGCCTTGTGCTGGAACTGCTCGATTCCTCGGTCGACTTGTCCACCACGCCGCGGATCCCCGAGTGGAAGGAACGCTACAACGTCGACTCGGATCGTTACGGCAAAAGAGCCAGCGAGAGCCTCACGCGAGATGTTCACGATCCGGGCGAGCACTACGCCGGAAATGGCGACGTTGCGGCCACGATGTGCCAGCCGATCAAGATCGACAACGACCTCTATGTGCGCGACTACAGCAAGTGCATCCTCTGCTACAAGTGTGTGGATGCGTGCGGGACCCAGTGGCAGAATAGCTTCGCGATCCAGATCGCAGGGCGCGGGTTCGATTCCCAGATATCGACCGAGTTCGCTGCGGAACTGCCGGAATCCGCATGCGTGTTTTGCGGCAACTGCGTTGAGGTGTGCCCGACGGGAGCGCTGTCGTTCAAGTCTGAACACGACATGCGCGCCGCAGGGACCTGGGACGAGTCACAACAGACCGAGACCACCACGGTGTGCACCTACTGCGGTGTAGGCTGTAATCTGGAATTGCACGTCCAGGACAACAAGATCGTCAAAGTGACATCGCCCCACGATCATTCCGTCAGCCACGGTAACCTCTGCATCAAGGGCAGGTTCGGTTTCGTGCACGTCCAGAACCGCAAAGACGACGACGGCAACTAGTAGTCTATAGTTTTTGTTATCCGGCCTCGGTACCTGTGCCCTCGACCCAACTCACCGCACCACCTCGCGGTGCTCGTCATCGACCCGGCGCGTCCAGCCGCGTCCGTCCAGGTGTTCTAACAGTGGGATCGCTACCCGACGGCTGGTACCCAAGGCCTGCCGAGCCTGGCTCGTGGTGAATGGTTGCGGTAATTGCGCCAACGCCTGTAGAGCGAGCGCCGGTGCAGACGGCAGCAGCACCACGCCTCCCTCAAGGCGAAGCACCCGCCCGGCGCGTTCGGCTGCGGCCAACTCGCGAACCCCCAGACCGAGGGCAGACAGGTCGCCGGCCAATGGTGCGAGGAAGGGACTCGCGAGTAGCCGCGCCTCGAGCTTGACTACCCCAGCCTCGGCGCGGCCAAGGTCGGTACGGACCCGCGGCAGCCGTACGTAACCATTGTGCTGTTCGAGTCCGGCATCCGCGACGAGCCGATCAATGAAGTGCGCTGCGGATGGACCAAGGGCGTCGCGCACGGCGCCTTGGGAGACGCCGGGCGTAAGCTGGTCCCGCTGGGCGTCAGTTTCCACGAGCACTCGCAGCTGTCGTCGCCACTCGTCATACGTCGGAAGGTGTACCCACCAGCCGCTGAGTTCACGGACCCCGGGCGGCGGGTCGGCTTCGAGACCTGCCAGGCCGATCTGGCGCAGGTAATTCTTCTCCACCGCGCCGTGGCTGGCCACCTTGGCCAGTACGTCGCCCTCGGGTGGCGTGGCGGTCAGCGCCACCCCGCGCCGGGTACCATCTCCGCGGCGACGCAGGCTCGGCGGATCCGGGTCCAACACAGCTACGCCGCCGACCACGAGGTGACGTGCCGGATCGCGGAGCAGCAGCCGATCGCCTACGATCAGCGGCAGCGGCCAGTCGAGAGTGATCCGGGCGTGCTCGGCATCAAAGCTGCGCAGCCGGGCCGGCACGGCCGCTGTCCCGACATGTACAGTGAGTTGTTCGGGCACCTCATCAAGGGCGGCTCCGGCGATGCTGCGCACATCGACGATTGTGACCATGAACCAGGCGCTTGGTGCGACCAGTACCTGGCCACGACTCACGTCGCCTGCGGACACACCGCGCAGGTTGACGGCGGCCCGGTTCATGGGGCGGAGAGCGTTGGCAGGCGCATCCCGCGATTCCAGGCCGCGGACGACGATCTCGCGCGGCTCTCGACCATTGCCGAGCACTACGAGCCGGTCGTCCTTGGTCAGCGTACCGGCGATGAGTGTACCGGTGACGACTGTGCCCGCCCCAGAGACGCTGAACGAGCGGTCGATCCACATCCGGAGCCGGCCGCTGGCATCAGGCGCGGGTGTTCTGGCCAGGACGTCATCGAGAACCTGCCTGAATTTGTCCAACCCGGTGCCCTTCATCGCCGATACGGCGACCGCTGGCGCGTCGCGCAGACCAGTCTGCGCGAGCTCGCCGCGGGCACGCTCGATGGTCGCGGCCACGAGGTCGGGCGCGCGGTCGGCCTTGGTCACCACGATCAGCCCATGACGGATGTCGAGCGCGGCGATGGCATCGCGGTGGTCGGTGGATTGCGCCGACCAACCTTCGTCGGCAGCCACCACGAAGCACACGATCGGCGCAGTCGCCAGGCCGGCCAGCGCGTTGCGGATGAATCGCCCATGGCCGGGCACGTCCACGAAGGCAACCTCCCGGCCCGAGGGCAGAGTCGTCCACGCGAACCCGAGGTCGATGGTGAGGCCGCGCCGGCGCTCGTCTTCCCAGCGGTCTGGCTCCATCCCGGTCAGCACGCGGACCAGCGTACTCTTGCCGTGGTCGACGTGACCGGCCGTCGCGACGACATGCGTCGTCATCTTTCGTCGCGCGGGCCGCCGGTCACCTCGGCGGCGTCGAGGGTGCGGCGATTGGCGGAGGCGGACAGGAATCGAACCTGCCAGACCGAGTTACTCGGTCTCACCGGTTTTGAAGACCGGGAGGACCACCAGGAACCTAAACGCCTCCGAGCGCTCTCACATTGAACACTCATCTCGCCGAGGGCTCTCCTTTGAAGGCATATGCCTGACTGGTAAACAAATGCACAGATAGGGCAACCGACGGCACCATCCATCTGGTTAGGCTGACGCCGTTTCGCGACTGATAAGCTTTTAGGGAAAAGATTGTCAGTTCGCAAATGTCTAGTGGGACGTCGCATAATCTTCGAAACGTGCGAGTCCGCTTGTGGTAGCGAAGTGAGCGCTGTCGGTCTCTGCGAGATGCCTGCTTCAATTCAGCGGGCGGCCCGTGGCTAAGAATTCTGCTGACTCAGTCATTTGCCCCGGTCAGGAGCAGCCCGCCGGGTCTCGCAGCTCAAAATGGCGTCGCAAATCGTGCCATCCGATGATCGTGAGGTTATTCAATGCTATGAGCGGATGGCGGAAAATATTGAAAGCGACTGCCCGCTACGTCGCAACTATTGCTGCCTGCCTGTATGTAGCTTGGCTAGGCGTTTCCGATTTATATCGCTATTTCACGACCGGTCATTCGCTCGTTTTCTATGGCGCAAGAGGAAGCCCCAAGTACTGGCGGCTTATCACTTTCGAAAATGACCCATTTTACCTAGTCACAAGTGTTGCCATTGACATCGCATTGACGGCAGTTGGGTTGATAGCTTGTGTTGGAATCTGTTTAATAATTTGGCGATGGTGGAAACACAGACGGGCTATCGAGTAGGCTCGATTTTGAATAAGGTTTTCCAAACAGAATTGCCTTACCGCTTACGTTCCGACACCATCATCACCTTGAACAAAATCGGTCACCAAGGGTTTGTGCTTAGCGTCGTCATTCTCGATCATGTTGTGCATCATGCTGCCGCTCATCACCCAGCATAGTCCAACGGTTTTGCGCCATAAAAGCTACAGGGATAAGAGCTACCGGGGCACGGGCTATATCGGGCAAACGGAAACCGATCGGCTCACCGTCCGGCTTTACTCAGTCGAAGAACCAACATCGATAGTTCAATCAACTGCCGTCTCGCCATACCAATATCCGAGGAGGAGAATGAACAATCCAGCGATGAGCATCGGCAAGCTGGCGGCATAGAGAATATGTTGTGGGTGCAAGTGATATGCGAGCAACGCCCCGATTAATAGCGGGCCGCCGATGCCGCCTAGCCTTCCAACGCCAAGCGCCCACCCCACACCGGTAGATCGGATCGCGGTGGGATAGTAGATAGCTGCTAGCGCGATGACGCTCTTCTGTCCGCCGCTAATACAGAACCCAGCGCAGAATGCGGTTAGGATCATGATCCAGCTCGGCTTATCGATGGAATAGCCGAACAAGAGGACGAACAGCACGCCAGCCAGGTAAACCGTGGCAAGTGAGCCGTAAGGTCCAATGCGGTCCATTGCCGGTCCGATGGCGAATGCGGCGACGATGCCGCCGACAGTAGTCATGGAAGTGGCAAGCGCAACCGTGCTAAGCGAATGACCGGCATTAGTCAGCATCGACGGCAACCAGCTTTGCAACGCGTAAAATTCAGCGAGATTGAGCGTAAAGACGATCCAGATCACCAGCGTTCCTGCTGCGCGGCCAGAGGAAAAGAGACTCCCAACGGCGCTACGTCGCTCAACGACCTCAGTGATGAATTGCTTTGGTCCCTGCAGCGGTAGAGCGGCGTCCACGCGACGTACCACCCGCCAGACAGTTTCCGGCTCTGCCTTGGTGCGGATGAGGAAGTCCATCGACTCCGGCAGAAACATCAGCGCCAAAATCGCAACAAATAGCGGCGCAGCCGCGCCGATCCATAGCATCGACCGCCAGCCATATTCCGGGATAGCCCAGGCAGCAACTGCCCCTGCTGCCACAAAGCCTAGTGAGAACCCGCAATAGATCGCAAGTACAAAGGTCGCGCGTAGCCGCGCGGGACTGAACTCCGTGGTCAGCGCTATAGCGCTCGGGATGACCGAACCAAGAGCGATGCCCGTTGCGAAACGTAACATCATCAGCTCAGTGACATCGGTCGCGAAGATCGTCGCAAACGTGAGTAAAGCAAAAGCAAACGTGCTGATAATGACCAGCTTGCGATGGCCGAAACGATCCGACAAAGGCGAGACGAACAGATAGCCGACCATCAATCCGGTTAACGCCGACGAAAATATCGGCCCAAGGAGTTGTCTCGTGAGCCCCCATTCTTTCGCTATCGACGGCGCCATATAGCTGATGGCCTGCGTGTCGAAGCCATCGAGGAACATGACAAGACCGCACAGCATGACAATCCCATACTGCGTGACGCCTGTGCGGCGGGAATTAATGAACGATGGAACATCAAAAGCAACCTCGGCACTACTCATTTCCTCACCTCTGTTGGGAAAATTGTTCTTGGTACGATTCGTTGGATTTGATGGTGCGGCGATCACGTCGCACTCCAGACTCGCAAAACGAGCGATGGACCTCTATTGGCTTGGTTGTAGGTTTTGCGAATGGTTAGCGTCCGACACTCCACTTGGTACGAACGCATCGGCATAGAAATTGGAAGTCGGCAATCCACCACGCGCTTTGAATTCGGTGCGCGCCGCTTCGATCATCATGGGGTTGCCGCAGGCATAGACTTGCCGATCCGATAGATCCGGAACGTCTTCGAGCACCGCGGCGTGAACCAGCCCCCGGCGGCCCTGCCAACTCGCATCCGGCTCGGACAGCACCGGGATGAAGGTAAACCACGGATAACGCCTGGCCCACTTGTCACAGGTCTGCGCGAGATAGAGATCGGCGCTGCTGCGTCCGCCCCAATAGAAGCGCACTTCGCGGCTGAGCCGCCGCCGGATCATGTCATCGAGCATCGACTTCAATGGCGCAAATCCGGTGCCGGTCGCCAGGAACACGTAACGCGCCTGGTCGTCTTCTCGCAGGTGGAAATCGCCGAACGGCACCTCGACCTCGAGTTTGTCGTCGAGCTGCAACGAGGCCAGCACTTTCTCGGAGAACGCGCCGCCGGGCACATGGCGGATGTGCAACTGCACGCCGTCGCTCTCCTGCGGCGGATTGGCCATCGAGAAGCTGCGTTCGTCGGCGTCCCGCGTGCGGATGCGCAGATACTGCCCGGCCTTGAATTTGGCGCGGATACTGGCAGGAAAGCGCAATTGCAGGATGGCGACATCGTCTGTCGGGCGGGATATGCGGAAGACCCGCGCCTTGATTTTCTTCCGCGCCAATGGATCGTGACGCGAGATGCGCCGCGGCCGGATGGTGATATCGCTCTTCGCGGTGGCCGTGCAGAACAGGACTTTACCCACCGGACCGGTCATTTCCTTGGAGCGCTGCTTGATGTCGCCTTTGCTGAGAAAGCCTTCGCACGAAGCGCAGACGCCCTTCCTGCACGAGTACGGTATCGTGTAGCCCGCGCGCTCGGCCGCAACCAGAATGGTCTCGCCGTCATTGCAGGTGAAGCTGATGTCGGTGTCTTCGACCGTGATGGTGTGCGTCATGCCGTTTCCCTGAATTGATTGGCGCCCGCAACGAGCTGGATGCAGCGCAGGACCGGCATGGGATCGGCGATGCCCTTCCCCGCAATGTCGAAAGCGCTGCCATGGCCGACGCTCGAGAACAGCAGACCGGCGCCGATCGACATCGCGGCCGAATTGCGCCCTGCGAGCAGCTTGATCGGGATGTGTCCCTGATCGTGATACATCGCGACGAACGCATCGAAGCCTTGCTGGCCCAACATCAGATCGGCGCCCACCGGCCCTTCAATGTCGATGCCTTCCGCCTTCAGCCGCGCGATCAGCGGCGCCACGATGCGATCGTCATCATCGCCGAACAAACCGCCTTCGCCGGCATGCGGATTGATGCCGAAGACCCCGAGCCGGGGACGCGCAATGTCCTGCTTTTTCAAGGCATTGATCGTGGTGCGGATGGCGCGTTCGATCAGCGTCGGCGTGATCCGCTCAAGCGCCCCCGCAAGCCGCTCATGCAAGGTCACATGAACGATGCGCAAGCCGGCGCCCACCAGCATGAGGAATACTTCGTCCTCAGGCACCTTCTTCAACTGCGCCAGCAGGCTCGGATAACCCGAGAACTTGATGCCAGCCGCATTCACGTTGGTCTCGGAGTGCGGACACGCCACGATGCTGTGGGCCCGCCCTTCCTTCATCAGATCGAGCGCCGCCTGGACATAGGCGACGGTTGCATGACCACCCTCGGCGCGCCCTTGTCCCGGCTTGAAGGCTTTGGCATCCAGCGCAGCGACGGGATGATAGAGCAGCGCCTGCTTGTCAGCGGATGTTCCAGCCTTTGTCAGCAGCCGGCCAGGCGCGAACCTCTCGGCGTAAAACCGGATGACATGGTCATCGCCCACCAGAATCGGAGATGAGCCGGGCTGCGCCTCCGCGCACAGCACCGCGGCCTTCACCGCGATTTCGGGGCCGATGCCATTGGGATCGCCAATGGTCAGCGCGACGGACTTCGATGTCATAACGGCAGCGCCAGCAGCGTATCGATCCGCGAACTGTCACACACCACCGTGCGCTCGTTCAGCTGCGCCGCGCCGTCCACGATCTCGTAGACGTCGAAATAACGGCCGGTGGCATAGATCGAGGTGTCGCCATCCTGCAGAATGCGCGCCACCATGAACGACGTCTCGCTCGTCACCCTGGCGTCCTCTTCGGACAGGATCGACGGCAGGCCGAGGATGTGGCGATAGGTCTGCCGCTCATAGATGTTGGCCTCGCGCAGCGCGGAGACGCGGTCGGTCAGCATGCCGCGCGAGTTGGCGAACACGATGCCCGCTTCAAGCCCATCGCGATAGTTCGACGCGGTCGTGATCTTGTAGAGGCACGGGCCATGAAACAGGCTCGGCCATTCTTCGAGACGATCGTCATCGATGCAACGCGCGTAATCGGCTTGCGCCTTGGTGATGTATTGCAGAGAGTGACCCATCATGGTGTTGTCCTCAGAGTCCCATGTTGGCGCGATACGCCTTCCAGAAACCGCGCACCGATGCCTCGGTCACTCTGCTCTCACTGCTGTCGGCTTCCGCGCCGCCCATTTCGAGTACCGCCTGATCCTCACTCGCCCCAGCGATACCCCGCTGCACGAAGCCACCGACGCAACCGTCTTCCATCGAGATGTATCCGGCAGGGCCGACGAGATTGGCCTGCTTGAGGCGTGTAAGGCGCTGCTCCGGCGTATCGTCAGCGAAACCCAGATAAGTCCAGTTCAGATCGGTCCTGTCGATTGCGCGCGGCACGATCTGACGCACGGCGATGGCATTCTGGATCTGCTGCAGCACAAACGTCGGAAACACCGACAGAATCTGCAGCGTGCAGCCATCGTGATATTCGTCGAAGCTTTCCAGCAAGGTCGGATCGGCGAGCTTGTACTCGCTCTCCGAGCGCAACTGCTGCTTGGCGTAGTCGACATCCTTCTCCGCCTCGCGATCGATAGCCGAATAGCTGACGTGATGTCCGCCGCTTTCATCGACGAGGATGCCGCCCTTCATCGACAGCCGGTTCAGTTCGAATGTCGTGAAGAACAGATGCAGGATGCTGGCGTGGTAGGAGTCCTTGACGTTCTCCATATAGAGCTTCCAATTGTTCGGAAGCACTTGGGTGAAGCGCCCGAGCACCACCGGCGTGCGCCCGCCCAGCACGCGCTCGATGCGGTTCAGGATCTCTTCGCCGAGATATTCCTCGATCGACGGCACGTCCTCGGAGAATGAGCCGAAGATGAGGCCGTGAACGGTGGCGATGCGCAGCTTGCGCGGCCCGTGCTGCTCCATCTTGAAGCTGTCGGGCATGCCGCCTTTGCCCTTGATACCGTCTTTGAAGGCGACGCCGGTCAGGTTGCCCTGCGGGTCGTAATTCCAGGCGTGATACACGCAGCTGAAGTCCTTGCGATGCTTGCCGCGGTTGTCGAGACAGATCAGCGCGCCGCGATGGGCGCAACGGTTCTCAAAAGCGTAT